>JOHN01000004.1 GCA_000719695.1 Streptomyces sp. NRRL F-6131
CCCGCCCGCGGCATTCCCCGCCCGGGGCGGGAACTCCCCTCCGCCCACCGACAGTTGTCCGTGGGGGAGTTCGATCTACGGGAGGGGACCCCGCATGGACGGCGCGTCGATCATCGAGCGGCTCATGACCACCGAGGGGCGTTTCGACCCCTACCCGCTCTACGCGCGGGCGCACGAACTCGGCGCCGCCGTCCCGGCCGGTCCGGGGGCGGTGCTCGCGGTCGGGCACACGGCCGCCAACCAGGTGCTGCGCAACCCGGCCTTCGCCCTGGAGGACAACCGGTCCCTCGCCGCCAACAACGCGGAACTGCTCGCACACCCCGCCATCGAACTCCTCGGCCGCTCGATCCTCCAGCGCAACGCCCCCGACCACGGTCGGGTCCGCTCGCTCGTCGCCTCGGCCTTCAACGCCCGCCGGGTCGCCGCCCTGCGCCCGGCGATCGAGGCGACGGTGTCCCGGCTGCTCGACGAGCTGGCCGAGCAGGGCGCCGACGGCTCGCCCGTCGACTTCATGGACGCCTTCGCCTTCCGCCTCCCGGTCGAGGTGATCTGCGAACTGCTCGGCGTCCCCGCCGCCGACCGCCACCCCTTCCGCGCCCTCACCTCGGACCTCACCATCGCCCTGGAGCTCATCCAGGACCTCGGAGAGCTGACCGCGGCCGACACGGCGGCCGAGGAACTCGCCGACTACTTCCAGGGGTTGATCGCCGAACGGCTCGCCAGGCCGACCGGCGACCTGGTCAGTGACCTGGCCCGGATCGCCGCCGACTCGCCGGAGCGGATCTCCGGCGAGGAGCTGCTCAGCAATCTGGTCCTCCTCCTGGTGGCCGGCTTCGAGACCACCACCAACCTCCTCGGCAACGGCCTCGCCCTGCTCTTCCGCCACCCGGAGGCCGCCGAGGGCCTGCGCACCGGCGCGCTGGACCCCTCGCTCTTCACCGACGAGGTGCTGCGCTTCGACTCCCCGGTCCAGCTCACCTCGCGGGTCTCCACCGGCCCCGACCTCGCGGTGGCCGGTCTGCCCACGCCCACCGGCACCGCGGTGTTCGTCATGCTGGGCGCCGCCAACCACGACCCCGCCCGCTACCCCGACCCGGGCCGCTTCGACCCGACCCGTACCGACAGCCAACCGCTCAGCTTCGGCGGCGGCCCGCACTTCTGCCTCGGCAGCCAGCTCGCCCGTCTGGAGGCGGACATCGCCACCCCCGCCCTCCTCGACCGGTTCCCCCGGCTGGCTCCCGCGGGGGTTCCGGTCCGCCGCGACCGCCTCGTCCTGCGCGGCTACGAGACCCTTCCCGTCACCGTCCGCTGAGTCCCGGCGGCCCGGCCGCGCCCGCGCCGCCCGAGCCGATGCCACCGCCCGCGCCTCCCGTCGTGGCACCGGCACCGGCACCGGTACCGGCACCGGCACCGGCATCGGCGAGGAGGTGGCTGCGGGCCGACTGGTAGCCGCAGCCGGCGGCGTCGAAGGCGGCGGCCGTGGCGCGGACCCGGGCCGGGTCGCCGTCCAGAAGCGCCTCGGCCCGGTCGAGCTGGGCCACGGCGACCGGACTGCCCGCGACCGTGGCCCGGGCCACGGCGAGCCGGGCCCGGGCGTCGGGGTGGCCGGCCAGCACCGAGGCCTCGACGCGGAGCGCCGCGTACCAGTGCAGCCAGACCCAGGAGACCCACTTCCACACCCGGTCGGGCGCGGGCGCGATCCGCTCCAGGGCGGCCCGGGCCTCCCCGTGGTGGAGCAGCACCGTGGCCTCGAACACCGCGCCGTAGCCGTGGCGGTGCTCCTCCTCGGGGCCCGCGCGGCCGGCGACGGCCAGCCAGGAGGCCCGGGCCGCGTCGTCACCGCGCAGACCGTGGACCATCGCGACCGCCGCGGCGGCCGGACCGAGCGAGAACGACCGCGGCCGGCCGCCCTGTTCCCAGGCGTCGCGGAACCGTGCCGCGCCCGCGAGCACCTCCTCCTCCCGCCCGGCGAAGGCGTCCGCGACCAGCAGCCAGGACGTCGCGTGGTGTCCGACCTCGGCCAGCAGCGGGTGTTCGGCGAGCTGTCGCCCCCACTGCCGGGCGCGGTCCAGTTCGCCGACGCCGATCGCGGTGGCGGCGGCCATCGCGAGGGCGTCCATCCGCTCGTGCGTGGTGGCCGGGGTGCGCGGCGCCGTGGCGAGCAGGTCGACCCGGCGGCGGGCGGCCGCGGCGGCCTCGAACGGCTCCCCGGCCCAGCTGTGCGCGCCGGAGAGGGCGTCCAGGGCGGCGGACTCGGCGACCGGGTCGCCCGCGCGCCGGGCGAGTTCGACAGCCCGGTCGGCATGGGCGACGGTCTCCCGGGCGGTGTTGTCCGGGCTGCCCTGGACGGATCCGTAGGCGTCCGCGAGGACGGCCGCCTCGGCCAGTGCGAGGGCGGCGTCGGTCGCGGGGGAGCCGTCGGCGAGTGCGCGCGCCTCGGCGAGCAGGGCGGTCACCTCCGCGGCGGGGGCGACGCGGGCGAAGGCGCTGGAGAAGCGGTACGCGACGGTGGCGGCCGTCGCCAGGTCACGACCGGCCGCGGCGCGGTCCCCGGCGTCCAGCGCGGCGGCCGCGGCGGCGCGGTGCAGGCGGTACATGTCGTCGCCGTGCCGACGGCAGCCCGCCACGGCGGCCGCGTGCCGCAGGGCCACCGCCCCGGCAGTTCCGTCGCCGTCGCCCTCGCCCTCGCCCACGCCGTCGTCGCTGCCGCTCCCGGCGAGCGCGGCGGCCTGTTCGTAACGCTGCTGGGACTCGGCGAGCAGGTTGCGCTCGAAGGCCGCTCCGGCGAGCGCCAGGGCCAGGCGGTGGGCGTCGGCCCGCCGTTCGGGCCGGTCGGCGGCCCAGGCCAGGGCGGCCCGCAGCTCCTCCGCCAGCGCGTCGAACCCGGCCCGCCATGCCTCGCCCGTCTCCTGTGCGAACTCGTCCTTCCCCCGCTCGAGTTCGGCCGCGCCGGCCAGGCACCAGGCGAGGTGCCGCCCCCGCACGTCCGCCGACTCCCCGGCCTCGTCGAGGCGTTCGGCGCCGTACTGGCGGATCGTCTCCAGCGCCCGGTAGCGGGTGCCGCGCGCGGACGGCACCGCGGTGAGCAGGCTCTGCTCGGCCAGCCGGCCCAGCCCGTCGGCGACGGCCGCCGGATCCGGCGGCGCGAAGCCCGCCACGGCGACCGCCGCGCCGACCGTGAACGGCAGCACGAACACCGACACCCGCCGCAGCAGCGCCCGGTCGGCCGGCTCCAGCAGTTCGTGGCTCCAGTCCAGCACCGCCCGCACCGAGCGGTGCCGGTCGTCCGCGCGCGGGCCGCCGGCCAGGATCCGCAACTGGTCGGAGAGCCCCGCCCGCAGCCCGTCCAGGCCGAGCGTCGGCCAGCGGGCCGCCGCCAGTTCGATCGCCAGCGCCATCCCGTCCAGCCGCTCGCAGACGGCGGCGATCCCGTCCATGAGCGCCGGGTCGGGGGTCGCTCCGGCGGCCGCGGCCCGTTCGACGAAGAGCGCCACCGCCTCCGACGACCCACCGCCCTCCCGGGACAACGGCGGGACCGGGAAGACCCGTTCGAACGGCACCAGCAGCCGGGCCCGGCTGGTCGCCAGCACCCGGACCTCGGGGCAGGACGTCAACAACCTCTCCAGGAACGGCGCGATGCCGTCCCGGACCTGCTCGCAGTTGTCCAGGACCAGCAGCAGCCGACGTTCGGCCAGCGCGGCGCACACCGCCTCGTCGAGCCCGTACCCGGGCTGCTCCCCGACCCCCAGGGCGGTGGCGACCGCCGCCGCCACCCGGTCCGGACCGGTGACCGGGGCCAGGTCGACGAACCACGCCCCGTCCGCGAAGTCACCGGCCACGTCCGCCGCCACCGCCAGCGCCAGCCGGGTCTTGCCCACCCCGCCGGGGCCGATCGCGCTCACCTGACGATGTGTCGTCACCGCCTCCGCCAGGGCGGTGCGTTCGCTTTCCCGACCCACGAACGCCGTCAGCGGCGCGGGCAGTGCGGGTGCCCGGCGCGACCGCTCGGCGCGGACGAGTTCGGCCGCCCGCCGGGAGAGGGCCCGCCGGTCCGGAAGCTCCAACTTGCGCAGCAGCGAGGAGGTGTGGGACTCGACCGTGCGGACCGAGAGGAACAGCCGAGCGGCGATCTCGGCATTGCTGAGGTGTTCGCCGAGCAGCGCCAGCACATCGGCTTCACGGGGCGAGATCACGGGATCGGACACCGCGCCATTATGCGCGCCCCGTTCCCGGACACCCGGGCCCTCCCCGTGGTGCGCTCCGTAGGACGTTCCGTGATCGGCACGGAGGCGCGCGGATCCGGGCCACGAGAGGCTGTGACCACAGCGGGAAGCCACCGACCGGCGGCGGACCGAACACCCGGTACCACCGCCCACGACCGCAGGAGTGAGAGACCATGGCCGCACCCACGAGCGCCGGACCGCGTCCCCGGGCGGTGCGCCGCCAGGACATCGAGCAGCGCCTCGCCCACGACGTCGACGTCTGGGTGTCCAGTGCCTCGCCGGACGGCGTCCCGTACCTCGTCCCGCTCTCCTTCGACCGGGACGGCGACACGCTGCTGCTCGCCACCCCGACCGCCGGCCCGACCGGCCGCAACCTCGCCGCCACCGGAACGGCCCGGCTGGCACTGGGCCACACCCGCGACGTCTGCATGATCGAGGGCGTGGTCGAGGTCCTCCCGATCGACGCCCTGCCGCGCGAGCGGGGCGACCGCTTCGCCGCCCGCACCGGTTTCGACCCGCGGGAGTCGGCCACGCCGTACAGCTGGTTCCGGGTCACGCTCCGCCGCGTCCAGGCCTGGCGGGAGGCCGACGAGCTGTCCGGCCGCGAGCTGATGCGCGACGGCCGCTGGCTCGTCTGACCCGCCGGTCGTCGAGCACCACCCCCGAAGCCCCTCCCACCCCGATCGACTCACCGCGAAGGAAACCCCCATGAACACCACCCTCACCTCCACCGAGCGCACCGAGAAGTTCGACGGCTTCACCGCCGAGGAGCGCGCGGCGATGAAGGACCACGCCAAGGAGCTGAAGACCGCCTCGCGCCGCAGCCCGCGCACCGCCAAGGCGGACGCCGAGCAGGACGTGCTCGCCAAGATCGCCGAGATGGAGCCCGCCGACCGCGTCCTCGCCGAGCGCTTCCACGCGCTGGTCCGGGCCGCCGCGCCGACCCTCGCCCCCAAGCTCTGGTACGGCATGCCCGCGTACGCCGAGGAGGGCAAGGTGCTCTGCTACTTCCAGAGCGCCCAGAAGTTCAAGTCCCGCTACGCGACCGTCGGTTTCAGCGACGTGGCCGCCCTCGACGACGGCGGGCTGTGGCCCACCGGCTTCGCCCTGACCGCCCTCACCCCCGAGATCGAGGCCCGCATCACCGCCCTCCTCGTCCGCGCCGCGGCCTGACCACGCCACCCCCTCCCGCCGTACCGCCCTCTCCCGCCGTACCGCCCTCTCCCGCCGCCCCGCCCCGGCTGCCGGAGCCGTCCGCGCGGAAGGCCCGGCGATAGGCGGCGGGGGTGGTGCGCAGCGCCTCGTGGAAGCGGCGGCGCAGATTGACGGCGGAGGAGAGACCGACTCGGCGCGCGATGGTCTCCACCGGCAGGTCGGTCTCCTCCAGCAGCGCCCGGGTGGCGGAGATCCGTCGGTCCAGCAGCCAGCGGCCGGGGCTGATGCCGAGCTGTTCGGTGAAGCGCCGGGTCAGCGTGCGGGCCGAGACCTGGGAGCGGAGCGCCATCTCGGCGACGCTCACGGGCTGGTCCAGCCGCCCGGCCAGCCATTCCAGCAGAGGGGCCAGCGAGTCGGCGACCGGCCCGGAGGTGGGCAGTTCGGCGTACTGCAGCTGGCAGCCCTCGCGGTGCGGCGGCATCACCAACTGCCGGGCGATCCGCAGTGCGTGCGCGGCGCCGTGGTCCTCGCGCACCAGGTGCAGACAGAGGTCCACCCCGGCGGCGGATCCGGCGCTGGTGGCGACGTCGCCGTGGTCGACGTAGAGCACCCCGGGGTCCACCCGGACCCGGGGGAACCGGGCGGCCAGCTCGGCGGTCCTGGCCCAGTGGGTGGCGGCCCGGCGGCCGTCCAGCAGTCCGGCGGCGGCGAGCACGAACGCGCCCGAGCAGAGGCCGACGATCCGCGCGCCGCGCCGGTGCGCCCGGCCGACCGCCGCGATAACCGCCGGCGGCACCTCGGCCCCGGCGGGCTGCTGCCAGCCGGGGACCAGCACGGTGTCCGCGTCCTCCAGCGCGTCCAGGCCCGCCGTGACCAGGAGGTCGTAGCCGGCCCGGGTGGGCACCGGGCCGGGGTGCTCGGTGCAGACCTCGAAGGTGTAGCGGGCGGGGACGGCCGGGCCGTGGTCACCGAACACCTCGCTCGCGCAGGCCAGCGGGAAGGTCGCCTGCGGGGGCAGCAGCAGGGCCACCACCCGGTGCGGGGCGGGGGGTTCCGGCAACGGACGCGGTGTCATGGCGGGAAAGTACCCCATCATGTCGGTCCGGACACTGGGGCGGTCGATTGGTCCATACCACTATCCCTGCTGTGACCATCGCGCAGACCCCGCCCCGGAAACGGCCCCGCAGCCGGACCGCCATCGCCGCCCCCACCCGTCCCCCCTTGTGGACCAGGCCCTTCACGCTCTACTTCACCGCCCGCGCGGTCTCCCTGCTCGGCGACGCGATGATGCCGGTGGCCGCCGCGCTCGCCGTCGGCGCGCTGTACGGCGCCGCCGGGGTCGGCCTCGTCCTCGGCACCTGGACCGGGACCTTCGTGGTCCTGGTCCTGTTCGGCGGGGTGCTCGCCGACCGGATCGGCGCCCGCCGGATGATGGTCGCCGCCGACCTCGTCCGGGTGCTCACCCAGGGCGTGCTGGCGGCCGCGTTCTTCGCCGGACGGCCGCCGTTCTGGCTGCTGGTCTCCATGGCGGCGGTGGCCGGTGCGGCGGTCGCGATGTTCCTGCCGGGGGCGAACGGGACGGTCCCGCTGGTCGCCCGCGACCCGCAGCGGGCCAACGCCACCCTCAAGGTGGCCGACGCCCTCGCCCACCTGCTCGGACCGGCCCTCGCCGGGCTGCTGATCGCGGTCACCGGCGCCGGCACGGTGTACGCGATCGACAGCGGGACCTTCCTGCTCAGCGCCCTCTGCCTGGCCCTGGTCCGCTTCGCCCCGGCCGACGCCGACGCCGACGCCGTCGCCGCCGCCGACACCGTCGCCGCGGACCGCTCACTGCGCCGCGAACTGCGCCAGGGCTGGCGGGAGTTCCGCGCGCGCACCTGGATGTGGGCGGTGATCCTGATCTGGATGGGCTACGGCGTCCTGGTCTTCGGCCCCCTGGTACCGCTGAGCTCGGCGCTGGTCGGCGCCCGCCTCGGCCCGGACGCCTACGGCCTGGCCGTCTCCTCCCTCGGCGCCGGCACCGTGCTCGGCGGCCTGCTCGCCCTGCGCCTGCGCCCGGCCCGCCCTCTGGCCGCCGGCGCGCTGGCGATGGCCCTGTACACCGTGCTGCCGCTCTGCGTGGCACTCGGCACCGGCCTGCCGCTGCTGCTGGCGGGCCACGTCCTGGGCGGCGGCGCCCTGGCGTTCTGGTCGGTGATGTGGGCGACCAGCGTCCAGACCCACACCCCGCCCGCGGTGCTCAACCGGGTCTCCGCCTACGAGTTGGGCGGCTCGGTCTCCGGCATCGCGCTCGGCCAGATCCTGGCCGGCCCCGCGATCGCCCTGGCCTCCCCGGACCGCCTGCTCCTCCTCTCCGCCGCCGCCTGCCTGGCCGGCTGCACCGCCCTCCTCACCACCCCCGCCGTCCGCACCCTCCACCGCACCACCCCACCGCCCGCCACCAAAACCTGAACGGGCCCCTGCCACTCGCAGTTCTGATCGAACACGCCTCTGACCTGCGGAAATGCAGCGTCCAAGGAAGATCGTTCCGCAACCGGTGCACACGCGGCGGTGATGACGACGAGAGACGCCGAGAAGCGCTGAGAGGAGACCGCGAGGTCGAGCCGGCAGCTCGCGGGAGACGCCCCGCCTCCCCGGACGCAACGGCTCCCCGCCCGATCAGTCATCGAAGTTCAGCCAACTGATGACCAATCAAGTCACAAGCGATAGACCCTTGTTCGTATTTCCTTCACAGAATTTCCGCAGCTGCCAGACTGGCCGACGCCCCGCGAGGGGTGCGATGCATGTCCATCGCCGCTCCGGGCCGGGGGAGAACGGGAGCGGTGTTCCGCACGTGTGGGAGGGGAACAGTGGCACCTCAGGAATCCCTGCTGAAGGTTTACGGTGACCGGTCGTACCGGCACGTGACGATGGCCCGGCACCAGGGCACGACCATCGCGTTCGCGATGGACTCGGCGCGGCGGATCGTCTACTCCGTGTTGGACCTGGCCGGGCAGCAGTCCAAGGGGGACGCGGACGCCGCGTACTGGAGCGACAACCCGGCCGAGCTGGTCCTTCCGCGGGAGCTGGCCGAGGTGGGTTTCGCCGTGGCCGGGGCGACCGCGATGCCGACGGTCAAGCGGGGCGGCGCCGAGGCGGCGGTCGACGAGCGGCCGTTGGACAGCGAGATCGACCCGTACCTGTCCACGACCGCGCGATTGACCGCGGACGCCCCGTTCCACGTGGTGTCGGACGGCACGTACGTGGTGGTGCTGCGGCAGTCGATCGGCGAGACGCACCCCGACGCGGTGTACAAACTGACCGACGGCGGCTGCTCCGCCAACGCCTCCCGCACCGACTACGTGCTGAGCGGCACCAAGAAGGTGCCGCTGGTCCGCGACACCCTGCTGTGCGACCGCTTCCTGCTGGTGGACGGCAAGCTCAAGCCGGTGCTGGAGGTGCGCTACAAGCGCAGCCGGCACGCCACCCGTCCCGCGTCGGCCAAGGACACCCTGGGCACCGAGGACATGGAGGGCCGGCCGTTCTACGAGCCGACCCAGGAGCTGTCGTTCATCCGCAACCTGACCCGCGGCCGGTTCGCCGCGGTGCTGGTGCCCACCGCGGTCAGCAGTGCGCGGCGCTGGCAGCTGTTCGCCCACAACGACGCCACCGGACGGATCGACAGCTTCAGCGTCGAGCAGGGCGTCCAAGGCCTGTTCAACACCCAGGGCACGCGCTTCTACACCAGCCCCGACCCGGTGTACCGGGACGCGGTGTTCGAGCGCAGCCCGGGCACCTGCCCGTTCACCAACCAGGACCTGGTGCCGGTGACCAGCACCGAGGGGCACGCGGAGACCGCACTGGGCCTCACCGGCGCCAACGACGCGCACGTCGACCTGGGCGACCCGGCGGCGCTGCGCTTCGGCGGCAAGGCGTACTCGATCGAGGCCTGGGTCAAGCCCACCGCGTACGACCGCCCGGTGATCTCCCGGGGCGGGGAGTACCGGTTCGGCCTGGACGCCGGCGGGTCACTGCGCCTCGCGCACGAGGGGGCGGCGACGGCGGTCGTCTCGGTCGACACCGTTCCCAAGGACGTGTACACGCACGTCGCGGCCACCTTCGACGGGACGACCGCGAAGCTGTACGTCAACGGCAAGCTGTCCGGCAGCGGGGCGATGCCGTTCACGCCGGCCACGGGCGTGAACACCCTGCTCGGCAAGCAGGTCTCCGGCGCCACCGTCGATCTCTTCGAGGGCGACGTCGACGAGGTGCGGGTGTGGGACCGGGTACGGTCCGCCACCGAGCTGGCGGACGACCTGAACCACCGCCTGGTCGGCAACGAGGCGGGCCTGGTCGCCTACTACCGGTTCGACGAGGGCTCCGGGGCCGTCGCCTACGACCAGAGCGACCGGGCCCTGCACGGCACTCTCAAGGGCGGCGCGAAGTGGACCGGCTCGGACGCCCCGGTGGGCGACCACCCCGGGGTGCGGCGCGACAGCTTCGTCCTCAAGGGGCGCACGGTCGAGTCCGGCATGTCCGCCGTGATCTACCACCAGCAGGAGAACGTCTCCGCCGGGTACCGGCCCGACCCCAAGCCCGCCAAGCGGCAGGCCCGGGTCATGCTGGCGTTCGCCGCCAAGTACGGCCAGGAGCCGGCCCTGGTGAGCCTGGACTTCGCCGTCGGCCGCGACGGCCGGCTGGCCCAGGTGCCCGACGTGCTGGACCCGGCGGTGCTCAGGCGGCCCGGGAAGGGCCAGGACTCCGAACAGGTCAGCGCCCTGCAGCAGTTGATCCGGCAGTTGGAGCCGGAGGTCGCCGCCCTGCCGGCGGAGATCACCCGGCTGGCGGCCACAGCCGGCCAGGTCGCCTACTGGCAGGGGGAGCACGACCGGCTGCTGCCGGGGTTCGAGCGGCTGGAGCGGCAGTACCTCGCCGAGAAGGACGTGCCGACCGCCTGGAACTACGCCTTGGAGGTCAAGACCCCGCGCCAGGTCGACGGCCAGTCGCTGCGGTACTTCCACGCCCCCATCCACACGTCGGTCATCGTCAGCCTCAGCCCCTCCCGTTCGACCTGGCGGCTGGAGGCCACGGGCGAGAGCCAGAACGGCAAGCCGTTCTACTGGCTGGTCGGCAACAACGTGAACAACCTCGACCTGCACATCTACAAGAACTCGTCGGCGCAGAACGCCGTACTGGACACGGTCGTCCGCGAGCCGGGCAACGGCTTCACCCAGTTCCAGCTGACCGCCGAGGGCGAGTACACCCGCATCGTCAACCGGGGCAGCAAGCTCGCGCTGGGCATGTCCTCCTCGTTCCCGGCTCCCGTCCCGGTCCAGGCGAGCGAGTGCGCCACCGGCGACTCGGGCCTGATCAAGATGGTGCCCGTCTCGCTGCGCTCGGGGGTGGACACGGCGTACCTGCAGGCCAAGAACGAGATGAACACGGTGCGCGAGCGCCTCCAGGAGGCGAAGACGGCCGCGCAGCGCGTCAACGAGCTCCAGCTCGTTCTGACCGGCAAGCAGACGCAGCTGAAAGACGCCCAGGAGAAGCTGGCCCGCCTGTCGACCGCCCTGCAGGGTGACGACGACCTGACCGTGGCGATGCCGCTGATCTCCGTGGACACCACCGGGCTCAGCCTCTCCGGCGGCCTGCTCGAATTCGCCCGTGGCACCGACCGGCCCGCCCTGCTCGACAGCGGCACCGGCACCATCGTGCTGTACTTCCGCGGCGCCAACGAGCAGTTCTTCGCCGTCTACTACGACACCGCCGTCACCCGCGGCACCCAGCGGCTGACCGGCAACGGCGGCACGCTCGGCTTCCTCGCCCGCGACCCGGGCGTCCTGCTGGACTCCTGCACCATCAAGGTCACCGACGGCGACGCCCCCAGCCGCTGCGACCTGACCGTCACCGTCGGCGGCGACACCGAGACCTGGCGCTCGCTGCCGCGCAAGGCCGAGCAGATGGCCGCCGCCCTGGCCGGGCAGTCCGGACAGGCGGTCACGGTCGGCACCGTCGCCCAGGTGACCGGCACCACCGTGGAGTTCACCGCGGCCATCACCACCGCGGTCACGGCCAAGGCCCACCTGCAGATCGGCGTCAACGGGTACGCCGCGTCCGCCGAAGCGCCGGTCGGCTCCAAGACGCTCACCCTCACCGGGTCGGGCACGGCGATCAAGCCGGGCGACACGGTCACCGTGGTCGGCTACGACTGGGCCCGCGCCGAGTCCACCCGGGTGGGGGTCCTGCTCTCCGCCGGCTCACGGCTGATCACCCTGAACACCGGCGGCGCCACCTCCGTGCCCAACGGCACGGCCGTACCGGTGACCGGGGGCCGCGGCTGCCGCTGGCGGGCCGAGATGCCCGGCCGTGCCTTCCTGTTCGACGGCAAGGACCAGTACCTGACGCTGTCCGCCACCCAGCAGAAGAACGCCGCTCCGGCCGGCGACCTGACCCTGGAGGCCTGGGTCAACCCCGAGGCCGGACAGGGCCGGGTCATCCACGGCCGGACGGACGGGTCGGGATACTCGCTGGCGCTGGCCGCCGTCGACCTTCCCGCGCGGCAGTTCACCGGCACCACCAAGGTCGAGCTGACCAACGCGCTCGACCTCGCGGGCCGGGACTTCACCGTCGAGCTGTGGGCCAAGCGCAATCAGGCCCGCGGCCGCCGGGAGCCGCTGCTCACCCACGGCGTGCCAACGGGCGCCAAGGACCAGACCCTGCACCTGCACTTCGAGCCGAACGACACCTTCACCTTCGCGCTGTTCGGGGACGATCTGACCACCCCCCAGTCCTACCCGGACCTGGGGTGGCACCACTGGGCCGCCGTCTACAAGCACGCCACCCGCGAGCAGATCCTCTACCGGGACGGCACCGAGGTCCACCGCCGCACCGCCACCGGTGCCTACACCGGCAACGGCCCGCTGATCCTCGGTCACCAGCCCTTCACCGGCGACCACCTGGACGGACAGATCGACGAGGTCCGGGTCTTCGGGCGGGCCCGCACCGCCCAGGAGATCTCCGCCGAGCGCAACCAGCGGCTGTCCGGCCGGGAGCCCGGACTGCTCGGCCACTGGACCTTCAACGAGCCGAACAGCCCGGCCTCGCCGATCAAGGGCTACCAGGTGGTCGCCCGGGTCGGCGACCGGGTGCTGCGGTCGGCCGACCGCTTCCCGTGCAACGAGTGGGCGCACCTCGCCGCGACCTTCACCCAGGCCTGGGCACTGCGCCTGGACGGCGGCGAGGGACTGTCGGTGGCCTCGCAGGACTCGCTGAACGTCCTGGAGGACCTCACCATCGAGGCGTTCGTCCAGGTCGACAAGGTGGGCGCGCCGATGGCCCTGGTCACCAAGGGCACGGCCGTCAACGGCGGCCGGGAAGGCGTCCCCTACCAGCTGGGCATCCTGGCCGACGGCCGGGTGGAGTTCGCCTTCGCCGAGGCCGACGGAAATCCCGTCCGGTACGTCTCCGACCGGGCCGTCAAGCCTGGCGCCTTCCAGCGGATCAGCGTGGTGCGGCAGCGCCGCAAGGCCGAGGTGTCCGCCGCCACCGGCACCCAGGCCGCCGCGGCCGGCCAGCCCGAGCAGGACATCCGCTTCTACCTCGACGGCGCCCTGGCCGGCACCTACGTCTACGGCGGCCCCGGCGCGCAGTCCAACACCAGCGCCCTGGAGATCGGCCGGGGCCTGAACGGCGTCCTGTGCGAGGTGCGGCTGTGGAGCTCCGCACGGACGTTCAACCACCTCGGCCGGCCGGTCGCCGTGCGCGAGAAGGGGCTGCTGGCGCGCTGGGCCTTCGAGGAGAACGCCGGCAACACCACCCTGGACGCCTCCGGCTCCTTCCCCGCCAAGCTGCGCGGCGCCCGCTGGACCCGCGACGTCGACCCCGCCGCCAGCCCGCTGCGGCTGTACCGCAACGGCGAGCCGCTGCTCGCCACCACCGCCCCGCTCCCGGCGGACCTCCTCCCGTACGGCGACCCGCAACTCACCCTCGGCGCGCGGCTGGAGGGGGGCAAGCCCACCGAGCTGCTGACCGGCACGCTGGAGGAGGTGCGGATCTGGCGCACCGTGCGCACCCGGGAGCAGATCCTGGACAACCTGTTCACCCGCCTGCGCGGCGACAAGCAGGACCTGCTCGGCTACTGGACGTTCGACCGGGACTCCACCGCCGCCACCACCACCTCGGTGCGCGACGAGGGCCTGCGCGGCAACAACCTGGCCTTCTCCACGAAGCGTCCGCGCATCCTGCTCTCCACCGCGCCGGTGTCCACCGACACCGCCCAGGTGCGCTCGGCGCTCGCCGACGTCCGCACCCCCTTCCACGACACCGTCTCCGGCGCGCCCGCCGCCTCCGAGTACGCCGACCTCCAGTTCGACGCCAAGGGCGAGACGCTGGGCGTGCTCAAGCGCTGCTACGGCTTCGTCCGCGACGGCCGCTGGCACCTGGTCACCGGCTACAAGGTGGGCGACCTGACCACCGAGTGGGTCGGCCAGGCCCAGTTCGACCCGCAGCTGATGGGCTACATCGAGGGCGCCCCGCCAGTGCCCTCGGAGAACCTCACCGACAAGCCCGACGGCTTCCCCGGCGCCTCCTCGGTGGAGTTCACCGAGGCCGACCAGGTGGTGCACAGCCTGTCCGCCAGCAAGACCCGCAGCACCAACACCGCCTTCAACGTCTCCTTCGGCCTCGAAACCGTCGCCGACGTCATGACGGTCGCCGCGCCCCTCGGCTTCGGCACCGCCAGCCCGCTGGCCGAGGGCCAACTGAAGATGGCCGCGACGGCCGGCCTGGAGTTCTCCAACACCTGGAGCGAGGACACCAGCGTCAGCCAGGGCAAGAACACCGCCCGCAAGACCAAGCTGGAGCTGACGGGGTACACCGAGGACCCCGCCAACGTCCTGAACTCCGACCTCGGCCCCCGGTACGTGCCCGCCAACACCGGCATGGCCCTGGTGCAGTCGCAGACCGCCGACGTCTTCGCGCTGCGCCTGGCGCACACCGGCGCCCTGGTCGCCTACCGGATGCTGCCCAACCCGGACATCCCGCTGGACTGGAACATCGTCCACTTCCCGATCAACCCCCGCTACACCAAGCAGGGCACCCTGGACGGCGCGGTCGGCTTCGACGCCTTCGGCAAGGTCACCGACCCCGACTACCCCACCGCCACCGCCTACGGCGAGTACAGCTACTTCAAACCGCGCGACGCCTACGCGCTCAAGCGCCGCATCACCCGCGACCAGCAACGGCTGCAGGCCTTCTACCAGTCGATCTCCACCGACGTCGGCCACAACTCGGGCACCGAGCCGGCCGAGACCCAGGCCAAGGCGGTCCTGCGCTCGATGGGCATGTCCGCCGAGCAGCAGGACAGCACCCGCTCCACCACCGGCAGCGCCGCCGCCGCCGGCTTCTCCCACCGGGACCTGGTCAACACCTACGTCTGGACGGCCCAGGGAGGCTTCTTCGCCGAGACCACCGAAGCCACCGACGCCGTCAGCGAGACCACCTCCGGCTCGTACGAGTTCACCTACTCCTACGGCGGCAACTTCGACCTGAGCTTCGGCGCCCTCGGCCTCGGCTGGGCCTTCCACCTCGACGCCTCCCGCGGCGGCGGCTTCAGCACCACCCGGGCCAAGAGCAAGGAAGCCTCCCGCAGCTTCGGCCTCGACGTCCAGTGCGCGCCCTCCAACGACCTGCAACGCCGGGACAGCAACGGCAAGCCGAAGTACGACGCCGCGGGCAAGCCCGTCCTCGTGCCGGGCAAGGTCGACGCCTACCGCTTCCTCACCTTCTACCTCGGCGAGAGCAGCGCCAACTTCGACGACTTCTACCACAAGGTCGTCGACCCGACCTGGCTGCAGGGCAGCAACGCCCCCGACGCCGCCGCGCTGCGGCAGACCCGCCAGAGCTCCGCCAAGCCGCCGTGCTGGCGGGTCCTGCACCGCGTCACCTACATCAGCCGCGTCCTCGCCCCCGTCCCGCCGCCCGGAGCACCGCCGCTGGAGCGGGCCATGCGCACCGAGAACATCGCCAGCAACTACGAGCTGATCAAGCGCCTCGAACCGTACGTACGACCCGCCGCCACCAGCTCGGCCAACCTGGCCGCCGCCACCCGCGACGCCCTCACCGCCCATCTGCCCGAACTCCTGCCCCACGCGGCCGAGATCACCGAGTACCTCGGCCACTACTTCGGAATGGAGAACTGATTCCCCCGCCCGGCCCTCCGGCGTCGGAGGGCCGGGCCGCGGCGGCCACACCGCGTCCGGCGGCGGAACGGTCTTCACGCGTGGGGTCGGGCGCGTGGGCGAAGGGGCCACCGTCCAGGGCGCGACCGGATCCCCCACCCACTGTCCCGGGCGCGGCCCGTTTCGCGGTGGTCGGTGGCCCAGCGTTTCCGCAGGTCAGGACCCTGCCTGACCTGCGGAAACGATGAGAGATCGACCTGCGTTTCCGCAGGCCAGAGGGGGTCCTACAGGTCGTAGTTCTGATCGAACATGTCTCTGACCTGCGGAAATAGGGGTCTCACGGAAGATCATTTCACAACCAGTGCACATGCGCCGGCCCTGACGATGAGTTGTGGCGAGAAGCGCCGAGCGATGATGAGTGCACCGTGGTGACTGTGCATGTCGGCGCGACGCAGGGTCGCTCCACCCGGTCAGCCGCCTGCCCGCGATCGTCAGCCACGGGAACCCGCCCGGCCTGGCGGCCAGTTGATTCCACGCATGGTGCCAAACCCGGGCGCGGGCGCTGGCGATCTTCTTCAGTACGGCCTTGTCGAGCACGACGAGCATCCGCCGCACGGTGGAATTCGAGACAGGCGGTCCGAACAACGCGCCCTGATAGGCCAGCAGTTGCAAAGCATCCGACAGGTTGGCCGCTCCGAGCACGATCGCCACCGCGGTCGTCGTCGGTGCGACGCCGCGATCGCGCCACCCCGAACCCACCCCGCCCGGCAGGGCCTTGCCCAGCGCCGCCATCAGTCCCACTCGGTCAGCGCAATTGCGCAGGAGCGCCGAGCCGACGTGTCCGACAAGCCCCCTCGCGTCGGCCGAAACTGACAGCCGCTCATCCCGCCCGCTATGCTCTGCCACCAGAAGGGTGCACCTGGTCTTGTGCTGAACGTGAACTCGACACTCACATCCTCACAGGTCAGGAACCCCTTCATCGCTCACATCGCCTTACGGACCATCAGCTCTGAAGATCCAGGGTTGGCTGGACAGCTTCCGACATGATCACCGAAGCCATGCCTGCATCGGCATCTGGGTCCACACAAACGTGACATGACAGCCCGTCACGGGTCGATCTCACTCAGCCCCGCTACTCGCAAAGTCCCTGCGCTCAGACTAGCCTTCCGAAGGCGTAGGGGACGCGGATCAGGAAGCGACAGGAGGGGTTCGTGGGGTTCTGGCACACCGGCTACATGGAGTTCCACGAGCCGATCGGATTTGAATCGGTCGGACTGCCAGCCCCGCCGAAGCCCCCTCAGTTTCCCTGCACTGAGTGTGGACTCGTCTTCTCGTCCGAGCGCGCCCGCCGAGCACACCGCTTTGACGGTCATGCGACCAAGCGGCCGACCCTCCTCTTCAGGGGACGAGAGTGCGGGCGCACGCGCTTGATGGTCACGAGCTCCAGCGGCTCCGCCGATTGGGTGGCCTCGGATGTCGAATCCATCGCCGTCAACGGCCGCGAAACCTCAACGTCTGAGGCCGCCGGCTTCCTCGCATCGGTGAAGGTTGGCGTTCAGACGGTGACTGTTTCCAATGGCCCGTTGGAGCGGACGTTCGAGTTCGATTTCTGCCTTGCAGAAGAAGACGACCTCTGTCTCGTAGACCAGGCATTGGAAAAACTCATCTCCAGCCGCGAGTTGAGTCGCAACGCAATCGACACCTTCATCATGCGTGCCGGCCGTGGGGTGACGGCCCGCCGATACCGCGAAGGTCTGGCGACATACCTGTACGGCGTGCTTGCACGGGAGGCGGTCGAGGACCCCGGCCGGGTGGACGGGTCGGGTGCGCCGCTCTACGAGCAGCGGTACAACAGCGCTGTCTCTCTACTGTCGACCTTCGACCGGCCTGCAGCGGAGGCGATCTGCGGTTTGGTCGCATTGCACTACAATCACTTCGAACTTGCGGTGCGCAAGACCAACAGCCACCGCGTCTCCGATGTCGCAGCGCGATTCCGATCCCTCCTCACAGGCCGCGCATTCGCCACGACGAGCCTGGCCGACCGGTCGCACGGAAGCCTCGATCAGGCTTTGAGTGACTCCGTTACGGAGGACCTCTTGGACGTCGGTGCAACGGCTCTGGACGGGACACAGTCATCCGTGGTTGCCCAACTGCTGCCCTCGCTGGGCGTGCTCCGGCCCCAGGACCAGTTCAAGGTCCGCCTCATCGCGGCTGAGTCGCTGCTCGCTGAGGGGGACATCGATGGTGCATCACGACACGGCGAGGCGCTCAGGCATTCCAAGGAGACCGGCGCCTGGTACGCAGGATTTCGGACCCGATTGCAAGAGGTGGGACGTTGAGCAACGAGACCATTCCAGAGCCCAGCGCGGAGTCGGGGCCGAGCTACCCCGCGCCGGCTACCGCTACCGGCGATGGCACCGCCTCGGCCGCGCCTACTGACGCTGCGCCAGCGGCATCCGTTGCGGGGGAGGACCCGTATCGGGCCAAGAGCAGGGCGAAACCAAAGCCGATCATCACCTCGATCGAGGAGTTGCTGACCTTCGCCTATGAGTCGAAGGCTCGACTGCTTGAGTTCTCGAAGGAGGACCTCAAGAAGCTGGCGATCACCGATGAGGGCATCGCGTCACAGGGGGCGCTGGTCGAGTCTCTCGCGCCGACGGACCCGACGTTGTCGACCCCGTTCAAGCTGCTTCAATATGCGGCGCGCCAGGGGGTCCCGCTCAAGCGCACCGAGGATGGTGACCTCGCGCGGGCGTTGAACCGGCTCGTTCACCTCGCGGTAGTCGCACTGGGCCACAGCCCGGTGTTCCGGGTCTGGGTGAACCAGTTGGTCGACCCCCGCAAGGATCCGCAGCTCCCGGCCGAACACGTGCGTGCCGAAGCCTGGCGGGTCGGTCCCGACGAGCTTGGGCTGGCTCCGGAGCAGTTCAAGGCCGCCGACCGTCAGCGCCTCGTCAGGAATGCGATCGCGTGCTATGGACTCCTCCGCGTGCTCCAACGTGAGTGGACCCTGGATCAGTTCATCGATGCGTGGTACGGCTCTGTCTGGAGGTACGAGGCCCCGGAGGCAGCAGGGCTGGAGCGAGCCGCCGGCCAGGTCGGGGCAAGCAGCGATCTCGATGTGCTCGGGATCGTCGGCGGGAACTACCTGACCCGGATCGCCCGCTTGGATCGGCAGGTCACACAACTCGAGAGTGAGGCCGGCGCTGCTCGAAATCGCGAGACGCGGCTCCGCGCTGAGCTTTCGACCGTCGAGGAGCGTGAGCAATCTGCGATGGCTCGCGCCGACGCGTTCTCTGCCGACGTAGTGCGGCTGCAGAAGGAGCTCGCGGCTGAGCGCGACAACAGAGTGGTCGACAAGAGCCATATGGCGGACGACTACGAAACGCTGCGAACGCGCATCATCAGGCGTCTCGGGGGTGAGATCGATCTGCTCACCGATGGTCTGCACGCACTCCGGAACGGTGCGCCCAACGTCGCGGAGGAGTTCCTTGACCGTTCCCTGCTTGCCCTCACGCGTGAGGTCGAGCAGCTGAAGGACGCGTCTGGAGGCTTCGCGTGATCGTCGGGTTCGACTTCGGAACGACCAACAGCCTGGTATCGGTGGTAGTTGGTGACCGCGTGATCGACGTGATGGACGTCGAGACCGGCCGGCCACATCCCTCGATCGTCCGGTACGAAGGCGAGCAGGTAGTGGTCGGTCGCGAGGCCAAGGACGCGTTGGGTGCCGCAGGTATCGGGGTGCACGGCAACACGGTGAAATCGCCAAAGTTCCTCCTCGGCGAGGAAGCGATTGCCGTCGGAGGCGTCGACCGGAGCCCGGTGGACATCGTTGCGGATGTCGTGCGGCACGTCCGATCGGAGTCGCTGCGCAGTCCGCAGCGGAACGTGCTCGGTGGCCTCGACAACGCTGTGGTCACGATCCCCGTGACCATGAACGGGCACCGACGCGCGGCGCTGCGAGAGGCGTTCGCGGGGGCCGGGATGGGTGTGGTCCAGTTCGTCCACGAGCCGCTCGCCGCCCTGTACGGGTTCATCCGGGGAGCGAACGACCCGGAAGAGATGGCGCGGCGGCTTGCACGGCGAAACGTCCTGGTTGTCGACTGGGGCGGCGGGACGCTGGACCTGACTCTCTGCCGGGTCGACGAAGAACAGGTCCGACAACTTCGCAACGGCGGCTCGGCCCAGGTCGGCGGCGACGAGTTCGACAAGGTGATTCGCGACGAGGTCGTGAAGCGCGTTCGAGCTCGGGGAATTGCCACTGATGACGACCTTGCGATCCCTGAGGCCGAACTCCGGCTCCTCCAGGACGCGGAGCGCAACAAGATCGAGCTCTCGGCCGACCGCGTTGACGTGACGTTCTACCGGCCAAGTTACTTCCAATCAGGTGCGACCTTGCAGTACCAGCTCACGCGTCAAGAGCTGGAAGAGATCACACGGCCGCTCGTGACGGCAGGTATTGATGAGATCGAGTCGCTGCTCGGCAGCTTGTCAATGGCTCCCGGCCAGGTCTCGCTGGTCGTAGTGGTCGGTGGCATGGCGGCCATGCCCGCGATTCGGAGCCGGCTGTACGAGATGTTCGGCCCGGACCGAGTCGAGGTGCCGACGAACAGTGCCACGTTGATCTCACAAGGAGCTGCGTGGATTGCGCATGACAGGCAGAGGCTCCGGCTGGCAAAGCCCATCGAACTAGAGCTTGCCCGCGGGTCGTTGATGCCGCTCCTCGCAGCGGGCACTGAAATGCCTCTCGGTGGAGAGGTCAAGCACGAAACGCTTCACCTGTACTGCGCGGATCCTACGGACGGGAAGGCGAAATTTCCGATCGCTACTCCGACCGCCTTGTCATCACATCCGCAGGCGAGCGAGCGGCGTACGTCGCTGGGAATGATCACACTCGGCGTCGACGAGACCGCGCCGCCACTGCACGAGCGCCTCGAGCTGAATGTCGCTCTCGACGACGACTTGGTTTTGTCGGTCGAGGCGTCATCAAGCCAGAAGCACGATCGGGTCAAGGAGTCGTACTACGACCTGGAGTTCGGTCTTGGCCTCCCGGCTATGGCAGTGTCCGCAGGCGCTGCCGTGAACCCAAAATCGTCCGAGGAGTCCATAGCCGTGCCACAGGCGGGACTGGTCGTCCGTGCAAATGTGGCGAAGGACAAGGACCACGCAACCGTTCCCGGCGACGTGCTGTATCTGCACAATTCAGGGGCCTTCGCCCGGCACGTGCGTGACGGAGCGACACAAGCCCAGGTGCTGGAGCACCTGTACTACCAGCCGTGCGCCGTCTGCAAGCGCCAGTGGGGGCACCCGGAGTGTCGATGCGGATCGGCGTGACATGGCGAGCGCCAAGGCACTCGTGCGAGTGCTTGACCATGGAATGGAAGTCGAGTCCGGAGTCCGCCGTCCGATTCGTCTGACTCCCGATGGATATGCGGGCGTCGCGTATGCGGGCTCTGTCTACCCACTCCGGCAGGGCGATCTCATCGACTTGGACGGATCGAGCTGGGAACTGGCGGACTGCGATCGTTTCCTGTTCGCCGGAGCAGAGGTTCCGTACGCTCCCATCGCCGGTGAACCGCTGGAGAAGGCCAGCGGTTTCGACGTCGAGTGGCACCTCGAAACCAACCAGTACGGGCATTACGTCGTCTTCAACGCGTCGGAGCGCGTTGCCAGCAGCTTGGTGTCAGCGCTTGAGGGCGCAGATCTCAGCGTCCAGCGCTGGGACGTCAGCCATCGTCCAGCAGATGACGGCAACTTCTACGACTGGTTCGCGCGCCTTCGGCTCAAGGGCAGCCAGGCCGAAGCACTTACGCTCGTCGGCGCTGTCATCGCACCGCCGGCGTCTCTCGCGCCGGCGGTGCCAGTCACGGATCCGACAACCGCTCGACTCGCTGATGCCGAGGCTCGTATCGAGGAACTGCTCAACCAGCTGTACGTCGCGACACGCAAGGGTGAGGCGGCTGAACGTGAGCTCACGCAGCTCCGTCACGATCTTGCGAACGCCGAAGCGAGCGAGCATCGATACCAAGGATCCGTTGCCCTCACAGAACGCCATCATTCAGATCTGCAAGAGCAACTCGCCGTGCTCCGACAAGGCATGGGAGGCATGGCTGACACGGCGGAACTGGTGAAGAGCCTCGCTGACGCCGAGGAAATTCGAGAACTCGCTCTTGCCGAGAACTCCTTGCTGCTGGAGCGTGCCCGAGCGGCCGAGTCGGAGGCCGCAGAGAGCGGAGCACGCGCTGACGACTTGGCGGCGCAGGTAGACGCACTCCTTGGGAGAGTTTCGGAACTTGAGGCGCTGGAGACTGAGCGACTTCGCGTTGCGACCGCGCAACGGCCTCGGCGCGGGGGTGTCATTGAGTTCCTGCCTCAGGCGTTCAGCCGCCTCGACTTTGTTCTCGATGCAGTCGACGTGATCGCCAGCCTCGACTCGCCGGCATCCATGATGAGAGCACTTGCTGAGATCGACTCTGGGCGCCTTGTCGGGAAGGAGCTTGAGGGAATGCGTGGCTGGTATGAGGTGACAAAATTGGCGACGGGCATCGCGGAAAGCGAGCTACTTGACCGCATCTACTACAAGCCTGACGACCAAAGAGTGCTTGTCAGCGTGCACATCAAACAGGACGACAAGCAGCAGAGACGCCACATCGAGAGGCTGCGAGCCTTCTGAGTGGACGTTAAGTCCCCTTATTCTCCGTTCGTGATCGCTCGTACGTGTGAACGCCAGGCATACTGGCGTGCCGGTCGGCGTCGGGTGATGTTCTACGGCGCATGGACAGACGGGCGTATCCGAGCGACTTATCAGATGAGCAGTGGGCGTTGATCGAGCCGATGATCACGGGATGGAAGCAGGACCGGGTGGCGCGATCGGCTACCGGGAATCCGGGGTCATGTGACCTGCGGGAGATCGTGAATGCGATCTTCTACCAGAATCGGACGGGCTGCCAGTGGCGCTACCTGCCCCATGACCTGCCGTCCTGGTCGGCAGTGTTCTACTACTTCGGCCTGTGGCGCCAGGACGGGCTCGACCAGCGGATCCAGGAACTCCTGCGCTGCCAGGTACGGGAGAGGGCCGGCCGATTAGAGGACCCGTCCCTGGTGATCATCGACACCCAGTCCGTCCGCGCGGCTGCCGGTGTCCCGAAGACCACGACGGGGCTGGACGCGAACAAGAAGGTGTCGGGGCGCAAGCGGGGACTGGCCGTGGATGTCATGGGGCTGATCGTCGGCGTCGTCGTCCTGGCCGCCTCCGTCCACGACAACGCCGCCGGCATCACCCTGCTCGACCAGGTCGCCGAGCGGTGCGGGATGCGTCTCGAGAAGGCCCTGGTGAACCAGGGCTTCAAGGACGAGGTTGTCATCCACGGCGCTTTGCTGGACATCGACGTCGAGGTGGTCCGACGCAACCCGGCCGACCAGGGCAAGGGCTTCGTCCCGCAGCCGAAACGGTGGGTGGTGGAGCAGACGAACGGCACCCTGATGCTGCATCGGCGCCTCGCCCGCGAGTACGACCACAGGCCCGACACCTCCGCCTCACGGGTCTACTGGGCCTCCACCGCGAACATGACCCGCCGCCTCACCGCATCAGCCCCGGCCTGGCGCGACACCCTCGGACTGGCCGCGTGAACGTCGCCGAACTCCTGGCAGACCTCCAGAGCCGGCAGGACGAGGCCGCCGCCCGGGCCGCAGAACTACGCGCCCGGATCGAAGAGCTTGCCGCCGAGCTGACCGAGACCGAGGCGCGGCTCACGGACCTGGCCACCACCCGAGAGATCATCGCGGAGGTCGCGCCGACCGGCGAATCCGAACCACCCGAGACGAACACCACCTACCAGGCCATCGTGAATGCCTTCAACCAGCACCCCGACCAGGCATTCCGGGCACGCGAGCTGCACGAACTCCTCGGCATGTCCACCGACGAGGCGTCAGTCAACATCACCCGCAGCCGCCTCGGACGCCTCACCCGCCAAGGCTTCCTCACCCAACCGGGACGAGGCCGCTACCAGAAACGGACGTAACGTCCGCTCAGAGGGCGATGAGAAGGTTCAGAACGAGTTGGAGAATCCCGAGGACATAAGCACCCACGTAAACGTCCTGGCCGGGCTGTATTGTCACGGTTTGCTTCCTGCCGTCGGTGCCGATCGCCGTCAAGGCGACGGCCCGGTCGCTGAGCGCGCTGTTGGTGCACTTCGCCGTGGCCGTTCCAGCAGGGACCGCCTCGGTCTCGCTGGGGTCCACCTTCGTAAGCACGACGGCGTTCAGGCCGTCGACGGATCCGCCGCTGGTGCTGTCCACACAGGTGACGAGTGCTTCGTCTACGACGGCCCGCTGCCCGGCCGCCGCGCCGTGGGTACCCACAGGTGTCAAAGCCACCGCCGGGCCCGCCGCGATCACGGCCATCAGGCCAGCCGATCCAACCACCCCCACCACCAGGGCACCCAAGCTCTTCGTGGACTTCACAGAACGCCTCCTTTGAGTGACGGGTCTGCCGGTAAAGGGCACACAACGCGCCCCGGCACCCGCTCGACAGCCATCCCAACCCTTCTACCGCCCCACCGCATCCCACGCTGCTGCAAACGTGATCCGGCACCCGTCCACTGCCCGGTCCAGTGAAGGCACCACTACACGCGAACCGCCGGCCGGGCGAAAGTGAGGGCACGCCCGCACCGGAAGGGGTTCGGGGTGCGGCGACCGCGTCCGGACTGGTCGATGTCGGACGGGTCGATGCTGGGCTGACCGCGCCGAAATGCGCGCCAGTGGTACGGGCTGTCATCTGTGCCGACCAGTGCTTTCCGTGCACACGAACGAGCGACGCCAGGTCATCCAGGAACGGACTTAACGTCCTCTGAGGTTCCTCAAGGCCGGGAAGTTAACGTTCATCGCTGCCCGTCAAGGGGGTCGCGTCCCGTGGAGTGGTGTAGTGGTTGTGTGCCAACGGTCATGAAGTAGACGGGAGTTCGCCGCGGCGGGGTTCGTTGGGGTAGATCTTCTCCATGCTGCCCTCGGGCAGGTACTGAACTTGAATTCGTGAGGCCGGTCAGCCGTCGAGGATCAGACCGGTGCCGGTCAGGCAGCCGTCGACCAGGTCCGGGCGGTACTGAATCTGCTTGAGCCTGCGCTTGACGGCGCGGGTGATCTGGCCGAGGTCGGCCGCGGCGAGGTTGCCGATGTCGCGTTTGACCAGCGACCAGATTCGCTCCTGCGGGTGCAAGTCCGGTAAGTAGCTCGGAAGTTGGAGGACAGTGAGCCAGGCCGCGTGGTCGGCGATGAACTGGCGCATCGGTTCGACCAGGTGCATGCGCAGGTTGTCCCACACGAGCACGATGGGGCCGCCGAGCTGAATGTAGGCCCTGACCAGCAGATCGCGCAGGTCGCGCCAGCCGATGCCCTTGGGCTCGCCCTTGCGGCCCCGGTACTCGCGAACCGAGTAGAACATCCGGGACCGATGCCCCGGTTTGTAGCAGGTCAGCCCGGCCAGGGACACCCGGCCCGAGCCCCGGCCGCGCACCTTCACCACTGGAGTTCGGCCCTTGCGTCCCCAGCTCCTCGCACGCGGCGGCGTCATCGACTGCCCGGCTTCGTCCTCGAAGACGACCCAGGCGCCGCGCTCCGCCGCGGTGCTTTTACCAGCGGCCAGGTCTCCTTCCTCCAGACCTCGACCGCCGCGTCATCGCGCTCGATCGCCCGCCGGGCGGGCTGCTGCCGGGACCAGCCGTGCCGCTTCAGCAGCTGCCAGGTGCCCTCCACCGTGTAGCTCACATGGAACAGGCGGCCGACCAGCGCCTTGATCCGTGCGAGCGTCCACTGCTGGTCCGCCCAGCCATGGACCAGCGGCCCCCGCTCCAACTCCCGTTCCAGCCTGGCGATCTGCGCATCACACAGCCTCGGCCGACCTGGTGACCCTTTCGACAGGACGCCGGTCTCGCCGCGCTCACGCCACTGCCGACGCCACCGTTCCACCGACCGCTCGCTGACCCGCAACGCGGCAGCGATCTCCCGGTTCCTCTCCCCACCCTCGAAGCGTTCCACGGCCTGCAGCCGGACCCGCTCCCGCGCGGCCCCCCAGCGTCGGTCAGCCCACCACCCTGTGCGTATCTCACGGTCCAGGGCTACTGGAACGGACCATCCCCCGTCAGGCGAACAGCCCCGACTTCACTCAATCAAGTTCAGTACTGAACGATGGATCATCCACAGAGAGCTGCGAGTTCGACGCCATCTTCGCGGATCTCTTCGAGAGCTGATTATCTGTCAATACGGGCGAACGGTGGACTTTGGCACCAAGGTTGAGGCTCTGCCACCCGTCCGGTTGCGGGCTGTGAAACGCTTCGAGGGCTGGGAGAAGAACCGGGAGATCGCTGCCGCGCTGCGTGTGAGCGAGCGGCCAACGCGGCGATCACCTGGTGTGAGCCGATGCTTGACACCCTCCGTGACTCCGCTGCCCCCTTGCATCGGATCGCTTCCGCGCTCCCTCGCAGCGGGGGCCTGCCGGGCAGTGACGTGTTCGCAGAGCCTGTAGCTGGGATCAGTTGTGACGGGCGAGCTTGAGCACGGACATGAGCAGGGTCCCCGCGAGCAAGCGAAGGAGGAGCAGGTCCGGGAAGACGCCGACCGTCGAGTAGATCACGGCTGCCCTGGCCCGACACTGGGACGCCGATGCCCGGCGCTGCTTCGGCTCCGCCCGATGTCATTGCATGGGTGTCCAATGACCTTATGGAAGACCCGCAGCCCCAAACGACGTGGCGCCCGGTGAACGGCGGTGCCGAGCTCACCCTGATCATGGAAACTCCGGCTGGCGTCTGCATCCGCCACATCCCCGACGCGCTGCCCCTGCCGCCCGACACTGATCCGGGCAAGGGCGCAGAACTTGCGACCCACGCGGCCGCGGCGACCTGGGGGCTGCCCGACTTCGTCTTCCACCCGTCGATGGCCGAGAAGGGCTCCGGCCGGCGTGAGCTCGGCGACCGCGTCATCCTCACCGGCCGGCGCGGGTTGATCGTCCAGGTTAAGTGCCGCACCGTTGCCCCCAAGCCCGACGAGACCGAGCGGGCCTGGATCAACAAGGTCGTCGGCAAGGGCATGCGGCAGGCGAAGGGAACCGTGCGCACCCTCAATCTCGCGGCGGCCCAGATGGTCAACGGCCGGGACCGCATGCTGTCAGTGGCGGGAGACGCCTTCGAGTGGGCCGCTGTCCTGGTGCTCGACCACCCGCGCGTACCCGACGCGACCGTGCCGGACTGGGAGCCGATCGGCATCCCCTCGATCACCCTCACCCGACGCGACTGGGACTTCCTCTTCGACCAGCTGCGCTCCACCACCGCAGTGGTGGACTACCTCTTCCGCGCCGCAGCCGAGCCCAAGGGCGCTCTGGGCGAAGAGCCACTGCGCTACTACGAGCTCGCAGCCGCCGACGCCGAAGCCGAGCCAGCCGTCATCGACACAGACCTCGTCGGCCAAGGAGGCTGGCAATGGTCCGCACCCCTCCTACCCCAAGCGCCAGCCGGCGCGGAGGGCACACGCGCCCACCTCATGACGCGGATCATGCTCGAAGACATCGCCACCAGCCCCCTGCCCAGCAGCGGGCCGGAGCAAGACCGGCACATCCTGCTGTCCGACCTCGACCGGCTCCCGGTCTCCGCCCGCACCGAGTGGGGAGAGCTCCTGCTCGACATGCTCAGCGACGTCCAGGACGTTGCGCAAGGCAGCACCAAGTGGCGCTTTCGCCGCATGCTCGACCCCGACGGCACCCAGCAACTCATCACCGGCTGCTCCACCCGCTCCGACGACATCACCAGGGAAGCGTTCCGCTCCTACATCCAACTGCGCCACCACGAGGTGTCCGAGCGGACCGGCCTCACCGATGCTGCAACTCTCGGTGTTCTGCTCACGCCACGCACCAGCGGCTCGCGCGAGTGGGACACCACTTGCCTTCGGATCAGCGGCCCCAGCGATCTCGACGACGATGCGCTGGAGCGCTACCGGAGCCTGTGGAACCGGGCACCCGCACCGGAGACTGGCCTCTGAGGGATCCCTGCCACGGCGGGCGACTCAGCGGGCGGCTCCTGCTCGTCCGAGGACGGCTGCTGGCCTTCGGGGAAGAGCGGAGCCGTGACCGAACGGCTCGTTCGGTCACGGCCTCGCGCTGCCTGTCCTGTACCTGACCCGGATCACCGGCTGGGGCGTGCTCTACTACGCGTCTTCCATGCTGCTGTCCCGGCATCACCCAGTCGACCGTCGCAACGTTCTCGGTGGCGTTAATGACCTCCGCGTCGGCCGGAATCCTCATCTGCCGCCTGCCGGCAGGTCGCTGCTTGGCGAGCATGGGTGACGCTTCGCCTGCGGGGGTGTGGCAGTGCGGGAAAGAGATCGAACCCGTTGAGCCAGCAGCCGCGAAAGATGACTACTGAAAGTAGCGAGATGGCGTGCTGCCCAGTGCTGGCAAGGGCAGTGGGTGATCATCGCGGGTTCGATCTGCCCGCGCTCATTTCACACTCATTTCACACCGTGAGCCCCAGAGGTGCTGCAGCCGACCCCTTCTCAGACGTTTCCGCAGGTCAGGACCCTGCCTGACCTGCGGAAACGATGAGAGATCAACCTGCGTTTCCGCAGGTCGGAGGGGGTCCTACAGGTCGTAGTAGAGCTCGAACTCGTGGGGGTGGGGGCGGAGTGCGATGGGGGCGATCTCGTTGGTGCGCTTGAAGTCGATCCAGGTCTCGATGAGGTCCGGGGTGAAGACGTTGCCGGCGAGGAGGTACTCGTGGTCGGCTTCGAGGGCCTCGAGGACGGCCGGGAGGGAGGACGGGACCTGGGGGACGTTGGCGTGCTCCTCGGGAGCCAGCTCGTAGAGGTCCTTGTCGACCGGCTCCAGCGGCTCGATCTTGTTCTTGATGCCGTCCAGGCCCGCCATCAGCATGGCGGAGAAGGCCAGGTAGGGGTTGGAGGAGGGGTCGGGGGCGCGGAACTCGATGCGCTTGGCCTTGGCGTTGGAGCCGGTGATCGGGATCCGGATCGCGGCGGAGCGGTTGCGCTGCGAGTAGACCAGGTTGACCGGGGCCTCGAAGCCGGGGACCAGACGGTGGTAGGAGTTCACCGACGGGTTGGTGAAAGCGAGCAGCGACGGCGCGTGCTTGAGGAGGCCGCCGATGTAGTAGCGGGCGGTGTCGGAGAGGCCGGCGTAGCCCTGCTCGTCGTAGAAGAGCGGCGAGCCCTCGGTCCACAGCGACTGGTGGACGTGCATGCCCGAGCCGTTGTCGCCGAAGATCGGCTTCGGCATGAAGGTGGCCGTCTTGCCGGCCCGCCAGGCGACGTTCTTGATGATGTACTTGAACAGCATCAGGTCGTCGGCGGCGTGCAGCAGGGTGTTGAACTTGTAGTTGATCTCCGCCTGACCGGCCGTGCCGACCTCGTGGTGCTGACGCTCGACCTCCAGGCCCGCCTTGGCGAGCTCCAGGGACATCTCGGCGCGCAGGTCGGCGAAGTGGTCGACCGGCGGGACGGGGAAGTAGCCGCCCTTGTACTTGACCTTGTAGCCGCGGACGTCGCCCTCGGTGGAGCCGGAGTTCCAGGCGCCGGCCTCGGAGTCGATGTGGTAGTACGAGGCGTTGGCGCTGGTGTCGAACCGGACCGAGTCGAAGACGTAGAACTCGGCCTCGGGTCCGAAGAACGCGGTGTCCGCGATGCCGGAGGAGGCCAGGTAGGCCTCGGCCTTCTTGGCGACGTTGCGCGGGTCGCGGCTGTAGGCCTCGCCGGTCACCGGGTCCTGGATGAAGAAGTTGATGTTGAGGTGCTTGTCCCGGCGGAACGGGTCGAGCCGGGCGGTGGCGAGGTCGGGGACCAGGGCCATGTCGGACTCGTGGATGGCCTGGAAGCCGCGGATCGACGAGCCGTCGAACATCAGGGTCTCGGACGGGTCGAACGTCGCCGCAGGTACGGAGAAGTGCTGCAAGACGCCCGGCAGGTCGCAGAATCGGACATCGACGAACTTCACGTCGTTGTCCTGGATGAACTGCTTCACTTCGGCGGCGTTGTTGAACATCCATCCTCCTCGGTGTTGCGAATGGGCCTCACCCTAGGAATGGGCCGTTTCCGACCGGTGACCCGGTCGTTTCCTGAATGTTAACCGCCGTCGCCGCACGGGCGGCAAAGTCGTACGGGCCCGGACAAAACGCCGCGTCCGGCCAGCTGGGGGCGGTGCAGTGGTCTGGACCACTTGTGAGGCCCGGGGAAAGCCGTCGGCGGCCGATTCACTCTCCAGTGGCGGACCGGCGGACCGGCGGACCGGCGGACCGGCGGGCCGGCGGGCTGGCGGCGCGGACCAGCGGCGCGGACGGACGGTGCGGGCGGCCCGGCGCGCCGCGGCCCGGGGAGGCGGTGGCCCTCCCCGGTGTTCGCCCGGTTAATGTGGATCGGTGGACACCAGAGAAGCGTTGGGATCGTGGATCGACGGCCCGAAGGCGGCCGCCGAGAAGATGGGCGCCGACTTCGGCTACCGCGGTGAGCGCCTCGGAATGCCCAAGGAGGGCTCGGGCTCGATCGCCGGGCCGGGCCGACGGCTGGGTGCGCTGTTCGTCGACGGCTGGCTGGTCGCCCTGGTCGCCTTCGGGCTGATCGGCAAGGGCTCCGCCGGCTCGGCCAACATGTGGACCACCTCGCTGCTCTTCGTCGTCACCGTGGTGCTGCTCGCGACCACCGGGACGACCTTCGGCAAGCGCCTGTTCGGCCTGCGGGTGATCCGGCTCGACGGCAGCCGGGCGACCATCCCGCAGGTGCTGCTGCGGACGGTGCTGCTCTTCCTGGTGGTCCCGGCGCTGGTCTGGGACCGCGACACCCGCGGGCTGCACGACAAGGCGGTCGGCACGGTCGAGGTCCGGATCTGAGGTCCGCAGCCGAGAGGCCCGCAGCCGAGGGGCCCGCAGCCGAGGGGCCCGCAGCCGAGGGGGCGGCAGCCGAAGAGGCCAAGGGTCGAGAGGCCGCAGCCGAGAGGCCCGGTGCCCGGCCCCGGGAGGTGGCGCAGCACGTCGAACGGCCCCGCAGCGGAGCTTCCGCTGCGGGGCCGTTCTCTGTCGACGGGGAGGGACTTCAGCGAGCCTGGCCGCCCTTGGGCATCCGGGCGCCCTTGGGCATCGGGCCCTTGGGGATCGGCGCCTTGGAGAGCAGGTCGCCCAGCGCGCGCAGGCGGTCGTTGGTCTCGGTGACCTGGGCGGGCGTGATGGCGCGCGGCAGACGCATCAGGTGGATCTGCAGCTTCTTGAGCGGAACCTCGCCCTCGCCGTTGCCCACCACGATGTCGTGCACCGGCACGTCGCCGACGACCCTGGCCATCTTCTTCTTCTCCGACGCGAGCAGCTGGCGGACCCGGTTCGGGTTGCCCTCGCCGATCAGCGCGATGCCGGCCCGGCCCACGGCGCGGTAGACCGCGTCCTGGCTGCGGGTGACCGCCACCGGGGTGGAGTTGGAGCTCCAGCCGCGCTTGATGTTGTTCAGCACCGCCGCGACGGCGCCCGGCTGCCCCTCCATCTGTCCGAACGCGGCGCGCTCGGCCCGGCGCCCGAAGACGATCGCCATGGCGAGGAACGCCACGATGAAGCCCAGGATGCCCAGGTAGACGGGGTGCTCGATCGCGAAGCCGATGGCGAGGAACACGCCGAAGGTCAGCAGGCCGACGCCGGCGATGATCAGGCCGATCTTGGTGTCGACCTTCTTGGTCATGGTGTACGCCAGGCGGATCTGCTTCAGTCGCCCGGGGTTCTCGGATGTTTCCCTCGCCATAACGCTCATGGTACGTGGCGTGGGTACGGGATATCCAAGCCCGGGTACCCGTTCGCCCCGAACCGTGACCCGGGTGCCCCTGTTTCCACCGGTGTTTCCCCCTCGCCGGCCCCGGCGAGGTCGGGTGGGATCAGGGGTTCGCGCCCCCCGCGGGGGCGGTCGCCGGCCGGGCGTCCAGCTCCCGTGCCGCGGCGTGGCGGCGGTCCTCGCAGACGGCCGCCCAGGCGTTGCGCCGGGCCCGGCGCTGGCCGCCGGCCAGCAGCACGCTCTCGGCCAGCCGCAGCGCGGTGCTCACCGACCGGAAATCGACCCGTACATCGACCCGCATGCCGAACAGCTCCCCTCGGGCCGAGCGGACGCGCGGGCGGACCCGGGCAGGGATCCGCGGACGGACCGGTGGCCGGGTGGCGCGGACGCGTGAACGCGCTCGGAGGTGTGGCTGAGAAGAATCGAACCATCGTGACGACGCCATCGTCCCCACTCCGTGTTACCAGGCGGTGACCAGGCAGTCAAAGTCCGGTGAAGCGAAAGGGGCGGAGCCGAAGCTCCGCCCCTCCGATGGCGCAAAACCGTCGCCGAAGCCCGTCAGACCGCCGGAGCGGCGGCCGGGACGGCCGCCCGCGTCTGCTGCTCGCGGTGCTCCAGCGCCTGCCGGTACAGCCGGCCGGCGCGGTAGGACGAGCGGACCAGCGGACCGGACATGACCCCGGCGAAGCCCAGCTCCTCGGCCTCCTGCTGCAGCTCGACGAACTCGTGCGGCTTGACCCACCGCTCCACCGGGTGGTGGCGCAGCGACGGCCGCAGGTACTGGGTGATGGTGATCAGCTCGCAGCCGGCCCCGACCAGGTCGGCCAGCGCCTGGCTGACCTCCTCGCGGGTCTCGCCCATGCCCAGGATCAGGTTGGACTTGGTGACCAGTCCGGCCGCGCGGGCCTGGGTGATGACGTCCAGCGAGCGCTCGTAGCGGAACGCCGGGCGGATCCGCTTGAAGATCCGGGGCACGGTCTCGACGTTGTGCGCCAGCACCTCGGGGCGCGAGGAGAAGACCTCGGCCAGCTGCTCCGGCACCGCGTTGAAGTCCGGGATCAGCAGCTCGACGCCGGTGCGGCCGGTCTCGCGGCCGGCGGTCAGCGCATGCACCTGGCGCACGGTCTCGGCGTACAGCCAGGCACCGCCGTCCGGCAGGTCGTCGCGGGCGACGCCGGTGATGGTGGCGTAGTTGAGGTCCATGGTGACGATGGACTCGGCGACGCGGCGGGGCTCGTCCCGGTCGAAGTCGGCGGGCTTGCCGGTGTCGATCTGGCAGAAGTCGCAGCGGCGGGTGCACTGGTCACCGCCGATGAGGAAGGTCGCCTCGCGGTCCTCCCAGCACTCGAAGATGTTGGGGCAGCCGGCCTCCTGGCAGACCGTGTGCAGCCCCTCCTTCTTCACCAGCGACTGGAGGGCGTTGTACTCCGGGCCCATCTTCGCGCGGGTCTTGATCCACTCGGGCTTCCGCTCGATGGGGGTCTCGCTGTTGCGGACCTCCAGGCGGAGCAGCTTCCTGCCGTCGGGCGCGACAGCGGACACGTGCGACTCCTAGAACTAGACGGGGTACCCCCAGGGTACGCCTGTGCTTGTACGGCCTTCGCCGGGGTCGGGACCCCGCAATCGCAGGGCAACAGGGCTACCGGCGGGTAGATTCCCGGGCGCGACAGCCGGCCTAGCGGCCGACCGCCGGCGCGGGCAGCTCGGCGAGCACCTCGGCCAGGTGCTTCTCGACCAGCGGCAGCGCCTCGGCGACGGGGAAGGCCCGCCCGAGCTCGCCGGCCAGCGAGGCCACCCCGGCGTCCCGGATGCCGCACGGGACGATCCGGTCGAACCAGGTCATGTCCGGGTCGCAGTTCAGCGCGAAGCCGTGCATGGTCACCCCGCGCGCGACCCGGACGCCGATCGCGGCCAGCTTGCGGTCGTCGCCGCGCTGTCCGGCGTTGGACGGCGCGTACTCGGGGCCGGCCAGCCGCGGGTCGATGCCCAGCGGCAGGCCCATCCGCAGGGTGAGCTTGCCGATGTCCACCACCTGCGCGGGGTCCACCACCGCGTCCGGGATGTCCCCGCCCAGCACCCAGACGCCGCTGCGGCCCTCGACCCGGGTGGTCCCCACGCCGACCGCGCCGCAGGCCCGGATCAGGGCCTCCTCGAGCCGTCGCACGTACGCGATCACGTCGATCGGGTCCGGCAGCTTGACGATCGGGTAGCCGACCAGCTGGCCCGGGCCGTGCCAGGTGATCTCGCCGCCCCGGTTGACCTCGACCACCGGGGTGCCGTCCAGCGGCAGGTCCGCCGGGTTGGTGCGCTTGCCCATCGTGTAGACGGGCTGGTGCTCCAGCAGCAGCACCGTGTCGGGGATCTCGTCGGCGACCCGGAGTGCGTGCAGCCGCTGCTGCTCCTCCCAGGCCTCCTGGTACGGGACGGCGCCCTCGCCCAGGCCCATCCGGACGAACCGAACGTTCTCGCTCACCGTTGCTGCTCCTTGCCGGGCGTTCGAGACCAACCTCGCCACTGTACGCCCCGACCCGTACGGACCGTCCAGGCGCCCGTTCACGGCCCGGACGGCGGGCCCGCGCCCGCCCGGGGAAGCAGGCCCGCCGTCCGCCCGGTCGCGCCGACGTCCGGCCCGGTCACGCCCCCGACAGCAGTTGCAGCCGCAGGGCCAGCTGGAGTTCCAGCGAGCGCTCCGGCCCGTTCCAGTCCCGGCCGAGCAGCACCTCGACCCGGTCCAGCCGTTGGACGACGGTGTTCACATGGACGTGCAGCTCGTCCTTGGCCCGGGTGAGGCTGCCGCCGCAGTCGAAGTACGCGCGCAGGGTGCGGACCAGCTCGGTGCCGCGCCGGGCGTCGTACTCCAGCAGCGGGCCCAGCGTCGCGCGGACGAACCCCGCGACGTCGTGGCCGTCGCCGAGCAGCACCCCGAGGAAGCCGAGCGCCCGCGCCGAGGCGCCCTCGCCGTCCCGGCCGAGCACCCGCAGCGCCCGGACGCAGCGCAGCCCCTCGGCGTACGCGGTGGCCAGGGCGACCGGTCCGGCGGCGGGGCGGCCGGCGCCCACCGTGACCGGGAACCCGGCCAGCCGGGAGAGCCGTTCGGCGGCCCGCTCCGCCGCCCGCTGCGCGACGTCCCCCGCGGCCCCGCCGCCGTCGTCCCCGGTTCCGGAGCCGGAGCCGGAGCCGGAGCCGGAACCGGAGCCGGAACCGGTCCCGGCCCCGACGCCGGCCCCGTCCCGGCCGCCGCCGTCCGGGACCAGCAGCACCACCGCCTCGCCGTGCTCCGCGCTGATGCCGCGCGAGCCGAACAGGTACCGCCCGGCCGCGCCCGCCAGCCGGGAGCGCGCGGCACCGGCACCGCTCCCGCCGCCGCCCGGCTCCGCGACCAGCACCAGGTGCGGCCGGCCGAGGTCGACGCCGAGCCGGCGTCCCCGCGCGGTCAGCCCGGCCGGGTCCCGGTCGGGAGCGGTGAGCAGATCGGCCAGCAGCTCGCCGCGGACCCGGTTCTCCGTCTCGGCCACGGACCGCCGCAGCAGCAGGAGCAGCGCGGTCACCACGCCGGCCCGCTCGAACAGCCGGCGGTCGGCGTCGTCGAGGTCCGGCCGGCCGCGCAGCACCAGCGTGCCGAGCTGCTCCTGCCCGGCCAGCACCGCGCAGACCCAGGCCTCGTCGTGCGCCACCGCGCGCCCCTCGGCCCGGGAGGCCGCCGCCGCCTCGGCCAGTCCGGAGCCCGGCGCGGCGGCCCGGCCCGCCAGCGGTTCGCCCTCGGCGTCCAGTACGGCTATCTCGCCGCCGAGCAGGGCGGCCACGGCGGCGGCGACGTCCGGCACCTCGGCCCCGCGCAGCACCAGGTCGGTGAGCCGGTCGTGGCCCCGCTCGGCGCGCTGGACGGCGGCGGAGTGGGCCCGGATCAGCTCGTTGGCGCTGTTCAGCTCGGCGAGCGCGGCCCGGGTGTCCGCGAGCGACTTGGCGGTGTCCAGGGCGATCGCGGCGTGCGCGGCCAGCGTGCAGAGCAGCGCGACCTCGTCGGGGGAGAAGGCGCGCGGTGAGCGGTCGGCGGCGAACAGCACGCCGATCACCCGGCCGCCGAGCAGCAGCGGGACGCCGATGATCGCCACCAGTCCCTCGTCGAGCACGCCCGCGTCGATGACGCCGGTGTGGTGGAACCGGTCGTCGGTGCGGTAGTCGGGGGTGGCGTAGGGGCGGGCGGTCTGCGCGACCAGGCCGCCGAGGCCGTCGCCGAGGCTGAGCCGCAGGGTCTGGAAGAGCACCGAGACCGAGCCGTCGGTGACCCGCATGTAGGTGTCGCCGGCCGCTTCGTCCGGGAGGGTCAGGTAGGCGGTGTCGGTGCCGAGCAGCATCCGGGCCCGGCGGACGATCGCCTGCAGCACCGCGTCCAGGTCGCGGGAGGCGGCGAGGTCGCCGGCGGTGTCGAAGAGGGCGGTCAACTCGGCCTCGCGGCGCCGGTGCTGGCGCAGGGTCCGGTGGACCCGCAGGGCCTGCCAGGTGGCGTCGTCGATCTCGCTCAGCACCGCGGCCGGTGCGCCCCGCCGACGCGCGTCGGCCAGGACGTCGGCGAAGTCCTCGGTGGCGGCGCCGGACGCGAGCAGGTCCAGCAGTCGCCGCAGCGCGGGTGCCGAGCCGGCGTGGAGGTCGTTCATGGTACGGCCGCCAATCGGCAGTGGGTGTTCGTGTCCCGGGGAGGGAAGCGCGATGCTAGCCGCTCGACCCGGGTGGCCGTAGCCGGCCGGCGCCCGCGCGGTCGCGGGCGCCGGTCGGTGCGTCGGTCGGTGCGTCGGTCGGTGCGTCAGGCGGTGGCCGCCTTGCCGGTCACCGCCGCTCCGGCCTCCTCGGGTTCTCCGGTCGTGCCCCGTTCCGGGACCCCGGCCACCTCGGCCAGGTCGTGCCCGCGGGTCTCCCGCCCGCACAGCACGGCCAGGACGGTGATCGCGGCGGCGATCGCCACGTACACCGAGATCGGTGTCGAGCTGCCGTAGTCCTTCAGCAGCGCGGTGGCGATCAGCGGCGCGGGCGCCCCGGCGGCCACCGAGGCGAACTGCGCACCGATCGAGGCGCCCGAGTAGCGCATCCGGGTGGCGAACAGCTCGGAGAAGAAGGCCGCCTGGGGCGCGTACATCGCGCTGTGGAAGACCAGCCCGACGGTCACCGCGAGCACCAGCGACCCGAACGACCGGGTGTCGACCATGCCGAAGAAGACGAACGCCCACACACCGACGCCCACGGCGCCCACCAGGTACACCGGTTTGCGCCCGACCCGGTCGGAGAGCGCCCCGAACAGCGGGATCAGCGCGAACTGGACCGCCGAGGCGATCAGTACCGCGTTCAGCGCGGTCTGCTTGGGGAAGTGCACGTGCGAGACGGCGTACGCGAGGACGAATGTCGTCATGACGTAGTACGAGATGTTCTCCGCCATCCGCGCCCCCATCGCGACCAGCACCTCCCGCCAGTGGTGGCGCAGGACGCCGACCAGCGGCGGCTGTTCGGGCTTGCCGCGCGAGGCCGCCCGGGCCAGCGCCTCCTTGAACAGCGGCGACTCGTCGACCGCCAGGCGGATCCACAGGCCGACCGCGACCAGCAGCGCCGACAGCAGGAACGGCACCCGCCAGCCCCACGCCAGGAAGGTGGCCTCCGACTGGAGGCCCGTCAGCAGCGACAGCACCCCGGCCGCCAGCAGGTTCCCGGCCGGCGCCCCGCCCTGCGGCCAGGACGCCCAGAACCCGCGCCGCCGCGCGTCGCCGTGCTCCGACACCAGCAGCACCGCGCCGCCCCACTCACCGCCCAGGGCGAAGCCCTGCACCAGCCGCAGCAGCGTCAGCAGCACCGGCGCCGTCACGCCGATCGAGTCGTAGGTCGGCAGGCAGCCGATCAGCGTGGTCGACCCGCCCATCAGCAGCAGGCTCACCACCAGCAGCTTCTTGCGGCCCACCCGGTCCCCGAAGTGCCCGAACACCAGCGCGCCGATCGGCCGCGCCGCGAAGCCGATCGCATAGGTGAGGAACGACAGCAGCGTCCCGGTCAGCGGGTCGCTGCCGGGGAAGAACACCTTGCCGAACACCAGCGCCGCCGCTGTTCCGTACAAGAAGTAGTCGTACCACTCGATGGTGGTGCCGATCACGCTCGCCGCGACGACTCTGCGCAGCGAGCGGCTCCGTGCTTGATCCGAGACAGCGGTTGTCATGGGTCACCACTTCCAGGCCGGGGGACGGGGACGAGGGGAGGGGACGAGGGGAGGGGGAGGGGACGGACGGGGCGGTGCCGCCACCGGCGGACCGCTCAGCGCGCCGTCCAGGCACCGTCGAGGGGGAGGGAGGCGCCGGTGAGGCAGGCGGCGTGCGGGAGGCAGAGGTAGAGGGCGAGCTGGGCGACCTCGGTCGGGTCGATGAGGCGTTTGACGGCGGTGCGGTCCAGCAGCACGCGCTCGACGACCTCCTCCTCGGGGATGCCGTGGGCGCGGGCCTGGTCGGCGATCTGGTGCTCCACCAGGGGGGTGCGGACGTAGCCGGGGTTGATGCAGTTGCTGGTGACCCCGTGCGGCGCGCCCTCCAGGGCGACCGTCTTGCTGAGGCCCTCCAGGCCGTGCTTGGCGATCACGTACGCCGATTTGAAGGGGCTCGCCCGCAGGCCGTGGACGGAGGAGATGTTGACGACCCGGCCCCACCGCCCCGCGTACATGTGCGGGAGGGTGCGGCGCAGGATGCGGAACGGTGCCTCGACCATCACCCGCTGGATCCGGGTGAAGCGTTCGAGCGGGAACTCGTGGAGCGGGGCGACGTGCTGCAGGCCGGCGTTGTTGACCACGATGTCGGCGTCGGCCGGCAGGGCCTCCACCGCCGCCGGGTCGGCGAGGTCGGCGACGTGCGCGACGCCGCCGATCCGCTCGGCGAGCCGGTGGGCCGGGTCGGCGGCGAGGTCGACGACGTAGACCCGGGCGCCGGCCTCGGCGAAGGCCTCGGCGCAGGCCCGGCCGATGCCCGAGGCGGCCCCGGTGACCAGGGCGGTGCGGCCGTCGAGCGGGCGCGCTGAAGTGGTGTCCATGGCCGAGAACGGTAGGAACGGCGCGGCCCGGCTCCTATGGGGTGGCCCTCTACAGCACCCCGGTGAACTGTGGTGTTCTCCGCCATGACGGTTGACGCCCGGCAGAGGCCCCGTCAGCGAAACCCATCCTGAGGGGTCTTCCCCACAATGGGCGTGGATGCTTCACCCGTTCGGAGGATTGCTCGGTCAGAACCACCCATAGCGCCCGAATGCTCGCTACATTCACGCCGATTCCCGACAGGGGGCGTCGCCACAGGCAGCCGAACCGCTGGTGGAGCCGGTGCGGCGTCCGAGAGGTGTTGACTGACTATGCCCCAAAGGCCTGCAACCGACAGCCCGGCGTACGGACCGCTCGACCCGCTCGACCAGCACCGAGGTCCGGTCGGCCGGGCCCTTCCGGACGCCCCCGACGCACCGACCGCCGACGAGCTGCGGCTGCCCGAGCAGGCCACACCCGAGCGGCACGTCCCGGAGCGCCACGTCCCGGAGCGGCACAGCCCCGAACACCACGGCCCCGAACGCCACGTTCCGGAGCGGCACGGCCCCGAACGCCACGTCCCGGAGCGGCCGACCACCGAGCGGCACCAGACGGCCGGCACCCAGAACCTCCAGCTCGCCGCGCTGATCGAGGAGGCCGGCTTCTCGCACGCCGGCCTCGCCCGACGGGTCGACCAGCTCGGTCTGGAGCACGGTCTCGACCTGCGCTACGACAAGACCTCGGTGACCCGCTGGCTCCGCGGCCAGCAGCCCCGCGGCGCCACCCCGGCGCTGATCGCCGAGGTGTTCACCCGTCGGCTCGGCCGCCGCCTCACCGCGCAGGACCTCGGCCTGGACGCCTGCGCCCCGGTCTACGCGGGCCTGGAGTTCGCCGAGACGCCGCAGGAGGCGGTGGACATCGTCGCGAGCATGTGGCGCAAGGACAACGGACCGCAGTCCGAGCTGCGCCGGATCGCCTTCACCCCGGCCGGCCTGGTGGTGCCGAGCCGGGACTGGCTGATCGGCCGGACCGACGAGCGGGTCGCCCGGGACGGCTCCACGCTGGCGCGACCCGACCCGGGGGCCGCGGCGGCGACCGCCGGCCCGCCCGGGACGACCGCCGGCCCCGCGCCGCGCGGCCCGCTGCCGGGAGCCCCGGCCGGCCCCGCCGCCGCCCGCGCGGCCGTCACCCCGGCCGGACCCGCCCCCGCGGGCGGCCCGACGGCCGGTCCCGCCGCGGGCTCCGCCGCGCTCGGCGCCCGGGTGCCCACCCAGAGCCGCCGCCCGCCGATCGCCGTCGAGCCGCCGTACCACGACCCGGCCCGCGAACCGCGCCCCTCGCTGCGGGTCGGCCGCGGCGACATCGCCGCCATCCGCGCCGTCGGCGACCTGTTCCGCGCGCTGGACCACGCCTACGGCGGCGGCCACGCCCGTCAGGCGCTGGTCCGCTACCTGGAGAGCGAGGCCGAGCCGATGCTGCGCGGCCGCTACGGGGAGCAGATCGGCCGCGCCCTGTTCGGGGCGGTCGCCGACCTCACCCGGCTGGCCGGCTGGACGTCCTTCGACATCGCCGCGCACGGCCTCGCCCAGCGCTACTTCGTCCAGGCGCTGCGGCTCTCCCAGGCCGCCGGGGACCGCGCGCTCGGTGGGTACGTCCTGGTGACGATGAGCCAGCAGGCCGTCCACCTCGGCCACGGGCGGGAGGCCGTCCAGCTGGCCCGGGTCGCCCAGCAGGGCGTCGGCACGGCGGTGCCGCCGACCGTGCAGGCGCTGCTGCACGCCGCCGAGGCGCGCGGGCACGGCCTGCTCGGCGACGTCCGTTCCTGCACCACGGCGCTGGTCCGGGCCGAGCGGGCGCTGGCCGCGGCCCGCACCGGTGACGACCTGCCGGCCTGGGCGCGGTTCTTCGACGAGGCGCAGCTCTCCGACGAGTTCGCGCACTGCTACCGGGACCTCCAGCAGTGGCGGACGGCCGCCCAGCACGCCGAGAAGTCGCTGCGGCTGCGCTCGCCCGCGTACGCCCGGAGCCGGATCTTCTGCCGGCTGGTGCTGGCCACCGCCCGGCTCGGCATGGGCGACCTCGACGAGGCCTGCGGCATGGCGACCGACGCGCTGCGCGCGGCGGGGGAGATGCGCTCGGCCCGGTCGCTGGAGTACGTGCGCGACTTCCACCGCCGGCTCACCCCGTACCGGGGCAGCCCGGTGGCCCGGGCGTTCGAGGAGACGGCCCGTCAGGCGGGGGTGATCTGAGCCCCGGGGCTCCGGAGGTCCGGCGCGGTCACCAGCTCTCGGCGTTCACCCGCGGCCGGTCGCCCTCCACGGCGGCCGGCGGTCGGACGTCCCCGCGCAGTCGCTGCGCGCCCAGCGGGAACAGCAGCACCGAGAGCATGCCCGCGCCGACCAGCGCGGCCGAGGTCGAGGACGGCAGGTGGCCGGCGTCCACCTCGATCGTGGTGATCACCACGACCAGCGGCAGCGCGGTCGCGGCGTAGAGGCCGAGCGCGCCCCGGTCGCGCCGCCCCAGCCCGGCGGGGGCGAGCAGCGCGGCGGGCAGTCCGCGTACGGCCAGCAGCAGGAGCAGGAAGACCGGGACGAGCAGCAGCGTGCCCGGATCGCCGAGCAGCGCGTCCAGGTCGAACTTCATCCCGCTGACCACGAAGAACACCGGGACGAGGAAGCCGAAGCCGATCCCCTCCAGCTTGGCCTCGATGACCTCCTCGGCCGGGCGCGGGATGTCGGAGAGCAGCAGCCGGGAGACGATGCCGGCGGTGAACGCGCCGAGCAGCATGTCGAGTTCCAGCCAGATGGCGGCGGCCACCATGGTCGCGAGCACCAGGATCACGGTGCGCACGGCGAACTGGCCGGAGGTGCGCAGGGTGCGCCGGATCAGCCGGGTCATCCAGACGGGCCGGGGCCGCCGGGCACCGGCGACGGCGACGGCGGTGATCACGGCGAAGGCGGCCAGGATCACGGCGGTGCGGCCGGCGCTGTTCCCGCTGAGCAGGACGGCGACCGCGATGATCGGTCCGAACTCGCCGACCGCGCCGGTGGCCATCACCAGGGAGCCGAAGGGGGTGGGCAGTTCACCGGCGTCCCGGAGGATCGGCAGGATGGTGCCGAGCGCGGTGGTGGTGAGCACCAGCCCGGCGAAGGCGCCGTCCAGCGGGTGCGGGTTGACGAGCGCGCCGACGACGAGCGCGACCGCCACGGTGATCAGCCAGGCGGCGCCGGCCCGGCGGAGCGGCCCGCCGCGCAGCTTGGCGAAGTCGATCTCGTAGCCGGCCAGGAACATCAGCATGGCCAGGCCGAACTGGGAGAGCGCGTCGACCAGGTCGTCGACGTGCACCCAGTTCGCCACGTCGGGGCCGATCAGCACGCCGAGCAGGATCTCGAACACCACGGTGGGGACGGCGATCCACCGCAGCAGTCGGTCGGCGATCAGCGGGGCGGCCACCGCGGCGGCGGGAACCAGGATCAGCGAGAGCGGCTGGACCTCGAAGTCGGCGCTCACCGGGGGGCCGACGGGGGAGCGGAGATCGTCCGATCAGCGGTCATATCGGCATATTGGCATGCGATGCCGCCGCCTCCCGGGCAGCCGGGCCGCGTGCCGCGCACCCGGGGGGTGTCCCGCGGCGGGACACCCCCCGGGGCCGGCGGCGCCGAACCGGGCCGCCTCCGCCCTCGGGCGGCAGAGCCGGGCCGCTTCCGTGGTCGGGCCGCAGGGTCAGGCCGCCTCCGCCTCCCGCACGGCGAGCGGCAGACCGAGGTCGCGCGCCACGGCCTCGGCCGCACGCCGCCCCGAGACCAGGGCGCCCTGCACGCTGCTGGTGTCCCGGTGGTCGCCGCAGACGTACAGCCCGGCCAGCAGCCGCACCGGTCGCCGGGTGTTGTGCGGCGGCGGCATGGCCGGCACCGCGTCCGGCAGGTGGCGCACGCTCAGGAAGTGCCAGCCGCCCGTCGGCGTGCCGTACAGCTCGGCCAGCCGGCCGCGCACGGCCGGTTCCAGCGCCGCCGGGCCGCCGGCGTCGAAGGTGCGGCGGCCGAGCACGGTGGTGGCGATCAGCGCCTGCCCGGCCGGGGCGTACGAGGGGTGCAGCTCGCTGAGCACCAGCGAGTGCGACACCAGGGACGGCTGCCCGCCCGGCCGGTCGCCGTCCAGCAGCAGGGCGGCCTCGCCCAGCGGGCTGCGGTCGGCCGCGTGGTAGAAGGTCGTGACGGGGTGGAAGTCCGGCAGCCGCAGGCCGGGCAGCAGCTCGGCGGCGGAGCGGGGGTCGGTCGCGACGATCACGGCCTGTGCGCCGATCCGCCCGTGAACGGCGGTCTCCACGCCGTCGGCGGTGATCGAGGTGACCCGCACCCCGGTCCGGACGGTGCCGGCGGGAAGCGCGGCGGCCAGCTGGGCCGGCACGGCCGCGATCCCCCCGGCGGGCAGACAGAGCCGGCCGCGCGCGTAACAGCGGAGCACCAGGTCGGCGACCCGGCTGCTGGTGCCGAGGGCGGGGTCGCTGAGCAGTGCGCCGAGCAGCGGCCGCAGCAGACCGTCGACGGTGCGCGGGGCCAGCCCGCGGTCGCCGAGGGCCCGGGCGGTGGTGGTCTCCGGCCGGGCCTTCAGCCGGGCGGGCGGGGTGGCGGCGAGCCGGTTGAGCCAGCTGCCGAGGCGCGCCTTGTCCAGCGGGCTGCCCAGCGGCGCCCGGGCGGCGGCCTGCCGGGCGGTGGTCAGCTGCGGGTCCCCGACCCGGTACCGGCGCCCGCCGTTGTGCACGAGTACGCCCGGCGTGAGCGGGCGCAGATCGAGGCGGTCGAGGTCGAGCACGCGGCGCGGCTCGGGGAAGGCGGTGTTCAGCAGATGGCTGCCGTGGTCGAGCCGGAAGCCGTCCAGCTCGTGGGAGGCCGCTCGGCCGCCGATCCCGTCCGCGGCCTCCAGGATCTGGACGGCGAGGCCGCGGCCGATGAGTACGCGAGCGGCGGCGAGGCCGGCGAGGCCGGCTCCCACCACGACGACGTCCGGGTCGGACTGTCGGCGGGTGCGGCGAGTGAAGTCGTACGTGGGCACGGGTGGCTCCCTCCCTGGTCCCGGGAATTTCGGGCCGGCGCAGGCAGCGGGGTGCTGGGACACGGTCCGACCGGGTTGATGCCCCGTCAGTGCGAGGGTCAGACAGTCACATCGGGCCCGAACCCGCCGGGGAAGGGGAGTGACCGCATCCGGTGGCCGCCCGGTCACGGACTGTGCGCCTCTCCGGCCGAGTTCCCGCCCTACGGGCGCGCACGGTCACCAGGGGCGTGCGACGCGCCCACGACGTGCTCCCGTGCGCCCCCTCTCGGAGCCCTGCACGGCAGCCGCTCCGGCTCCGCTCCGCATATGCCCCTGGCCAGGGCGGACGTCGTAGCGCGCCTACGCGGCGGGGCCGGACGCGACCGCGCGTCCGGCCCCGCCGCGCGGGTCGTCCGGAGCCGACCGACGCGGTCGTCACCGCCCCGGGGCGCCGCCGCGGACCGTCGCGGCCTCAGAGCGCCGCCCGCACCGCCGAGTCGACGTCCGGGTGCTCGAAGCGGAAGCCCGCGTCCAGCAGTCGGCGCGGCACCGCCCGGTGGCTGCCGACCACCTCGATCGCCAGCTCGCCCAGCACCGCGCTCAGGACGGCCTGCGGCACCGGGAACGGCGTCGGCCGGCGCAGCACCCGCCCGAGCGCCGCCGTCAGCTCGGCGTTGGTCACCGGCTCCGGCGCCGTCAGGTTGACCGGTCCGCTGATGTCCTCGCGGTCGAGCAGGAACCGCAGGGCCGCGATCTCGTCGGCGAGCGAGATGAAGCTCCAGTACTGCCGGCCGTCACCGAGCCGCCCGCCGAGGCCCAGCCGGAAGAGCGGGAAGAGCCGCCCGCCCGCCCCGCCGGCGGCGGAGAGCACCAGCCCGGTGCGCGGGTGGACCACCCGGATCCCGGCCCGCTCGGCCGGCCGGGCCGCCGCCTCCCACTCGACGCAGACCTCCGCCAGGAAGTCGTCCCCGGCGGGCGCGGACTCGTCGATCACCCGGTCCCCGGTCTGCCCGTAGTAGCCGACGGCCGAGGCGCTGAGGAAGACCTTCGGCGGCTCGGCGAGTCCGGCCAGCGCGACGGCCAGGGTCTCGGTGCCGAGCACCCGGCTCTCCCGGATCTCCCGCTTGTAGGAGTCGGTCCACCGGTGGTCGCCGACGCCGGCGCCCGCCAGGTGCACGACCGCCTCGACGCCGGCCAGCCCGGCCCGGTCGACCTGGCCCAGCAATGGGTTCCAGCCGATGGCGGTGGTGCCGTCCGGCCGCGGTCCGGTCTTCGACCGGTGCCGGACCAGCCGCACCACCTCGTGCCCGTCCGTCAGCAGCGAGCGGACGAGCGCCGAGCCGATCAGTCCCGTGGATCCTGTGACCGCGATTCTCATGGGCCCATCCTCGCAGCCGGGCGCCCGCCCGCCCCGGAGCGGCGGGGCGGAGCGGCGGCGCGGGGCGAAGGCGCGGTCCGGAGCGGAGCGGCGGCGCGGGGCGAAGGCGCGGTCCGGAGCGGAGCGGCGGCGCGGGGCGGAGGCCGAAATTCCGTGTACGCCCGGGCGGAGGATGATTAGCATGCCGCGCATGCACGAATCCGACCAGCTGATCATCCGCCCCGCCCGGACCGAGGACGAGGGGGCGCTCGCCGTCCTCAACCGCACCACCTGGACCCCGCTGGCCGAAGTCGCTCCCCGCCCCGCCGCGGACGCGGGGGTGTTCGACGAGCGCCACACCCCCGACCAGTTCCACCTCGCCCTGCTCGACGGCCGGGTCGTCGGCTACGTCCGGGTCGTCCCGCCGACCCCGCTGGCCAGCAACCGGCACGTGCGTCAGATCCAGGGCCTCGCGGTCGACACCGCCGCGCGCGGCCGGGGCATCGGCGTCGCCCTGGTCGAGGAGGCCTGCCGGGTCGCCCGGGAGCAGGGCGCCCGCCGGATCACCCTGCGGGTGCTCGGCCACAACGCGCCGGCCCGCGCCCTCTACGAGCGCTGTGGCTTCGTCGTCGAGGGCACGCTCACGGAGGAGTTCCTGATCGGGGACGCCTTCGTCGACGACATCTGGATGGCCCGGCGACTGACCGACTGACCGCCCGGGCCGTTCGCACACCCCCGCCGCACCGCCCGTCCAGGGCTACTGACGAGTCGTCAGATCTGGTACACGGGTGGTGCAGAGTCGTGACAGACCCGCCCTGTCTGGAGCGTCACCCGGACGGGTAGGTTACGGCCGTGAGCAACTCGACGCCTCCCGGGTGGTACCCGGTACCGGGTGCGGACGGCACGGCCGGTCATGAGCGCTGGTGGGACGGCGCGGCCTGGACCAGTGACGTGCGCCCCGTCCAGGCGGGCGGCGGCCAGATTGCCGACGCCCCGACGCAGGTCTCCTGGCAGAACCCCTCGGGGGGTTCCGCGTCCACGCCGCCGTCCTACGGCTACGGCGCCCCGCAGCAGGGTCAGCCCGGGTACGGCTACCCGGCGCAGAACCCGCCGGCCTACGGCTACCCGCCGGCCGCCTACCCGCCGCCCGCCCGGCCGAACAGGATCAAGGCCGGCACGGCCGTCGGCATCGCGGTCGGGGTCCTGGCCGTGGTCGGCGTGGTCGCCGCCGTCGCGCTCAACAGCGGTGGCGGCGGCCCCTCCGCCAAGCCGACCCCCACGACGGCCACCGTCACCGTCACCGACACCCCGAGCCCGACCGCCACCCCGAGCCCGACCAGGTCGTCCCCGCCGCCGCCCAGCACGCCGCCGAAGCAGGTCCCGGTGCTCAAGGACACCGTGGCGGACCCGCAGCACGCCATCACCGTGCCGGTCTTCGACGGCTGGGAGGCGACCACCGGCGGCACCCGCTCCACGGTCTTCCTCGGCAGCGGCCAGTACACCTGCCCCGGCGGCGGCAACTGCATCCGCGGCCAGTTCTCGGTGGAGAAGGAGACCATCTCCGGCACCAGCGCCCGGGCGGCGGCCGAGGCGGCCATGCCCACCTACGCGGCCGCGATCTTCAACAACATCACCGGTCACACCGACGCGGGTTCGTCCAACACCACGGTCGCGGGCATCTCCGGGTACGCGGTGCGCTGGCACATCACCACCTCGGACGGCAGCAAGGGCTACATCCTGATGGTGGCCGTCCCGGCCAAGGGCGGCGGCTTCGTGGCCTTCGAGGGCGGGGTGGACGACGCCGCGGGCGCGCCCGACCCCTCGGTGCTGGACCAGATCCTCAAGGGGATCAAGCAGGACACCAGTACGGCGGCCGGCTCCACCACCTGAGTCCGCGCCCCGGCCCGGGGCGCGGACGAGCCGCCCGGGCGGGCCGACCGGTCACCCCCGGTCCGGACTCGCCCGGTCCGGGCGGCGTCAGTCCCCGTACCGCTCCCAGAGCTTGGGAAACCGTTTCGCCATGAGGTCCGGGTCGTCGAAGTCGAAGGCGGCCCCGTACGGCTGCGCCGGCTGCCGCCCGCCCACCTCGGGCAGCGGCAGCCCGGTGAGCTGCTCGTACGCCTCGTCGGCCGCGTAGCCGAGGTCCTCGGCCTCGCCGTCCTCCTCCTCGTCGAACCCGGGCAGCAGGTCGGCCAGGTCGTCCGGCTCGTGCAGTCCGCCCTCGAAGACGTCCCGGCCCTGGCCGATCAGCCAGCAGCGGAAGAAGTCGAAGGAGTCCTCGGAGGCCCCGCCCAGCAGCAGGTGGGCCGCGCCCCAGAGGTCGTGGCGGTAGGCGCGCTGGAACCGGGCCTCGAAGAGCCGGGCGAAGTCGATGACGTCGTCCGGGGTCAGCTCGGCGAGCCGTTCCACCAGACGGTCCGCCTGCTCGTCGGGGTCGCCCTCGGCGGCCTCCCGGGTGTCGTCGATGATCTGCCAGAAGTCGGTCTCGTCCATCACCGCTCCAGCATCCCTGTTCGGCCGCACGCGCGCATGCGAAGAGCGGGTGAATCACCCGGAACCACACGAAAAACCCGCAACGGCGCCCGGGAAGGAGCGGGCCCGGGCCCCGCCGCCGTCCCCGACGGCCCCGGACGCGCGGAACCCCGCGCCGTCCGGGGACGGCGCGGGGTTCCGGTGCTGCCGGAGGGGGACCCTCGGCGGAGCCTTACAGGCCGAGCTCGACCTCGAACTCGCCAGCCTCCAGGATCTCCTTGACCGCCACCAGGTAGCGGGCGGCGTCGGCGCCGTCCACCAGGCGGTGGTCGTAGGAGAGCGACAGGTAGGTCATGTCACGGATGCCGATGGCGGTGCCGCCGTCGGCCTCGATGACGACCGGGCGCTTGACCGTCGCGCCGATGCCCAGGATCGCGGCCTGGTTCGGCGGCACGATGACGGTGTCGAACAGCGCGCCGCGCGAACCGGTGTTGCTGATGGTGAAGGTCGCGCCGGACAGCTCGTCCGGGGTGATCTTGCTGTCGCGCACCTTGCCGGCCAGCTCGGCGGTCTTCTTGGAGATGCCGGCGATGTTGAGGTCGCCCGCACCCTTGATGACCGGGGTCATCAGACCCTTCTCCGAGTCCACCGCGATACCGATGTTCTCGGAGTCGAAGTAGGTGATGGTGCCCTCGGCCTCGTTGATCCGGGCGTTGACGACCGCGTTGGTCTTCAGCGCCTGGGCGGCGGCCTTGACGAAGAACGGCATCGGGGACAGCTTGACGCCCTCGCGGGCGAGGAAGGAGTCCTTGGCCTTGGCACGCAGCGACATGATCTTGGTGACGTCCACCTCGACCACGCTGGTGAGCTGCGCCTGCTCGTGCAGGGCCTTCATCATGTTGTCGCCGATGACCTTGCGCATGCGGGTCATCTTGACCGTCTGACCGCGCAGGGCCGACGGGGCGGCGGCGGCCTTCGGCGCGGCGGCCGGGGCAGCGGCGGCGACCGGGGCCGGCGCGGCCTTGGCGGCCTCGGCGGCGGCCAGGACGTCCTGCTTGCGGATGCGACCGCCGACGCCGGTACCGGCGACGGAGGCCAGCGCGACGCCGTGCTCGGCGGCGAGCTTGCGCACCAGCGGGGTGACGTAGGCGTCACCGGCGTCGGCCACCGGGGCGGCCGGAGCGGCCGGGGTGACCGCAGCCGGGGCGGCGACGGGGGCCGGGGCGGCGACCGGAGCCGGAGCGGCGACCGGGGCGGCCGGAGCGGCGGCGACCGGGGCCGGGGCCGGAGCGGCCGGGGCGACGGGGGCCGGGGCGGCGACCGGGGCAGCCGGGGCGACCGGAGCCGGAGCAGGAGCGGGGGCCGGGGCAGCCGGGGCGGCCGGGGCCGGGGCGGCGGCGACGGCGCCCGCGGCACCGATCAGGGCGAGCTGGGCGCCGACCTCGGCGGTCTCGTCCTCGCCGACCAGGATCTTCACCAGGGTGCCGGCGACCGGCGACGGGATCTCGGTGTCGACCTTGTCGGTGGAGACCTCGAGCAGCGGCTCGTCGACCTCGACGGTGTCACCCTCGGCCTTCAGCCAGCGGGTGACGGTGCCCTCGGAAACGCTCTCGCCCAGCGCGGGCAGCAGCACCGGGGTGGCGTCGCCGGCGGGGGTGGCCGGGGCGGCCGGAGCGGCGGCCGGAGCCTCGGCGACCGGAGCCGGAGCGGCGGCCGGGGCCTCCGCGACCGGGGCCGGGGCGGCCGGAGCGGCGGGCGCGGCCTCGGCGGCCGGGGCCGCGGCGGCGACCGGGGCGCCCGAACCGTCGTCGATGATCGCGAGCTCGGCGCCGACCTCGACGGTCTCGTCCTCGCCGACCTTGATCGAGGCCAGAATGCCGGAGGCCGGGGCCGGGATCTCGGTGTCGACCTTGTCGGTGGAGACCTCGAGCAGCGGCTCGTCGACCTCCACGCGCTCACCCTCGGCCTTCAGCCAACGGGTGACGGTGCCCTCGGAAACGCTCTCGCCCAGCGCGGGCAGTGTTACTGAGACCGCCATGGTTTCAGCGACTCCTATCAAGTCTTGCGAACTGGAAGATGGGGGGTGTGGGGGCGCGATCAGTCGTGCGCGTGCAGCGGCTTGCCGGCCAGCGCCAGGTGCGCCTCGCCCAGGGCCTCGGACTGGGTCGGGTGCGCGTGGATGAGCTGCGCGACCTCGGCCGGCAGGGCCTCCCAGTTGTAGATCAACTGGGCCTCGCCGACCTGCTCGCCCATGCGGGCGCCGACCATGTGCACGCCGACCACGGCGCCGTCCTTGACCTGGACGAGCTTGATCTCGCCGGCGGTCTTCAGGATCTTGCTCTTGCCGTTGCCGGCCAGGTTGTACTTGACGGTGACGACCTTCTCCTTGCCGTACAGCTCGACGGCCTTGGCCTCGGAGATGCCGACGGAGGCCACCTCGGGGTTGGAGTAGGTCACGCGCGGGACGCCGTCGTAGTCGATCGGCACCGGCTTGAGGCCGGCCAGGCGCTCGGCGACCAGGATGCCCTCGGCGAAGCCGACGTGGGCCAGCTGCAGGGTCGGGGCCAGGTCACCGACGGCCGACACGGTCGGCACGTTGGTGCGCATGTACTCGTCGACGAGGACGTAGCCGCGGTCCATCGCGACGCCGTTCTCCTCGTAGCCCAGGCCGGCCGAGACCGGGCCGCGGCCGATGGCGACGAGCAGCAGGTCGGCGTCGATCTGCTTGCCGTTCTCGGTGGAGACGCGCACACCGGTCTCGGTGTACTCGACGCCCGAGAAGCGGGCCTTCAGCTCGAACTTGATGCCACGCTTGCGGAAGGCGCGCTCCAGCAGCTTGGAGGAGTTCTCGTCCTCCAGCGGAACCAGGTGCGGCAGGGCCTCGACGATGGTGACGTCGACGCCGAACGACTTCCAGACGGAGGCGAACTCGACACCGATCACGCCGCCGCCGAGGATGACGGCCGACTTCGGGATGCGGTCGAGCTTGAGGGCGTGGTCCGAGGAGATCACGCGGTTGCCGTCGATCTCCAGGCCCGGGATGGAGCGCGGCACGGAACCGGTGGCCAGGATGATGTGACGGCCCTCGATGCGCTGGCCGTTGACGTCCACCGAGGTCGGCGAGGAGAGCTTGCCCTCGCCCTGGACGAAGGTGACCTTGCGGGACGCCACGAGACCCTGGAGACCCTTGTACAGGCCGGCGACGACGTCGTCCTTGTACTTGTGGACGCCGTTGATGTCGATGCCCTGGAAGGTGGCCAGCACGCCGAACTCGGCGGCCTCCTTCGTCTCGTCGGCGATCTCGGCCGCGTGCAGCAGCGCCTTGGTCGGGATGCAGCCGCGGTGCAGGCAGGTGCCGCCGAGCTCACCCTTCTCGACCAGGGCGACGCTCAGGCCCAGCTGGGCGCCGCGGAGCGCCGCGGCGTAACCGCCGCTTCCGCCTCCGAGAATGACTACGTCGAAAACGGTGCTGGCGTCGTTCGCCACGTCACGTCCTCCATGCAATGGGGTGTGGATCGCCGGGCCGGTCGCGGTCCGGTGGGTCGGAAGCCTTTGTGGGGCGCCCAGTCGTGCCGGAAATACATCTTCGCACTTGTTCGCGGCGGCTGATGTCCGGGTCCGCCCCAGGGGTGTCCCGAGGGGCGGTCGCAGGGGTGGGAATACCCCGGACGGAGGGGCATCGTCGCAGCTCAGCGCGGGGTTGACAGGGGGTGCCAGGGGGGTCCCGGGGCCCCTCGAGGCCAGCGGTTCCGCACTGTGGAACAAAGTTTCGCCCGCAGCGAACAGGGGTGCGCCGCGCGCCCGGGTCCCCTACCGGCAGGTAACCCGCGCGGAACGCCGGACGGGGCCCGGCGCGTCCGCGCCGGACCCCGTCCGTGGTCGTGCCCGGCCGTCAGGCCTTGCCGCCCGCCGCGGTCTGCTCGGCGAAGCGGACCAGGGTGCGGACCGCGCTCGCGGTGCCGCCCTTCGGGGTGTAGCCGAACGGCGCGCCCTCGTGGAACGCCGGACCGGCGATGTCCAGGTGCGCCCAGTCGATGCCCTCGGCCACGAACTCCTTCAGGAACAGACCGGCCACCAGGCCGCCGCCCATCCGCTCGCCCATGTTGGCCAGGTCGGCGATGGTCGACTCGGTCATGCCCTTGCGCAGCTCGGCCGGCAGCGGCATCGGCCAGGACGGCTCGCCCACCTCGCCGGCGACGGTGTGCAGGCTCTCGCGCAGCTCGTCGTTGTTGGCCATCACACCGAAGGTGCGGTTGCCCAGCGCCAGGATCATGGCGCCGGTCAGGGTCGCCACGTCGACGATGACGTCCGGGTTCTCCTCGCCGGCCCGCACGATGGCGTCGGCCAGCACCAGACGGCCCTCGGCGTCGGTGTTCAGCACCTCGACGGTCTTGCCGCCGTACATCCGCAGCACGTCACCCGGGCGGGTGGCCGAGCCGGACGGCATGTTCTCGGCCAGCGCCAGCCAGGCGGTGACGTTGACCTGGAGGCCGAGGCGCTTGGCGGCGACGACGGCGGCGAACACCGCGGCGGCACCCGCCATGTCGCACTTCATGGTCTCGTTGTGGCCGGCCGGCTTCAGCGAGATGCCGCCCGAGTCGTAGGTGATGCCCTTGCCGACGAACGCCAGGCTGCCCTTGGCCTTCGGGTGGGTGTAGGCCACCTTCACCAGCCGCGGCGGGTTGACCGAGCCGTTGCCGACGCCCAGCAGGCCGCCGAAGCCGCCCTTGAGCAGCGCCTTCTCGTCCAGCACCTCGACCTTGAGGCCGTGCTCCTTGCCGGCCGCCTGGGCGAGCGCGGCGAAGGACTTCGGGTTCAGGTCGTTCGGGGCGGTGTTGACCAGGTCGCGGGCCCGGTTCATCTCCTCGCCGACGACCAGGGCGCGCTCGACGGCGGCCTTGGCCTCCTTGCTGCCCTTGCGGGTGGAGAACACCAGCAGCTCGCCGACCGGCTCCTTGCCGTTGCCGTTCGCCTTGTAGGTGCCGAACGCGTAGGTGCCGAGCAGACCGCCCAGCGCGACCGCCTCGACCTCCTCGGCGGACTCGGCCGGCAGGGCCAGCGCGACCTTCTTGCTGCCGGCCAGGGTGCGGGCGGCGACACCGGCGGCGCGGCGCAGGGCCTCCAGCTCGTACCCGCCCTCGGCGGCCTCGCCGAGACCGACCGCGAGCACGAGGGCGGCCTTCAGGCCGGCCGGAGCGGGCACCTTGACGGCCTCGCCCTCGGCGCCGGACGCGCCCAGGGTGGCGAGGACCTCGGGCAGCTTGCCCTCGAACGCCTCGGCCACGGCCTCGGCACCGGGCGCCAGCACGAGGCCCTTGGCGCCCTTCGCCACGCCGATCACCAGGGCGTCCGCGCGCAGCGAGGCGGCGGCGGAGGTGCTCACAGACAATGCAGTCACGTAATGCGTCCTGTTCTTTCGCGGTCCACGACCGGTTGCGGCGCGAGTGCCGGACCGGCGCAGCCCGGAACCGCCGGTCCACGGCCGGCCGGCGTCCGCCGGACCCGGGGCCCCTGGCTGCGCGCGCCCACCGCCGCGGCGGTCGCGCACACCAGAGGCCCCGGCGCCGCAACGAGCGCCGGACGGGCAGGACCTGCGACGGTGCAGGGCTGCGGTGCTCCCCGCATGGTAGTCCGCATGGTGGGATCACGCGCCGCCCGGTGTACCGCCTTTCGGCGCAGGGGCTTTGGCCCCCTCCTCAGCGCAGCAGCGCGAGTGCCAGCAGCGCACCGGTCGCGGCGGCCTCCGCCGTCGCGCCGAGCACGTCCCCGGTGATCCCGCCGACCCGCCGCACACAACGCCGCAGCAGCAACCACCCGGCGCCGACGCCGCACACAACGGCCAACGGCAGGAAGAGGGCTGACCGTCCGTCGGTCGCGCCGACGAGTGCGAGCAGGCCGGCCGCGGCACCGGTCGAGGCGACCGCCTCCCGCGGTGCCACCGTGCTCGCCACCATCGCGCCCAGCCCGCCCGGCCGGGCCGCCGGCACCGTCCGCAGACAGCCCCAGGCGAGCGCGCACCGCGCGGCCACCGCCGCCGTCAGCACCGCGAGCGCGCCGCGCAGCGGGGAGCGGTCGAACTCCCCGGCCAGCGCCGCCACCTGCCCGAGCAGCACCAGGACGAGGGTGAGCACGCCGAACGGGCCGATGTCCGACTGCTTCATGATCCGCAGTGCGTCCTCGGCCGGTTTCCCGCTGCCCAGGCCGTCCGCCACGTCCGCCAGACCGTCCAGGTGCAGCCCCCGGGTGAGCACCGCGAGCACCCCGACGGCCGCGACCGCCCCGAGCAACCCGCCCGCGCGCCAGGCGACCAGCGCCCCCGCGGCCGCCGCGACCGCCCCGAGCACCACGCCGACCACCGGCGCGGCCACCATCGCCCGCCCGCCGGACGCCCGGTCCCACCGCTCGACCCGCACCGGCAGCACCGACAACGTCCCGAACGCGAACCGCAGCCCGTCCCGCACCCCGTCCCGCACCCCGACCACCTACTCCCGTCCACGACCCGCCCGCCCGACCGACCGGGGCGCGGCGACCGCGCAGCGGAAGGGCCCGGGAGCCGTCACCTCGACGGATCCCGGGCCCTTCCGCACGCGTCCCTACAGCTTTCCGAGCAGCTCCGCCGCGGTCGGCAGCCGCGCCGGCTCCTTCGGTGCCGCCGGCACGAACGCCCTCGGCACCTGGTCGGCCAGCGTGTCCGCCGCGGCCTGGAGCAGCGGCAGCGCCATCAGCGCGCCGACGCCCTCGCCCATGGTGATGTCCTGCTCCTGGAGCGGCGTCAGGGTCAGCCGGTCGTACGCCTTCGCCTGGGCCGGCTCGCCGCTGGTCTGCCCGGCCCGCCACCACTCCGGCGCCCGGAACGCGATCCGCTGCGCGACCAGCGCGCACGCCGCCGAGACGACGCCGTCCAGCACCACCGGCAGCTTCCGCACCGCGGCCTGCAGCAGGAACCCGGTGATCGCGGCGAAGTCCGCCCCGCCGGTGGCCCCGAGCAGCGCCAGCTGGTCGCCCAGCACCGGTCGCGCCCGCCGCAGCGAGTCGCGCACGGTCGCGCACTTGACCATCCACACCCGGTCGTCGATGCCCGAGCCGCGCCCGGTGACCGCCGCCGCGTCCGTCCCGCAGAGCGCGCCGACCAGCACCGCCGCCACCGTGGTCGAGCCGACCCCGAGGTCGCCCAGCACCACCAGGTCGGTCCCGGCGTCCGCCTCCTCGTCGGCGACGGCCATCCCGGCCCGGAACGCCGCGGCGGTCTCCTCGGGGCTCAGCGCGTCCTCGACGTCGATCCGCCCGGAGCCGCGCCGCACCCGGTGCGCCGTCACCTCGTCGGGGAAGTCGGCGACATCGGCGTCGACCGCGACGTCCACCACCCGCACCTGGGCACCGAACCGCCGGGCCAGCAGCGCGACCGGCGCGGTGCCGTCGAGCACGGCCCGTACGCGCGCCGCCGTCCCGCCGCGGGCGGGCAGCCGGGACACCCCGACGCCGGCCACCCCGTGGTCGGCGGCGAACAGCACCACCTTGGGCGCCGACAGCGGCCGCACCGGGGAGCGCCCCTGCACGGAGGACAGCCAGGCGCCCAACTCCTCCAGCTTGCCGAGGCCGCCCAGCGGCCGGTCCAGCTCCTGCCACCGCTCCTCGGCGGCGCGCCGGGCGCTCTCGTCGGGGCGCTCGACGAGCGAGGAGAACGTATCGAGATCCACGGTCGTGTCCATCGTTCGGAAGGCTACACGCCGCCGGTGTTCACCGGAGGGGCGCCGGTGCCGAAAGGGAGAAGGGCCAAGTCGCCGACGGAGGAGGTGGCGCGGTGCCCGCCGACCGTCGGCGCCGGGTCGGAGCCCCGGAGGAAACGGGGAGCCGGTGTTCACCGGAGGGGCGCCGGTGCCGAAAGGGAGAAGGGCCAAGTCGCCGACGGAGGAGGTGGCGCGGTGCCCGCCGACCGTCGGCGCGGGGTCGGAGCCCCGGAGGAGTCAGCCGACGGCGGGCTTGACGGTGAGGACCTGCCCGGCCACCACCAGCAGCACGCGCTCGGAGGCGTCGGCGACCGCCATGTTGAGCCGGCCCAGGGTGTCGCGGAACCGCCGGCCGGAGGCGGTGGCCGGGACGACGCCCATGCCGACCTCGTTGCTGACCGCCACGACCAGTCGCCCGGTGCCCGCCCAGGCCGCCGCCAGCGCCTCGCAGCGCCGCTGCACCGCGGCCTCGCCGCCGTCCGCCCAGACCGCGTCGTCCCAGGCCCCGCACTCGTCCATCACCGCGGTGAGCCAGAGCGCCAGGCAGTCGATCAGCACCGGCGCCGGGTCGGCCGTGTCGGCCAGGACGGCCTCCAGGTCGTGGGTCTCGGCGGTGCGCCAGCTCGCCGGACGCCGGTCCCGGTGCAGGGCGACCCGCTGCGCCCACTCCGCGTCGCCGTCCCGGGTGCCGCCGGTGGCCACGTACAGCACGTCGGCGTGCCGGGCGAGCAGCTGCTCGGCCCTGGTCGACTTGCCGGACCGGGCGCCGCCGAGGAGGAGGGTGCGGGGGAGCGGGGCGTCAGGTGTCATGCACCCCATCCTCGCGCACCGCGCATACCGAAGATCCGGCCGGGCAACCTGAGGGCTTAGGGTGCGCAGCACAGCGCATCGCTGGTCGTCGGCGGGAGGAGCCGGGCATGGTCTGGACGTGGCGGTACGAGAAGGCGGACGGCAGCGTGGTCGCGCCGGGCAACGGGCAGGTGGAGGAGTTCGCCGGCCAGGGGGACGCGGAGACCTGGATCGGGGAGAACTGGAAGCAGCTGGCCGAGGACGGCGTGGACCGCGCCGTGCTGCTGGACGACGACCGCGAGATCTACTCCATGAGCCTGCACGAGGGCTGACCGCCCGCACGAGGGCTGATCGGGCCCGCGGGGGGCCGCTCGCGACCGCGCGAGCGGCCGGCCCCGGTCGGCGGGAGGTCCGTCCCGGGAAGGGCCGGGGCTACTTCATCCCGATGACGTGCAGCAGCGCGGCGACCCGGCGGTACGGGTCGGTGCGGCCGGCCCGTTCCTCGGCCTCCAGCAGCTGGGCGAGCTGGCGGCCGTCCACGGGCGGCGCGTCGTCGGGGGCGCTGTCGGTGAGGACCCGGACGCCGTACCAGTGCCGCAGCGGCACCGAGACCTCGGAGAGGGTGACGGCGAGGTCGCCGATCCGGTCGGCGCGGGCCGCCAGACCGAGCCGGTTGTAGTACCGGTCGCTCTCGAAGGCGTCCAGGGCGGCCCGCCAGTCGCCGGCGGCGGCGGGCCGCAGGGCGAGCGCGTCGCGGTTGCGGACCACCAGCGAGAGCAGCCCGCCGGGGGCGAGCAGCCGGGCCAGCGAGGCGATCATCGGATCGGGATCGGGCAGGTACATCAGTACGCCGTGGCAGAGCACGACGTCGAAGCTGCGGGCCCCGAACCAGCGGCCGCACTGGTGGCCGTCGCCGATGAGCAGCTGGATCCGCTCCCGGACGGCCTCGGACTCCTCGGCGAGCGCCTCCTGGGCGGCGCCGAGCGCGGCCGGGTCGGAGTCGATGCCGGTCACGTAGTGGCCGGCCCGCGCCAGCCGCAGGGCCTGGGTGCCCTGACCGCAGCCGATGTCGAGGACGCGCTGCGCGGTGCGGCCGGTGAGCTGCTCGGCGAGCTGCCGGGCGACCATCTCCTGCCGTACGAGGTTGCGCAGGGTGCCGGAGCGTCCCTGCGACGGGCCGGTGGCGCCGGCGAAGGAGCCGCTGCGGGAGGGCAGCCGCCTCTCGTGACCGGCCCGGTCGTACCCGGCCCGGTCGTACGCCGCACGGTCGTCCGCGGCCCGGTCGTACCCGGTCAGCTCGTGCCCGGTCCGCCCGTGGCCCTGCCGGTCGTACCCGCCGCGCTCGTGGTCGAGCCGGTCGTGGCCGCCGCCGCCCTGGCCGGGGAGCGCGTAGAGGCCGGGCCCGTCCCACAGGGGAGGGGCCCAGCCGGAGTCCACCGGTTCGGCGGTCAGGGCTTCTCCCCGCGCCGCACCTGCGGCTTGGGCAGTCGCAGCCGGCGCATCTGCAGGATGCGCATCAGGCCGTAGGCGACCGCGCCGCGGGTGTTCTGCCCGGCGAAGCGCTCGGCGAGCTGCTTGCGCAGGCCGAGGCCGAGCCGGACGAAGTCCAGGATCACCAGGACGAAGAAGAGCAGGAACAGCAGCGTGGAGAGCAGCTGCAGGGCCGGCACCTTCACGATGCTGAGCACCAGGATCAGTACGGCGGCGGGCAGGAAGAACTCGGCGAGCGACCAGCGGGCGTCCACGTAGTCGCGGGTGAACTTCCGTACCGGGCCCTTGTCACGGGCCGGCAGGTGGCGTTCGTCGCCCTCCAGCAGCGCGGTGCGCTGCTTCTCGCGCTCGGAGCGCATCCGCTCGCGGGCCTGGCGGGAGGCCTCCTTGCGGTCCTTGGGCACGGTGACCCGGGTGCGGCGGTGGGCCTCGGCCTCGCTGCGCTTGGGCGTGGGCCGGCCCTTCTTCGCCTGCGGGTCGCGGGCCTGGGTCTTCTCGTCCTGCTTCTCCAGCACGGCGGCGGAGGCGGCGGCATCATCTGAACGGCGTCGGAACACACCACCAGCGTACGGGGTGCGGGGGAGCTTCTTCCGGTCCCCCGGGAACCGAACGCGTATCGATCGCGTCCCGGACCGGCGGCGGAGGGGGTCCCGGGGGTTTCCCGTAGGGGATCACTCCGCTGACCGGCGGGTGGAATGAGGGCGGGATCCACCCCGCGGATGAGGCTTCCCGGGACCGACCTGTAGCAGGCTTGTTGCAGGCAGGTGCACTGCGGCGACGGGCTCGCTGCACATACACTCGTCGTGTCTGGTAAGAGACAGAGACCGCAGGCCGGAGAAGGGGGCACCCGAGGCCCATGAGCGACGGAATCATGAAGCGTATGGGGCTGATCTTCCGCTCCAAGGCGAACAAGGCCTTGGACCGGGCGGAGGATCCGCGTGAGACGCTCGATTATTCGTACCAGAAGCAGCTCGAGCTGCTGCAGAAGGTGCGTCGTGGCGTCGCGGACGTGGCCACCTCGCGCAAGCGTCTGGAGCTCCAGCTGACCCAGCTGCAGCAGCAGTCGGCGAAGTACGAGGACCAGGGCCGCAAGGCGCTCTCGCTCGGCCGGGAGGACCTCGCCCGCGAGGCCCTGACCCGCAAGGCGAACATGCAGTCCCAGATCAACGACCTGGAGGTGCAGTACCAGCAGCTCCAGGCGGAGGAGGAGAAGCTCACGCTCGCCTCCCAGCGGCTGCAGGCCAAGGTGGACGCCTTCCGCACCAAGAAGGAGACCATCAAGGCCACCTACACCGCGGCCCAGGCGCAGACCCGGATCGCCGAGTCCTTCTCCGGGATCTCGGAGGAGATGGGCGACGTCGGTCTCGCGATCCAGCGGGCCGAGGACAAGACCGCGCAGATGCAGGCCCGGGCCGGCGCGATCGACGAGCTGCTGGCCTCCGGCGCGCTCGACGACGCCAGCGGTCTCGGCCGCAAGGACGACATCGAGGCCGAGCTGGAGCGGGTGGCCGGCGGTTCCGACGTCGAGCTGGAGCTGGCCCGGATGAAGGCCGAGCTGACGGGCGGCTCCCCGGCCGCCGGCCCGCAGGCGATCGAGCAGGGCCGCCCGCAGGACGCCGCGCCGCAGCAGCAGCAGCAGGACAACCCGCGGATCAACTACAACAAGTGAACACGGTCGGCTAGTGATCTGAGCTCCACCCCGGAACACCTCCGGGAACATCCCCAGGAACAGGGAGACGCACGGCATGATCATGAGGGTCATGGGTGAGGGGCAGTTCGAGGTGGGCGAGACCCACCTGAACCGGCTCAACGAGCTCGACGAGGAGCTCCTCACCGCACTGGAGTCGGGGGACGAGGAACACTTCCGCCGGGCGCTCGTGGAGCTGCTCGGCGCGGTGAAGACGTTCGGCACCCCGTTGCCGGACGATTCGCTGGAACCGTCCGACCTGATCCTGCCGGACGCCGAGGCGACCATCGACCAGGTCCGTGAGCTGCTGCGGGCCGAGGGCGACGGTCTCATCCCGGGCATTCCCGAGTAGCCGCCGTCTCGCGCCAGACACCGGGGCGGGCCCCCTCCGCACGGAGGGGGCCCGCCCTTGTCGGTGTCCGCCGGGGCCGGTGCCCCGGATTGGTGCCGCCGACCGGTGAGGACCGGTCGGCGGCGACACCGCTACGGCAGGGCCAGCATCCGGTCCAGCGCCGCCTTGGCGTACTTCTCGGTCTCCGGGTCGACGGTGATCACGTTCGGCACCCGGCCCTCGACCAGCGACTCCAGCGCCCAGACCAGGTGCGGGAGGTCGATCCGGTTCATGGTGGAGCAGAAGCAGACCGCGCGGTCCAGGAAGACGATCTCCTTGTCCGGGTGCGCCTTGGCCAGGCGGCGGACCAGGTTGAGCTCGGTGCCGATGGCCCACTTCGAGCCGGGCTCGGCGGCGTCCAGCGCCTTGATGATGTACTCGGTCGAGCCGACCATGTCCGCGGCGGCGACGACCTCGTGGCGGCACTCCGGGTGCACCAGGACGTTGACGCCGGGGATCCGCTCGCGCACGTCGTTCACCGAGTCCAGGGTGAACCGGCCGTGCACCGAGCAGTGGCCGCGCCAGAGGATCATCCTGGCGTCCCGCAGCTGCTCGACGGTCAGACCGCCGTTCGGCTTGTGCGGGTTGTAGACGACGCAGTCGTCCAGCGAGAAGCCCATGTCCCGCACGGCGGTGTTGCGGCCGAGGTGCTGGTCCGGCAGGAACAGCACCTTCTCGCCCTGCTCGTACGCCCACTCAAGCGCCCGCTGGGCGTTGGAGGAGGTGCAGATGGTGCCGCCGTGCCGGCCGGTGAAGGCCTTGATGTCGGCGGAGGAGTTCATGTACGAGACCGGGACGGTCACGTCGGCTATCCCGGCGTCGGTCAGCGCGTCCCAGCACTCGGCGACCTGCTCGGCGGTGGCCATGTCGGCCATCGAACAGCCCGCGGCGAGGTCCGGCAGGACGACCTGCTGGGCGTCGCCGGTGAGGATGTCGGCCGACTCGGCCATGAAGTGCACGCCGCAGAAGACGATGTACTCGGCCTCCGGGCGGGCCGCGGCGTCACGGGCGAGCTTGAAGGAGTCGCCGGTGACGTCGGCGAACTCGATCACCTCGTCGCGCTGGTAGTGGTGGCCCAGGATGAAGACGCGGTCGCCGAGCGCGGCCTTGGCCGCCCGGGCGCGCTCGACGAGGTCCGGGTCCGAGGCGGCGGGGAGGTCGCCGGGGCACTCGACGCCGCGCTCGCTGTTCGGGTCGGCCTCGCGGCCGAGCAGCAGCAGAGCGAGCGGCGTCGGGGTGGGGTCGACGCCGTAGGTCTCGGTGATGGTGGTGGTCACGGGCGGGTGCCCTTCTGTGCGGCCGATCAAGCGGTGCAGCCTTTTCGTCTATCTGACGCAATCTATGATAACCGGTTAGCGTCAGAGTGACGATGGCCATCCTGTCGATGTGACGAGAACCGCTCGCCGGTTCGGAGCCTTCCCGGCCTCCTGCGGCGTGGCCGAAAGGGGATCCGGGCCCGGCCGGGTTTCGCTGGTGGCATGAAGGCAATCGCGATCCGCCGCTACGGCGGCCCCGAGGTGGTCGAGTACACCGACCTGCCCGACCCCAAGGTCGGCCCGGACTCGGTACTGGTGCAGGTCAGGGCGGCCGGGGTGAACCCGGTCGACTGGAAGGTGCGGGACGGGCGGCTGGACGGCCTGCTCGACGCGCACTTCCCGATGGTGATGGGCTGGGACGCGGCGGGGGTGGTCCGCGCGGTGGGCGGCGGGGTCACCGAGTTCGCCCCCGGCGACGAGGTCTACGGCTACGTCCGCAAGGACACGGTCGAGCACGGCACCTACGCCGAGCTGGTCGCCGCCCCGGTCCGCACCCTGGCCCGCAAGCCGGCCGCGCTGGACTGGGCGCAGGCCGGCGGACTGCCGCTGGCCGGGCTGACCGCCCTCCAGGCGCTGCGGGCGGTGGGCGTGACCACCGGCGACACCGTCCTGGTGCACGCCGCCGCAGGCGGGGTCGGCCACCTGGCCGTCCAGATCGCCCGGGCCTTCGGCGCCCGGGTGATCGGCACCGCCGGCGAGCGCAACCACGCCTATCTGCGCGAGCTCGGCGCCGAGCCGGTCCAGTACGGCGAGGGGCTGGCCGACCGGGTCCGGGCGCTGGCCCCGGGCGGCGTCGACGCAGCCCTGGACCTGGTCGGCGGCGACGCCGTCGAGGTCTCGGCCGGACTGGTCGCCGACCAGGCGCGGATCGCCTCGATCGCCGACTTCGGGGTGAAGGCCCGCGGCGGCCGGTACGTCTGGGTCCGCCCGGACGCCGCCGGGCTGGCCGCGCTGGCCGCGCTGGCCGACGACGGGCGGCTGACCGTGACCGTCGCCTCGACCTTCCCGCTCGCCCAGGCCGCCTCCGCCCAGGCGCTCAGCGCGGAGGGCCGCACCCGGGGCAAGATCGTCCTGCTCACCGGCTGACCCGTGCGGGGCGGACCCGCCCGGCCGGTGCCGCCGGCCGTGCGGGGCGCCCCGGTGGACCGCCGACCGGGGGCGGCCCACCGGAGCCGACGGACGGAAGCCCCCGTTCCGTCATCCGCCAGCGGTGAACTCGCTCCTGTCATCCGCCAGAATGGGTGCCGAACCGTTTCGGCGGGCCACCGCCGATTCCCCGCGGCCGCCTTCCCGCCCCCGATCCCGACGCCGCACGACCCGTGGAGCCCCGCACCGATGAGCAGCAGCCGAGCGCACGAGACGGTCGGGGCCTCCCTGGACGAGACCGACCGTCTCCTCCTCGCCCGGCTGGCCGGAGACGGCCGCGCCTCCTACGCGGAGATCGGCGTCCAGGTGAACCTCTCCGCCACCGCCGTGCGCCGCCGGATCGACCGGCTGCGGGCGCGCGGGGTGGTCCGCGGCTTCACCGTCGTGCTGGACCCCTCGGTGCTCGGCTGGCAGACCGAGGCCTTCGTCGAGGTCTACTGCCGCGAGCGGACCGCCCCCGAGGAGATCCTCGCCAGCCTGCGCCAGTTCCCCGAGGTGGTCGCCGCCTGGACGGTCACCGGCGATCCGGACGCCCTGGTCCACCTGCGGGCCGCCGACATGCGCCACCTGGAGGCGGTCATCGAACGGATCCGCCGCGAGCCCGGCGTCCAGCGCAGCCGCTCCTCCGTCGTCCTCTCCCAGCTGATCGGCTAGCAGCGGTCTCCCGGGGCCGGCCCGGGGTCTGTGCGAAGGCCCGTCCCGGGGCGCGGAACCTCCTCGTCCGGCCGAATCCGCCGCCACGCAGGAATCCTGCGCGGGGCCCGTCGAAGACGCCCGAAAGCTGCCTGACCGGCCGCGTTCCGACGCGCGGGGAAGGGCCGTCGCTGCCTACGCTGATCATGTCCGGCCGTACGGTGCCAACCCCCCGTGCCCCGGAGCCTCCCCGACCCCCCACAGCCGAGAGGGACACCCGTGTCCGCAGCCCCCGACCGCATGCACCGGCCCGACAGCGACCTGGTCGACCTGGTTTTCGACTACATGCGCGAGCGGCTGCAGTACGACCCCGTCCCGCTCGACCACCCCGGTGACGGCGAGCACCTGCGCGCCCAGCTGTCCGGCCTGCTCAACCAGGACGGCAACGCCCCGGCCGACGTGCTGAAGCTCTACGACCACGAGCTCTCCCGCGCGGTGATCTCCGCCGACAGCCCGCGCTACCTCTCCTTCATCCCGTGCGCCCCCACCAAGGCCGCGCTGCTCTTCGACATGGTCGTCTCCTGCGCCTCGCTCCAGGGCATTTCCTGGCTGGAGGCGGCCGGCGCGATCGCCGCCGAGAACCAGGTGCTGCGCCTGATAGCGGACCGCGCGGGCATGCCCGCCTCGGCCGGCGGCACCTTCGTCTCCGGCGGCTCGGCCGGCAACCTCTCCGCCCTGGTGGTCGCCCGCGACACCGCCCGCCGCCGGCTCGGCGTCGGGCCGGAGGCCCGGCTGCGGATCGCCGTCGCCGACCAGGTGCACTCCTCGGTCAAGAACACCTTCAACATCATCGGTGTCGAGGCGTTCAAGGTCCCGACCGTCGACCGCCGGTTCACCGGCGAGGCGCTGCGCGCCGCCCTGGCCGCCGACCCCCACCCGGAGACGGTGATCGCCGTCGTCGGCACCGGCGGCACCACCAACGAGGGCATCGTCGACGACCTCCAGGGCCTGTCCGAGGTCGCCCGCGAGCGCGAGATGTGGTTCCACGTGGACGGCGCCTACGGCGGCGCGGGCCTGTTCGCCCCCTCCGTCCGGGAGCGCTACAACGGCATCGAGCACGCCGACTCCTTCGTCGTCGACCCGCACAAGTGGCTGTTCGCGCCGTTCGACTGCGCCGCGCTGCTCTACCGCAACCCCCAGCTGGCCCGCGCCGTGCACACCCAGGACGCCTCCTACCTGGACGTCCTGCACACCGAGGGCGACGAGTGGAACCCCACCGACTACGCCTACCACCTGACCCGGCGCGCCCGCGGTCTGCCGCTGTGGTTCTCGCTCGCCGTGCACGGCGTCCAGGCGTACACCGACGCCATCGAGGCCGGCCTCCGGCTGGCCCGCGAGACCGCGCAGCTGATCCGCGACACCGACCACCTGGAGCTGCTGTTCGACCCGCAGCTCTCCGCGGTCTGCTTCAAGCGCACCGGCTGGACCAACGACGACTACTACCGCTGGTCGCAGCAGCTGCTCGCGGACCAGATCGGCTTCGTCACCCCCACCGGCTGGGACGGCGAGACCGTCGCCCGCTTCGCGTTCCTGCACCCGGGCACCACCATGGAGATGGTCCGGGAGATCCTCGCCACCATGGCGTGACGCACCGCCGCACACCGACCCCCGCCGGGCCCGCCCGGCGGGGGTCGACGCGTTCCCGCCGCGCCCGCCCGGCGGGGACGCGCACCGGCCGCTACAGCAGCCCGCCGTCGGGCACGTACGGCGCCGGCGGGCGCATCCCGCGCAGGCCCAGGTACCCCCGGGTCTCCACCGACAGGCCCACCTCCAGCCCGACGTCCAGCGCCCACTCCTGCTCGGCGGTCAGCACCTCCACCCGCGCCTCCACGCCCTCCGGTACCCGGGCCAGCGCCTCGCGCAGCAGCCGGGTGGCGATCCGCTTGGAGGTGGCGGCCAGCAGCCGCACCTCGCCGCCCTCCCGGTAGCAGTAACCGGTGCCGGCCAGGGTGTCGGCGACCAGCAGCTCCTCGCAGTGGGCGAGCAGCAGCTCGTGGTCCGGGCCGTGCGCGGCGCCGCGCAGCCGCCGGTCCACCGAGTCCAGCAGGTGCCGGTGGGTGGGGTTGCCCCGGTGCACCGGGAGGTCCCCGGGATCGACCAGCCCGGCCCGGTCCACCCGCCCGGTGAGTCGCATCGCCGGGTGCAGCGTGAACCCGGCGAGCCGGTACCGGCGCACGGCCGCCGGGGACGGCGAGGCGCACAGCATCGCGCGCAGACAGCCGCGCCCGTACGCGAGGGCCCGCTCCAGCAGCAGCCGCCCCACGCCCTTGCCCTGGGCCTGCGGCAGCACCACGAGCAGCGCCAGCACCCAGACGTCCTCCCGCCGCAGCGCGAGCACCGCGCCGACCGGCTCGCCGTCCAGCTCGGCCAGCCAGCAGCCCTGCGGATCGGTCCGCGCCAGGTGTCTGGTGCGGGCCAGCTGGAACACCGACGGCGCGGGCGGCCCGGTGTCGGGCGGGGCGTCGGGGAGGGAGGCGAACGCGGCACGGGCGACGTGCCGGACGACCTCCGCGTCGGCGGCGGTGTCCTGGATCGGGCGCAGGAGCATGCCCACCATCCTGGCCGCCCGAGCCGCGCGACGGGGCCGGTTCGTCCGGATCGGTCCGATCGGGCGGTGACCGAGGTCCGCCGGTGTGCGAGCATGGGAGACGTATGGGGAACGGGTGCACACCCGGCCCACGGAACGACGTCGCCGCCACGGACCGACCGAAAACACCTCGCCGTCCGGGAAATGAATCCGGACGGCCGTCGGTTGGCACTGGCGGCAGACCGTCGTCAAGACCGGGAGAAAGCAGATGACCGTCCAGGACGAGACCACTGTCGACAGTGGCATCCTCCTCACCGATGCCGCCGCGGGCAAGGTCAAGGCCCTGCTGGAGCAGGAAGGCCGGGACGACCTCGCGCTGCGCGTCGCCGTTCAGCCCGGCGGCTGCTCCGGCCTGCGTTACCAGCTGTTCTTCGACGAGCGTTCGCTCGACGGCGACGTGGTCAAGGACTTCGACGGTGTGAAGGTCGTCACCGACCGGATGAGCGCCCCGTACCTGGGCGGCGCCACCGTGGACTTCGTGGACACCATCGAGAAGCAGGGCTTCACGATCGACAACCCGAACGCCACCGGCTCCTGCGCCTGCGGCGACTCGTTCAGCTAGGGTCCGACACGGAGGCGGCCCCGGGGATCATCCCCGGGGCCGCCTCCGTCGTTCCCGCGCGGGGTCCGCGCAGGGGTCACGGGGTGCCGGAGATCTCCGGGCCCCCCGGGTCGGGGCCGACCTTCGCGTCCGCCTCCAGCGGCACCGCCTCACCGGTCGCCAGGTCGGTCACCGCCCGGCCCTGCAGCGGCTGCTTCAGGTCGGCCGTCACCGTCTGCCGCTTGGCCAGCTCGGCGCAGGCCTGCCCGGCCGGAACCGGCGCCGCCGTGGTCACCCGGACGTCCACCCGGCCCGGCTTCGACTCGTCCGCCTTGAGCGCGTACCGCTGGCAGACCCCGCCGTAGAACCAGACGGTCAACTTGTTGCCGTCGATCCGGTAGGTGATCGCCGGGTGCACCGGCGAGCCGTTGCCCGAGCCGTTCGGCGCCGGCTCGCCCACCGCGATCCCGTTGCCCGGGGGCGTGGGCGCCGGGGTCGGCGTCAGCGCCGGGGTCGGGGCCGCGGTGGGCGTCGCCGGCCGCGGGTCCGGGGTGGTGGCCGTCGGATCGGCCGGCGGCGTGGTCGCCGGGGCCGGCGCGGACGGGGCCGCGGTGGTGGCCGGGGCGGTCGGGTCGGTGCTGCCGGTGGCCGCGCCGGGGGAGGCGGGCGCGCTCGCCGTGGCCCGCTCCGCGCCGGAGGTCGCCGCGTCCGAGGCCGCCTTGTTCCCGTCGTCGCACCCGGCCAGGACGGCCGCCACCGCCAGCGCCAGGCCGGCCAGCGCTGTCGCGCGCGCCCGGCCGGTCCGCCGGGGCATGGTCTCCAGATCCATCTGCACTTCCTCCCGAGAGCTCAGCGGTGCGCCTCGGTGGCCGCCCCGCGCGGATGTGACGTGCCCCGGACGATTCCGGTTCCCCGCCCGCCCCCGCCGCCTCCCGGGACCCTCGGAAGCTCCGCTCAGGGCCCGTACTCGGGCATCGCCGCGACCACGCGCCGCGCCCTGGAGGGGACGCGGAACCCGGACCCGGTCGGCACGCTGTCCTGCGGGCCGGTCGCCAGCAGCGGCCAGAACCGCCGCAACCGGTGCGAGGAGTCCACCAGCGCGTCCAGCGACTCGCCGTCGGCGTCGCCGAGCAGGGCGGGCGGAACCCGCAACGGGTGGTGACTGGGCATCATCGGCCATCAACTCCGATCCACCTGCCGTGGCAGCGCCGCCACGGTCCCGGGCGGGGCCGGCGAGGGCCCCTGTCAGCGACCCTAGGCCGGGTGTCCGGCGCCCACCAGAGCTACCCCGTGGTAGTACACCATCGGGGACGACGGGTGACAGCGGGAGGACGGCGTACGGCCGGGATCACCCCCGTCGTCTTGCTGGGGCCCCGGACCCGCCGGGTACCGTGGGTGGGTTCCACCCCGCTGTCCCATGGCCCCGCTGCCATCCTGAGGAGACCCCGTGCGTATCGCCGTCGCCGGCTCGATCGCGACCGACCACCTGATGACCTTCCCCGGCCGGTTCGCCGACCAGCTGGTCGCCGAGCAGCTGCACACCGTGTCGCTGTCCTTCCTGGTCGACACCCTCGACATCCGCCGCGGCGGCGTCGCGCCCAACATCGCCTTCGGCATGGGCGTCCTCGGCCTGCGCCCCGTCCTGGTGGGTGCGGCCGGCGCGGACTTCGCCGAGTACCGCAGCTGGCTGGAGCGCAACAACGTGGACTGCCGGTCCGTCCACATCTCCGAGACCCGGCACACCGCGCGCTTCATGTGCACCACGGACGAGGACCACAACCAGATCGCCTCGTTCTACACCGGTGCCATGGCCGAGGCCCGCAACATCGAGCTCAAGCCGATCGCCGACCGCGTCGGCGGCCTGGACCTGGTGCTGATCGGCGCCGACGACCCGCAGGCGATGGTCCGCCACACCCAGGAGTGCCGCACCCGCGGCTACGCCTTCGCCGCCGACCCGTCCCAGCAGCTGGCCCGCCTCGACGGTCACGACATCCGCCAGATCGTCGACGGCGCCGCGTACCTCTTCACCAACGAGTACGAGGCCGCGCTGATCGAGTCCAAGACCGGCTGGGACGCCGAGGAGATCCTCACCCGGGTCGGCACCCGGATCACCACCCTCGGCAGCAAGGGCGTCCGGATCGAGCGCAAGGGCGAGGCCGCGATCGTGGTCGGCTGCGCCCCCGAGACCACCAAGGCCGACCCGACCGGGGTCGGCGACGCCTTCCGCGCCGGCTTCCTGACCGGCCTCTCCTGGGAGCTGGAGCTGGAGCGCGCCGCCCAGCTCGGCTGCATGCTCGCCACCCTGGTGATCGAGACCGTCGGCACCCAGGAGTACGAGCTGCGCCCGCACGACTTCCTGCAGCGCTTCGTCGCCGCCTACGGCGACGAGGCCGGCGCCGACATCCGGGCGCGCCTGGTCAACTGACCCGCCGCACCAGGTAGGCCGAGCCCCGGTCGCCGCCGTAGTCGGCGGCCGGGGCCTCGCCCAGGTACTCCTGGCCGCGCATCCCGCACCAGGCCGGCACGTCCAGCCGGGCGGCCTCGTCGTCGGCCAGCACGGCGACCGTCCCGCCCACCGGCACCTCGCCGATCCGCTTCGCCAGCTCGATCACCGGCAGCGGACAGCGCTTGCCCAGCGCGTCCAGCACGAGCAGGTCCTCCTCCGCGCCCTCCCCGGCCGGCGGCGCCAGGTCCAGGCCGAGCGGGGCGCGGACGCCGGCCACCAGCTCCGGCAGGACGGTCAGGAAGCGCTCGACGTCGTCCGCGGTGGTGCCGAACGGCAGCGAGACCCGGACGTTCCCCTCGGTGAGCACGCCCATCGCCGCCAGCACATGGCTCGGGGTCAGCGTGGACGAGGTGCACGAGGAGCCGGAGGACACCGCGAACCCGGCCCGGTCCAGCTCGCCGAGCAGCACCTCGCCGTCCACGTACAGACAGGAGAAGGTCACCAGGTGCGGCAGCCGCCGCACCGGGTCGCCGACCACCTCCACCTCGGGCACCAGCCGCGGCACCCGCGCCCGGATCCGCTCGACCAGCTCGAACAGCCGGGCGTTCTCCCGCTCCGCCTCGGCCCGCACCGCGCGCAGCGAGGCCGCCGCAGCGACGATCGCCGGCACGTTGACGTACCCCGGCACCCGGCCGGACTCGCGCTCGTCGGCGGGCAGCGGCGAGACCCAGCGGACGCCCTTGCGCACCGCGAGCACCCCGACCCCGGCCGGCCCTCCCCACTTGTGGGCGCTGGCGGTCAGCAGCGACCAGCCCGCCGGCGGGTCCGCGCGCCCGGCGCTCTGCGCGGCGTCCACCAGCAGCGGCACCTCCCCGCGGAGCGCGGCCACCTCGGCGACCGGCTGCACGGTGCCCACCTCGTGGTTGGCGGACTGCAGCACGGCGAGCGCGGTGTCCGGCCGCAGCGCCGCCGCGAAGGCCGCCGGGTCCACCCGGCCCTGCCGGTCCACCGGCACCGCGGTGACCTCGCCGCCCGCGGCCAGGTGCCGCTCGGCGGTGTGCAGCACGCTGGAGTGCTCGACGGCGGAGTGCACCAGGTGCCTGCCGCGCCGCCGGTTGCCGTGCAGCGCGCCCAGCACGCCGAGCTGGACGGCCTGGGTCCCGCTGGCGGTGAAGGCGACCTCGTCGGCCCGGCAGCCGAGCACCTCGGCCACGGTCTCCCGGGCGGCGTCCAGCAGCATCCGGGCCTGCCGACCCGAGCGGTAGAGCCGGGCCGGGTCCGCCCACCCCTCGTCCAGGGCGGCGGTCAGCGCCTGCCGCGCGACGGGGTGGAGCGGTGCGGTGGAGGCCACGTCGAAGTACACGGTGCCATTTAACGACACTCCGGGACGTCTCCCGGGGTTCTCCGGCGGCTCACCGCCCGTCAGTCGATCACCCCGAATGTCCGTATAGTCCGCTCCTCGACGGGGCGTCACACCTTCTCCGAGGTCATCCCCCGATCGGGCGTACGAACCCCGAATGCCTAGGATGACCTGCGGCGCAGCCCCTGTCGGGCCTGATCGGGTGTCCGGGCGGCGCGTTACTGGGACCTGCCCGTCAGCAGCGCATAAGGCTGGAGTAGGGTTTGGCCCGCATAAGCATTCAAACCGTGCCCGTGGTCGGGTCGCCGGGGAGGGACAGCCTCCCCGGGGCGACGCGAAGGCGGGCGAGACTTCGGGAAGGCGCTACGTGAGTCCCAACGGCTCCGACCGCTCGCCGCGGCGCACGATGCGGCGGAAGCTGCCTCAGGCGCTGGCACTGGGCCTCGTCATCGCGACCGCCACCGGCTGCTCGGCCAACGACCTCCCCAGGCTTGGCCTCCCGAGCCCCGTCACCAAGGAAGGGCCGATGGTCCTCCACATGTGGCAGGGCTCCTGGATCGCGGCACTGGTGGTCGGCGTACTGATGTGGGGTCTGATCATCTGGAGCGTGATCTTCCACCGGCGCAGCCGCACCGGCGTGCAGGTCCCCCCGCAGACCCGGTACAACGTGCCCATCGAGGCGCTCTACACCGCGGTCCCGATCATCATCGTGTCGGTCCTCTTCTACTTCGTCGCCCGTGACGAGTCGAAGCTGATCGCCGTCTCCGAGAAGCCCCAGCACACCGTCAACGTGGTGGGCTTCCAGTGGAGTTGGGCGTTCAACTACGAGAACACCGAGAACCCGGACCCGGCCAACCAGCAGGCCGCGTACGACGTGGGTACCCCCGGCGAGCCGCCGACCCTGTACCTGCCGGTCGACGAGACGGTGCAGTTCCGCCTCACCTCGCGTGATGTGATCCACGACTTCTGGCCCATCAACTTCATGATGAAGATGGACGTCGTGCCGGGCGTGGTCAACAAGTTCGAGGTCACCCCGACCGTCAAGGGTGAGTACATGGGCAAGTGCGCCGAGCTCTGCGGCGTCGACCACTCGCGCATGCTGTTCAACGTGAAGGTCGTCGACCGCGCCGAGTACGACCAGCACCTGAAGGACCTCCGGGCCAAGGGTCAGACCGGCGCGGTGCCCTCCGGCATCACGACCATGGGAAGTGAAGAGAAGTGACCATCCTCAACGAGCCCGCCGCGGCCGGCGGGGGCGCCGGGGCCGTCACGGTCGGGGCGCAGCGGACCCGGAAGCCGGGTTCCACCATCATCAAGTGGCTGACCACCACTGACCACAAGACGATCGGCACGCTCTACCTGGGCACGTCGTTCGCCTTCTTCCTGATCGGCGGCATCCTGGCGCTGGTCATGCGCGCCGAGCTGGCTCGTCCCGGGACCCAGATCCTGTCGAACGAGCAGTTCAACCAGGCGTTCACGATGCACGGCACGGTCATGCTGCTGATGTTCGCGACGCCGCTGTTCGCGGGCTTCGCGAACTGGATCATGCCGCTGCAGATCGGTGCGCCGGACGTCGCGTTCCCGCGTCTGAACATGTTCGCCTACTGGCTGTACCTGTTCGGCTCGCTGATCGCCGTCGCGGGCTTCCTGACCCCGCAGGGCGCCGCCGACTTCGGCTGGTTCGCCTACGCGCCGCTGTCGGACGCGGTCCGCTCGCCGGGCATCGGCGCCGACATGTGGATCATGGGTCTGGCCTTCTCCGGCTTCGGCACGATCCTCGGTGCGGTCAACTTCATCACCACGATCATCTGCATGCGCGCGCCCGGCATGACGATGTTCCGGATGTCGATCTTCGTCTGGAACGTCCTGCTGACCGCGGTGCTGGTCCTGCTGGCCTTCCCGGTGCTGGCCGCCGCGCTGTTCGCCCTGGAGGCGGACCGCAAGTTCGGTGCGCACGTGTTCGACCCGGCCAACGGCGGTGCGCTGCTCTGGCAGCACCTGTTCTGGTTCTTCGGTCACCCCGAGGTGTACATCATCGCGCTGCCGTTCTTCGGCATCGTGTCGGAGATCATCCCGGTCTTCAGCCGCAAGCCGATGTTCGGCTACTCCGGCCTGATCGCGGCCACCATCGCGATCGCCGGTCTGTCCGTGACGGTGTGGGCCCACCACATGTACGTCACCGGCCAAGTGCTGCTGCCGTTCTTCTCCTTCATGACCTTCCTGATCGCGGTCCCGACCGGTGTGAAGTTCTTCAACTGGGTCGGCACCATGTGGAAGGGCTCGCTGAGCTTCGAGACCCCGATGCTCTGGACCGTCGGCTTCCTGGTCACCTTCCTCTTCGGTGGTCTGACCGGTGTCCTGCTGGCCTCCCCGCCGATCGACTTCCACGTCTCGGACTCGTACTTCGTCGTCGCCCACTTCCACTACGTGGTCTTCGGCACCGTCGTCTTCGCGATGTTCGCCGGCTTCCACTTCTGGTGGCCGAAGATGACCGGCAAGATGCTGGACGAGCGCCTCGGCAAGATCACCTTCTGGACGCTGTTCATCGGCTTCCACACCACCTTCCTGGTGCAGCACTGGCTCGGCGCGGAGGGCATGCCCCGCCGCTACGCGGACTACCTGGCCGCCGACGGGTTCACCACCCTGAACACCGTCTCGACCATCGGTTCGTTCCTGCTCGGCCTGTCGATCCTGCCGTTCCTGTACAACGTCTGGAAGACGGCGAAGTACGGCGAGAAGGTCACCGTCGACGACCCGTGGGGCTACGGCCGTTCGCTGGAGTGGGCGACCTCCTGCCCGCCGCCGCGGCACAACTTCCTCACCCTGCCCCGGATCCGCTCCGAATCCCCGGCCTTCGACCTCCACTACCCGGAGATCGCCGCGCTGGACTACCTGGAGTACCACGGTGAGCCGGCCAAGCACTTCGCGGGCGTGACCCCGGCGAAGTACGACGCTCCGAAGCTGGGCAAGGGCAAGAAGGAGGGCGACGCCTGATGAGGGAACAGGGAAAGATCTTCCTGGGCCTGGCGGTCTTCGTACTGGCCATGGCGATCACCTACGGCCTGTGGACCAACCACTCGGACCACGGCATCGAGGCCGCCGGTACCACCGCGCTGTTCCTCGCCTTCGCGCTCTGCGCCTTCATCGGGTACTACCTCGCCTTCACCGCCCGCCGGGTGGACAGCGGCGCGGGTGACAACCCGGAGGCCGAGGTCGCGGACGACGCCGGCGAGCTGGGCTTCTTCGCCCCGCACAGCTGGCAGCCGCTCTCGCTGGCCGTCGGTGGCGCCCTGGCCTTCCTGGGTGTGATCTTCGGCTGGTGGCTGCTGTACTGGTCGATCCCGGTCATCCTGATCGGCCTCTTCGGCTGGGTCTTCGAGTTCTACCGGGGCGAGAACCAGAACCAGTAGGACCGGTTCTCTCCCACAGGGCCGGGTTTCCCGCACGGGAAGCCCGGCCCTGTTGCGTCCCCGGAGTGACGGCCTCACCCCGCCGGCCCAACGGGGCCCCGTTCGGATGTCGCTCAGCCGGACGCCGTTCCTACGATCTGACCAATCGTGCGAATCCCTGGGAGGCGGTCATGGCCGACAGGCGCGGAATCGCGGGTCTCGGTGGCATCACGCTGGCGCTCGTCGTGCTGGCCCCCGTGGCCGGCTGCACCTCCGGCGGAGGCGAGGACGTCGCGGAGGCCGTCCACAAGGTCGACGCCGCCGACCTGGTGCACCTCTCCGCCACCGAGAAGGTGGACCCCTCCCAGCCGGTCACGGTCACCGCCGAGCCGGGCAGCCGGCTGACCGACGTCACCGTGGTAGGCCCGGACGGGCGGGTCGTCGCCGGCCGGCTCTCGGAGGACCAGCGCAGCTGGCAGACCACCGGCCGGCTGAAGGCGGCCACCGCCTACACGGTGCGGATCGCCGCCGACGACGGCAACGGCGGCCGCGGCGAGACCACCTCCGGCTTCTCCACCCTGGCCGCCCAGCGGCTGCTGACGGCCAAGCTCGGCCCGGACTCCTCGGGCAGCGGCGTCTACGGCGTGGGCCAGCCGCTCACCGTCCAGCTCTCCGAGGCGGTGAAGGACCCGCAGGCCCGCCAGGAGGTGGAGCAGGCGCTGACGGTCACCTCGCAGCCCGCGGTCACCGGCGCCTGGTACTGGGTGGACGACAAGAACCTGCACTTCCGCCCCGAGCAGTACTGGCCCACCGGCACCACCGTCGGGCTGGTCTTCGAGGCGACCGGCAGCCGCGTCTCCGACGGCCTGTACGGCGGCGACCGCTCGGCCCTGGCCCTGCGGATCGGCGAGCGGGTGGAGTCGGTGGTGGACGCGGGCACCCACGAGCTGACCCTCAAGCGCGACGGCCAGGTGGTCCGGACGATCCCGGTCACCACCGGCAAGCCCGGCTTCGACACCCGCAACGGCGTCAAGGTGGTGCTCGGCCAGGAGCGCAAGGTCCGGATGAGCGGCGAGACCATCGGCATAGCGGCCGGCAGCGACGAGTCCTACGACCTCGACGTCGAGTGGGCCACCCGGGTCACCTGGAGCGGCGAGTACGTGCACGCGGCGCCCTGGTCGGTGGGCTCCCAGGGGGTGGAGAACGTCAGCCACGGCTGTACCGGCATGAGCACCGAGAACGCCCGCTGGTTCTACCAGAACACCAGGGTGGGGGACCTGGTGACCGTGGTGAACAGCCGGGGCAAGAGCATGGAGCCGTTCGGCAACGGCTTCGGCGACTGGAACATCACCTGGACCGACTGGGTCAAGCACAGCGCCCTCGGGCAGCCCGTCAGCACCACCACGCCGGCCACCCGGGCCCCCGCCAGCGGGATGATCGCCCCGCAGCTCTGACCCGGGCCCCGGCCGGGCTGTGAGAGCCCCCGGAGGGCTGTTGCTAGCCCTCCGCGGCGTCCTCCCGGTAGGCGACCCGCAGCGCGTTGTCCACGGCGGCCAGGGCGTCCGCCGGCGGCACCCCGAGCCGCCGGGCCCGCTCGGCGTACTCGGCGGCCGCCGTCGCGGCCAGCCGGTGCGCGGAGTCGCCGACCGCGGCGATCAGGGTGCCGCGCCGGCCGTGGGTCTCCACCACTCCGTCCGTCTCCAGCTCCCGGTAGGCGCGGGCGACCGTCCCGGCCGCCAGCCCCAGCTGCTCGGCCAGCGCACGGACGGTGGGCAGTCTGGTCCCGGTCGCCAGCTCGCCGCTGCGGGCCTGCTCGGCGATCAGGGCGCGGATCTGCTCGTACGGGGGAGTGCCGGAGGCCGGGTCGACGGACAGCTGCACGGTGGGCTCCTGACGTTCGATGGGGGCGGGGGAGTGCGGCACCGGGTGCGGGCCCGCACCCGGAGACGGGAAAGCCCGAGGGCCGCCGACCAGAAGAACTCTGGTCAGCGGCCCTCGGGGTGCGACGCGGGGTGCGTACGGGATCAGTGGTGGCCGTGGCCGCTGGTGATCTCGTGGTGCTCCTCGGCGGTCGGCTTGGGGATCTGGCTGCCCTCGCCGTAGAAGCCGCGGGAGAGCTTCGCCCGGGTGCGGTCGATGACGTTGGCCTTGGAGGCCACACCGTTCTCGTCCGTCCCGGCCGGCAGCTCGAACGGCTCCACCTGCTCGTGCGCGGTGAGCTTGTGCAGGTCCTTCTGCGGCAGCTGGGCGTGCACCTCGATGAACTCGCCGTGCGGCAGGCGCTTGATGACGCCGGTCTCGCGACCGTGCAGCACCTTCTCCTTGTCACGGCGCTGGAGGCCGAGGCACCAGCGCTTGGTGATGATGAAGACCGCGACGGGGACGACGAACATGCCGACCCGGACGAAGTAGGTCACCGAGTTGATCGACAGGTGCAGGTGGGTGGCGAACAGGTCGTTTCCACCGGCCGCCAGCAGGATCAGGTAGAGGCTGATCCAGGCGGCACCCAGCGCGGTGCGGACCGGGGCGTTGCGCGGACGGTCCAGGATGTGGTGCTCGCGCTTGTCGCCGGTGATCCAGCCCTCGATGAAGGGGTAGGCGGCGATCGAGACCAGCACCAGCGGGAAGACCACCATCAGCGGGATCGCCACGCCCAGGTTCAGGGTGTGGCCCCAGAGGCCGATCTCCCAGCCCGGCATGATGCGGATCAGGCCCTCGGAGAAGCCCATGTACCAGTCCGGCTGGGCGTCCGTGGACACCTGGTCGGGGCGGTACGGGCCGTACGCCCAGATCGGGTTGATCGAGGCGATCGCCGAGATGGCCGCGATCAGACCGAACACCAGGAAGAAGAAGCCACCGGCCTTGGCCATGTAGACCGGCATCAGCGGCATGCCGACGACGTTCTTCTCGGTCTTGCCCGGGCCCGCCCACTGGGTGTGCTTGTGGTAGAAGACCAGGATCAGGTGCGCCACCAGCAGGCCGAGCATGATGCCCGGGATCAGCAGCACGTGGATGGTGAAGAACCGCGGCACGATGTCGTGGCCGGGGAACTCGCCCCCGAACAGGAACATCTGGACGTAGGTGCCGATCAGCGGGGTCGCCAGGACGGCGCCCTCCATGAACCGGATACCGGTGCCGGAGAGCAGGTCGTCGGGCAGCGAGTAGCCGAAGAAGCCGTCGAACATGCCCAGGACCAGCAGCAGGAAGCCGAAGACCCAGTTGATCTCACGCGGCTTGCGGAACGCGCCGGTGAAGAACACGCGCATCATGTGCACGAGCATCGCGGCCACGAAGACCAGGGCGGCCCAGTGGTGGATCTGGCGGACCAGCAGACCGCCGCGCACCTCGAAGCTGATGTCGACCGTCGACGCGTAGGCCTCGGACATCGGGATGCCCTTGAGCGGCACGTACGAGCCGTCGTAGATGACCTCGCCCATCGAGGGCTTGAAGAACAGCGTCAGGTAGACACCGGTCAGGATGATGATGATGAAGGTGTAGAGGCAGATCTCGCCCAGCATGAAGGACCAGTGGTCCGGGAAGATCTTCCGCAGGTTGGTCTTGGCGAGGGAGTAGATCCCCAGCCGGCCGTCCGTCCAGTCCGCCGCCTGCTCCCACTTGTTCGCGGGCTTGGCGCGCGTGCTGGCGGGCTTGGCGGCACCGGAGGTGGTGCTGCTCGCACTGCTCATCGAGCACGCTCCCAGTAGCTCGGGCCGACGGGCTCGTCGAAGTCGCCGTGGGCGACCAGGAAGCCCTTCTCGTCAGTGGTGATCTTCAGCTGCGGCAGCGGGTGACCGGCCGGGCCGAAGATCACGCGCGCGCCGTCCGCCAGGTCGAAGGTCGACTGGTGGCAGGGGCAGAGCGCGTGGTGGGTCTGCTGCTCGTACAGGCTGATCGGGCAGCCGACGTGGGTGCAGATCTTGGAGTAGGCGAGGATGCCCTCGAAGCCCATCTCCTTGGACTTGTCGTCCTTGATGTCCTCCGGCGCGATGCGCACCAGCATGAGGGCGTCCTTGGCGATGCGCTGCTGGAAGTCCTCGTCGTGGGTGTGCAGGCCCTCGGGCATCGCGAAGGTCAGCGACCCCGCGAGGATGTCCTCGGCCTTCATCGGCTGGTTGGTGTTCATGTTGATGAGTTGCAGGGGCTTGGCCTCGGTGGCCTCCTCCCAGCCGGTGTGCTCCAGCTTGTCCTCGGGCAGCGGGCCCAGGTCGCGCAGCAGGACCACGCCGGACAGCGGAACCAGCGCCATCGAACCGATGAGGGTGTTGCGGATCATCTTGCGGCGGCCGAAGCCGGACTCCGCGGCACCGGTCCGGAACTGCTCGATGACGTCGGCACGGAGCTCGTCGTCGGCCTCGATCGGGTGACGCTCGGCCGGGATCTCGTGGTCCGACATCAGGGTGCGGGCCCAGTGGACCGCGCCCGCGCCGATGAGGAAGAGCGCCACGCCCAGGGTCATGCCGAGCGCGAAGTTCAGCGCGCTGACGTGGCCCAGCGGCCAGATGTAGACGATCTTGTCCGGGTCGATGGTCACGTACGAGGCGATGAAGCCGATGGTGGCGATCATCGAGACGACGAACATCAGCGACACCTGACGCTCGGCCCGCCTGGCGGCCCGCTCGTCGATGTCGGTGCGGCGCGGCTCGTGGGCCGGCAGACCCGGGTCGGCGAACGGATCGCCGTGGGCAGCCACCTCGTGGTGCCCGGCGGAGCCGTGGGACTCCGGGAGCTTCTCTTCTGACATGTCCTGGCTCATGACTTCTTGGCCTTGGTGGTGTGGGCGGCGACCCAGATCGCGACCGCGATGAGCGCGCCGAGACCGAAGATCCAGCCGAACAGGCCCTCGGTCACCGGACCGAGGCTGCCGAGCGTGAGACCGCCGGGGTTGGGCTCATCGTTGGTGGTGTGGCGGACGAAGGCCACGATCTGCTTCTTCTGCTCCTCGGGCATGGTGCCGTCCGGGAACGACGGCATGTTCTGCGGGCCGGTCTGCATGGCCTCGTAGATGTGCTTGGCGTCCACGCCCTCCAGGGACGGGGCGTACTTGCCCTGGGTCAGGGCACCGCCCTGGCCGGCGAAGTTGTGGCACTGGGCGCAGTTGGTGCGGAACAGCTCGCCACCCTTGGACAGGTCGTCCGGGTTGGTCGAGGTGTACTGCTCCTCGGTCGGCGTCACCGGACCGGGGCCGAGCGAGGCGACGAAGGCGGCGAGCTGGTCGATCTCCGCCTGCGAGTAGATGTTCTTCTTGCGCGGCACCTGGGCGCCGGGCTGCTGGGCCGGCATGCGGCCGGTACCCACCTGGAAGTCGACCGCGGCGGAGCCGACGCCGACCAGGCTCGGGCCGTCGGTGCTGCCCTGCCCGTTCAGGCCGTGGCAGGAGGAGCAGCCCACGGCGAAGAGCTTCTTGCCCTCATCGATCGCGAGCGACTGCGCGGCGACGTCGGCCTGCGCCTTGTCGGCGGGCGCGAACGCGGCGTACAGCCCCCCGGTTGCCGCCAGGGCGAGAAGTAGGACGACCAGCGCCGCCAGTGGGTGGCGCCGTCGTGCGGAGAGCTTTTTCACGGAATAACCCCGGTGTCAGGATCTGGTCGACTGGTGGGTGCACCCGGCGGCCGGTCTGGCCGGCACGAGGCTGCCTGTCTAGGGCTGCGCGCGCGGTCGGTCGGTGGGAGCGTCGCCACCGGCGAAATCGGGCCGTCGCCGGTGAGGGCGGGACCCGAGGCCGGTGGCCAGCGACCTGATCAGCTGGTTACTTGATCAGGTAGATGGTCGCGAACAGGCCGATCCACACGACGTCGACGAAGTGCCAGTAGTACGACACCACGATCGCGGCGGTGGCCTGCTCGTGAGTGAAGCGCTTGGCTGCGTACGTCCGTCCCAGGACGAGCAGGAAGGCGATCAGACCACCCGTCACGTGCAGACCGTGGAAGCCGGTGGTCAGGTAGAACACCGTGCCGTACGGGTCCGAGGACAGCGAGAGGCCGTCCTTCTTGACCAGCTCGGTGTACTCGAAGATCTGGCCGCCGATGAAGATCGCGCCCATCACGAAGGTGATGACGAACCACGAGCGGAGCTTCTTCACGTCCCCGCGCTCGGCGGCGAAGACGCCGAGCTGGCAGGTGAGCGAGGAGAGCACCAGGATCGTGGTGTTGACCGAGGAGAAGGGCACGTTGAGGGCGTGCGCCTTCTCGGTCCAGAACTCCGGCCCCTTGACGGAGCGGAGCGTGAAGTACATCGCGAAGAGGGCCGCGAAGAACATCAACTCGGAACTGAGCCAGACGATCGTTCCGACGCTGACCATGTTCGGCCGGTTGACCGATCCGTGCGCGTGCCCGGTTTCTACTGCTGTTGCTGTCGCCACGACGGACATTATGTCGGTCCCTTATTCCGTCTTCACGCCGGGGGGTCTCCCTCGGAGTGTCCGGTGCGTGCGGTATGCCCCCCTGGCGCCCGACGGGGCGTCCGGACCGCCGCTGAGCAGCGGCGTGTCCCTTTTCTGACGGTTCCTCGGGGGCCCCTTCCGGCCCCGTCCGGCGTGTCGTGGCGCGCCCCGGGGCCCCGTCGGTAGTAAGGGGAGAGTCCACCCGTCCGCCGTACGGGTGGACTGCGCGGGCGGGGGTGACGCGCCGTGCTCCGCCCGGACCAGTCCCCGGCGGGCCGGCTCGGGAAGAGATCGCGCGGGAAGGGCTCGGGCACCGGTGATCGGGAGTAGCATCCGGGGTGAGGCGAACGTGGTCCGGATCACACGTGAGGGAGCAGGGCCCATGGCGTACACGACCGACGAGACGCTGACCGTTCTCGTCTACAGCCACGACCGCACCACCCGCGAGCAGGTGCTGACCGCTCTCGGGCGGCGGCCCGCGGAGGACCTGCCGGAACTGGCCTACCTGGAGTGCGCGACCACCCCCGCGGTGCTCAAGGCGCTCGAGAAGGGTGGTGTCGACCTCTGCGTCCTGGACGGCGAGGCGGTGCCGGCCGGCGGACTCGGGCTCGCGCGGCAGCTGAAGGACGAGATCTACGGTTGCCCGCCGGTGCTGGTGCTGATCGGCCGGCCGCAGGACTCCTGGCTGGCCGCCTGGAGCCGGGCCGACGCGGCGATCTCCCAGCCGGTGGACCCGGTGGCGCTGGCCGAGGCCGTCGCCGCGCTGCTGCGGGCCCGGGTGGCCAAGCGGACGCCCGCCGTCCGTTAGTCGGTCGGCGGAGCCGGTGACCGGCCTCGGCCCGGGGCCCGGCTCCGGTGCCGCGGGCCGGTGCCCCGCCCCCGTGTCCGACCCGCCGTCTCACCACAGGAGAAGAAGGGTGAACGGCGGAGCCCCGGTGCCCCGCCGCTCGATAGGCTGACTCCGTCCCTACGTCCTTCCCCGTGTCCGGGGAGCGAGAGCTGGAGTCAGCCATGGTGAACGTGCACCCTGCGAACGGCGGCAACGACCCCGCGCAGGTGGTCCGCTCCTGGCCGGACATCCTGTCGGCGCTGCTGCGGGGGGAGGACCTCGACCGCTCGGCCACCGCGTGGGCGATGGACCGGATCATGAGCGGCGAGGCCACTCCGGTGCAGGTCGCCGGCTTCATGGTGGCGCTGCGCGCCAAGGGCGAGACGGTCGACGAGATCTCCGGTCTGGTCGACTCGATGTACGCGCACGCCGAGCCGTTGGACATCCCGGGACCGGCCGTGGACATCGTCGGCACCGGTGGCGACCGGGCCAAGACCGTCAACATCTCCACCATGTCGGCGATCGTCGCGGCCGCCGCCGGAGCCAAGGTGGTCAAGCACGGCAACCGGGCCGCCTCCTCGGCCAGCGGCTCCTCGGACGTGCTGGAGAAGCTGGGCATCAGGCTGGACCTCCGGCCGCGCCGGGTCGCCGCGGTCGCCGAGGAGGTCGGACTGACCTTCTGCTTCGCGGCCACCTTCCACCCGTCGATGCGGCACGCGGCGCCGGCCCGGCGCGACCTCGGGGTGCCCACCGCCTTCAACATCCTCGGGCCGCTCACCAACCCGGCCCGGGTGACGGCGCACGCGATCGGCTGCTTCGACACCCGGCTGGCGGCCCTGATCGCCGGGGTGCTCGCCCGGCGCGGCGCCACCGCCCTGGTCTTCCGCGGCGACGACGGGCTGGACGAGCTGACCATCACCACCACCTCCCGGGTGTGGGTGGTCCGCGACGGCGCCGTCACCGAGACCGCCTTCGACCCGCGTGACGTCGGCATCCGGCCGGTCGGCATCGAGGCGCTGCGCGGCGGCGACCCGGCGTACAACGCGGAGGTCGCGCGCCGGATGCTCGCCGGGGAGCACGGGCCGGTCCGCGACGCGGTGCTGCTGAACTCGGCGGCGGCCCTGGTGGCGCTCGACCTGACCGACGCGCCGCTCGCGGAGCAGCTCGGGGCGGCCATGCGGCGTACCGCGGCGGCCGTCGACTCGGGCGCCGCGGCGGACCTGCTGAAGCACTGGTCGGAGGCCACCGCCCGGGTGTGACACGGCGGTTGGGGCCCATCGGGAGTCCGCCCGGTGGGCCCCTTCCGGTGTCCGCGATGTGGACCCGTGTTTGACCACGGGACGGACCGGACCTACAGTCGTGGCCAGGTCATGAGTGACAGCGCCAAGCCCCAGCTTGCTGTCCGGCAACCCTCCGTCCGTGGCGGGGTGCCCTGGGTGAGGACCGGGTCACGTGGCAGTCCGTCCGCGTGGCAAGCGCGGACACCCGGATCGCATCGCACTCCCGGGGTCCCAGACCCGTAGAAGGAGTGCATCCTCATGTCCCTCACCGCCCACACGTCGCCGGCCGCCACCCGTGACTCGGCGCGCTCCGCGCAGCCCCTCCCGAGCACCCCCCTCGCCGTCCTCGGCCACGACGTGCAGGTCCCGCTCGCCAACGGGACGAAGGTCGACTACGCGGCGCTCGACTACGCCGCCAGCGCCCCGGCCCTCCAGCGGGTCTGGGACGAGGTCGCCGCCTACGCCCCCTACTACGGCAGCGTGCACCGCGGCGCCGGCTACCTGTCGCAGCTCTCCACCGACCTGTTCGAGCAGAGCCGCCGCACCGTCGCCGAGTTCCTGGACCTGCGCGAGGGCGACCAGGTGGTCTTCACCCGCGCCACCACCGACTCGCTCAACCTGCTGGCCGGCGCCGTCCCGGCCGGGACCAGGGTGTTCGCCTTCGAGACCGAGCACCACGCCTCGCTGCTGCCCTGGGCGCACGCCGGTCTGAGCGTCACCTACCTGCGGGCCCCCCGGTCGCACGCCGAGGCGGTCGCCGCCTTCGACGCCGCGCTCGCCGAGGCGCCCGAGGGCCCGAAGCTGCTCTGTGTCACCGGCGCCTCCAACGTCACCGGCGAGCTCTGGCCGGTCGCCGAGCTGACCCGGACCGCCCACCGGCACGGCGCCCGGGTGGTGCTGGACGCCGCGCAGCTGGCCCCGCACCACCGGGTCTCGGTGCGCGAGCTGGGCGTCGACTGGATCGCCTTCTCCGGCCACAAGCTGTACGCGCCGTTCGGCGCCGGGGTGCTGGCCGGCCGGGCCGACTGGCTGGACGAGGCCGAGCCGTACCTGGCCGGCGGCGGCGCCACCCGCACGGTGGCCCGGGAGACGGACGGCTCGGTGGCCGTGCAGTGGCACACCGGACCGGCCCGGCACGAGGCCGGTTCGCCGAACGTCATCGGCGTCTACGCGATCGCCGCCGCCTGTCGGGCGCTCACCGAGGTCGGCTTCGACGCGCTGGAGGCCCGCGAGCGGGCGCTGGTCGCGCGGCTGAACGCCGGTCTGGCGGAGATCCCGGAGGTCCGGGTGCTGAACCTGTTCGGCGCCGACGCGGCCCGGGTGGGCGTGCTGTCCTTCGTCGTCCGGGGCTGGAACAGCTCGCACTTCTCGGCCGCGCTGTCCGCCGAGTACGGCATCGGGGTGCGGGACGGCCTGTTCTGCGCCCACCCGCTGGTGCGCACGCTGCTCGGCGACGAGGAGGCGGCGCCCTCCGAGTGCGGCGCGCCGGAGCCGTCGCTGCCGGGCGAGCGCAGCCTGAACGCGATCCGGGTGAGCTTCGGCGCGGGCACCCCGGACGAGCACGTGGACCGGTTCCTGGCCGCCGTCCGGGAGCTGGTCACGGACGGCGCGGCGTGGACCTACCGGAACGAGGGCGGTCGCTGCGTCGCGGACACCCGGCGCGAGGGCTGAGCCCCCTCCGCCGCTCGTCTCCTCCGTTGGGTCGGACCTGTTCGTCGGGCCTGTTCGTCGGACCTGTTCGTCGGGCCTACTCGTCGAGGCCGATCGCGAAGGCGGCCTCCAGGTCGTGCTGGGAGTAGGTGCGGAAGGCGATCTGGGTCTCGGTGTGGGCCACGCCCGGGACCTTGTTCAGCCGACCGGGGATCACCTCGGCGAGGTCGTCGTGCCGGCGCACCCGCACCATCGCCACCAGGTCGTAGCCGCCGGTCACCGAGTAGACCTCGCTGACGCCCTCGATGGCGGCGATCGCCTCGGCGATCTCCGGGATGCGGTCGACGCTGGTCTTGATCAGGACGATGGCGGTGATCACGGTGGCGTACTCCTTTGTGAGGTGCCGCCAGCGTATCGGGCATCAGCCGCACCGTCGCGGGTGCGGGTGCGCCGGGGCCGGCGCTCGATCAGGGTGCAGGCGTAGAGGAAACCGGCCGCGAAGCCGATCACGTGCACCAGGTAGGCGACCCCGGGCCCGGCGGAGTGGACGGACCACCACTGGAGGGCGAACCAGAGCCCCAGCACCAGCCAGGCCGGGAAGCGCAGCGGCAGGAAGAGCAGCAACGGGACGAGCGTGGTGACCCGGGCGTGCGGGTGGAAGCGCAGGTAGGCGCCGAGCACGGCGGAGATCGCGCCCGAGGCGCCGATCAGCACCCGGGTCGAGTCCGGCGAGTGCGCCTCCGCCAGCGCGAAGCCGTAGGTGGTCAGCGCGCCGGCCGCCACGTAGAAGAGGAGGAACCGGGAGCGGCCGAGCCGGCGCTCCACGGTGGGGCCGAAGACGTACAGGAAGAGCAGGTTGCCGAGCAGGTGCAGCCAGCCGCCGTGCAGGAAGAGCGCGCTGAGCACGGAGAGCGCGGGGTGCTTGCCCGGGGTGGCCGCGGCCGGGCAGCCGGGCACCGGGTCGGGGGCCTCGGCCAGTTGGTCGGCGGTCAGCGGGTGGCCGGTCAGCAGTTCGGCGGGGACGGCCCCCCAGCGCTGCTCGTAGCGCTGCTCCGCGCAGACCCGGGTCTGGCCGCGGCCGTAGAGCGGATTGAGTCCGGCGGCCGGTCCGAGCAGGAAGACCGCGGTGTTGAGCGCGATCAGCGCGTAGCAGACGGCCGGGGCGGTGGCGGCGGGTCGGCCGCGGTGCGCTCCGGCGTGGGCGGGGACCGGGATCGCCATGGGCCCCAGCATCCCCCCGGGGCGGGGCGGGCACCGCGCGGTTACGGCAGGTGGGCTACCGCTGCCGAGCGGTCGGCCGGTGGCCGGGAAGGTTGCCCCAGGCAATAGGCTTGGGCCGGGCATTCCCGCCTCCCGCCGCCGACGCCGGGGCTCCGGGGGGAGCGCCTGAGCCCGTTCCGGGACCACCGAGAGGATCCCCGATGACCGTCCCCGCCCTGACCGCCGAGACGCGCTGGCGCTGCACGCTCTGCGGCAACCTGACCCGCTTCGACGTGACCCGGACCGCCCGGGTCACCGAGTTCCTCCACTTCGACCTGGCCGGCGAGTCCAAGGTCGAGGAGACCCAGGTGCTGAGCGAGACCGTGGAGTCGGTGCGCTGCCGCTGGTGCAACGCGGTGGACCAGGTCGAGCTGGTCGCCCGCCCCGGCGCTGACGAGGCCGCCGAGGCCCCCGAGCAGGGCTGACCGCTCGATCCGTGCGGTGGGTGGCGAGCGGCGTGGCCGCCCGCCGCACGGGACAATACGGAGAGAACGCACGGAGTGTGACGGGGGTGGCGGCCTGCGGCCGTACCCCGCTGGACCAGGATCGGAGCCGAGGACGTGGTGGACGCAGCGAAGGAGCCCGCCGGGCCGCAGGGGCGGCAGCCCGCTGTGGACGCGCAGGCGCCGGACGCGGCAGGGGCCGCCCCCTCCGGCACCGCGGCCCCGGCGGAGGCACCCGCCGGGGAGGAGTCCGGCGGCGGCGACGAGCCGGCGGCAGTCCTCGGCGGACCGGACGCCCCCGGGACACCGCAGACACCGGACGCACCGGACGTGCCGGACGCACCCGGTGCGCCGGACGTGCCGGACGGCGGTGACGGCGCGGACGGGGACACCGGCCCGGAGGTCGCCGGTGCAATGGCGGAGAAGCTGGACCGGCCGCTGCCCGAGGGCGTGCGCCGGCGCGTGGTCGGCCTGGCCTCGGACGCGCTCGGCGGCCTCCCGCTCGGCGAGCTGCCCCAGTCGCTGCGCCAGTACGCCAAGTTCACCCCCGCCCGCCGGGCGAAGTACGCGGGGACCGCGCTGGCCGCGGCGCTGGAGGCGGAACCGGCCTTCCGGCTGCGGATAGCGGAGCGGCTGCGGCTGGGCCAGCCGGACCTGGTCAGGGCCCTGGAGTCGGGCACCGTGCCGGGCGCCGCCGACCCGATGGACGTGGCCGCGGCCGCCTATCTGGTGCGGTCCGCCGGCTGGAGCCGACTGGTGGCCGAGGCCGGCGAGGAGGCCGAGCGGGTCGGCACCGAGGGCGCGGTGGCGGAGGCGGCCCGGCTGGTCGAGAAGCTGCAGGCCGAACTGGTCGAGCTGCGGAGCACGGCCCGGTCCGACCTGGAGCGGCAGCGGGCCGAGTCGGAGGACGTCCGCAAGGAGGCCGAGTCGCTGCGCCGGCGGCTGCGTTCGCTGGAGAGCGACACCCGCCGGGCGCAGGCGGAGACCCGGAAGGTCGCCGCCGAGCTGGAGGCGGTCAGGGCGCAGGCGGCGGCCGAGCGCAGCGCCGCGGAGGGCGAGGCGCGGCGGCTGCGGCACCGGGTCGCGGAGCTGGAGAACTCCGCCGAGCAGGGCCGCCGGTCGGCCCGCGAGGGGCGCGGCGTCGAGGACATGCGGCTGCGACTGCTGCTGGACACCGTGCTGCAGTCGGCGCAGGGCCTCCAGCGGGAGCTGGCGCTGCCGGTCGCCCAGATCCGTCCGGCGGACCTGGTGGAGGCGGTGGTGCCGGGTTCGGCCTCGCCGCACGACGTGGCGCGGCGCGGGCTGGCCGAGGACGACCCGGCGTTGCTGGACCAGCTCCTGGCGATCCCGCAGGTCCATCTGGTGGTGGACGGCTACAACGTGACCAAGACGGGTTATCCGACGCTGCCGCTGGAGCAGCAGCGGATCCGCCTGCTGGGCGGGCTGGCGATGCTGGCGCAGCGCACCCAGGCGGAGGTCACCTGTGTGTTCGACGGCCAGGACCTGGACGTGCCGGTGATCATGGCGCCCCCGCGCGGGGTGCGGGTGCGGTTCAGCCGGACCGGTGAGACGGCGGACGAGCTGATCCGCCGACTGGTCAGGGCGGAGCCCCAGGGGCGCCCGGTGGTGGTGGTCTCCACGGACCGCGAGGTGGCGGACGGCGTGCGGAAGGCCGGCGCGCGCCCCGTCGCCTCGGTGCTCCTGCTGAACCGGCTGGCCCGGCCGTAGCGTCCGTCCCCGGACCCCCGGCCGGTCCCGGTGCGCGGGGTGACCGGAATGACGGCTGGTCAGCGCGGGGATCGCGGGCTTGTGCGGGTTTCGTGAAGTCGGGGTGCGGGCGGCAGGTTCACGCAATCGTGGGAGTGGCGCGAAACGTGGATCTTCACTAGGGTCTGGCGTCAAACCTATTTTCCGGATTCTCACCCCATCGGGTGAGGCCATTGGAAGAAGGAGCGGGTCTCTTGGCCTCCCACCGCCGTCCCAAGCAGCCCAGCCGCGCGCGGGTCTCCGTGCTCACCGCTGCCGCTGCGACCGCGGTCGCTCTCTCCGCCCAGGTCGCCGCCCACGCAGCGCCGAGCCCGTCGCCCAAGAAGGACGACGTCAAGGCGCAGATCGACCAGCTGAACGAGGAGGCCGAGCAGGCCACCGAGCGCTACAACGGCGCCAAGGAGCGGGCCGACCAGCTGCGCAAGCAGTCGGACCAGCTCCAGGACCAGGTCGCCCGCGGCCAGGAGCAGATGACCCAGCTTCAGTCGGGGCTGGCCGAGGTGGCGGGCGAGCAGTACCGCACCGGCGGCATCGACCCGTCCGTCCAGCTGATGCTCTCCTCCGACCCGTCCGGGTACCTGGACAAGGCCTCCAGCGTGCAGCAGGCCAGCTCCAGCCAGGCCGAGGCGCTCAAGGGCCTGCAGGACCAGCAGCGCCGGCTCGACCAGCAGAAGGCCGAGGCGGCCGCCGTCCTGGCCTCGCTGGACAGCACCACCAAGGACCTGAACCAGTCCAAGGCCGAGGTCAACAAGAAGCTCAAGGAGGCCCAGGACCTCCTGAACTCGCTGAGCGCCGCCGACCGCGCGGCCGTGAAGGCCGCGCAGCAGCAGGCCGACCGCGCCTCGCGCGGCAGCGAGCGCACCGACCTGGGCAGCCTGCCGCAGGCCAGCGGCATGGCGGGCGCGGCCGTCGCCAACGCGATGGGCAAGCAGGGTTCGCCGTACGTCTGGGGCGCCACCGGTCCGAGCACCTTCGACTGCTCCGGCCTGATGGTCTGGGCCTACGGGAAGGCCGGCGTCTCGCTGCCGCGCACCTCGCAGGCGCAGGGCAACTACGGCACCCGGGTGCCCTCGCTGGCCGAGGCCCAGCCGGGCGACCTGATCATCTACCGCGCCGACCGCAGCCACGTCGGGATGTACATCGGCAACGGCATGGTGGTGCACGCGCCGCACACCGGTGACGTGGTGAAGGTGATGAAGGCCGACGCCATGTCGATCAACACGATCCGCCGGGTCTGACGGACCGCCACGACACGCGCGGGGACCGTTCTCCGGAGCTTGTGATCAGTGCCACCCCCGACGGGGGTGGCACTGGTGTTTCGATCGGCCGCTCGGCCGTCCGGGGGAAAATGATCAGCCCGCCGTGGGGCCGTGATCACACTCGGTCATCTTCACAAAGGAACTTGGGTATTCTTCCGGCTTTTTTCTGACAAGGATTTGAACGGATCACGGATCTGTTACTAGGGTCGTGCCTCGAACCACGCACAGTCGATCACCCAGCCTGGGTGGCGGCGGGGTTCACCGCCGAGTTCGCGAAGCAGCGGGGCGGGGCCGCAGGGGCCCGTCCGACCGAAGACCCAGCAGTCGGGGGTCGGCTGTGGAGCGGAGCCGGGGAACCACGTTCCTCCGGGGTGAATCGGCGCCAGGTCGTTCGCCCGCGCGGACGGTGAGGCGTCGTAGGGCACGCTTCCGCCCGAACCCGTCAGCTCACCCGGTAGGCGGATGAGGAAGAAGGAGTCCGCCTTCGTGGCGTCCCATCGTCGTCCCAAGCCCGCCGGCCGCACCCGTGTCTCGATCCTGACCGGGTTCGCCGCCGCTGCCGTCGCCCTCTCCGCCCAGTCCGGCGCCCACGCCGACCCGGCTCCGACCAAGGACCAGGTCAAGGAGCAGGTCGACCAGCTCAACGAGCAGGCCGAGGTCGCGACCGAGCAGTACAACGGCGCCCAGGCCAAGCAGCAGGAGCTGCAGAAGCAGGTCTCCGACCTGCAGGACAAGGTGGCCCGTCAGCAGGCCGTGGTGACGGAGGCGCAGGGCGGCCTCGCCGAGATCGCCGGCGAGCAGTACCGCACGGGCGGCATATCGCAGACCGTCCAGCTGATGCTCTCCGCCAGCCCCGACAACTTCCTGAACCAGGCCGACGCGCTGAACCAGGCCGGTTCGACGCAGTCCGGCGCGCTGAAGGAGCTCCAGGAGCAGCAGCGCAGGCTGGACCAGGACCGCGCCGAGACCCAGACCAAGCTCGGCGAGCTGGAGTCCACCACCCAGCAGCTGAAGACCTCCAAGGAGGAGGTCCAGGGCAAGCTGGCGAAGGCCCAGCAGCTGCTCAACACGCTCACCGAGCAGGAGCGCCAGGCCATCCGCGCCGCCGAGGAGAAGGCCGCCGCCGAGGCCAAGGCGAAGGCGGAGGCCGCGAAGGCCGAGGCCGCCAAGGCCGCCAAGGCCAAGGCGGACGCCGAGCGCGCCACCCGTGACACCAGCCGCAGCGACCTGAGCGCGCCGGCCCAGGCCCCGGCCGCGGCGGCGACCCCGGCGCCGGCCGCCAAGCCGGCCGCGCCCGCCGCCAACGGCTCGCGCGCCGCCGCCGCGATCGCCGCCGCGGAGAGCAAGCTCGGCGCCCCGTACGTCTACGGCGCCACCGGCCCCAACTCCTTCGACTGCTCGGGCCTCACCGGCTGGGCGTACGCCCAGGCGGGCGTGTCGCTGCCGCGCACCTCGCAGGCGCAGGCCGGCGCCGGCACCCGGATCGGTTCCGACATCTCGCAGGCCCAGCCGGGCGACCTGGTGATCTTCTACGGCGACCGCCACCACGTCGGCATCTACGTCGGCGGCGGCCAGGTCATCCACGCCCCGAAGCCGGGTGCGTCGGTCCGTTACGAGGCGGCGTCCAACATGCCGGTCAACAGCATCGTGCGCCTCTGACCCTCCGGTCGGCAGGCTCCCGACAGGCCCGGTCTCCCCCGAGGGGAGGCCGGGCCTGCGGCTTTCCCCCGGTCACCGGGACTGCCGACGGGCGACCCGAGCTGATGTCCGATCAGTGCCTGAATATTCGGATTCGGAGGGGTTTGGAATCGGTTGCCCTGACTCGCTAACGTCTGCCACCGGACGCCCGCTTCGACAGCCGCCCGTTCCGGAGCGGCGGCGGGTCCGGGCCCAGGATCGGAGTCGACGTCGTATGGCCGTGCACCGCCGTTCCCCGCTGTCAGGTGCGCACGCGCTCGCCCGGGCGCTGGTGCTCACCGCGGCGGCCACCACCGCGCTGGGCGTGGCCACCGGCGGCACCGCCCGGGCCGTCCCCGGCGCGCCGGACGCCCCGGCGAACCGCAAGGACGTCAAGGCACAGGTGGAGCAGCTCTACGACGAGGCCGAGCAGGCCTCCGAGCGCTTCAACGCCGCCCAGGAGGCCCAGCAGCGGCTCCAGCACGAGACCGGCACGCTGCAGCAGCAGATCGCGCTCTCCCAGGACGAGCTCAACCAGCTGCGCGGCGACCTGGCCACGGTGGCCGGCGCGGAGTACCGCGCCGGCGGGATGGCGCAGACTGTCCAGCTGATGCTCTCCACCGACCCGGCGGGCTACCTCTCCCGGGCCCGCACCCTCGACCAGGCCGCCGAGCGGCAGAACGAGACCCTGCACGAGGTGCTGGGCCGTCAACGGGTGCTCGACCAGCGCCGGGCCGAGGCCGCGGCCAAGCTCGCCGAACTGGAGCAGACCCGCAGGGCGCTGGCCGACGGCAAGCAGCAGATCCAGCAGCGGCTCGCCAAGGCCCAGAAGCTGCTCAACAGCCTCGGTGCCACCGAACGCGCCCGGCTGGCCGCCCAGGACGCCCGGGAGGCCGAGCAGCGCGCCACCCGCGGCACGGACCGGCTCGACCTCGGCACCACCCCGCCCGCCTCCGAGCGCGGGGGCGCCGCGCTGGCCGCCGCGGTGCGGATGATCGGCTCGCCCTACGTCTACGGGTCCACCGGGCCCAAGGCGTTCGACTGCTCCGGTCTGATGTACTACAGCTGGCGGCAGGCCGGAGTGACCCTGCCGCGCACCTCGCAGGCCCAGGCGTACGCCGGCCGGCGGGTCAGCATCGCCGAGGCACGACCGGGAGACCTGGTGATCTTCTACCGGGACATGCACCACGTCGGGATGTACGCCGGCGGCGGGGTGATCGTGCACGCCCCCTACCCGGGGGCCCGGGTGCGCTACGAGAGCGTCAACGCGATGCCGGTCGCGGGGGTGATTCGGCTCTGAGCCGCCCGGACCCCGCCGGCGGCCGCGGCCCGTCCCGGCGCACCGCCCTGCTGCTCGCGGCCGGCGGCCTCGCCCAGCTGTCGCTGCCCGGGGCCGGTCCGGCGCGGCCCGCCGCGGCGGCCTCGGACGACCACGCCGACGTCCTGGCGCTGCTCGACGAGCGGGCCCGGGCGCTGACCGCGGGACCCCCGCCGCTGCCGCTGCGCGCGGGCTACCGGAACCTGCTGCTCGGCCCGGTGGACACGGCCGGCCGGTGCACCGCCACCGCCGAACTGACCGTCACGGTGACCGGGTACGACGAGCAGCCGGTGGTGCACCCGCGCCGGCTGACGCTGGTCCGTTCCGCGGCGGGCCGGAGGGTGGAGCACGAGGAGGGCGCCGGCGGGCCGCCGCCGCTCTGGGACCTCGGCGCCGTCCGGGCCGCGTCCGGCGCGCGCTGCCTGGTGCTCGGGGTGCTCGGGGCTCCCGGCGCGGCGGTCGCGGGCCCGGCGGAGTTCGACGGGGCGGCCGCCGTCGGCGACCGCGCGGTGTCCGCCGTCGAGGCGCTCTGGGGCACCGCCTGGGCGGGCCGGCTGCTGCTCGAACTGCCCGCCACCGGGGAACAGTTCGCCCGGCTGCTGGCGGAGGACCGGCCCGGCTGGTCGGAGCTGGCGGCGGTCACCGTCGCCGCCCCGGGCGCGCCCCTGCACGCGCCGGCGGACCGGGTGCTGGTCAACCCGGAGGTGTACGCGCGGCTGAGCGACTTCGGCCGGCAGGTGGTGATCACCCACGAGGCGGTGCACGTCGCGACCCGGGCCGAGACCCGCGCCTGGACCCCGCTCTGGCTCTCCGAGGGCGTCGCCGACTGGACCGCCTACCGGGACTCGGGCCGGACGGCCCGGCAGATCGCCCCCGAGCTGGCCCGGGACGTCGCCGCCGGACGGCTGCCCGCCGCGCTGCCCACGGACACCGCCCTCACGGCGGGCGGGGAGGGCCTGGCGCAGGCCTACGAGCAGGCGTGGCTGGCCTGCGACCTGATCGCCCGCCGGTACGGCCCGCAACGGCTGGTGGCCCTCTACCGGGCGGTCGGCGCGGCGGCCCCGGGGGCGGACCGGGAGGCCTGGCTGGACGGGCTCCTCCGGGACCGGCTCGGCCCCGGCCTCGCCGAGTTCACCCGCCTCTGGCTCGCCGAGCTCCGGACCCTGGCGTAGGTCCTTCGGATCGTGCCGGGCGGGCGGCGTCAGCGCCGTTCGCTCGGGGCGGCCGTCGGCCGGTCGATGCCGTCCAGGAGGTCCTGCTCGTACGCGATGCCCGGCCGGACCGAGAACGCCGCGGCTGGCACCGGCTCGGCGCGGGGGGCCAGCACCACGGTGGCCGGGAGGGTCTCGGCGCGCCGGGTGGAGCGCCAGAGCCGGACGCAGGAGAGCACGGTGGCGACCAGCAGCAGCAGGTTGCGGGCGGTCAGCACGGCGATCGCGCCGGGCCTGCTGGCCACCACGTCGCCGAAGACCAGCGGGAACTCCACCAGGGTCAGCGGGGTCGCGGCCAGGATCAGCAGCGCCACCGGCCGCTGGCTGGTGCCGCGCACGGTCAGGCAGACCGCCGCCACGCCGACCAGCCAGACCAGGTACTGCGGGCTGATCACCCGGCTGGTCACGGTGAAGATCAGCAGCGCGGCGAGCGCCGCGTCGTACATGGTGGCCGCGTTGCGCCGCCGGGCGGTGAACCGCCAGAGCAGCAGCCAGCCGAAGCCGAGCACCGTGCCGGCCAGCATCACCTTGCTGACCACCGGCACCCACGGCCCGAGCATCTCGACCGAGCCGTAGTTCATCATCACCTTGCCGTCCCAGCTCCCGGCGATCCGGGCGAAGTGGATCGGCAGCGCGCCGACCGACTCCACCTCGATGCCGCGGTCCTTCTGGAACGTCAGGAACTCGAACGCGCCGTTCATCCCGGCCGCCAGCAGGAAGCCGATCGAGGCGGTCGCGGCGGCCGCGGCCGTCCAGGAGCGCCGGGTGCGGCGGCCGGACGGGGTGCCGATGAGGCCGAGCAGCGGCCAGATCTTGACGATGCCGCCGAGGCCGAGCAGCAGGCCGCCGATCGCCGGGCGGCGGATCAGGGCCAGCAGACCGGCCACCGCGATCGCGGTCACGATCACGTCGTAGCGGTTGTAGATCATCGGGCCGAGCAGCGGGACGCCGGCCACCCAGACCCAGGCGCCGGTCAGCGCCCGGCCCTTGCGCAGCCCGGTGCGGACCAGCAGGGTCATCGCGAGCGCGTCGGCGATCCCGCAGATCACCCAGAAGGAGACCAGGTACGACCAGGGCAGCACACCCGGGAGCAGGATCACCAGGGCGGCGCCGGGCGGGTACTGCCAGGTGACGTCGTCCAGCGGGAAGGTGCCGGTCTGCAGCACCCCGTACCAGCCGTGGTAGATGAGCCAGACGTCGGCGGTGATGTCCCCGCCGGGCAGCCGCAGCACACCGGTCACCAGGAGCAGCAGCAGCGTCCGGGTGGCCACCCAGCTCGCGCCGAGCGCCAGGAGGGCGCCGGAACGGCCGGAGGGGTGCGTGGTGCGCTGCACGGGCTCGCGGCGGACGGCGAGCGCCGTGCCGGAGCCCTCGGCGCCGCTGGATGTACCGGACTCGGTGGCCGGGGCCAACTCCACTGCGCTCCCTCGTTCGTCTCGGACGTCCCGTCGGCGGCGCCGCGCGACGGACGCCCGGGCGGTCCGGGCGCGTCGGGGCCGGGCCACCAGCGCGGGGCCGGGCCGGCCGCGCCGACCACCCAGGTACTAGGACCGACCCGCGGATGGAACGGTTGCCCTGTGCGGATCCGTTCCCGGCGGGTCGTCGTGTTGACCTATCGTACGGATCACCCAGCGGTACACCGAGCACCCCCCGACCGAGCGAGCCGTGGCCTGATGCACAAGACCTTGATCGTCACCAACGACTTCCCGCCGAGGCCCGGCGGCATCCAGGCCTTCGTGCACAACATGGCCGTCCGTCAGCCCGCAGGAAGCATCGTGGTGTACGCCTCCACCTGGCGGGACGGCACCGAGGTGGCGGCCTTCGACGCCGAGCAGCCGTTCCCGGTGATCCGCGACCGGACGAAGGTGATGGTTCCCACACCGCGGGTCACCCGGCGGGCCGCCGAGATCCTCCGGGCCGAGGGCTGCGACTCGGTCTGGTTCGGCGCCGCCGCGCCGCTCGGGCTGATGGCCCCCGCCCTGCGCCGGGCCGGGGCCGGCCGGCTGCTCGGCATGACCCACGGGCACGAGGCCGCCTGGGCCCAGCTGCCGGTGGCCCGGCAACTGCTGCGCCGGATCGGCGAGGGCACCGACGTGCTCACCTACCTCGGGGAGTACACCCGCTCCCGGATCGCCGCCGCGGTCGGCCCCGGGCCGGCCGGGCGGATGGCGCAGCTGCCGCCCGGCGTGGACGAGCGGACCTTCCACCCCGACTCCGGCGGCGCCGCGGTGCGCGAACGGCTCGGGCTGGCCGACCGGCCGGTGGTGGTCTGCGTCTCCCGGCTGGTGCCGCGCAAGGGCCAGGACACCCTGATCGAGGCGATGCCGCAGATCCTCGCCGACGTGCCCGACGCGGTGCTGCTGATCGTCGGCGGCGGCCCGTACCGGGCGGACCTGGAGAAGCTGGTGGACGCCCGGGGCGTGCGCTCCGCCGTCCGCTTCACCGGCTCGGTGCCGTGGGAGGAGCTGCCGGCGCACTACGGCGCCGGCGACGTCTTCGCGATGCCCTGCCGCACCCGGCGCGGCGGGCTGGACGTCGAGGGGCTCGGCATCGTCTACCTGGAGGCCTCGGCGACCGGACTGCCGGTGGTGGCCGGGGACTCCGGCGGCGCGCCGGACGCGGTGCTGGAGGGCGAGACCGGCTACGTGGTGCCGGGCGGCACGCCCGCGGCGGCCGCCGAGCGGATCGTCCGGCTGCTGAAGGACGAGGAGCTGCGCCGGCGGATGGGCGAGGCCGGGCGGCGCTGGGTGGACCGCTCCTGGCGCTGGGACCTGCTGGCCGGGCGGCTGACCTCGCTGCTGGCGGGCTGAGGCGCGCGCCGGTGCGGCCCGCCCCGGGGTTCGGGGGCGGGCCGCACCGGCGGCGGCGCACGAGTGGTCCTGCGCGCGGGTGGTCCTGCGTGCCGCGGTCCTCCGTGCCGCTGTCCTGCTCGCGGTCGTCCTACTTGCGGTAGATCGCCTCGACGTCGGCCGCGAAGTCCTTCAGCACGACGTTGCGCTTGAGCTTGAGCGAGGGCGTCAGGTGGCCGCTCTCCTCGGAGAAGACGGTGTCGAGCAGCCGGAACTTCTTCACGGCCTCGGCCTGCGAGACGGCCGCGTTGCCGTCGTCCACCGCCGACTGGAGGGCGGCCAGCAGGTCCGGGTCCTCGCGCAGGTCGGCCACCGTGGCGTCGGCGGGCTTGCGGTGGAGTTCCTTCCACTTCGGGAAGAAGTCCTCGTCGACGGTGAGCAGGCAGGCCACGAAGGGCTTGCGGTCGCCGACCACCATGACCTCGCCGACCAGGGCGTGCGCCCGGATCCGGTCCTCGATCACCGCCGGGGCGACGTTCTTGCCGCCCGCGGTGACGATGATCTCCTTCTTGCGGCCGGTGATCGTCAGGTAGCCCTCGTCGTCCAGCGAACCGAGGTCGCCGGTGGCGATCCAGCCGTCCTTCAGGGTGTCGGCGGTGGCCTGCGGGTTGTTCCAGTAGCCGGTGAAGACGTGCGGGCCCTTGAAGAACACCTCGCCGTCCTCGGCGATCCGGACGGCGGCGCCGGGGACCGGCTGGCCGACCGAGCCGATCTTCGGCTTGTCCCACGGGTTGAAGGCGGTGGCCGCGCAGGTCTCGGTCAGGCCGTAGCCCTCCAGCACGGTGAAGCCGATGCCCCGGTAGAAGTGCCCGAGCCGCTCGCCGAGCGGCGCGCCGCCGGAGATCGCGTGGGTGGCCCGGCCACCGAGCGCCGCCCGCAGCTTGCTGTAGACGAGCTTGTCGAAGACGGCGTGCTTGAGCTTGAGCAGCAGCCCCGCGCCGCCCGCGTCCAGCGCCCGGCTGTAGGCGATCGCGGTGTCGGCGGCCTTGTCGAAGATCTTGCCCTTGCCGTCGGCCTGCGCCTTGGCCCGGGCGGTGTTGTAGACCTTCTCGAAGACCCGCGGCACACCCAGGATCAGCGTCGGCCGGAAGGCGGCCAGCTCGGCGGTGACGTCCCGGATGTCGGAGACGTGGCCGAGCTTGATCGGGGCCATCACCGGGGCGATCTCGGCGATCCGGGCGAGCACGTGGGCCAGCGGCAGGAAGAGCAGGACGGAGCTCTCGCCGGTGCGGAACAGCGGGGCCAGGCGCTCCACCACGTTGCCGCACTCGGCCAGGAAGTTGCCGTGGGTCAGCTGACAGCCCTTCGGGCGGCCGGTGGTGCCCGAGGTGTACACGATCGTGGCGATCGAGTCGGCGGTGGCGGTCGAGCGGCGCTCGGTGACCGTGGCGTCGGTGACCCCGCGGCCCGACTCGACCAGCGCTGCGAGCGCCGGGCCCTCGATCTGCCAGGTGTGCTTCAGCTCCGGCAGGCGCTCCCGGACCTCCGCGACCACCGCGCTGTGGGTCTCGGTCTCGGTGAACACCGCGACCGCCCCGGAGTCGCCGAGGATCCACTCGACCTGTTCGGCGGAGGAGGTCTCGTACACCGGCACGGTGATCGCGCCGGCCGTCCAGATCGCGAAGTCCAGCAGCGTCCACTCGTACCGGGTGCGGGACATGATGCCCACCCGGTCGCCCGGCTCGATGCCCGCGTCGATCAGGCCCTTCGCCGCGGCCTGCACCTCGACCAGGAACTGCGCGGCGGTCAACTCCTGCCACTGGCCGTCCACCTTGCGGCTGAGCACCGCGACCTCGGGGTGCCGCTCGGCGTTCTGGTGCACGAGGTCGGAGAGGTTACCGCCGCTCGGTACCTGGTAGAGGGCCGGAAGGCTGAAGTCGAGCAAGACTGCTCCTCGTTCGCGACGCTGCGGGACGGCAGGACGTTACTGCCCGGTAGGCAGCTTCGACCAGGGGGGTCGGCTCCGGTGTTCGAAGTGTCACACCTTGACCCGTCCGACCTGGTCGGGACCGGGTCGTTCGAATGGCACCCTACGGCAGCCCGGAGGTGACCGGCCGGTAGCGCCCGGTCACCGGCGGTACGCCCCCGTGCCGGGCGCACCCGGGCGCCCCGGGGGCGTACCGAGGGACCGGCCCGATCGCGGGGCGCGATAGCCTGCTCCGGGCGCACCCGGCCGAGCAGGCCGGACCGGCAGCACGGGACGACGCGGAGGGCCATTCCATGGCGGAGCACACCAGGTCGAGCATCACCATCGACGCGACCCCGGCGACGGTCATGGCCGTGATCGCCGACTTCGCCGCCTACCCGGCCTGGACCGGCGAGGTCAAGGAGATCGAGGTCCTGGAGACGGCCGACAACGGCCGCGCCTCCCAGGTCCGGCTGGTGCTGGACGCCGGCGCCATCCGCGACGAGCACGTCCTCGCCTACACCTGGGACGGCGACCGCGAGTGCGGCTGGACCCTGGTCCGCAGCCAGATGCTCCGCTCGCTCGACGGCTCCTACACGCTGGCCCCGCTCGGCGCCGACCGCACCGAGGTCACCTACCAGCTCGCCGTCGACGTCAAGATCCCGATGCTCGGCATGATCAAGCGCAAGGCCGAGAAGGTCATCATCGACCGGGCCCTGGCCGGTCTGAAGAAGCGGGTCGAGGACACCGCCACCGGCAAGGCGCTCTGAGACCGGGCGGCACGGACGAACGGGGGCGGTACGACATGACGGCGACGCGCACCATCCTGGTCAGCGGCGACCCGGCGGCGCCCACGGTGGCCGCCGCCACCGCCCTGCACGCGGCCCGGCAGGGCCGGCGCACCCTGCTCCTGGCGGCCGACGACCCGCACCGCACCCTGGACGCCGTCCTCGGCGTCCGCCTGGAGGCCGAACCGGCCGGGTACGCGCCCGGCCTGACCGTCGCCCGGACCGACGAGCAGGCCGCCTTCCGGCACGCCCTCGACGAGATCGGCGGCCGGCTCAAGCCCGCCCTCGACCTGCTCGGCGCCGACCCGCTCGACCCCGAGGAGCTCACCGCCCTCCCCGGCACCGCCCGGCTCGCTCTGCTCCGCGCGCTGCCCGCCGTCGACGCGGACGTCCTGGTGGTGCTCGCCCCGCCGCCCGCCGACCTGATCGCCACCCTCGCCCTGCCCGAGCAGCTGGAGCGCTACCTGGCCCGGCTCGTCCCCGAGCAGCGCCAGGCCGCCCGGGCCCTGCGGCCCCTGCTGGCCGGACTCGCCGGCGTCCCGATGCCCGCCGACTGGCTGTACGAGACGCGCACCAAGGCGGCCGGCGCGCTCGCCGCGGCGCGCGCCGCGATCACCGCCCCCGGCACCAGCGTCCGGCTGGTCACCGCCGCCGACGCCCACCCCTTCGAGGAACTGCGGCGGATCCGGGCCGGACTCGCCCTGCACGGCCACCGCCCCGACGCCGTCGTGGTGCACGGCGTCCTGCCGGACGCCGCCACCGACTCGCCCGATCCGTGGCTGGCCGCCCTCGCCGAGCGCCGTCGCGACGAGCTGGCCGCGCTGGGCGCCGCCTGCGACGGCATCCCGCTGCTCACCACCGGGCCCGCCGAGGTCACCCTGGAGGCCGTCGCCGACCGCCTCTACGGCCCCGGCCCCGGTCCCGGGGCGAAGCCGTCCGGGCCGTGGACCGTCGAGGACCGGCTGGCCGAGGACGGCCTGCTGGTCTGGCACCTGGCGCTGCCCGGCGCCGAGCGCGAGGACCTGGACCTCGTCCGGCGCGGCGACGAACTGGTGGTCGGCCTCGGGGCCCACCGCCGGGTGCTGGCGCTGCCGTCGGCGCTGCGGCGGTGCACCGTCGCGGGTGCGGGGCTCCAGGACGGGGTCCTGGCGATCCGCTTCGCCCCCGACCCGGCCCTCTGGCCGCGGTAACTCGCCCGCTCGCCTCCGGGGCGCTTGACCCGGTGCCGACGGTCGGCGCTCCAACGCCGCTCCTTCGTCACGGCGTCCTCGCTTCTCCCTTTCGGCACCGGCGCGCCCCTTCGGCTCGGGGCGGGAACGTGCTCCAAGGCCTCCCGTCTGCCGGGGCAGGCTGGGGGAGGAGGTGCGGGGTCCTGCGGGGCTGCTGCTCGCCGTCCGGGGGGTCGGGTGGGGTCCGGTAGCGTCGGGGCGGGTGGCCGCGGGTGCGGTCACCGCTGCTGAGGAGGCGCACGCGATGACCACCACCGACCGGACCGAGCCCACTGCCGAGCACCCGTTCGGGCCGGAACTGGGCCCGCTGGTGGACGAGGTGCGCCGCTTCGCCTCCGTCGTCGGCGAGAAGGCCCAGGAGGCGAGCGCGGAGACCCTGATCTCGCTGGCCGGGCTGGCCGACCGCCTGCGCGAGAAGCAGCCCGAGGTGTACGGCCACCTCGCCGCCGCCGGCACCGGGCTGGCCGCCGCCGGGACGGAGCTGCTGGCCGCCTACCGGGCCGCGGTGACCGGTCACGAGCGCCGCTGGACCGCCGGGGAGCCGGCCCGCCCCGAACGGGTGGACCTCAACGACGCGCCCGAGGGGCCGTCCGCCAAGCAGTGAACCCCTGATCCCCTCCGGGTCACGACCTGGCTTCACCCTGTGACACCACCGGTGAAAATGTACGACTTTTGAAAGGGTTCGGCCTCGCTGGTCGGAGATTGTCTTCGGTTAATGTATGCGCCGGTGTGTACGGGGACCGGGTTGGGCGGTAGCGTTCCGTCCAGCGGGAACGAGTGAATAGCTGAGGGACACATGGCTCTGACCATCGGCGTCGACGTCGGCGGGACCAAGATCGCGGCAGGCGTGGTCGACGAGGACGGCGAGATCCTGGCCCGGACCAGGGTGCCCACTCCGGCCGACCCGCAGTGGGCGGTCGACGCCATCGCGCAGGCCGTGCGCGAACTCAAGGACCAGTACCCCGACGTGGTCGCGGCGGGCATCGGCGCTCCCGGTTTCGTCGACCGCGACCGTTCGACGGTGATCTTCGCTCCCAACATCGACTGGGAGGACGAGCCCCTGCGCGGCCGGGTCGAGGAGCTCACCGGTCTGCCCGCGGTCGTCGAGAACGACGCCAACTGCGCGGCCTGGGCCGAGTACCGCTTCGGCGCCGGCGCCGGCCACAGCGACATGGTGCTGATCACCGTCGGCACCGGCATCGGCGGCGGCCTCGTCCTGGACGGCCGGCTGCACCGCGGCCGGTTCGGCGTGGCCGGGGAGATCGGCCACCTCAACATGGTCCCGGACGGCCTGCCCTGCGGCTGCGGCGGCAAGGGCTGCTGGGAGCAGTACGGCTCCGGCCGCGCCCTGCGCCGGTACGGCCGGGAGTACGCCGCCCAGGACCCGGCGCGCGGCCGGCGGATGCTGGAGCTCAACGACGGCGTCGCCGAGACGATCCGCGGCATCCACATCACCCAGGCCGCGGAGGAGGGCGACCCGCTCGCCCTGGAGTGCTACGCCGAGCTGGCCGACTGGCTGGGCCGGGGGATGGCCGATCTCGCGGCGCTCTTCGACCCCGGCGTCTTCGTGCTCGGCGGCGGGGTCTCCGACTCCGGCCGCCTGCTGCTCGACCCGGTCGCCAAGGCCTTCGAGCACTACCTGACCGGTGGGGTGCACCGTCCGCGCGCCGAGGTGGTGCTCGCGTCCACGGGATCGGCCGCCGGCATCGCGGGCGCGGCCGACCTGGCCCGCACGCTCTGACCCGCCCCGCCCCGCAGGACGGCCGATCGGCGGCCCGGTTCCCCGCGAACCGGGCCGCCGTCGTGTCGGGCCGTCGTGTTGCGCCCCCGGGGAGCCGTCGGCCCGGGGGAGTGGCGGTAGCGTCGTCCGGGACGCCCAGGGGAGGAGTGCCACGATGACCACCGCGCCGGCCGAACTGCCGCCGCCCGCGCCGGGCCGGCTGCGGCTGCTGAGCTACAACATCCGCTCACTGCGCGACGACCGCCGCGCGCTGGCCCGGGTGGTCCGGGCCTGCGCGCCCGACGTGGTCTGCGTCCAGGAGTCCCCGCGCTACTGGCGACCCGAGGGCCAGGCGGCCCGGCTCGCCCGGGCGACCGGCACGGTGGTCCTGAGCGGTGGCGGACGGATCGCGGCCGGCCCGCTGCTGCTCGGCCGCCCCGGAGTCCGGGTGGTGGCCACCCGTGACCGGCTGCTGCCGAAGACCCGCGGACTGCACGCGCGCGGCTTCGCGACCGCGCTGGTCGAGGTGCCCGGCGCGGCGCCGTTCACCGTCACCAGCTGCCACCTGAGCCTGGACGCGGACGAGCGGCTGCGGCAGTTCGGACTGCTCACCGAGCAGCTGCGGCACGCCGAACTCGGCGTGATCGCCGGGGACTTCAACGAGCACCCGGACGGCCCCGGCTGGCGGTCGCTGGCCGGACGGCTCCAGGACGGGCACGTGGTGGCGCCCTGGGGCGGCGAGATGACGTCCGTTCCGGAGAACCCCTACCAGCGGCTGGACGCGGTCTTCGCCACACCCGGCATCGAGGTGCTGGCCTGCGGCGTCCCGCACGGCCTGCCCGGCGTCACCGAGGCCGACCTGAGGGCCGCCACCGACCATCTCCCGGTCCTGGCGGTGCTCCAGCTGCCCCCGCGGGCCTGAGTGCGGACACGCGTCGCGGCGCGGCACCTGGTCGGTGCCGCGCCGCGAAGGTCAGCCGTGCGGATCCGGGGTCACGGACAGCTGATCACCGTGTCGCCGGGGGTCGTGGTGCAACTGTCGAAGCCCGAGCCGCCGTTGAGCGTGTCGGTGCCGGGGCCGCCGTTGAGCGTGTCATTGCCGAGGCCGCCGGTCAGCTGGTCGTTCCCGAGACCGCCGAACAGCGTGTCGTTGCCGGAGCCGCCGTCGACCATGTCGTTCCCCGAGCCGGCGTAGACGGTGTCGGAGCCGCCGCCCGCGGTGACGGTGTCGTTGCCGCCGAGTGCGCAGATGACGTCGTTGCCGCCGGTGCCGAAGAGGGTCTCGGCGTTGGCGGTCCCGATGATCGTGCAGCCGTGGCCGTTGTTGACGGCGGTGGTGGCGGTGGCGGTGTTGTTCGCCGGGACGGGGTCGCCCTGGGTGGCGGAGACGGTGGCGGTGTCGGTGAGGGTGCCGGTGGCCCGGGGCTCGACGGTCACCGTGACGGTGGTGGCGGCGCCGGGCGCGAGGGTGCCCAGGGCGCAGGTGGCGCTGGTGGCGGTGGTGGTGCAGCTGCCCTGGCCGGGGGCGGCGGTCAGCAGGGCGGCCGGGCCGGAGAGGGTGTTCGTGAGGGTGACGCCGGTGGCGGCCTGGCCGGCGCTCCGGTTGGTGACCGTCACGGTGTAGGCCGGGGTGTCGCCGATGCTGGTCGTGCTCGGACCGGTCGTGGTGACCGACAGGTCGACGCCCGCCGGGGCGTTCACGGTGGTGCTCGCGGTGGCGGTGTTGTTGGCCGGGGCGGGGTCGCTCTGGGCGGCGGAGACGGTGGCGGTGTCGGCGAGGGTGCCCGGGCCGGTGGTGGCGACCGTGACCGTGACGGTGGTGGCGGCGCCGGCCGCGAGGGTGCCGAGGGCGCAGGTGGCACCGGTGGCGGTGGTGCTGCAGCTGCCCTGGCCCGGCGTGGCCGAGAGCACGGTGCCCGGGCCGGTGATCGAGTCGGAGAGCGTGACGCCGGTGGCGGCCGTGGTGCTGTTGTTGGTGACCGTCACGGTGTAGGAGGCCTGGGCGCCGGCGGTGACGACGGCGGGCCCGGTCTTGGTGACCGACAGGTCCACCGCGGTGGGCGTTCCGGCGGAGCCGTCGTAGCGGGCGAGGGCCGCGTCGCCGTTGCTGAAGCCGGCCGCGACGATCCGGCCGTCCGACTGGACGGCGGTGCCGAGTGCCTGGTCGAAGCCCCCGCCGAAGTCGGTGGTGGCCCTGCCGTCACCGCTGAAGCCGGTGTCGAGCGCGCCGGTGGAGGTGTAGCGGGCGAGCGCGAAGTCACTGCCGCCGCCCGTCACGGTGGAGCCGACGGCGACGATCGCTCCGCCGGACTGCACCGCGACGCCGTACGCGATCTCGCTGCCGCCGAAGTCGGTGGTGACCTTGCCGTCGGTGTCGAAGCCGCCGTCGAGGTTGCCGGCGCTGTTGTAGCGGGCCAGGGCGAAGTCGTTGCCGGTGTAGCCGGCGGCGACGATCTTCCCGTCCGGCTGCAGGGCCACCGCGTGGGCGAACTCGACCCCGCCGAAGGTGGTGGCGACCTTGCCGTCGCTGCTGAAGCCGGTGTCGGGCGCGCCGGCGGGGGTGTAGCGGGCGAGCGCGAAGTCGTAGTTGCCGCCGGGGCCGCCGGTGTAGCCGGCGGCGACGATCCTCCCGTCGGGCTGCACCGCGACGGCGCGGGCCGCGTCGGCGCCGTCGTCGAAGTCGGTGGTGACCTTGCCGTCGGTGTCGAAGCCCCCGTCGAGGGTGCCGTCGGCGTTGAGCCGGGCCAGCGCGAAGTCGCCCCCCGTCAGACCGGCGGCGACGATCTTCCCGTCGGCCTGCACCGCGACGCCGAACGCGTCGTCGGCGCCCCCGGTGCCGAAGTCGACGACGGTCCGGCCGTCCCCGCTGAAGCCGGTGTCCAGGGAGCCGTCGGTGTTGTAGCGGGCCACCGAGAACCAGCCGACGCCGCCCTCGGGCACCTCGCTGCGGCCGACCGCCACGATCTTGCCGTCGCCCTGGAGGGCGAGGCCGCGCGCCTCGTCCGAGCCGCCGTTGAAGTCGGTCGTCACCTTGCCGCCGGTGCCGAAGCCGGTGTCCGGGGAGCCGTCCGGGTTGTACCGGGCCAGGGCGAAGTCGTCGGTGGCGCCCGCGTACCCGGCCACCACGATCTTGCCGTCCGGCTGGACGACGACTCCGCGGGCCTCGTCCGAGCCGCCCCCGAAGTCGGTGGTCACCCTCCCGCCGGTGCCGAACGTCGGATCCAGATCGCCGGGTGCGGCGAACGCCGCCCCGGGGACCGCCAGTGCGAGCAGCAGGCCGGCGGCCGCTGCCGCGGCGACCCGGCCGACCCCCGGCCGCGGGCCGGACCTGGACTTGGGCGAACGGTCCACTGTGAGTCTCCTCGTCGTCACGCCGACCACCGCGTCCGGTGGTCCTCGTGCCGAGGGCCTCGCGACGGCGGCTTCCCGCGGGTGCACCGCGCACCCACCGCCCCCGGCCGGCCCCTCGTTGGTGAGGGGCGCCCCGCCCGGGGACGTCGGCCACAGCTTCGGGTCGGCCCGTACGGCGGCCCGGCAGGCCGGGGCACCACTGCGCCCACTGGTCGCCGAACTCCACCCCGAGGAGTGATCGGTGGAGCGGCGGGAGACGTCGAGAGCCCCGCCCCCGTCGACCGGGGGGTCGAGGGACGGGGCCGTGGCGACGGGGGGTCAGACGACCGCGCCGCCGTGCGGGTCCTCGGGCTCGTCCTCGTCGTGGTCCTTCATCCGCACCACCAGCGTGGCGAAGCCGCCGAGGAAGGCGGCCACCCCGACCCAGGCCGGCCACCCGGCGACCTCGCGCCAGACCACCGCGTCGAAGAGCAGCAGCGCGGGACCGCCGAGCACCGCGAGCCAGGCGAACTTGGCCGTGGTGTCGGCCTCCGGCAGCGGCGGCGGCTCCGGCGGCTCGAAGTGGCCCTCGTCGGTGTCCTCGGAGAGCTCGAAGTCGCGCGGCCCGGAGCCGGCGGCCGGCATCACCGGACGGCCGGAGCGGGGGCGCGGCTGGGGTGCCAGGTCGGAGAGGTCGCCGGGCTCGCCGGGGAAGCGGTCGGCGTCGGAGCGGTCCTTGACGTTCTTGAACTCGCCGCGCGCCCGGAGGTTCTCGATCTCCGGCCAGTTCGGGTTGTTGAGGTCCACCGGGTCGTCGAACTGGGCGACCAGCGCGGCGAAGATCTCGTCCTGCTCGGCCTGGCTGCGCTCGGGCGCGCGCCGTGCGCGGGCCGGCTCGGCGGCCCCGCCGCCCTCGCCCGTCGCCGGAACGTCGCCGGAACCCCCGGCCGTGGACCCGGTCGTGGACCCCGCGGAGGCCCCTGCCGTGGACCCGGCCGAGGCTCCGGACCCGGCAGCGCCGGCCGTCGCCCCGCCCGTCGCCTCGCCGCCCGCCGCCGGGGCCGCCGTGCCCCCGGCCGGAGCGCGGCCCGACTGCTCCCCGTCCGTCCGCCCGGCGCCCGGCCGCGCGCCGCCCGTGGTCGCACCGTCCTCGCGGGGCGCGTCGTCCTCGCCGCCCGCCGTGCTGCTCTCGTGCACTTCCGGCCCTTCAGCCTTGGTGGTGGTCGGATTTCCCCGGGATGACGCCCGCCGAGTGCGCGGGAGCCAGCCGTCGGATGAAGTCCTGGGCGGCCGCGAATATTTCCGCCGCGTCGTGGTCCAGCGTCGCGACGTGATAGCTGCGCTGGCACAGCCGCTCCGTCACATCGGTCGAGGATATCCGGGCCAGCACCAGCTCCGAGTTGGCCGCGGAGACCACGTGGTCCTGCGGACTGCGGAAGAGCAGCACCGGCTGGGTCACCCGGGGCAGCCGGTGCTGGACGTCCTTCCAGAGCCTGGCCAGCGACCAGGCGGCGTGCAGCGGTGTGCGGTCGTAGGCCAGCTCGTCCGTGCCCGGCCGGGCGATGTCGTTGGCGACCCCGGGCAGGCTCGGCAGCAGGTGCCGCAGCACCGGCAGAATGACACTCGCGGGGTTGTCCGACCGCACCGACGGGTTGACCAGCACCAGTCCGGCGATCTTCGGCCCGTGCACGGCGGCCAGCCGCAGCGCCAGACCGCCGCCCATCGACAGCCCGAGGACGAAGACCCGCTCGCACCGCGCCGTCAGCTCCAGCAGCTCCCGCTCGACCTCGGCGTACCAGTCCTCCCAGCGGGTCAGCTGCATGTCCTGCCAGCGCGTGCCGTGGCCCGGCAGCAGCGGCAGGGCGACGGTGCACCCGGCGGCGGCCAGGTCCTCCGCCCAGGGCCGCAGCGACTGCGGCGAGCCGGTGAAGCCGTGACAGAGCAGGACGCCCACCGGCCCGCCCCGGTGGCGGTACGGTTCGGCGCCGGGCAGCAGCGGCATGGCGGGCTCCTTCGCGGGCGGGGACGCTGGAGGGTGACGCTGGTACGAGCGGGACGCGCTGGACGTGCGGTGCGTGCGGGTACGGGCGTGCGGGGGCCGGCCGTGCGGGAGGCTGCGGAATTCGCATCGTCCCACGGGCCCGCCCGCTGCGTACACCCCCGTCGGGCACCCGGTCACCCGCCCCCCTGGACACCCCGGCGGGGCGGGGCGGGGCACGGGCGGGCACCGGGGGGCATTAGGATCGACCGGTCCGCAATACAGGAGGCCCCGGTTGTTCTACCGACTGATGAAGATGATCGTCGCGCCACTGCTTCGGATCTTCTTCCGGCCGTGGATCGAGGGTGAGGAGAACATCCCCACCGAGGGTGCCGCGATCATCGCGAGCAACCACCTCTCGTTCTCGGACTCCTTCTTCTTCCCCGCGCTGATCAAGCGCCGGGTGACCTTCATCGCCAAGGCGGAGTACTTCACCACGCCGGGCATCAAGGGCCGGCTGACCGCCGCCTTCTTCAAGGGCGTCGGCCAGCTCCCGGTCGACCGCTCGGGCGGGCGCGGCGCCGGCGAGGCGGCGATCCGCTCGGCGATCGCCGTGCTGGACCGCGGCGAGCTGTTCGGCGTCTACCCGGAGGGCACCCGGTCGCCCGACGGCAAGCTCTACCGGGGCAAGGTCGGCGGCCTGGCCCGCGTCGCGCTGGCCACCGGCGCACCGGTCATCCCGGTCGCGATGATCGACACCGAGAAGGTGCAGCCGCCCGGCCAGGTGGTCCCGAACTTCGGCACCCGCCCGGGCATCCGGATCGGCCGCCCGCTGGACTTCTCCCGCTACCACGGCATGGAGAACGACCGCTTCATCCTCCGTTCGGTGACGGACGAGGTGATGTACGAGATCATGCGGCTCTCCGGCCAGGAGTACGTGGACATCTACGCGACCGCCGCCAAGCGGCAGATCGCCGACGACAAGAAGAAGGCCGACGCCGAGCGAAAGGCCGTGCAGAAGGCCGAGCAGGCCGCCGCCAAGGCCGAGAAGGCCGAGGCGGAGAAGCTGGAGAAGGCCGAGCAGGAGCAGCAGAAGGAGACCGGGTCGGCCTGAGTCGGGGCCGGCCGGTCGCCGGGGGAGGGCGGCAGGCATGACGGACGGCGGCAGAACCGGGACGGCGGCGCCGGGCGCGGTCGGCGCCGCGGTGGCGGCGGGCGGCATGTCCGTCGAGCTGCCGCTCTGGCGGGCCATCTCCTTCTTCCGGGTCCTGGCCCTGTGCTACGCGCTGCTCCGGTACTTCGACTCCTACCTGGAGTTCCTGCACCCCGTCGCCGGCTGGATCTACCTCGGCGCGCTGACCCTCTGGACGCTGGCCTCCACCCGGGCGTTCTCCGGCCCGCAGCGCTGCACCTGGTACGTGCTCGCCACCGACCTCACGCTCGCCGTCACCGGCATCGTGATGAGCGGCATGGTCGACGACCCGGCCCGGATCGGCCACGGCGCGCCGACCCTGCCGACCATCTGGGCGGCCGGCACCGTGCTCGGCTTCGCCGGCCGGGGCGGCTGGCGCTGGGCGGCGGCGGCCGGCTCGGTGATCGGGGTGGCCAACATCCTCGGCCACGGCGGTGCGACCGGCGACAACGTCCACAACATCGTGCTGCTCATGGTGGCCGGCTGCGCGATCGGCTACGTCATCGAACTGGCCCGGGCCAGTGAGGCGACGCTCACCCGGGCGCTCCAGGTCGAGGCGGCCACCCGGGAGCGCGAGCGGCTCTCCCGGGACATCCACGACGGGGTGCTGCAGGTGCTCGCGCTCGTCCAGCGCCGGGGCACCGAGGCACCGGCCGGCGGCGCGGACCTCGGCGAACTGGGCCGGCTGGCCGGGGAGCAGGAGCGGGCGCTGCGCGCGCTGATGAGCGGCGGCCCGCTGCCCGGCCGTCGCGAGCCCGAGGAGCCGCAGGACCTCCGCGCCCTGCTCGCCCCGTATGCGGACGAGCGGGTGACCGTCTCGGCCCCCGGCACCCCGGTGCCGCTGCCCGCGCGGGCCGCCGGTGAGCTGGCCGCCGCCGTCGGTGCCGCGGTGGACAACGTCCGCCGGCACGCCGGTCCCGCGGCACGCGCCTGGATCCTGGTGGAGGACGAGCCGGAGGCCGTCACCGTCTCGATCCGCGACGACGGTCCCGGGTTCGCCCCCGGGCGGCTCGGCGAGGCGGAGCGGGCCGGGCGGCTCGGGGTCTCCCAGTCGATCCGCGGCCGCCTGCTGGACCTCGGCGGCACCGCGGAGCTGTACTCGGCGCCCGGGGAGGGCGTCGAGGTGGAGCTCAGGGTCCCGCGCACCGCCGTCGGCGCCCCGGCCCGCCTCCCGTGACCGCCCCCGACACCTCCCGCGAAAGGGTTCCGCCCATGACCACCGACCAGTCGATCGACCAGCAGGCGGCCGCCGGCCGGCCGGTCCGGGTGATGGTGGTGGACGACCACCCGATGTGGCGCGACGCCGTCTCCCGCGACCTCGCCGAGGCCGGGCTGGACGTGGTGGCCACCGCCGGGGACGGCGAGGAGGCCGTCCGCCGGGCCCGCGCCTGCTCCCCGCAGGTCGTGGTGCTCGACCTCAACCTGCCCGGCCTGTCGGGCGCCGAGGCCTGCCGTCAGGTGGTCGCGCACGACCCGTCGGTGCGCGTCCTGGTGCTCTCCGCGAGCGGTGAGCACGCGGACGTGCTGGAGGCGGTGAAGTCCGGCGCGACCGGGTACCTGGTCAAGTCGGCCGGGCGGGAGGAGCTGCTGGACGCGGTGCGCCGCACCGCCGTCGGAGACGCGGTGTTCACCCCCGGCCTGGCTGGGCTGGTGCTCGGCGAGTTCCGCCGGCTGGCCGCCGAGCCGCCGGCCCCGGCCGCGCCGGTCGTCCCGCAGCTGACCGCGCGGGAGACCGAGGTGCTGCGGATGGTCGCCAAGGGCCTGTCGTACAAGCAGATCGCCGATCGGCTGGTGCTCTCCCACCGCACCGTGCAGAACCACGTCCAGAACACCCTGGGCAAGCTCCAGCTGCACAACCGGGTCGAGCTGGTCCGGTACGCGATCGAGCAGGGGCTGGACGACGCGGTCTGACGCGGGGTGACCGGGCCCGCCGCCCGGGCGGGGTGCGCGACCACCCCGCCCGGTGCGCGGGCGGCCCCGGCGCCGGCGGCTCAGTGCCGGCCGGCGGCCACCGCGCCGCGCAGCAGCCCGGCGACGATCTCCACGCCCTCCCGGGTGAGCACCGACTCGGGGTGGAACTGCAGCCCGGCGAAGCCCGGCCCGCGGAGCGCGTGCACGTCCCCGGTCAGCGGGTCGCGGGCCACCTCGACGCCTTCGGTGGCCAGCCGGGCGGCGTCGGCGTCCGAGCAGCGGGCCGTGAAGGTGTTGTAGAAGCCGACCGTCCGCTTGGTCCCGAACAGGTCCACCGTCTCCTGCGCGCCCTGGTACGGCACGGCCTTGCGGGCCAGCGGCAGTCCGAGCGCGGCGGACAGCAGCTGGTGGCTGAGGCAGACGGCGAGCAGCGGGGCGGTGCGCCGGCCGTCCCGGACGGCGGCCAGCGCGTCGGTGACGATCGGGCGCAGCACGGCCATCTTGGGGTCGTCGGCGGCGGCCGGGTCGCCGGGCCCGGGGCCGAGCACCAGCGCCCCGCGGTGGGCGGCGACCCGCTCGCGCAGGCCCGGCTCGTCGAAGCGCGCCACGGTGACCCGGTGGCCGAGCGAGGTGAGCAGGTGGGCGAGCATCGCGGTGAAGGTGTCCTCGCCGTCGACGACGAGGGTCTCCAGCTCCTCGGTGACCCGGGCCGGCTGCTGCATCCGCAGCCAGAACGGGGCGAGGCCGGCCCGCCGGCCGTCCAGCGCGGCCTGGACGCGGTGGTTGTCGGCGAGCCGGGGGCCGCTCGGACCGGCGGCCCGGGCGGGGGCCGGGCGGGCGCCGATCGCGGTGAGCACCCCGGCGGCCTTGGCGTGGGTCTCGGCGACCTCGGAGTCCGGGTCGGAGTGGCGGACGAGGGTGGCGCCGACCCGGACGGCGAGCCGGCCGGTGGCCGGGTCGATGTCGGCGGTGCGGATGCAGATCGGGGAGTCGAGCAGCTGGCCGCCGCTGGCCGAGCGGCCGATCAGGGCGAGCGCGCCGGAGTAGTAGCCGCGGCCGCCGCGCTCGTACCGCTTGATCACCCGGGTGGCGTTCTGGACCGGGCTGCCGGTGACGGTGGCGGCGAACATGGTCTCCTTCAGCACCTCGCGGACGTCCAGCGAGGTGCGGCCGCGCAGCTCGTACTCGGTGTGCGCGAGGTGGGACATCTCCTTGAGCCGGGGGCCGAGGACCTGGCCGCCGAGGTCGCCGACGGTGCACATCATCTTGAGTTCCTCGTCGACCACCATGGTCAGCTCCTCCAGCTCCTTGGGGTCGTGGAGGAAGGAGATCAGCGAGTCGAGGTCGGAGCCGGCGGCGGGGTAGCGGTAGGTGCCGGAGATCGGGTTCATCACGACCGTCCCGCCGCTCTGCCGGACGTGCACCTCGGGGGAGGCACCGACCAGGACGCGGTCGCCGGTGTGCACCAGGAAGGTCCAGTAGGCGCCGCGCTCCTGTTCCAGCAGCCGTCGGAAGAGGGTGAGGGCGAGCGCGGGGGAGAAGTTCTCCAGCGTCGCGGTGAAGTCGCGGCGGATGACGAAGTTGGCGCCCTCGCCGCGGCCGATCTCCTCGTCGATCACCCGGCGGACGATCGCGGCGTACTCGGCGTCGTCGATGTCGAAGCCCCCGCCGGCCAGGCCGACCGGCAGCTGCGGCAGCGCCGCGGTGAGTGCGGCGAGCGGCAGGGCGTACTGCTCGGTGACCGCGAGGGCCCGGAGCGGGGTGTCGTCGTCGTGGGCCTCGAAGCCGCGTTCGCGGATCTGCCGGTAGGGGACGAGCGCGAGCAGGTCGTGGACCGGGCCGTCGGCGGGGACCCCGTGGCGGACCGGCAGGTCGGCCAGCCGGTCGTGCTCGGAGACGGTGCCGAGCAGCACCTCGACGGTGTCCGGGGCGGTGCGCGGGGTGCGGCGGTGCAGCAGGGCGAAGGCCGGTGCGTCGGCGGCGGTGAGGCGGGCGAGCAGGTCGGCGGCACTGGTCACGGTGGCGGCGTTCCTTCCGGGGTGGCTTCTGCGGCGGGGCGGGATTCCGCTCCCGGAGGGCTGCCGGCCGGCTGGAGAACGCCGAAGGCCGCCCCGGGGGGCGGCCGTCGTGTGCGTCTAGGAACGCGCGGACTGTGGGCCACCCGAAGGGTCGGCCCACCACCAGGATTGGGTGTGCGGCGTGTTCACGGGACCGAGCCTAGCGGATCCCCGGGCGGGCGTGAGGGCTGTCACCCGATTGTCCGCAAGGTGTCTCATCCCTCGGGCGGTGGTCACGAATCGGTTGCCGCACCCCGTAGCCTTGACCGCGTGACCGTGACGAATCCCCACACCTGGCAGTCCCTGCCCGCGGCGCAGCAGCCTGAATGGCCGGACCAAGAGGCTCTGCGCAAGACCCTTGCCGAGCTCGCCTCGTATCCGCCCCTCGTCTTCGCCGGCGAGTGCGACCAGCTGCGCGCCCGACTCGGTGCCGTGGCCCGTGGTGAGGCGTTCCTGCTGCAGGGCGGTGACTGTGCCGAGGCCTTCGACGGCGTCTCGGCGGAGCACATCCGCAACAAGCTCAAGACCCTGCTGCAGATGGCGGCCGTGCTGACCTACGCGGCCTCGGTGCCGGTGGTGAAGGTCGGCCGGATCGCCGGCCAGTACTCCAAGCCGCGCTCCAAGTCGACCGAGACCCGCGACGGCGTGACCCTGCCGGTCTACCGCGGCGACTCGGTGAACGGCTTCGAGTTCACCCCCGAGTCCCGGATCCCGGACCCGGAGCGGCTGAAGCGGATGTACAACGCGTCCGCCGCGACGCTGAACCTGGTGCGCGCCTTCACCACCGGTGGGTACGCGGACCTGCGCCAGGTGCACGCCTGGAACCAGGACTTCGTGCGCAACTCGCCGGCCGGTCAGCGCTACGAGCAGCTGGCCCGCGAGATCGACAACGCGCTGGCGTTCATGAACGCCTGCGGCGTCGCGCCGGAGGAGTTCCGGACGGTCGAGTTCTACTCGTCCCACGAGGCGCTGGTCCTCGACTACGAGACCGCGCTGACCCGGGTCGACTCGCGCACCGGCGAGCTGTACGACGTCTCCGGCCACATGGTGTGGATCGGTGAGCGCACCCGCCAGCTGGACCACGCGCACATCGAGTTCGCCTCGAAGATCCGCAACCCGATCGGTGTGAAGCTCGGCCCGACCACCACGGTCGACGAGGCGCTGACCCTGATCGAGAAGCTGGACCCGGAGCGCGAGCCCGGCCGGCTGACCTTCATCACCCGGATGGGCGCGGGCAAGGTCCGCGAGGCCCTGCCGACCCTGGTGGAGAAGGTCACCGCCTCCGGCGCCCAGCCGGTCTGGATCTGCGACCCGATGCACGGCAACACCTTCGAGGCGTCCAGCGGGCACAAGACCCGCCGCTTCGACGACGTGCTCGACGAGGTCAAGGGCTTCTTCGAGGTGCACCGCGCGCTCGGCACCCACCCGGGCGGCATCCACGTGGAGCTGACCGGCGACGACGTCACCGAGTGCGTCGGCGGTGGCGACGAGGTGCTGGTCGACGACCTGCACCAGCGCTACGAGACGGCCTGCGACCCGCGGCTCAACCGCAGCCAGTCGCTGGACCTGGCGTTCCTGGTCGCCGAGATGTACCGCGGCACCAGCTGAGAGCGTCCCGAATGTGAGCGAAGCCTCTCCGGCCTGGGGTTTTCCCCGGCCGGAGAGGCTTTTGCGTACCCGGTTCGGCGGGTAAGGTGAGGCTTAGTGAACTAAGGCAAGCCTTAGTCAAGATCCACTCGCTTCACCCCGGGAGAGACCGCGATGTACGTGTGCATGTGCCATGCGGTCACCGAGGACCAGGTGAAGCGGGCGATCGACGCGGGGGCCAACACGCCCCGCCAGATAGCCAAGGGCTGCAAGGCCGGCACCGACTGCGGCTCCTGCGTCCGACGCATCCAGGCCCTGCTCGGCGAGCACGGCGCCCGGCCCTGCCCGACCGCGCGGCTCGCCGACAAGCTGGGTCTGGCCGACCCGGGGGCCGATCCCGCGCCCGCCCCGCTGCCGGCTCCGGTGGCACCGCTGCGCGTCGCCTGAGCGCCGGGCCGCAATCCGCGGGTCCGACGTCCGTGGTTCCGACGTCCGTGGTTCCCGTCCGCGGTCCGCTCGATCCGCGGTCGCGGCCCCGGTCAGGACTCCGGCTGTTCGATCAGCTGGGCGAGGTAGAGCGCCTCCCCGAGCTTCTCCAGCAGTTCGAGCTGGGTGTCGAGGTAGTCGATGTGGTGCTCCTCGTCCGCCAGGATCGACTCGAAGATGTTCGCCGAGGTGATGTCGTTCTTGGCCCGCATCACCACGATCCCGCGCTTGAGCCGGTCGATGGCCTCGACCTCGACCTGCCGGTCCGCCTCGAACATCTCCTTGACCGTCTGGCCGATCCGGACGTGGAAGAGCCGCTGGTAGTTGGGCAGCCCGTCGAGGAAGAGGATCCGGTCGGTGAGCACCTCGGCGTGCTTCATCTCGTCGAACGACTCGTGCCGGGTGTACTTGGCGAGCTTCGTCCAGCCGAAGTTCTCCTGCATCTTGGCGTGCAGGAAGTACTGGTTGATCGCGGTCAGCTCGGCGGTGAGCTGCTCGTTGAGGAACTCGATGACCTCGGTGTCGCCCTTCATGGCGCTGCCTTCCTGCTGTGCGTGCGGGGATCACGGCCGTACCCGTCGGCTGCACGCATCCTGGCACCGTGATGGGAAGAAATTCCAGTAAGTTCACACTCACTAGGACATGTGTCGGAATATCCGATTTGCTCGGAGCTTGGCCCGTACGCCTGGCGCGGATGACCCGTACGAGCGGGGCGCGCGAGGTGGGAAAGGGGCGCGCGCGGGACGCCGCCCGCCGTCTGTCACCATGGATCCATGGGTCAGTCCGAACAAGAACCGTTGCCGCCGTCTGACCCCCGGCTCCCGCCGGGCCAGCGCGTCCAACGCGGGTGGCCCGCCCTGCACTACGGGCCGGTACCCCGGTTCAAGCCCCTGACCTGGGACCTCCAGGTGTTCGGCGCGACCGCCTCGGCGGAGAAGCACAGCTGGGACTTCGAGGGCTTCAACGCCCTGCCCCGCACCACCGTCCGGGCCGACCTGCACTGCGTCACCCGCTTCTCCGTGCTCGACGGCGACTGGACCGGCGTGGCCGCCTCCGTCCTGCTCGACCTGGTGCCGCCGGACCGGGACGTCACCCATGTGATGGTCTGGGCGGAGTACGGCTACAGCGCCAATCTGCGGCTCGCCGACTTCGCCGCCCCCGACACCCTGCTCGCCACCCACCGCAACGGCGAGGCGATCACCGCCGAGCACGGCTTCCCGGTGCGGCTGGTCGTCCCGCAGCTGTACGCCTGGAAGGGGCCCAAGTGGGTCCGCGCGGTCGAGTACATGCGGGCCGACCGGCGCGGCTTCTGGGAGGAGCGCGGCTACCACAACCGGGCCGACCCGTGGCGCGAGCAGCGCTACTCCTACCAGGAGGAGCCGGGCGACGGCCCGCTCCGGTAGTCCCGGTCGGCGGGTTCCGCCCCGGGGGAGACGACCTGGCCCCTCCTAGAGGAACGGGAAGGTGACCGTCACCACGGTGCGCTGCGGCTTGCGCTCGCCGGCCGCCGGGGACTGGCCGGTCACCTTACCGGTGCCGAAGAGGTTGACCCCGCTGCTCTGCATGGCGAAACCGGCCGCCTGGAGCGCCTTCTCCGCGGCCTCCTTGGACATCCCGGTCACGTTCGGGACCGCCACCATGCCCTTGCTGACCACCAGCGCCACCGGAGTGTTCTCCGCCACCTGCTGCCCGGCGGCCGGCGAACTGCTGATCACCGAGCCCTCGGGGACGGTGTCGCTGTTGGTCTCGGTCACCGTGCCGGCCGCCAGCTGCAGCCCGGCCAGCGCCGAGGCGGCCTGCGCGGACGGCTTGCCGACCAGGTCCGGAACGGCGATCCGCTTCGGCCCGCGCGAGACGGTGAGGGTGACGGTGTCGCTCTTCCTGGCCCGGGTGCCGACCCCGGGATCGGCCGCGACCACCTGGCCGGCCGGGACGGACTCGCTGTACACCTCGGTGATCCGCCCGTGCATCCCGGCGGCGTCGAGGATCCGCTCCGCCTCGGCCCGGTCCTTGCCGAGCACGCCCGGCACCGTGCCGTACACCGCGCCGGAGATCGCGTACGTCGCCCCGCCGATCAGCAGCACCAGGGCGGTCAGCACGGCCGTCCAGATCAGCGGCTTGCGCGGCAGCCGACGGGCGGCGCCGGACCGGGGGCGGCGGGTGCGGGGCGCCCGCGCCGGCGGCGGCTCGTCGTACGGGCGGGGCTCGGTGAGCAGCTGCTCCATGACGTCCGGCGGCACGTCCAGCACGCTGGTGCGCTCGACCGGGGGCGCGGGGACGATCACCGGGGTGAGCACCGAGGTGGCCTCGCCGGTCGGGTACTGCGGGCTCGGCCGGGTGGAGGCGGGCGGTTCGGCGTCCAGCTGGGCCGGGGTGAGCCCGCGGCGGACCCGCTGGAGCGCGGCGAGCAGCTCCACCGCGTCGTACGGACGGCCGGCGCGGTCGCGGGCGCAGGCGCCGGCCACTATCGCGTCCAGTTCGGCGGGGACCCCGGGCACGGTCGCGGACGGCGGCGGGACGTCCTCGTGCAGGTGGCGGTACATCACCTGGACGGGGTTCTCACCGGTGTGCGGGCGGGCGCCGGTGAGCATCTCGTACAGCAGGATGCCGGCCGCGTAGACGTCCACCCGCTGGTCGGTCTCGGCGCCGGGCCGGATCTGCTCGGGTGCGAGGTAGGAGACGGTGCCGAGCACGGTGTCGGTGGTCGGGGTGCCGGAGGTGGCCGCGCCGTCCGCCGCGTTCAGCACCCGGACCAGGCCGAAGTCGGCGACCTTGACCAGGCCGTCGTCGGTGATCAGCACGTTCTCGGGCTTGACGTCGCGGTGCACCAGCCCGGCCCGGTGGGCGGCGCCGAGCGCGGCGAGCACCGGCTCCAGGACGTCCAGCGCGGCCCGGATGGAGAGCGCGCCGCGGTCGCTCAGCAGGTCGCGCAGGGTGCGGCCGGGCACGTACTCCATGGCGAGGAAGACGTGGCCGCCGTCGGCGCCCTGGTCGAAGACGTTGACCACGTTCGGGTGGGCGAGCCGGGCGACGGCCTTGGCCTCGCGGATGAAGCGGGCGGTGAAGGCGGCGTCCCCGGCGAGTGACGGGTGCATCACCTTGAGCGCCACGACCCGGTCGAGGCGGGTGTCGGTGCCCCGGTACACGGTGGACATCCCACCGGCGGCGATCCGTCGCTCGACCCGGTACCGGCCGTCGAGCAGGGTACCGATCAGGGGGTCGCGCAGTGCCATGTCCACCCGGCGAGTCTAGGCCGTGGGCACGGAGCGGCCCCGGGGGACACCGCTCCCGGGGCCGCTCTGTGCCCGGTTCGTGACACCGGACCGGTGAACGGCGGTCGCCAAGGGCTGTCCCTAGAAGGCCGGTTGCTCGCGGGTGTCCAGCGCGGCCCGGCCGGCCATGGCGGAGGAGGCCTCGGCGTGGAAGCGGCGCGGGATCCGGCCGGCCCGGTAGGCGAGCCTGCCGGCCTCGGCGGCGTGCCGCATCGCGTCGGCCATCAGCACCGGCTCCTGGGCCCGGGTGACCGCGGAGGCCAGCATCACCGCGGCGCAGCCCAGCTCCATCGCCAGCGCGACGTCCGAGGCGGTGCCGGCGCCGGCGTCCAGGATCACCGGGACGCCGGCGCCCTCCACGATCAGCTGGAAGTTGTGCGGGTTGCGGATGCCGAGGCCGGAGCCGATCGGCGAACCGAGCGGCATGATCGCCGCGCAGCCGACGTCCTCCAGCTTGCGGGCCAGCACCGGGTCGTCGTTGGTGTACGGCAGCACCGTGAAGCCGTCGTCGACCAGGGTCTCGGCGGCGTCCAGCAGCTCGATCGGGTCCGGCAGGAGGGTCCGCTCGTCGGCGATCACCTCCAGCTTCACCCAGTCGGTGCCGAGCGCCTCGCGGGCCAGCCGGGCGGTCAGCACGGCCTCGCCGGCGGTGAAGCAGCCGGCCGTGTTGGGCAGGACGCGGATCCCGTTGCGGGTCAGCACCTCGAGCACCGAACCCTGGGTGGCGGCGTTGACCCGGCGCATCGCCACCGTGGTCAGCTCGGTGCCGGACACCTGGAGGGCCTGCTCCAGGACCTCCAGGCTGGGGGCGCCACCGGTGCCCATGATCAGTCGGGAGGAGAAGCTCGTCCCGGCGATGGTGAGAAGGTCGTCGGCCATTGGTCAGCCTCCCTGGACGGCGGTGAGGATCTCGATCCGGTCGCCCGCGGACAGCGGGGTGAGCGACCACGCGGTGCGCGGCACCACGGTTTCGTTGAGCGCGGCGGCGACGCCGGAGTGGGCCTGGCTGAGGGTCGCGACGACCTCGGCCAGGGTGGTCGAGGCGGGGACCTCGCGGGGCTCGCCGTTGACGCTCAGGGGGATGTCGCTGGTGCGGGGGCTCATGCCGGGACCTTCGTGAATCGGTGGGGGGAGAACGGGCGGGCGAGTTCCGGCAGGTCGCCGGTGGCCAGGTACGCGGCGAGCAGGTCGCCGGTGACGGGCGTCAGCAGCACGCCGTTGCGGTAGTGGCCGGTCGCGGCGACCAGGCCGGGCAGCGCGGTCGGGCCGAGCAGCGGCGCGTTGTCCGGCGACCCGGGGCGCAGCCCGGCTCCGGTCTCCACCAGCGGCAGCTCGGTGATGCCGGGGACCAGCTCGTGCGCGTCGCGCAGCAGTTCGTAGACGCCGCCGGCGGTGACCGTGGTGTCGTGGCCCAGCTCCTCGCTGGTGGCACCGATCACCAGCTCGCCGTCGGCGCGCGGCACCAGGTAGAGGTGGCCGCCGCGGACCACGGCGCGGACGTTGCGGGACAGGAACGGCCGGTAGGCCTCGGGCACGCGCAGCCGCAGGACCTGGCCCTTGACGGGGCGGATCGCGGGCAGCACGCCCGGGGGCAGGCCGGGAAGCAGGTGGCTGCGCGAACCGGCCGCCAGCACCACCCGCTCGGCGGTGAGGGTCCCGCCGTCGGCCAGTCGGACGCCGGTGGCCCGGTCGTCCTCGACCAGCAGGGCGGCGGCCTCGGCGCGGTGCAGCACCGCGCCGGCCCGCTCGCAGGCGCGGACCAGGGCGGCGGCCAGCCGGCGGCCGTCCACCTGGTGGTCGTCGGTGACGTGCAGCCCGCCGCGCACGCCGGGGGCGAGCATCGGTTCCAGCCGGCGGGCCTCGCGGCCGGTGAGCCACTGCGAGTCCAGGCCGAGCCGTCGGTGGAAGGCGTGCAGTTCGCGGAGCTCCTCGCGGTCGTCCGCGTCGAGGGCGACCGCGATCGTGCCGCACTGCCGGTAGCCGGTGTCCAGGCCGCCGCTCGCCTCGGTGAGCTCGGCGGCGAAGGCCGCCCAGCGCTCGTTGGAGGCCATGCCGAGCCGGAGCAGGGGCTCCTCGCCGTACTGGAGTTCGGTGACCGGGGCGAGCATGCCCGCCGCGACCTGGGCGGCGCCGCCGCCGGGGGCCGGGTCGAGCACGGTGACGCCCAGTCCTCGCTGGGCCGCCCGCCAGGCGACGACGAGTCCGATGATCCCGCCGCCGACCACCAGCACCTCGGCCCGGGTTCCCGATGCCAAGCGTGTCAAAGTCGCTGCTCTCCCTTCGCCGGTATGACCCGGATCAGGTTCGGACGGTCGCAGGCCGTGGCAGCCCGCCTCTCAGCCCGGTTCGCCGGGCTCCCGTGATGGTGCCCCCACCTTAACTCCGGGGGGTCCGGCCGCTGAAGGTGCCCGGGAAGGGGCCCTCACGGGCACCCGGCCCTAGGTCCGAAGACCTGCGACCGGGCTCAGTACAGTGACGGGCGTGGCTGAGCTGAGCGGAACGGGACAGACGGATCGGGTGGTCGTGGTCGGCGCCGGGCTGGCCGGGGCGCAGTGCGCCGCGGTGCTGCGGCGCGACGGCTGGCGGGGACGGATCACGCTGGTCGGTGAGGAGCCGCACGTGCCGTACGACCGGCCGCCGCTCTCCAAGGACGTGCTGCTCGGCAAGGCCGACAGCACCGCCCTCGACCTCGACTTCGGGCAGCTGGACGTCGAACTGCTCACCGGCCGCCGCGCCACCGGCCTCACCCCCGGCGGCCCCGGCACGCCCGGCGTGCTGCACACCGACGCCGGGGACGTCGGGTACGACGCGCTGGTGATCGCCACCGGTGCCGAGCCGCGGGCCCTTCCCGGCGCCGAGCGCGCCCATCTGCTGCACACCCTGGACGACGCGCTGGCGCTGCGCGCCCTGCTCCGGCCCGGCCTGCGCCTGGTGCTGGTCGGCGCGGGCTGGATCGGCGCCGAGGTGGCCACCGCCGCCCGGGCGGCCGGCTGCGAGGTGACCGTGGTCGAGGCCGGCCCGGCGCCCGTCCCCGGGGCACTGCCCGTCGAGGTCGGCCGGGCGATGGCCGGCTGGTACGCCGCGGCCGGGATCGACCTGCGCTGCGGCACCGGTGTCGCCGCCGTCGAACCGGGCGCGGTCCTGCTCGCCGACGGCTCGCACCTGCCCGCCGACGAGGTGGTGGTCGGCGTCGGCGCCCGTCCGGCCACCGGCTGGCTGGCCGGCACCGGTGTCGCCCTGGACGCGGCCGGTGCGGTGCTGGTGGACGAGCGGTTGCGCACCACCGTGCCGGGCGTCCTCGCGGCCGGCGACTGCGTCAGCTACCCCTCGGCGCGCTCCGGCGGCCGGCTGACCGTCCAGCACTGGGACCACGCGCTGCAGTCCGGCGAGGCGGTCGCCGGCACCCTGCTCGGCTCGGAGGCGCCGCCGTACGACCCGGTGCAGTACTTCTGGTCCGAGCAGTTCGGGCGGATGGTGCAGTACGCCGGCCGGCACGGTGAGGGCGACGAGCTGCTCTGGCGCGGCTCACCGGCGGACCCGGACTGGTCGGTGCTCTGGCTGCGCGACGGCGCCCTGCGGGCGCTGCTCGCGGTGGACCGGCCGCGCGACCTGACCCAGGGCCGGCGGCTGGTCGAGCGCGGCGCCGTGCTGGACCGGGTGCGCGCGGCCGACCCGGCCGTCCCGCTGAAGTCGGCGGTCGCCGGGTAGCTCCCCGGACGGCCGAGGGGTGCGCGTGGTGCGTGGCGGCCCGCCGAGGTGGCAGTCTGGTGGCGTGAGTAAGAACGAAGCCAAGATCGAATCCCTGGTCGCCGCGTGGCTGTACCTGCCCGACATCTCCGAGAAGTGGGGTGTGGTGGTCACCGAGGTGCGCGACATGGTCAAGCGGGGTGACCTGATCGCCGTCCGCCGCGGCCCCAACAAGTCGCTGCAGGTCCCGGCGGCGTTCATCGACGAGACCGGTCCGGTGAAGCACCTGGTCGGCCTGCTGACGGTGCTGCGGGACAGCGGGTTCAGCAACGAGGAGATCCTCGACTGGATGTTCTCCGAGGACCCGTCGCTGCCCGGCACCCCGATCCAGGCGCTGTGGGAGAACCGGGCCACCGAGGTCAAGCGCCGCGCCCAGGCGATGGCGCTGTGACCGACCGACTGCGCCGGCTCGCCGACGCCCGGCTCTACCTGTGCACGGACGCCCGCCGCGAGCAGGGCGACCTCGCCGAGTTCCTGGACGCCGCCCTCGCCGGTGGCGTGGACATCGTCCAGCTCCGGGACAAGGGCCTGGAGGCCAAGCAGGAGCTGGCGGCCCTGGAGGTCTTCGCGGACGCCTGCCGCCGGCACGGCAAGCTGCTCGCCGTCAACGACCGGGCCGACGTCGCCCACGCGGCGGGCCCGGACGTGCTGCACCTCGGGCAGGACGACCTGCCGGTGCCGGCCGCCCGCGCGATCCTCGGCGAGGACGTGCTGATCGGGCGGTCCTGCCACGCCGAGTCCGAGGTGGACGCGGCGGCCGTCGAGCCGGGCGTCGACTACTTCTGCACCGGTCCGGTCTGGCCGACCCCGACCAAGCCGGGGCGTTTCGCGCCGGGCCTCGGCCTGGTCGAGTACGCGGCGAAGCTGTCCACCGGGCGGCCGTGGTTCGCCATCGGCGGCATCGACCTCGACAACCTGGACGAGGTGCTGGCCGCCGGGGCCCGTCGGGTGGTGGTCGTCCGGGCCATCACCGCGGCGGCCGACCCGGGTGCGGCGGCGGCCGAGTTCGCCCGGCGGCTGCGCGCCGTCTGACACCCCGGGGTTCTCCGGGTCTCCGGGGCCCTCGGGGCGCTTCCGGACGCCCGGGGCCCTTCGGGTCCTGCCGGGGCCGCCGTCGCCCGTTCGGCTCAGTACTTGCGGACGGTGGCGGCCTCGGCCAGCGCCAGCAGCGCCTCGCGGGCCCGGACGTCCGCCAGCGGGGCCGCCTCCAGGGCGCCCAGCGACTGGCGGAGCAGCTCCTCGATCCGCTGCTCCACCCGCTCCGGCGCACCGCTGCGGGCCACCAGCGCGCGCAGCCCGGCGACCTCGGCGGGCGTCAGGTCGGGCGCGCCCAGCCGCTCGTCGAGCCGACGGGCCTCGGCGGCCGACAGCCCCCGCATCGCGTGCGCCACCAGCAGCGTCCGCTTCCCCTCGCGCAGGTCGTCGCCGGCCGGCTTGCCGGTGACGGCCGGGTCGCCGAACACCCCGAGCAGGTCGTCCCGCAGCTGGAACGCCTCGCCCAGCGGCAGGCCGAACGCCCCGTACGCCTCCACCAGCTGCGGCGCGGCGCCCGCGAGCATCGCGCCGACCTGGAGCGGCCGCTCGATCGTGTACTTGGCCGACTTGTAGTGCAGGACGGTCTGCGCCCGCTCCAGCGCGCCGCGGTCGGTCGAGTCCCCGGCGACCGGCTCCAGCACGTCCAGGTACTGGCCGACCATCACCTCGGTGCGCATCAGGTCGAACATCGGCTTGGCGGCCAGGACCGCCGCCGGGTCCAGACCGGAGTTCAGGAACAGCTCGTCGCACCAGATCAGCAGCAGGTCACCCAGCAGGACCGCCGCCGAGGAGCCGTACTGCTCGCGGTCGCCGCGCCAGCCCCGCTCGCGGTGCAGCGCCTCGAAACGGCGGTGCACGGAGGGCAGGCCGCGCCGGGTGTCGCTGCGGTCCATGAGGTCGTCGTGGACGAGCGCGCTGGCTTGAAGCAGTTCCAGCGCCGCCGCCGCCCGGGTGATCCCCTCGCCCGCCGCCGGGCCGCCGGCGCCCCGCCAGCCCCAGTAGCAGAAGGCCGGGCGCAGCCGCTTGCCGCCGTCCAGCAGAAAGTCGCGCAGGGCGTCGGTGACCGGGTCCAGCTGCGGGGAGACCTTGCTGAGCAGGGCCGACTGGCCGTCCATGAAGCCGACGAGGGCCGCGTTGACGCGCTCGCGCACGTCCTCCATGTCAATGGGGTTGGCCGGCCGCTGGCTGGACGAGGTCACGATGGGGCTCCGGAGGTAGCTGGGGTGCAGCAAGGGTATCCGGGGCGGAGGCGAACGGCCGTACGGGCGAGTTCCGGCCGCCCGGGTGAACCGCTGTTCGCGCGGGCGTCGCACCCGCACCGGACGCAGGCCACCGGGGGTCCACCCCTCGTCCATCCGGTGTCTCAAAAGATGGGACCGAGTTGTCCGCGCCCTTCCGTCCACGGCTAACCTGCCAGCATGGCACTCGGTATCGCTTCGACCAGACCGGACCGCGCACAGACCGTCCGCGACCTGCTGGCGGCCGGAAAGCGGTCCTTCTCCTTCGAGTTCATGCCACCGCGCACCGAAGTCGGTGAGCAGAAGCTCTGGGACGCCATCCGGCGGCTCGAACCGCTCGACCCCAACTTCGTCTGCATGACCTACGGCGCCGGCGGCTCCTCGCGGGAGCGCACCGTGAACATGGTCGGCCGGATCGCCACCGAGACCACGCTCACCCCGGTCGCCCACCTGACCGCGGTCGACCACTCGGTCGCGGAGCTGCGCAACATCATCGGCCAGTACGCCGACCAGGGCGTCCGGAACGTCCTCGCGGTCCGCGGCGACCCGCCCGGCGACCCGATGGGCGAGTGGGTCAAGCACCCGCAGGGCGTCACCTACGCCTACGAGCTGGTCGAACTGATCAAGGGCATCGGCGACTTCTGCGTCGGCGTGGCGGCCTCGCCCAACATGCACCCGCGGTCCACCGACTGGGACGAGGACATCCGGCACTTCGTCGGGAAGATCCGGGCCGGCGCCGACTACGCCATCACCCAGATGTTCTTCGAGGTCGACGACTACCTGCGGCTGCGCGACCGGGTGACGGCCGCGGGCTGCGAGGCGCCGATCATCCCGGAGATCATGCCGGTCACCAACGCCAAGCAGCTGGACCGGTTCCCGCAGCTCAGCGGCTCGGCCTTCCCGCCGGACCTGGAGGCCGCGCTGCGCGCGGTGGTCGACGACCCGGCGGCGCTGCGCGAGATCGGCATGGAGCACGCCACCGCGATGTCCGAGCGGCTGCTGGCGGAGGGCGCCCCCGGCCTGCACTTCATCACCCTGAACCACTCGACGGCGACCCTGGAGATCTACCAGAACCTCGGTCTGCACCGGCGCTGAGCTGCGCGCTTCCCACCCGCCGGGCCGTCCTGCCCGGGAGGGCCGACGGGCGGGAACGCGATGCGGTACGCGGGCCGTTGAACGGGTACAGTCGCGGCACACGCGCGGCGGGCGCGGGCACGCGACTGGAGGTAGCGGGCGGGATGGGCATCGGATACCTGCTGCTGTACGGCGCGTTGGCGGTGGTGGCGCTCTGGCTGGTCGCCGAGCTGCTGTTCCAGAACCGGGCCCCGCTGCACTGGCGGGCCCTGGCCCTGGTCGGCTTCCTCGCGGTGGCCGGCGGGATGGCGATCGGCTCCGTCCCGGTCATCGGCGGGGGCGCCGCGATGTTCGCGGTGGGCCAGACCTTCGTGACGCTCTCGGTGAAGCGCGGGTACGCGGCCGGGTGGTCGCTGCGCCGGGCCGACGGCAGCCTGCCCGGGCCGCTCGCCAAGGTGCCGCTGCTCGGTGCGCTCACCGGCGGGGGCGCGGTGGCCGCCGCCGTGGTCACGGCGGAGCGGGTCGGCGAGGTCGGCGCCGTCGAGGAGGCCGCGGAGCTTCCCGCCGCCGCGGCGCCGGAGGAGCCGTCGGCCGTCGAGCAGACCGCCGCGTTCGCCATGCAGGAGCTGGTCGCCGACGGCGTGTACGCGCCCGCCTACTACGAGCAGCAGCAGACCGAGGTGCTCCAGGCGGTCGAGACCGGCGGGGCCGTGCCCCAGCAGGACGCCTACGCGGAGGCGTACCAGGCCGGTTACGACCCGGCGCAGCAGCACCTCCAGCAGCAGAACGGCCAGTACGGCTACGAGCAGCAGTGGCAGGCCCAGCAGCAGCCGGCCTTCGGCTACGACCAGGGCTACGGCGGCTACCCGCAGCAGGACCCGTACGGCGGGTACCAGCAGCAGACCGACCCCTACGGCGGCTACCAGCAGCAGCCCCAGATGCACGACCAGCAGATGCACGACCAGCAGCAGGTGCACGAGCAGCACCTCCAGCAGCAGGCCGGCCAGTACGGCTACGAGCAGCAGCAGTGGCAGCCCCAGCAGCAGCCCGACCCGCACGCCACCGGGATCCCCCAGCAGCCGCAGCAGCCGCAGTACGACCAGTACGGCTACCAGCAGCAGCCCACCTGGCAGCAGCACAGCTGAGCCCGGCCGGGTGCGGTCGGGCCGGGTGCGGTCAGGCCGGGCCGATGAGGTTGGCCACGATGCAGGCGGACATGCCGACCCGTGCCAGTCCGCCGCCGGGGTGGGCGGCGCCGCCGGTGAGGTAGAGGCCGGGGTGGTCCTCGTTCGGGGCCTGGAGCAGGTCGCCGTCGACGCCCGCCAGGGCCGGGGGCGGGACGGAGCCGAAGAACGCGCCGGTCTCGCGCTCGGTGTCCTCGGGGGTGCGGACCACCCGCCAGAGCATCCGCTCGCGCAGGCCGAGGCCGGCCGCGTCGACGTGGTCGAGCATCCGGTCGGCGAAGGACTCCGCGACGCCGGGCACGCCCCAGTCGAGGTCCAGGGACGGCGTGGTCGCGGTCAGCACCACGGCCTCGTGCCCCTCCGGGTGCAGCGACGGGTCGTCCGGGCGCAGCACCTGCACGGTCGGCCGCTCGCAGATCGGCACGCCCGGGTCGAACACGCCCGCCAGCTCGGCGGCCGGGTCGGCGGCGTGCACCACCGTGCGGTGCGCGGTGCCCTCCGGGCGAGCGCCGCGCAGCGCGAGCAGCACGCTGACCCGGCCGGGGACGCCGTGCAGCCGGTCGGCCGAGGCGGGCCAGTCGTCCGAGCTCTCGGCCGGGCCCATCCACTGGGTGTGCAGCACCCGCGCGTCGATCGAGGAGACCACCAGGTCGGCGTCGATCCGGTCGCCCTTGGTCTGCACACCGCTGACCCGGCCGTCCGCCACGATCACCCGGGCGACCGGCGTCCCGAAGCGGAACTCCACCTTGCGCTGCTCGCAGCGGCGGAAGAAGGCGTCGGCCAGCGCGCGCAGGCCGCCGTCGACGTACCAGACGCCGAAGGACTGCTCCATGTACGGCAGCACGGTGGCCCCGGCGGGGGCGGTGCGCGGGTCGAGGCCGAACCGCAGCGCGTGCTCGTGCAGCAGGGCGGTCAGCCCCGGGTGGCCGCCGAGCTGTTCCGCGGCGACGTCGGCCAGCGTCCACCGGCGCGGGCCGCGCCGCCGGCCGAACAGACCGCGCCGGGCCCGGGCCGCGTCCGGTACCGGGTACGGGTCGGTGTGCAGCGGGCGCGGGTCGGCCGGCAGCGGCTCCTCCAGCAGCGGGCGCCGGGTGGCCTCCCAGACCGTGCGGCCGTGGTTGAGCACGGTGGCCCACTGCTCACCGGCGCCGGGGCCGAAGGCCCGGTCGAGCGCCTGGACCACCCCGCCCCGGGAGGCGTTGGGCAGGGAGACCGCCGTGCCGTCCGCGAACAGGTGCCGGCTCTCCGGGTCGACCGGGCGGAGCCCGACCAACTGCTCCAGCGGCTCGCGCCCGGTCTTCAGCGCGAGGTCGCGGTAGACGGCGGGCAGGGTGAGCAGACCGGGGCCGGTGTCGAAGGCGAAGCCGTCCCGCTCGTAGCGCCCGACCATGCCGCCGTGGGTGTCACGCGCCTCGCAGACCGTCACCTCGTGCCCGAGGGTCGCCAGCCGGGAAGCCGCCGCGAGCCCGCTCATTCCTGCGCCGATGATGACGATCCGTGCCATGCCCCGATCCTAGATCCGCTGCCGCCACTCCTCCGCCACGGGTCCGCGGCCGGTCGCGGCGGTGCGGGCGGCCCGGCGTTCGCGGCGGCGGGCGCGGAAGGCGCGGATGCGGTTGATCGCGAACCACACCAGCAGGATGCCGACCGCCAGCAGGACGGCGGCGATCGAGGCGGCCAGCCAGGGGTGGAAGATCGCCAGGGTGACCAGGCCGGCCACCGAGACGTCCTCGGCCAGCGAGACCACGATGTTGCTGGCGGGCTCGGGCGAGGTGTTCACCGCCATCCGCAGCGAGGCCTTCACCAGATGGCTGACCAGCGCCGTGGTGCCGCCCATCGCGCCCGCCGCGACCTCGCCCAGCGAGCCCGGGTCGGCGGCGGCGATCAGCGCGCCGACGGTGGCGCCCGCGATCGGGCGGATCACGGTGTGGGCGACGTCCCAGACGCTGTCCACGTACGGGATCTTGTCGGCGACCGCCTCCAGCAGGAAGAGCACGCCGGCCGCGATCAGCACGTCGGTGCGCTCCAGGGCCGGCGGCACCGAGTCGGCCCCGGCGAACCGGCCCAGCAGACCGAGCAGCAGGACCACCGCGTAGGCGTTGATCCCGCTCGCCAGTCCGCTGGTGAAGATCAGCGGGACGATCGTCATCGGTTCACCGTCCGTTTTCTGCTCGCGGTCCGCGCCGGTGTTCGATCCGGCTCGCCGTACCGTACCGGGACGCCGCCGGCGGGGCCCGCGGTTCCCGCCCCGGCGCGTCTGAGTACGGATACTCAGACGCGCGATTGAGTACCTGCACGGATGGCCCGCGACCTGCGGAGACGTCAGAGTGGTGGCACCGGGACGAGGCGCGTCGGGCGCCCCGGCCCGAGGGGCGGACGATCGACCGCCGCCGGTCCACGGGGGGCCGGCGGAACCGCGTCGAGGGGGGTGTCCGCCCCGGAGCCGGTCGGAGACCGCGCACCGCCGACACGGGGCGGCGGAGCGGGTCAGGGGGGACCGGCATCTCCGGGGGACCGGGAAGTTCCGAAGCGCCGTCCGTGGGGGACGGCGCTTCGGTGACCGGCGGGGGAGCGCGTCCGGCCCGGACTCCGGGCCCGATTGTCAGTGGTGCCGTTCACGATGGAGGAGCACGGACCACTCGGTCCGCGCGCTGCCTCGGAACGGGGGAGACCATGACCATCAGCCACCCTGAGCACGTCACCGCCCGCCTCCACTCCGCCGCCTACCGACCGGGGGCCGCGCCGCGGTCCGCCGCCCACCGTCCGTCCGCCGGAGCCGATGTCCACCCGGTGCTGAGCCGGCTCGCCGCCCCGCCCGCCGCCCTCGACCTGCTGGCCGAGGCCCACCGCACCCTCGACGGGGCCCGTGCCCTGGAGGATCCGCTGGAGCGGTACGCCGCCGCGCACCTCGCGGCGCTGCGCACCGTCGCCGCGGTGCTCGCCGTGCGCGGCCGCCCGGAGAAGAGCGAGCGCCGCCGCCGGGCGATCCGCAGCGCCTGGGAGGTCCTGCCCGAGGTGGCCCCCGAGCTCGCCGAGTGGGCGCCCTACTTCGCCGCGGGCGCGCGCCGCCGGGCGGCCGCCGAGGCGGGCATCAAGGGCGCGGCCTCCGCCCGTGACGCCGACGACCTGATCCGCAACTCGGCGCTGTTCCTTCGGCTGGTCGAGCGCCTGCTGGGCCTGCACGCGGCTCCGCCGGCCCCGCGCCTGCCGCTGGACGGCGCGGCCGACACCGAAGACCCGGCCGGCCCCGCCGCTCCGGACGGCGACCACCGGGAGGCCGGGTGATCGGCGGGGGGTGAGAAAGGGAGGGAGGAAAAGGGGAGAGGGGTGGAGGGGGAAGCGCCCGGACGGGGGCCGAGGCGGACAGGGCCTAAGGTTGGAGACAACCTGATCGACCCTGCACGTGCCAAGGAGCCTCGCCTTGTACCCGACGCGTCCCCGCAGCGCCCTGCGTACCGCCGTGGTGTGGGAGGTGGTGCGGGCCGCCCTGGAGAAGCGGGTGGCCGAGCTGGACCAGCCGGTGCTCGACGTGGTCGACACCGGTGGCGGCACCGGCAACTTCGCCGTGCCGGTGGCCCGGCTGGGCCACCGCGTCACCGTGGTCGACCCGAGCCCGGACGCGCTGTTCGCGCTGGAGCGGCGGGCCGCCGAGGCCGGCGTGACCGACCTGGTCCGCGCCGTCCAGGGCGACACCCAGACCCTCCCCGAGCTGGTTCCGCCCGGCACCGTCGACGCGGTGCTCTGCCACGGCGTGCTGGAGGTCGTGGACGACCCGGCCGAGGCGCTCGGCAGCCTGGCCGGCACCCTGCGCCGGGGCGGCTTCGTGAGCCTGTTGGCCGCCAACCGCAACGGTGCGGTGCTCGCCCGGGCGCTCGGCGGTCACTTCGCCGAGGCCCGCGCGGTGCTGGGCGCCGCCGACGGCCGCTGGGGCGAGCACGACCCGATGCCGCGCCGCTTCACCGGCGAGGAGCTGGACCGCCTGGCGGTCGGGGCCGGCCTGCGGGTCGAGTCGGTGCACGGGGTCCGGGTCTTCGCCGACCTCGTCCCGGGCGTCCTGGTGGACACCGAGCCGGGGGCGATGGAGGCGCTGCTCAAGCTGGAGGAGGCCGCCGCCGGGCAGCCGGCCTTCCACGCCGTGGCGACCCAGCTCCACCTGCTGGCCACCCTGGCCTGACCCGGCGGACCGCCGCCGTTCGCCGTCCGATCCCGCACCGTTCGCCGACGGATCGACCGCGCGTCCGCCGCCCGTCCCCGCGCCTTCTCCTCGGGATCTCCCCAGGTCCGAGCCGATTCCAACGGATCGGGCACTTGTCCGGCCCCCGCCGCGTTGAGCGTGGTGCGGCGAGGAGCCGCCGAAGTGGCCGGGCCCACGCGTGGTCGACCACTCCGTCGAGGGCCCGTGGACCGTATGATCTGGGTAAAGCCGGAAAGCATGACCGCCGGACGCTCGGGGCATATGGACGACACGGGCCCGGGCCCCCGCACAGGCGTCCGACCGCGTGTTCTGATGGCTGATTTGGACTTGCCACCCCGACCGGGGCGGCGGACCGGTCGCACCCGCGACCGACGAGTAGGAGGACTCCGTGCCGCTCTCGGAGCACGAGCAGCGACTGCTCGACCAGATGGAGCGAGCGCTGTATGCCGAAGATCCCAAATTCGCTACGGCGCTCGAGGGAACCGGTCTGCGCACCTACACCCGTCGGCGGGTCTATCTCGCCGTCGGCGGCTTCGTGATCGGTATCGGCCTGCTGATGGGTGGCATGGTCGTACCCGACCAGATCTGGGTCAGTGTGGTCGGCTTCCTGGTGATGCTCGGGTGTGCCGTCTTCGCCGTGACGGGCTGGCGTCGCGGGCCCGCCGGTCAGGCGCAGCGCCCCGGTCCGGCCGCCGCGCCGGGCCGCAAGGCCGGGATGATGGACCGGGTCGAGCAGCGCTGGCAGCGTCGGCGTGACGAGCAGACCGGTGGCGGATTCTGAGACCTGAGGTCCGTACCGCCGCCGGTACGGACGCGCCGAGGGCGGGCAGTCGACCGACTGCCCGCCCTCGGTGTTTCGCCGTACGGGTTCGCCGCGGGGTCAGGACCCCGCGCCGCCGTCGCCGCTCCCGCGGGTGCGGTCGCGCCGCCGGGCCGCCAGCCGGCGGACCGGCCCGGTGACCGCCCCGGCCGCTCGGGACAGCCGGCCGCCCACCGCCAGCCGGGCGGTCAGCAGCGCTTCCGAGATCCGCCACCGCAGCTGGGCGGAGGACGGCGGCAGCAGGACCGCCCTGATCCGGCCGCGCCGTCCGGCGTGCGCCCGCAGACCGGTCCGGGCGGTCCGGACGTCCGCCGCGAGCGGTTCGTCGACCTCGGCGGAGCGGGCGTAGAGCACCCGTTCGGTGGCCAGCGCCACCCGGCCGGCGGCCGCCGTGGCAGTTTCGTCCAGTTCGGCGCTCTCGGCGATCCGACGGGCGGTGGCGCGCGGGGTGCGCGAGTCGTCCGGCGGGATGCCGAGGTCCCAGGCGGAGTCGATCAGCTCGTCCCAGGCGGCCAGCACCTGCGCGTCGGTGAGCCGGACCGGTCCCGGTCCGCCGGGGCGGCGCCGCCCGCCCGCGCCCAGCCGGCGCCGGCGCAGCAGGGCGCGCCAGACCATCGGGGTGAGCAGCAGGGCGAGCAGCAGCGCGGCCACGACCAGGGCGGTCAGGACCTTTCCGGAGAGCAGCCAGGACTCCTCGTCGGCGCCCCCGGCGCGCTCGGGCCGATCGCCGCAGTCGCCGGTCCGGCGCAGCTTCGCGTCGCAGTCCGGGTTGGCGGACGGCAGCTGGACGGGCGCGCTGGCCTGCGGCTGCGCGCTCGGCTGGGAGGTCGGCTGGGTGGCCGGGGCGGACACCGGGTCCGAGTAGTCGGGCTGGACGCCGCGGGTCGGGGTGGGCTCGAAGCGCAGCCAGCCGTAGCCCTCGAAGTACAGCTCGGGCCAGGCGTGGTACATCGCGTCGGTCACCGAGTAGACGTTGTTGCCCTTGGTGTTGCCGGGGGTGAATCCGAGCGCGACCCGGGCGGGGACGCCCAGGATGCGGGCCATGATCGCCATGGTGGAGGCGAAGTGGACGCAGAAGCCGCGGCGGCGCTCCAGGAAGTCCTTCATCGCGTCGCTGCCGCTGTCGGTCCTGGTGGTGGCGTCGTAGGCGAACTCGGGGCCGGTGAACCAGTCGCGCAGGGCCACGGCCTTGTCGTACCCGGTCTTCGCCCCTCCGGTGACCCGGAAGGCGGTGTCCCGGACCACCGGCGGAAGGTCCCGCGGCACGTTGAGGTACTGGTCGCGGATCCGGTCGGGGGCGGTGGGCACGGTGCGCAGACTGGTCGCGGTGGGCCGGACGTCCAGCGCGGTGACCGAGTAGTTGAGGCCCTTGATCGCCTTCTCCCTGGCGGGCAGCAGGCTGGCGGTGACCGTGTCGAGCTGCCAGGCGGAGTTGTCGCGGAGGCTGACGCCCACCGCCGGGTAGGGCATCGGCAACCAGGCGTCGTCCAGCTGGGGGCCGATCCGGACGTCGGTCTTCAGCTGCCCGGCCAGGTCGATGTTGCCCAGCCCCTCGGGGGCGGGGAAGGCACCGGCGAAGGGCACCGTGGCGACCGAGCCGCGCTTCCAGCTGGTGCCGTCGAAGGCGTCCAGCGAGCCGGTGCGCAGATAGGTGGAGTCGGCGACCGGGTTGTCGGACTTGTAGCTGAAGAGTTCGACGTTGCGCGGTCGGGGGATCGCTCCGGTCAGGGTGATCAGCGGGTCGAGGCTGCTGACCGCGCCGGGGCCGCGTCCGCCGGCGCTGGTGCCGGAGCCGGGGTGCAGCAGGCCGGAGCCCCAGCGGGGCAGGAAGGCCGGCAGCAGCAGGGCGAGCGCGAGGGCCAGGGCGCCGATCTGTCGGCCGTTGCGGCCGAGCGCGCCGACGCCGCCGCCCTCGCCGCCCCGGTCGGCGCCGCGGAAGATCCGGCCCCAGCGGGAGACCCGGTCCTGGCCCTCGGCGAAGAGCAGGACCAGGTAGCCGGCGGCGGCGGTGGCGAACCAGAGCCAGTTGCCCTGGTCGCCGGCCAGGCCGTTGCCGACCGAGTAGAGCGCGAGCAGCGGCAGGCCGGCGAGGGCCGAGCGCCGGTAGGTGACCGCGACGGTGTCCACCACGACGGCGATCAGGCCGACCGCGCCGACCAGGATGAGCCGCAGCCCGGGGCTGGGCGGGGCGGGGATGGCGTAGTCGCGGACGTCGTGGAGCCCCTGGCTCAGGACCCGGCCGAGCAGCCGGACCGACTCGGGGCCGGGCACCAGGCCGCCGAAGACCGCCGCCGAGGAGGCGAAGCCGATCAGCAGCAGGACGAACAGCGCCACCAGCTGGCCGACCGGAACGGTCCACCGGTAGAAGGGGGTGCGGCGCAGCCCGGCGCCGACCGCCGCGACGACCGCCACCACCAGGAAGGCGTGGGTGATCCAGCCCTTGGTGGTCAGCAGCGGGGTCAGGCACAGGGCGGCCAGGGCGGTGGCCAGCGCCGCGAACACGGTCAGTTTGGCCCGGGTGGTCACGCGCCGGCCTCTTCTCGGTAGGGGGCGGACGACTCGGCCCGGTCGGCGGCCTGCCACAGGTCGGGGAGGGAGTCGCCGGCGCGGACGGTCAGCACCGTCCAGCCGGACTCGCGCAGCCGGCGGGCCCGGTCGCGGAACTCCTCGCCGCCGGTCTCGGGGGCGAGCATCCGCAGTCCGGCCCAGGTGCCGGTGTCGAGCAGGAAGACGACGGCGCCGCCGGTGCGGCCGCGCAACCGGGCGAGCCGGGCGGTCTGCTCCTCGTCGAGCTCGCCGAGGACGGCGACCAGCAGGCCCTCGCCGCCGGCCCGCAGCGGCTCCTCGGCGCGGGAGAGCCCGGCCCCGTCGGAGAGGTCGACGACCGCGAGCGCGTCCAGGATCACGCCGGAGGTGTCGGCGGCGGTGTGGCCGTTCTCCCCGTCGGTGCCGGGGACGGCGCGGCCGGTGTCGGTGAGCAGCCGGGTCTGGTAGCCGCGCTCCAGCAGGTGGACGGCGACCGAGGCGGCGCAGGCGACGGCCCACTCGAAGGAGGAGGCCGGGCCGCTGCCCCGGTGGCCGATCTCGCGGGTGTCCAGCAGTACGGTGGCCCGGGCCTTGCGGGGCTGCTCCTCGCGCCGGACCATCAGCTCGCCGTACCGGGCGGTGGACTTCCAGTGCACCCGGCGCAGGTCGTCGCCGGCCCGGTACTCGCGCAGGATGACGTCGTCGTCGCCGGCCATGGCGAGGGAGCGGGTGCGGCTCTCGCCCTGCCCGGCCCATTCGCCGGTGAGCCGGACGTGCGGCAGCGGCAGCACCTGGGGGACGACGGTGAGCACGTCGGAGGCGGCGAACGAACGGTTCAGCTCGCACATCCCGAACGGGTCGGAGAGCCGCAGCTGGAGCGGCCCGAGCGGGTAGCGGCCGCGCAGGTCCGAGCGGACCCGGTAGGCGACCTCGCGGTGGCCGTGCGGCTCGACCCGGTCCAGCACGAACCGCGGGCGCGGCCCGAGCACGTACGGGACCTTGTCCTCCAGCAGCAGCAGACCGGTGGGCACCCGGGAGACGTTGTCCACCCGCAGGTGCACCCGGGCCTCCTGGCCGGCCACCGCCCGGTGCGGGCTGAGCCGGCGGCCGCTGGCGACCCGGTAGCGGGTGTTGGCCAGCAGCAGCGCCGCGGCCAGCGGAAGCGCGGCGAGCAGCACCCCGACCCGCAGCAGCGCGTCCTGGCCGAGCAGGTAGGAGCAGACCACCGCGGTCAGTCCGGCGGCGAAAAAGGACCGCCCCCGGGTGGTGAGGCCGCGCAGGCCCGCGCGCAGGCCCGACGGTTCGTCGGACGGGCCCACCTCAGCCCCTCCGGCCGGCCGGGCCGCCCTGCGGGCGCGGCAGCGGCAGGCGGGCGACCAGGTCGTTGACGATCTGCTCGGCGGTGCGGCGGCTGAGCTGCGTCTCGGCGGTCGGCATCAGGCGGTGGGCGAGCACCGGCACGGCGAGGCGCTGGATGTCGTCCGGGGTGACGTACTCGCGGCCGTCCAGGGCGGCGGCGGCGCGGGCCGCCCTGACCAGGTGCAGGGTGGCCCGGGGGGAGGCGCCGAGGCGCAGCTCGTGGCTGTTGCGGGTGGCGCCGACCAGGTCGACGGCGTAGCGGCGGACCGGGTCGGCGACGTGCACGGTGCGGACCAGCTCGATCAGCTTGAGGATGTCGGCGGCGTGCGCGACCGGCTGGAGGTCGTCCAGCGGGCTGGCACCGGCGTGCACGTCGAGCATGGCGAACTCGGCCTCGGGGCTGGGGTAGCCCATCGAGATCCGGGCCATGAAGCGGTCCCGCTGCGCCTCCGGGAGGGGGTAGGTGCCCTCCATCTCGACCGGGTTCTGGGTGGCGACCACCATGAACGGCGAGGGCAGCTCGTAGCTGGTGCCGTCGATGGTGACCTGGCGTTCCTCCATCGACTCCAGCAGCGCGGACTGGGTCTTCGGCGAGGCCCGGTTGATCTCGTCGCCGACCACGATCTGGGCGAAGATCGCGCCGGGGCGGAACTCGAAGTCGCGCTGCTGCTGGTCGAAGATGTTGGTGCCGGTGACGTCCGAGGGCAGCAGGTCGGGCGTGAACTGGATGCGCCGCACGGTGCAGTCGACCGAGCGGGCGAGCGCCTTGGCCAGCATGGTCTTGCCGACGCCGGGGACGTCCTCCAGCAGCAGGTGGCCCTCGGCGAGCAGGACGGTCAGGGCGATCCGGACGGCCTCCGGCTTGCCCTCGATCACGCTCTCGATGTTGCCCCGGACCCGGTCGACGACGGCGGCGAGTTCCGGCAGACCGATCGGGCGGTAGTCCGCCGCCTCCCGGTCGCCCCCCGCACGACCGTTGAGACCGGCCTGATCGCTGTAGCTCGTCACCCGTTCGCTCCCTGGCACACCACGCCCGGCTCCGTCCGAGCCCGGCCCCCACCCCATGCTGGACGCGGCCCCTCCGGGTGCGGTTCCGCGGACGGGAGCCGGTGCCGGGGTACGGCCTGCGGCAGGCCGCCCCAGGTGGTTCGAGGTCAGACCGGCAGGCGCATTCTCCCCCGTACGGGGGCCGGAAGTCACCCTGTTGCCGTCCGCCCGCCCCGCGGACCGGGCCCGGGGCGGGCGGGGCCTCCCGCGCGGGCGCTGCCGGTGGGCCCGGACGTCGTGGGCCGGGCCGGTCGGAGCGGGCGGGGGATCAGTCGATCTCGCGCAGCAGACCGGTGTGGACGTCGAACACGAAGCCGCGCACGTCGTCGGTGTGCGGCAGGAACGGGGAGGTGCGGACCCGCTGCATGGACTGCCGGACGTCGCCGTCCAGGTCGACGAAGGCCTCGACCGCCCACTGCGGGCGCTGGCCGACCTCCAGCTCCAGCTCGCGCCGGAAGTCCTCGGTGAGGCCGAGCAGGCCGCAGCCGGTGTGGTGGATCAGGGCGACCGAGCGGGTGCCGAGGGCGCGCTGGCTGATGGTGAGCGAGCGGATGGTGTCGTCGGTGACCACACCGCCCGCGTTGCGGATGACGTGGGCGTCGCCGAGCTCGAGGCCGAGCGCGGCGAACAGGTCGAGCCGGGCGTCCATGCAGGCCACCACGGCGATCTTCTGCACGGGGCGGGCGTCCATGCCGCCGTCCCGGAAGGTCACCGCGTACTCGCGGTTGGAGGCGACGAACCGGTCGATGACGGTCGGGGTGGTCGGGGTGGTGGAATCGGCAGCGGCGGTCGGCGTGGGCCGGTCGGGGGTCACTGTCATGGGGAAGACGTTAGTGCGATTCCCCCGGTCGTGGTGGGGTCGAACGCTACAGAGCGGGCGCCTGTGACCGAGGGCATGTCCACAACGCCCGGGACCGGGGCGCCCGGGCCTGCGGGCGTGCGCCGGCCGGCTGCCGGCATGTGCCACGAGCACCCTCGCGACCTGCGGTGATCCGTACCGCCGCCCGGGTGGTGCGCCGGAGCGGACCATTGACTGGCGGGGCGCGCGCGATAGAGTTGCGGCGCAGTGGAGCACACCCGCCGAGGCCCGTCAACCGGGCCTTTCCGGCCGTGCGTGACCGACGCGGCCCGTGGCCTCCACCCGCTCCCCGTGCCACCTGGCGCACCTTCCCCGGTGCCGGGCGGTCACGACCTTCCCCCGGAGCGGGCGGGGACCACGGGCCGCGCGGCCCGGCCCGTGCGACGGCTCCGCCGCCCGGTGGGACAGAATGGTCGGAGCTCCCCGGACGTCGGGCGGGTTTCGCACCGAGGAAGGGCGCCACAGCGCATGACCACCAACGATCCGGCCCCCAAGCACGTCCCGGTGATGCTGCAGCGGTGCATGGACGCGCTGGCCCCGGCGATCTCCCGGCCCGACGCGGTGGTGGTGGACGCGACCCTCGGTCTCGGCGGCCACAGCGAGGCGCTGCTCACCCAGTTCCCGGACGTCCGGCTGGTCGCGGTGGACCGCGACCCGGCCGCGCTCGCGCTCTCCGGCGAGCGGCTGGCCCGTTTCGGTGACCGCGCCACCCTGGTGCACGCCGTCTACGACGAGATCCCCGAGGTGCTGGAGCGCCTGGACATCCCGAAGGTCGACGGCGTCCTCTTCGACCTCGGCGTCTCCTCGATGCAGTTGGACGAGGCGGAGCGCGGCTTCGCGTACGCCCAGGACGCGCCGCTGGACATGCGGATGGACCAGACCCGGGGGATCAGCGCGGCCGAGGTGCTCAACACCTACAGCCACGGTCAGCTGGCCCGGATCCTCAAGGTGTACGGCGAGGAGCGGTTCGCCGGGAAGATCGCCTCGGTCATCCTCCGGGAGCGCGAGAAGGAACCGTTCACCACCAGCGCGCGTCTGGTCGAGTTGGTGCGCAACGCCATCCCGGCCGCCACCCGCCGCACCGGCGGGAACCCGGCCAAGCGGACGTTCCAGGCGCTGCGGATCGAGGTCAACGGCGAGCTGGAGGTCCTGGACCGGGCGATCCCCGGGGCGCTGGACGCCCTGGCCCTCGGCGGGCGGATCGTCGTGATGTCGTACCAGTCGCTGGAGGACCGCCTGGTCAAGCAGTACCTCGCGGCGGGCGCGACCAGCACCGCGCCGCCGGGGCTCCCGTTCGTCCCCGAGGAGCACCAGCCCTGGCTCAAGCTGATCACCCGCGGTGCCGAGTTGGCCACCGAGCAGGAGATCGAGGAGAACCGGCGCGCCGCGCCCGTGCGGCTGCGGGTGGCGGAGAGGATCAGGGACCGAAGCACCCGGGGCTGACCGGAACCGGGGCGGTCCGAAGGGCGGAGGAAGGACAGTGGGGCCGGTGGCCGGAGGCGGGGCGGGGAGCCGGGTGCTCCCCGGGCAGGGCGGCAGGGCGCGGATCACCGTGCGTCCGGGCCGGCCGGTACGGGGGCGGACGCCGTTCGCGGTGCTGGTGGTGCTGCTGCTCGGGGCCGGGTTGCTCGGGCTGCTGGCGCTGAACACCGCGCTCAACGAGGGCTCCTTCGAGCTGTCCCGGCTGAACCGGCAGACCACCGTGCTGACCGACGAGCAGCAGGGGCTGCAGCACCAGATCGACCAGAACTCCGCACCGGACGCGCTGGCCCGCCGGGCCACCGAGCTGGGCATGGTGCCGGCCGGCGGGATGGCCTTCCTCGACCTGCCGAAGGGCGGCGCGGTGGTCGGCACGCCCAAGCCGGCCCAGGACAGCCCGCCGGTGAAACGGTCCACCGTGGAACCGTGGCCCGGGAAGCAGCCCGCGCCGAGCGGCCAGCCGACCGCGCAGCCCTCCCCGGGCGCGCCCGCCACCACCGCACCGGCGGCGGGTGGCGACGTCACCGTGCAGGTCAACCCCGGTCCGGCCCAGCCGGCCCCGGCCGCGGGCGGGGGTGCCGGCCGATGAGCACTCCCCGTCAGCCCTCCGGCGGCGGCGCCGGCGGAGGTCGCCGGATCGTCAAGGGCGCCGCCCCGCGCCCGGCCGCCCCGCGCGGACAGTCCGGCGCCAAGCCGCCGGCCGCCGGGCGGGCGCAGAACCCCAAGGCGCAGAACCCCAAGGCGCAGAATCCGAAGGCCCAGCCGCCCAAGGTCCAGCCGCCGAGGGCCCAGAACCCCAAGGCGCAGCCCGGCAGGCCGCCGCAGCCGCCCAAGCCGTCGGCGGCCCAGGGCCGGGGCGCCCGGGGCCAGGCCCCGAAGGAGCAGCCCGTCAAGGTCCGCCCGGCCCGGCCGCAGCCCGCCGGCGCCCGGTCCCCGCGGACCGGCCAGCCGGCCGCCGGGGCGGCCCGCGCCGCCGCGCGCGGTCCGCGCACCCCGCAGCAGCGCCGCCCCGAGGGGCGCCCGCCGGCCGGTGCGCGCCGCCCGCCGCAGCGCCGCCCGGTCGCCCGGGGGATCCGGCTGGCCGACCCGCGCCGCCGGCTGCGGGTGATCACCGTCGTGCTGTCGGTGGTGTTCTCGGTGTTCGCCGGGCGCCTGGTCCAGCTCCAGCTGCTGGACTCCGACGCGCTGGCCGCCGACGCCAACACCAACCGCTACCTGAACATCCCGATCACCGCCGAACGCGGCTCGATAACGTCCTCCGACGGTGTCGCGCTAGCCGCGACCGTCGACGCCTACGACATCACCGCCGACCCGGCGATGTTCACCCCCGGGGCGACCGGCCTCCCCGACGCCCCCGAGCAGGCCGCGGCCCTGCTGGCGCCGATCCTCGGCGTGCCCAAGGAGAAGCTCGCGGCCGACCTGCACACGCCGAAGACCCGCTACAAGCGGCTCGCCGCCCAGCAGACCCCGGACGTCAAGAACCAGATCAGCGACCTCAAGGCCGGCCTGGAGAAGCAGGCCGGCTCGCGCGCCTGCCAGGCCCAGAAGCGGCTGCTGAACAAGCCCGCCGACGAGGGCGGCCGCAGCCGGGTCGACAACGAGTGCGTCAACCCGCTGGCCGGGGTCTTCAACCGGGACACCCAGAAGCGGGTCTACCCGTCCGACGGGCTGGCCGCCAACCTGGTCGGCTTCGTCAACGCCGAGGGCGAGGGCGCCGGCGGGCTGGAGCAGCAGTACCAGCAGCAGCTGGCCGGCAAGGAGGGCCACAGCAGCTACGCCCAGGCCGGCGGCCGACTGGTGCCGACCGCCGGCGGCTCGCTGGAGCCTGCCGTGCCCGGCACCGATCTGCGGCTGACCGTCAACCGGGACATCCAGTGGGCCGCCCAGCGGGCCATCACCGACCAGGTCGCCAACGCCGGGGCGGAGAAGGGCTACGTGATCGTCCAGGACGTCAAGAACGGCCAGGTCCTGGCCATGGCGACCTCGCCCGGGTTCAACCCGAACGACCTGAGCACGGCCAAGAACTCGCAGCTCGGCAACGCCGCCCTGCAGGACGCCTACGAGCCGGGCTCCACCGCCAAGCTGATGACCATGGCGGCCGTCCTGGACACCGGCAAGGCCACCTGGGACACCAAGGTCACCGTGCCGTACCCGCTGGTCCGCGGCGACGTCGCGTTCAAGGACGACGTCGAGCACGACACCTGGTACCTGACGCTGGCCGGTGTGCTCGCCAAGTCCTCCAACATCGGCACCATCGAGGCCGCCCAGACCCTCGGCGCCACCCAGCCCGAGGCCAACCAGGTGCTCTACGACTACCTGCGGAAGTTCGGCATCGGCCAGCAGACCGGCCTGGGCTTCCCCGGCGAGACCGCCGGACTCCTCGACAAGCCGCAGGACTGGAAGGCGTCCAAGCAGTACACCATCCCGTTCGGCCAGGGCCTGTCGGTCAACGCGCTCCAGGCGACCTCGGTGTTCTCCACCATCGCCAACGGCGGCGTGCGGGTGGCGCCCAGCGTCGTCCAGGGCACCACCGCGCCGGACGGCAAGTACACCCCGGCCCCGGCGGGCGCGCAGTCCAGGGTGGTGAGCGAGCAGACCGCCAAGACCCTCACCGAGATGCTGGAGTCGGTGGTCTCCGACGAGCAGGGCACCGGCGGCAAGGCCGCGATCCCGGGCTACCGGGTCGCCGGCAAGACCGGCACCGCCAACCGGGTGGACCCGAAGAACGGCGGCTACCGCGGGTACACCGCCTCCTTCATCGGCTTCGCCCCGGCCGACCAGCCCCGGGTCACCGTCTCCTGCGTGATCCAGGACCCGGTCAACGGCCACTTCGGCGGCCAGCTGTGCGGCCCGGTGTTCAAGCAGGTGATGGAGTTCACCCTCAAGACCCTCCAGGTCCCGCCGAGCGGGAGCGAGGCGCCCAACCTGCCCGTCGAGTGGAAGCCGTGATCGACCATGAGCAAGGACCGCGCGGGTGCGGCCGCCGGCACGGAAAAGGGCCGGTTTGGCCCTGGACGCCCTTCGGCGGATAGCCTCTCCGCCGTGCCGAAACCCGATCAAAACACCGTGAGCCCGCCCCGCCCCGAGCGGACCGGTGCCCGGCCGCTCGCCGAGGTCGCCCGCCTGCTGGGACTGGACCCCGTGGAGGGGCCCGAGGTCACCGGCGTCACCCACAACGCCCGCGAGGTCCGCCCCGGCGACCTCTACGTGGCGTTCCCGGGGGCCAACCACCACGGCGCGGCCTTCGCCGCACAGGCCGCCGAGGCCGGCGCCGTCGCGGTCCTCACCGACCCGGCCGGTGCCGAACTGGCGGTCGGCGCCGGTCTGCCGCTGCTGGTCGTCGACCGGCCCCGGGCCCGGATGGGCGAGCTCGCCGCGGCCGTCTACGACCGGCCCTCCGAGCGACTGCTGATGATCGGCCTCACCGGCACCAACGGCAAGACCACCACCTCCTACCTGGTCGAGGGCGGCCTGCGCGGCGCCGGTCGCCACCCCGGGGTGATCGGCACCGTCGAGATGCGGGTCGGCGACGAGCGGATCAAGAGCGAGCGGACCACCCCCGAGGCCACCGACCTGCACGCGATCCTCGCCGTGATGGGCGAGCGCGGCGCGGACGCGGTGACCATGGAGGTCTCCAGCCACGCCCTGGTCTACGGCCGCACCGACGGCGTGGTCTACGACGTCGCGCTGTTCAACAACCTGACCCCCGAGCACCTCGACTTCCACCCGGACATGGAGGACTACTTCCAGGCGAAGGCCCGGCTCTTCCAGCCCGGCAAGTCCCGGTCCGGCGTGGTCAACCTGGACGACGCCTACGGCCGCCGGCTCGCCGCCGAGGCGAAGATCCCGGTCGTCACCTTCTCCGCCACCGGTGCCCCGGAGGCGGACTGGCGCGCGGTGGACGTCCAGCTCGGCCCGGTCGGCTCGACCTTCCGCGTGCTCGGCCCGGACGGCGCCGAGGCGGACGCCGCCGTCCCGCTGCCCGGCCCGTTCAACGTCGCCAACGCGCTCGCCGCGATCGCCGTGCTGGCCGGCGCCGGACTCCCGCTGGAGCAGGCGGTGGCCGGCGTGGCCGCCGTCCCCGGCGTGCCCGGCCGGCTGGAGCGGGTGGACGCCGGTCAGCCGTACGTCGCGGTGGTCGACTACGCGCACAAGCCGGACGCCCTGGAGGCCGTCCTCGGCTCGCTGCGCGAGGTCACCAAGGGCCGGCTGCACGTGGTGGTCGGCTGCGGCGGCGACCGCGACCCGCACAAGCGCGCCCCGATGGGCGGCATCGCCGCCCGGCTCGCCGACACGGCGGTGCTGACCAGCGACAACCCGCGCAGCGAGGACCCGCTGGCGATCCTCGCCACCATGCTGAACGGCGCCGCCGCGGTGCCGGAGGCCGAGCGCGGCGCCGTCCTGGTCGTGCCCGACCGCGCCGAGGCGATCGCGCTGGCGGTCGCCCACGCCCAGGCCGGTGACACCGTCCTGGTGGCCGGCAAGGGTCACGAGCTGGGCCAGTACGTACGAGACGAGATCCGCCCCTTCGACGACCGGGAGGTGCTGCGCGAGTCCATCGCGCGGACCACGGCCGCCCGGGGCACCGGAGGAGTGGAGCAGCCGTGATCGCACTGACCCTCGCCGAGGTGGCCGCCGCAGTCGGGGGAACCCTGACCGACGCCGACCCGGACGCCCTGGTGACCGCGCCGGTCGAGGTCGACTCCCGCAAGGTCCGCCCCGGCGGCCTCTTCGCCGCCTTCGCCGGCGAGCACGTGGACGGCCACGACTACGCCGACACCGCGATCGCGGCCGGCGCCGTCGCGGTGCTGGCCTCCCGCCCGGTCGGCGGACCGACCGTCCTGGTCGACAGCGTGGTGGACGCGCTCGGCAAGCTGGCCCGCGCCGTCGTCGGCCGTGCCGGCGCCACCGTCGTCGCGCTGACCGGCTCGGCCGGCAAGACCAGCACCAAGGACCTCATCGCCCAGCTGCTCCAGCGCCTCGGCGACACCGTCTACCCGCCCGGCTCGCTCAACAACGAGATCGGCCACCCGATGACCGCCCTGCGGGTCGAGGACACCACCCGGCACCTGGTGCTGGAGATGGGCGCCCGGCACAAGGGCGACATCGAGTACCTCACCTCGATCACCCCGCCCCGGATCGGCCTGGTCCTCAACGTCGGCACCGCGCACGTCGGCGAGTTCGGCTCGCAGGAGGCGATCGCCGAGGCCAAGGGCGAACTCGTCGAGGCGCTGCCGGCCGACGGCACGGCGATCCTCAACGCGGACGACCGGCTGGTGCGCGCCATGGCCGCGCGCACCAGGGCCCGGGTGGTGTTCTTCGGCGAGTCCGCCGACGCCCACGTCCGGGCACTGGACGTTCGCCTGGACTCCACCGGACGTCCATCGTTCACGCTGAGCACCCCGGCCGGTTCCGCACCCGTGCAGCTGCGCCTGTACGGTGAGCACCACGTCTCGAACGCCCTCGCCGCCGCCGCGGTGGCGACGGAGCTCGGGATGACCGTCGACGACACCGCCGAAGCACTGAGCGAGGCGGGTGCGCTGTCCCGCTGGCGCATGGAGGTCGTCGACCGGGCCGATGGTGTCACCGTCGTCAACGACGCCTACAACGCGAACCCCGACTCGATGCGGGCCGCGCTGCGGGCGCTGATCTCGATGGGGGGGCGCGGCCCGGAGCGCCGCCGCACCTGGGCGGTGCTCGGCGAGATGCGGGAGCTCGGCGAGGACAGCCTGGCCGAGCACGACGCCATCGGGCGGCTCGCCGTCCGGCTGGACGTCACCAAGCTGGTGGCGGTCGGCGGACGCGAGGCGGCCTGCATGGAACTGGGCGCGAGGAACGAAGGTTCGTGGGGTGAGGAGTCGGTGCTGGTGTCCGACGCGGACGCGGCGGTCGAGCTGCTGCGCAGTCAGCTGCGGCCGGGGGATGTGGTGCTGGTGAAGGCCTCCCGTTCGGTGGGGCTGGAGAAGGTGGCCGAGGCCCTCCTCGCGGACGGTGCGGCCGAGTAATGAAGCAGATCCTCTTCTCCGGCATGATCGGTCTGATCCTGTCGCTGGCCGGCACTCCCGCACTGATCAAGCTGCTCGCCCGGCAGGGCTACGGCCAGTACATCCGCGACGACGGCCCCAAGGCGCACCACAGCAAGAAGGGCACGCCCACCATGGGCGGCATCGCGTTCATCCTGGCGACCCTGGTCGCCTACTTCGCCACCAAGGCGATAACGCGCGAGACCCCGACCGCCTCCGGGCTGCTGGTGCTGTTCCTGACGACCGGTCTGGGCCTGGTCGGCTTCCTCGACGACTACATCAAGGTCGTCAAGCGCCGCTCCCTGGGCCTGCGGGCCAAGGCCAAGCTGGCCGGCCAGTCCATCGTCGGCCTGGCGTTCGCGATCCTGGCCCTGCAGTTCCCCGACAACGCCGGCCGCACCCCCGCCTCGGAGCACCTGTCCTTCGTGCGGGACTTCGAGTGGGCGGTCGGCCCGGTCCTGTTCGTCATCTTCGCGTACTTCCTGATCGCCGCGACCTCCAACGGCGTCAACCTGACGGACGGTCTGGACGGCCTCGCCACCGGCGCCTCGGTGATGGCCTTCGGCGCCTACACCTTCATCGGTGTCTGGGAGTACGGCCAGAGCTGTGCCTACGTCGCCTCCGCGACCGCCAACTGCTACGACGTCCGCGACCCGCTGGACCTCGCGGTGGTCGCCGCCGCCCTGATGGGCTCCTGCTTCGGCTTCCTCTGGTGGAACACCTCGCCCGCCAAGATCTTCATGGGCGACACCGGCTCGTTGGCCCTCGGCGGCGCGCTGGCCGGTCTGGCGATCTGCTCGCGCACCGAGATCCTGCTCGTCCTGCTGGGCGGCCTCTTCGTGATCATCACCCTCTCGGTGATCATCCAGGTCGGCTCGTTCCGGATGACCGGCAAGCGCGTCTTCAAGATGGCCCCGCTCCAGCACCACTTCGAACTCAAGGGCTGGAGCGAGGTCCTGGTGGTGGTCCGCTTCTGGATCATCCAGGGCCTGTGCGTGGCCGTCGGCCTCGGCCTCTTCTACGCGGGATGGGTGACCGGATGACCACCGCCGACCGGCCCGAGCGCTGGGAGCCCCACCGCCCCTGGTGCCCGTCGGACCTGCCCGACTGGCCCGGCATGCCGGTCACCGTCGCCGGACTCGGGGTCTCCGGCGTCAGCGCCGCCCGGGTCCTGCACGGCCTCGGCGCCCATGTCACGGTCGTCGACGGCGGCTCCGGCGAGGGCCTGCGGGCCCGCGCCGCCGAGCTGGAGGCGGCGGGCATCACCGTCCGCCTCGGCGACGGCGACACCCTGCCCGAGGGCACCCGGCTCGTCGTCACCTCGCCCGGCTGGCCGCCGAGCAGCCCGCTGTTCGCCGCCGCCGACCGCGCCGGCCTCGACATCTGGGGCGACGTCGAGCTGGCCTGGCGGCTGCGCAGGCCGCTGCCCGCCACCGGCGAGCCGGCCCCCTGGCTGGCCGTCACCGGCACCAACGGCAAGACCACCACGGTCCAGATGCTCGCCTCGATCCTGACCGCCGCCGGCCGGCGCACCGCCGCCGTCGGCAACGTCGGCGTCCCGGTGCTGGACGCGGTGCTCGCCGAGGAGCCGTACGACGTGCTCGCCGTCGAGCTCTCCAGCTACCAGCTGCACTGGTCCTCCTCGCTGCGCCCGCACTCGGCGGCCGTGCTCAACCTGGCCCCCGACCACCTCGACTGGCACGGCTCGATGGAGGAGTACGCCGCCGACAAGGGGCGGATCTACTCGGGCAACACCGTCGCCTGCGTCTACAACCTGGCCGACCCCGCCACCGAGGCGCTGGTCGTCGAGGCCGACGTCGAGGAGGGCTGCCGGGCGATCGGCTTCGGCCTCGGCGCGCCCGGCCCGTCGAACTTCGGCGTGGTCGACGGCCTGCTGGTGGACCGCGCGTTCGTGCCGGACCGGGCCAAGAACGCCGCCGAGCTCGGCTCCGTCGAGGACGTCAACCCGCCGGCCCCGCACAACATCGCCAACGCGCTGGCCGCCGCGGCGCTGGCCCGGGCCTACGGCGTGGACCCGAAGGACGTCCGCGAGGGCCTGCGGGCCTTCCGCCCGGACTCCCACCGGATCGCCGAGGTCGGGGTGGTCGACGGCGTCACGTACATCGACGACTCCAAGGCGACCAACACCCACGCCGCCGCGGCCTCGCTCGCCGCGTACCGGCCGATCGTCTGGATCGCCGGCGGCCTGGCCAAGGGCGCGACCTTCGACGACCTGGTGCTGGGCGCGGCCGAGCGGCTGCGGGCCGCCGTGCTGATCGGCGAGGACCGCGCGCTGATCCGGGAGGCGCTGGCGCGACACGCGCCGGATGTCCCGGTGATCGAGGCGGCCGAGGGCCAGACTGGCGCGGTGGCGATGACCGAGGTGGTCCGCGCGGCCGCGTCGCTCGCCCGAACGGGTGACACGGTGCTGCTGGCCCCGGCCTGCGCCTCGATGGACATGTTCACCAACTACGGCGAGCGCGGCGACCTCTTCGCCGCCTCCGTCCGGGAGCTGGCGGGCGGGAACCGGTAGGGGCCCCGGGCGGCCCCCGGCCGCCGTCGCCCCCCTTCCCGCCTCGTGAGCCGAAGGGGCGCGCCGGCCGCCGGTACCGGACCGGAGCGGCCCGCAGGCGCACGAGGCACGGAGAAGGGGAGCGTTGTGGCGGGGCAGGGTGGCAGGGCGGGTGGGTCGAGCGCACCGGAGAAGGGTCGCCCGGCCGAGTCCCTGCGGGTGATCTCGGCCACCACCACGGCCTACAAGTCGGCCGGTCCGATGGCCCGTCTGCAGGCCTTCCGGGCCCGTGTGCGGTACGCCCTGGACCGGCCGCTGACGCCCTACCTGCTGATCGCCGGCACGGCGCTGCTGCTGGTCGTGCTCGGCCTGATGATGGTCTTCTCGGCCTCGCAGATCCTCGCGCTGGGCCAGCACCGCTCGACCCAGTTCTACTTCTTCAAGCAGCTGCTCGCGGTGGTGCTCGGCCTCGCGCTGCTGCTCGGCTTCGCGCTGGTCCCGGTGGCCGTGCTGCGGGTGATCGTCTACCCGGTGCTGCTGGCGGTGATCGGGGCCATGGTGCTGGTGGCGATCCCCGGCATCGGCATGGAGGTCAACGGCAACCGGAACTGGCTGGATTTCGGCGTGTTCCAGTTCCAGCCGTCCGAGTTCGCCAAGCTCGCCCTGGTGCTCTGGGGCGCCGACCTGCTGGCCCGCAAGCAGAGGACCGGCACCCTCGACCAGTGGAAGCACCTGCTGGTCCCGCTGGTGCCGGGCACCCTGCTGCTGCTCGCGCTGATCATGCTCGGCGGCGACATGGGCACCTCGATGATCCTGGTGGCCATGCTCTTCGGCCTGCTGTGGATGGTCGGGGCCCCGCTGCGGCTGTTCGTCGCCACCCTCGGCGTGGCCGTGGTGGTCTGCACCGCCCTGGTGGTCACCGTCCCGCACCGGGCCGAGCGGCTCTCCTGCATCGGGGTGACCAAGCTCGACCCGGCCGGCGCCTGCTTCCAGGCCCTGCACGGCGTCTACTCCTTCGGCCTGGGCGGCCTGTTCGGCTCCGGACTCGGCGCCGGCGTGGAGAAGTGGGGCCAGCTCCCGGAGGCGCACACCGACTTCATCTTCGCCACCACCGGCGAGGAACTGGGTCTGGTGGGGACGCTGTCGGTGATCGGTCTCTTCGCGGCACTAGGCTACGCGGGTATCCGTGTGGCCATCGGTACGAGGGATCCCTTCGTCAGGTACGCCGCGGGGGCCGCCACCACCTGGATCATGGCTCAGGCCGTGATCAACCTGGGGTCGGCGCTGGGACTGCTGCCCATCGCGGGCGTCCCGCTCCCGCTGTTCTCCTACGGCGGTTCCGCCATGCTGTCGGCCATGTCCGCGATCGGGGTGCTGCTCTGCCTGGCACGCAGCAGCTCGGGCGCGAAGGCGGCCCTGGCCGCCCGGAGCAAGAACTCCCGGATCAGGAAGCAGCTGGCCCGGGTGCTGCCACGACGACGAACCACAGCGCGCCCGGTCCCCGGACCGGCACGCAGGGAGCGGTGAATTTCGGTGCATGTCGTACTCGCCGGCGGGGGGACCGCCGGTCACATCGAGCCGGCCATGGCCCTCGCGGACGCCCTCCGCAGGCACGACCCGTCCGTCGGGATCACCGCCCTCGGCACCGAGCGCGGCCTGGAGACCCGGCTGGTGCCGGAGCGCGGCTACCAGCTGGAGCTGATCCCGGCCGTCCCGCTGCCCCGCAAGCCCACCCCCGAGCTGATCACCGTCCCGGGCCGGCTGCGCGGCACCGTCCGGGCCGCCCAGGAGATCATCGAGCGGGTCAACGCGGACGCCGTGGTCGGCTTCGGCGGCTACGTCGCGATGCCCGCCTACCTGGCCGCCAAGCGGGCCGGTGTGCCGATCGTGGTGCACGAGGCCAACGCCCGGCCCGGCCTGGCCAACAAGATCGGCGCCCGGTACAGCGACTTCGTCGCGGTCTCCACGCCGGACAGCAAGCTGCGCGACTCCCGGTACATCGGCATCCCGCTGCGCCGGACCATCGCGACCCTGGACCGGAACGCGGCCCGCCCGGAGGCGCGGCACTACTTCGGCCTCGACCAGCGGCTGCCCACCCTGCTGGTCTCCGGCGGTTCGCAGGGCGCCCGCCGGCTGAACGAGACGATCACCGCGATCGCCCCCCGGCTCCAGCAGTACGGGGTGCAGATCCTGCACGCGGTCGGCCCCAAGAACGAGCTGCCCCAGGTGGACGACATCCCCGGGATGCCGCCCTACCGCCCGGTGCCGTACCTGGACCGGATGGACCTCGCCTACGCGGCGGCCGACATGATGCTCTGCCGGGCCGGGGCCATGACGGTGGCCGAGCTGGCCGCGGTCGGCCTGCCCGCCGCCTTCGTGCCGCTGCCGATCGGCAACGGCGAGCAGCGGCTGAACGCCCAGCCGATGGTCAAGGCCGGCGGCGGTCTGCTGGTCGACGACGCCGAGCTGACCCCCGACTGGGTGCTGCAGAGCGTGCTGCCGGTGCTCACCGACCCGCAGCGGCTGTGGGACATGAGCCGCTCGGCCGCCGAGTTCGGCCGCCGGGACGCCGACGAGCTGCTGGTCGGCATGGTCTACGAGGCCATCGAGGCCGCCCGGGGCGGCCGCCGTCGTGGCTGACGCCCGGCTCGCCGACCCGCTGGACGAGGAGTTCGAGGCCGGGGAGCACGCTCCCCGGCTCCGGCTCTCCCGGCGGGGTGTGGTGGTGCTGGGCGGCCTGGTCGCGCTCCTGCTCGGAGCGCTGTCCTGGCTGGTCTTCTTCTCCTCGGTGCTGGAGGTGCGCTCCGTCGCCGTGCAGGGCCTGCGGGACGACCGGCTGACGGCCGACGAGGTCCGGGCGGCGATCGGCGGGGTCGGCTCCGGCCCACTGGCGCGGGTGGACCTCGACGACGCCCGCCGGCGGGTGGAGGCGATCCCCCGGGTGGCCGGCGCGGAGGTCTGGCGGGGCTGGCCGAACACCCTGCGGGTGAAGGTCACCGAGCGCACGGCGGTCGCCGCCGTCAAGGGCGAGGACAACCGCTTCACCCAGGTCGACGCGGCCGGCGTGAGCTTCGCCACCGAGCCGGCCGCCCCGTCCGGGGTGCCGGTGGTGGAGCTGAGGCTCAGCCAGCAGGCCCTCGACGCCGAGTCGGTGATCGGCCGGGCGCAGCTGGTGCAGGGCGCGGTGGCGGTGGCCGCCGGCCTGCCGGAGGAGGTCCGCCAGCGCGCCGGTGCGGTCCTGGTGCATTCGTACGACGACATCCAGCTACAGCTCGGCGGGGGTGCGACGGTGCGCTGGGGGAGTCCGGAGCAGACCGATCGCAAAGCCCGGGTGCTGGTGGCACTGCTGCATCAGAAGGGTACGAACTTCGATGTGAGCGCGCCGGAGGCGCCGGCGGTGTCCGGATGATCCGGTAGGTTCTCTGCGCAAGGGTGCGCGCGGAGCGCGTCGTCGAAAGGGCGGCGGCGGGCGACGGGCGGGCTTGACGCGGTTTCGTGTCGGCCCGACCCTTGGTGGTCACCCCGGTGTCATTGGCCGGTTGATGATCACATAGGCTCAAAAGAAAAAGGGAAGCTCGGCGTGTTCGTTGAAACACGTGGCCGGAGCCACCTAGTGTCCTGTCTCACCAGACTGTGTTCCCTGGTGATGTGACAGAGGCACAGAACTAACCCTAAAGGTCAAGTTTAGGGTTGGGGTCGGCGGTCGGCATTTCGGACATTACGTCAGGAACCAGGCTCCCTACCCATCGACATCCGTCGGTTCGGCCCTCCAACCGGGTACGGGCCGACCCGGAAATTCGAGGCGAGAGGCCTTCGACGTGGCAGCACCGCAGAACTACCTCGCAGTCATCAAGGTCGTCGGTATCGGCGGCGGTGGTGTCAACGCCATCAACCGGATGATCGAGGTCGGTCTCAAGGGCGTCGAGTTCATCGCGATCAACACCGATGCGCAGGCCCTCCTCATGAGCGACGCCGACGTCAAGCTCGATGTGGGCCGTGAACTCACCCGGGGCCTCGGCGCCGGCGCCAACCCCGAGGTCGGCCGCAAGGCCGCCGAGGACCACCGCGAGGAGATCGAGGAGGTCCTCAAGGGGGCCGACATGGTCTTCGTCACCGCCGGCGAGGGCGGTGGCACCGGCACGGGCGGCGCGCCGGTGGTCGCCAACATCGCCCGCTCCCTGGGCGCGCTCACCATCGGCGTGGTCACCCGCCCGTTCACCTTCGAGGGCCGGCGGCGCGCCAACCAGGCCGAGGACGGCATCGCCTCGCTGCGCGAAGAGGTCGACACCCTCATCGTCATCCCCAACGACCGGCTGCTGTCCATCTCGGACCGCCAGGTCAGCGTGCTGGACGCGTTCCGCTCCGCCGACCAGGTGCTGCTCTCGGGCGTCCAGGGCATCACCGACCTGATCACCACCCCCGGTCTGATCAACCTCGACTTCGCCGACGTCAAGTCCGTCATGTCGGACGCCGGTTCGGCGCTCATGGGGATCGGCTCGGCCCGCGGTGAGGACCGCGCCAAGGCCGCCGCCGTGATGGCGATCTCCTCGCCGCTGCTGGAGGCCTCGATCGACGGCGCCCGCGGCGTGCTGCTGTCCATCTCCGGCGGCTCCGACCTCGGCCTGTTCGAGATCAACGAGTCCGCCCAGCTGGTCAGCGAGGCCGCCCACCCCGAGGCCAACATCATCTTCGGCGCCGTCATCGACGACGCCCTCGGCGACGAGGTCCGGGTCACCGTCATCGCGGCCGGCTTCGACGGCGGCCAGCCGCCGGCGATCGTCCGCGAGCCGGTGGTCAAGGCGAGCGCGACCCCGGCCACCCCGCCGGCCGCCTCGTCCACCGCCTCCGAGCGTCCGGCCGGCCGCCCCGCGTACGGCGGCATCGGCTCGGTGACCCGCCCGGAGGGCGAGAGCGCCGCTCCGGCCCGCCCGGCCGAGGCGCCGGCCACCACGACGGCCGCTCCGGTGCCGCCGCAGGTGCAGCCCGCCCGCCAGCCGTTCGTGGAGAGCCCGGCCGAGGAACTCGACGTGCCGGACTTCCTTAAGTGATCGACCACGCGGTCCGCGACGGTGCTCACTTCGCCTTCACCACCCGGTGGGGCGGGGTGAGCACTTCGCCGTACGGGGAGCTGAACCTCGGCGGCGCGGTGGGGGACGACCCGGCGGCCGTCCGGGAGAACCGGGCGATCGCGGCCCGCGCGCTCGGCCTCGACCCGGCCGACGTGGTCTGGATGAACCAGGTGCACGGCGCGGAGGTCGCCGTGGTGACGGAGCGCCAGCCGGCCGGGGAGGCCCCGACGGTCGACGCGGTGGTCACCGACCGGCCGCTGGTGCTGGCGGTGCTGACCGCGGACTGCACCCCGGTGCTGCTGGCCGACCCGGTCGCGGGGGTGGTCGGCGCCGCCCACGCCGGACGGCCCGGCCTCGCCGCCGGCGTGGTCCCGGCGGTGGTCGGGGCGATGGTGGGGCTCGGCGCCGAGCCCGGGCGGATCACCGCCGCCACCGGCCCCGCCGTCTGCGGCCGCTGCTACGAGGTGCCCGAGCCGCTGCGGGCCGAAGTCGCCGGACGGGTGCCCGCCGCGTACGCGCGGACCTCCTGGGGGACCCCGGCCCTGGACGTGCCGGCGGGAGTCGCGGCCCAGCTGGCCGCCGCGGGTGTCACCGGGCCGGTGCGCTCACCGGTCTGCACCCTCGAATCCGCCGATCACTACTCCTACCGCCGCGAGCAGCGCACGGGCCGGCTCGCGAGCTACGTCTGGTTGGGCTCTGAACAGTGATGACGAACGACATCTTCGGACCGTTCCCGGGCGATCCCGCCCGGTTCCCGGACACGTCCTGGCTCGACGCCCTGACGGAGGGGCAGCGGGCCCGGTACGAGGAGCTGGGTACCAACCTGGAGGTCGTCGAGCGGCGGATCGCCGACGCCTGCGCCGCCGCCGGGCGGGCCCGCGACGAGGTCCGGCTGATCGTGGTCACCAAGACCTACCCCGCCGAGGACACCGCGCTGCTGGCCGGGCTGGGCGTGACCGACGTCGCGGAGAACCGCGACCAGGACGCCGCGCCCAAGGCGGAGCAGTGCAGAAACCTTCCTCTTGACTGGCACTTCGTCGGCCAGCTGCAGACCAACAAGGTCCGCTCGGTCGTCCGGTACGCCGACCACGTCCACTCGGTGGACCGGGTGCGGCTGGTGGAGTCGCTCGGCGCGGCGGTCCGCAAGGCGGAGCGCGCCGACCTCGGCTGCCTGGTGCAGGTCGCGCTGGACAAGGAGGGGTCGCCCGGCGGCTCCGCCGCGCGGGACGAGGTCGAGCACCGCGCCGGGGTCGCCCCGGCGGACGTCCTGGCGCTGGCCGAGGCGATCGCCGACACGCCCGGGCTGCGCCTGGACGGTGTGATGACGGTCGCTCCGCTCGCGGGCCCGCTGGCCGGCGACCCGGCCGCGGCCTTCGATCGACTGGCGGAAATCGCAACCGCCGTACGGGCGGCCCATCCGGCTGCCACCATGGTCTCGGCAGGGATGAGCGGCGATCTGGAGCAGGCCATTGCCGCCGGAGCGACACACGTGCGCGTCGGAACGGCGGTACTCGGAGTGCGGTCACCCCTCAGGTAACGTCACCGGGTAGTAGATCAGACTGCAGGACAAAATAGGACAGAAGCTAGCAGCTTATCGGAGCGCTAGCCAACCGTGGATCGCAGCTCCGCGGCCCTCATCCACGAACTCTGATTGGCCGTCGGCCTGACGAAGCGTCGTGGGCGGACCGCGGAATCCGCGGGCGGGGCCCGTCGGCCCGGCCGTCGGGACGGAGTCGGTCCACCACAAGCGGAGGAGACAGGAGCATGGCCGGCGCAATGCGCAAGATGGCGGTCTACCTCGGCCTCGTGGAGGACGAGACGTACGACGGCCAGGGGTACGACCCCGACGACGACTACGACGCTGACCCCGAGCCGATCCGCACCGGACGGACCGAGGACATCCCCCGGCCGGCCGCCCCGACGCCCGCGCCGGTCTCCTCGATCACGCCGCAGCCGGTGCCGGCCGCGGTGCCGATCCGCCAGGAGACGCCGAGGATGGCGCCAGTGTCGTCCATCACACCCGAACGCCGCCACAACCTGGAGAAGAGCGCCCCGGTGATCATGCCCAAGGTAGTGAACGAACGAGAGCCCTACCGCATCACCACGCTGCACCCGAGGACCTACAACGAGGCCCGTACCATCGGGGAACAGTTCCGCGGTGGGACCCCTGTGATCATGAATCTCACCGAGATGGACGACACCGACGCCAAGCGGCTCGTAGACTTCGCCGCTGGACTCGTCTTCGGTCTGCACGGCAGTATCGAGCGCGTGACGCAGAAGGTGTTCCTCCTGTCGCCTGCTAACGTCGATGTCACGGCGGAGGACAAGGCTCGGATCGCCGAGGGTGGGTTCTTCAACCAGAGCTGACCCGACCACGACTTTACGTGTGGATCTGATCGACAGTGAGTTAGCGACAGGCGAGCGGCCCCAGGGCCGAACCGGGGAGAGGGAAGCGCGATGGAGATCGTGTGGGCAGTGCTCTATTACGCACTGACCGTCTTCCTGGTGTTCCTGCTCGTGCGGCTGGTGATGGACTGGGTCTTCCAGTTCGCGCGTTCGTGGCGGCCCGGCAAGGCCATGGTCCTGGTCCTGGAGGCCACGTACACTGTCACGGATCCGCCGCTCAAGCTTCTGCGGCGGTTCATTCCGCCGCTGCGTCTCGGGGGCGTGGCGCTCGACCTGTCCTTCTTCGTACTGATGATCATTGTGTATGTCCTGATCTCGCTTGTGCGGCCCTAGTCGTAGGTGAGCGATGCGACAGGATGCCGGTGTGCCGACGATCACGTTGAGGTGAAGAGATGCCATTGACCCCCGAGGACGTTCGGAACAAGCAGTTCACGACCGTCCGCCTGCGCGAAGGCTATGACGAGGACGAGGTCGATGCCTTCCTCGACGAGGTCGAGGCGGAGCTGACCCGTCTCCTCCGCGAGAACGAGGACCTGCGCGCCAAGCTGGCCGCCGCGACCCGGGCCGCCGCGCAGAACCAGGCCAACATGCGCAAGGAGCCGCCGCAGGACGCCCGCCCCGGCGCCCCGGTGCCGGCCGCCATATCCGGCCCGCCGGTCCCCGGCCAGCAGGGCGGCCCCGGTGGCCCGCAGCAGCAGATGGGCCCGGGCGGTCCTCAGCAGCAGATGGGTCCCGGCCCGCAGCAGCAGATGGGCAACCAGCCGCTCGGCCTGCCGTCCGGCGCCCCGCAGCTCCCCGCCGGCCAGGGCGGTCCGATGGGTGGCCCCGGCCCGCAGCAGCAGCAGCAGATGGGCCAGACCATGGGCGGCCAGCAGCAGCTGGTCCAGCCGATGGGCGGTCAGATGCTCCAGCCGATGGGCGGCCCCGGCGGCCCGCAGGGCATGGGCAACCCCATGGGCCAGGGCATGGGCCAGCAGCAGCAGATGCAGCAGATGGGCGGCCCCATGGGCGGCCCGCAGCAGCAGATGGGCGGCCCGCTCGGCGCCCCGATGCAGCAGCAGCAGGGCCCCGGCGGCGACAGTGCCGCCCGCGTGCTGGCGCTCGCCCAGCAGACCGCCGACCAGGCGATCTCCGAGGCGCGCTCCGAGGCCAACAAGATCGTCGGCGAGGCGCGCAGCCGGGCCGAGGGTCTGGAGCGGGACGCCCGCGCCAAGGCCGACGCGCTGGAGCGGGACGCCCAGGAGAAGCACCGCGTCGCGATGGGCTCGCTGGAGTCCGCCCGCGCCACGCTGGAGCGCAAGGTCGAGGACCTGCGGGCGTTCGAGCGTGAGTACCGGACGCGTCTGAAGTCCTACCTGGAGACCCAGCTGCGCCAGCTGGAGTCGCAGGCGGACGACTCGCTCGCGCCGCCGCGGATCCCGGCCACCGCCTCGCTGCCGCCGGCCGCGTCGTCGATGGCCCCGGCCGGTGCGAGCGCGATGAGCCCGTCGCCGAGCTTCGGTGGCAGCCAGCCGTCCTTCGGTGGCAGCCAGCCGTCGTTCGGCGGGCAGAGCTCCTTCGGCGGGAACGCCGGTGGGTCGAGCTTCGGCGGGCCGTCCTCCGCGGGCAACTCGGGTGCGCCGCAGATGCAGCCGGCCGGGATGACCCAGCCGATGGCGGCCGTCCGACCGCAGCCGCCGCAGCCGATGCAGCAGGCGCCGGCGCCGATGCGGGGCTTCCTGATCGACGAGGACGGCGACAACTAAGCGGTAGTCGTCGGCCGGAGCGCCCCCTGCTCGACCCTTCGGGGTCGGGGAGGGGGCGCTTTCGCGTGCGCGCGGCCGGGGGCCGGGGCACGTTCAGAGCTGTGGGGGGACCGGCGGTGGGGACGGCGAAGCCGCCGCCGCCCGGGGTGGGCGGCGGCGGCTTCGGGGGCGTCAGGCCTTGCGGAGCTGGAAGGCCAGGCCGAGGGCGTCGTCGGCGAAGGTGTCGGACTGCCAGTCGGCGGCGCCGGCCGCGAAGTCGGTGGCCAGCACCTCCTCGGCGACCAGGGCACCGTGCTCGGCGATGGCCTCGGCGGTCTCGTCGTTGGTGGCCCGCCAGCGCAGGACGATGCGGTCGGCGACGTCCAGGCCGGAGTTCTTGCGGGCCTCCTGGATCTGGCGGATCGCGTCACGGGCGACGCCGAGGCGCTTGAGCTCGGGGGTGATCGCCAGGTCGAGGGCGACGGTGGCACCGGACTCGTTGGCGACGGCCCAGCCCTCGCGCGGGGTCTCGGTGATGATCACCTCCTCCGGGGAGAGCTCGACCGGCTCGCCGTTCAGCTCGACCGTGGTGGTGCCCCCGGCGCGCAGCTCGGCGGCGAGCTTGGCGGCGTCCGCGGCGGCGACCGCCTTGGCGACCTCCTGCACGCCCTTGCCGAAGCGCTTGCCCAGCGCGCGGAAGTTGGCCTTGGCGGTGGTGTCGACCAGCGAACCCCCGACCGCGGCCAGCGACTCCAGGGCGGTGACGTTGAGCTCCTCGGCGATCTGCGCGCGCAGATCGGCCGGCAGCTCGTCCCAGCCCTGGGCCGCGACGAGCGCGCGGGACAGCGGCTGGCGGGTCTTCACCCCGGACTCGGCGCGGGTGGCCCGGCCGAGCTCGACCAGCCGGCGGACCAGCGCCATGTGGCGGGAGAGCTCGCCGTCGATCAGCGACTCGTCGGCCTCCGGCCAGGTGGCCAGGTGGACCGAGGCCGGGGCGTCCGGGACGACCGGGACGACCAGGTCCTGCCAGACCCGCTCGGTGATGAACGGGGTGAGCGGGGCCATCAGCCGGGTGACGGTCTCCAGCGCCTCGTGCAGGGTGGCGAGCGCGGCGGCGTCGCCCTGCCAGAAGCGGCGGCGGCCGCGACGCACGTACCAGTTGGAGAGGTCGTCGACGAAGCCGGAGAGCAGCTTGCCGGCGCGCTGGGTGTCGTACGCCTCGAAGGCCGCGTCGACCTCGCGGACCAGGGTGTTCAGCTCGGAGAGCACCCAGCGGTCCAGCTGCGGACGGTCGGCCGGGGCCGGGTCGGCCGCCGACGGCGCCCAGCCGGAGGTGCGGGCGTACAGGGCCTGGAAGGCGACGGTGTTCCAGTAGGTGAGGAGGGTCTTGCGGACCACCTCCTGGATCGTTCCGTGGCCGACCCGGCGGGCCGACCAGGGCGAGCCGCCGGCGGCCATGAACCAGCGGACGGCGTCGGCGCCGTGCTGGTCCATCAGCGGGATCGGCTGCAGGATGTTGCCCAGGTGCTTGGACATCTTGCGGCCGTCCTCGGCGAGGATGTGGCCCAGGCAGACGACGTTCTCGTACGAGCTCTTGTCGAACACCAGGGTGCCGACCGCCATCATCGTGTAGAACCAGCCGCGGGTCTGGTCGATCGCCTCGGAGATGAACTGCGCCGGGTAGCGCTTCTCGAACAGCTCCTTGTTCTCGTACGGGTAGCCGTACTGGGCGAACGGCATCGAGCCCGAGTCGTACCAGGCGTCGATCACCTCGGGCACCCGGGTCGAGGTGCCGCCGCACTCGCGGCAGTCGAAGGTGACCTCGTCGATGTACGGGCGGTGCGGGTCGAGGCCGCTCCGGTCGGTGCCGGTGAGCTCGGACAGCTCGGCCAGCGAGCCGACGCAGGTCAGGTGGCCCTCCTCGCAGCGCCAGATCGGCAGCGGGGTGCCCCAGTACCGGTTGCGGCTGAGCGCCCAGTCGATGTTGTTGCTCAGCCAGTCACCGAAGCGGCCGTGCTTGACGTTCTCCGGGTACCAGTTGGTGGCCTCGTTCTCCCGGATCATGGCGTCCTTGACCGCGGTGGTGCGGATGTACCAGGACGGCTGCGCGTAGTAGAGCAGCGCGGTGTGGCAGCGCCAGCAGTGCGGGTAGCTGTGCTCGTACGGGAGGTGGCGGAAGAGCAGGCCGCGCTCCTTGAGGTCCGCGACCAGGGCCTCGTCGGCCTTCTTGAAGAACTGGCCGCCGACCAGCGGGACCTCGGGGCCGAAGGTGCCGTCGGCGAGCACCGGGTTGACCACCGGGAGGCCGTACTTGCGGCAGGTCGCGAGGTCGTCGGCGCCGAAGGCGGGCGACTGGTGGACGATGCCGGTGCCGTCCTCGGTGGTGACGTACTCGGCGTTGAGGACGTAGTGCGCGTCCTCGATCTCGACCAGGTCGAAGGGGCGGCGGTAGGCCCAGCGCTCCATCTCGGCGCCGGTGAAGGACTCGCCGGTCGGCTCCCAGCCCTCGCCGAGGGCCTTGGCCAGCAGCGGTTCGGCGACCACCAGCTGCTCGGTGCCGTCGGTGGCCACCACGTAGGTGACCTCGGGGTGCACGGCGGCGGCGGTGTTGGAGACCAGGGTCCACGGGGTGGTCGTCCAGACCAGCAGGGCGGCCCGGCCGGCCAGCGGGCCGCCGGTCAGCGGGAAGCGGACGAAGACCGACGGGTCGACGACCGTCTCGTAGCCCTGGGCCAGCTCGTGGTCGGAGAGGCCGGTGCCGCAGCGCGGGCACCAGGGGGCGACCCGGTGGTCCTGGACCAGCAGGCCCTTGTCGAAGATCTGCTTGAGCGACCACCAGACGGACTGCACGTAGGACGGGTCCATGGTGCGGTAGGCCTCGTCGAGGTCCACCCAGTAGCCCATCCGGGTGGTGAGCTCGGTGAAGGCGTCGGTGTGGCGGGTCACCGACTCGCGGCACTTGGCGTTGAACTCGGCGATGCCGTACGCCTCGATGTCCTGCTTGCCGGAGAAGCCGAGCTCCTTCTCGACGGCGAGCTCGACCGGGAGGCCGTGACAGTCCCAGCCGGCCTTGCGGGCGACGTGGTAGCCCTTCATCGTCCGGTAGCGGGGGAAGACGTCCTTGAAGACGCGGGCCTCGATGTGGTGGGCACCGGGCATGCCGTTGGCGGTCGGCGGGCCCTCGTAGAAGACCCACTCGGGGCGGCCCTCGGACTGCTCCAGGCTGCGCCGGAACACCTTGTTGTCCTGCCAGAAGGAGAGGATCTGGTGTTCCAGGGTCGGCAGGTCGACCTGCGCGGGAACGGGGTTGTAGGTGCTGGCCATCGCGGGCGTCTACCTCCGGCGGATGCGTGGACGGGATCCGACGGAGGGACGAGACGGCATGCCGCCCCGCGGTACCACCCTCCTTGGCCGCGGTACTGCCCGCGGCCCTCTTGTTTGGTCTTGCTGCCGGGTCTAGCGGGCCGACGAGGGGTGTCGCGGACCGTTCTTCCGGCGGCTCCGGGGTGATCTTCGCGCGGTGCACACCCCCGGGCTCGCACCGTCCCCGGGTCGCTGGTGGCTGCGTACTGCGGTACTCGTCCCCATCTGCGCCTTGCAGGCCCAGTGTATCGGCCCTCGCAAGTCGGTTTCGGCGCGCCCGGGCGGGGGGCACAACTCTGTTCGGCGTGCTGGGCGTGTCGCCTGGGGCGGCTGGCTGGGTGGGATCATTGTGAGGCGCCGGTATGTCATGTTGTGACCATTTTTGATCGGGATTATCGTTCCGGCACTGGAGGCCGCCGGGAACCGGCGGCTCGATTCGTTCGTAGATGGGGTCGAAGCCATGGCTGAGAAGGCAACCGGCGCGGGTACCGCCACCAAGCGGGCACGCAAGGCCGTGGCAGGCGATCCAGGGGAGGGGACCGTGACCACTACCGCACGGCGCAAGAACACCACCGACACCACCCTCGTGGCCCCCGGCCGCACCCGTACCCCGGCCCCGGCCGGGACCGCCGCGCGCGCGGCCGGCGGTGCCGAGTCGGTCGACCCGGCCGAGCTGCCGGTCCGTCCCGGCGAGGACCCGTGGACCTCCGAGGAGGTGCACGAGCTGCACGCCGAGCTGATCAGCGACCTGGAGCGGCTCCAGCACGAGATCGACGCGGCCGAGGCGGCCATCACCGGTCTGATGCGCGACTCCAACGACGGGGCCGGCGACGACCAGGTGGACGCCGGGACGAAGAACATCTCGCGGGAGAGCGAGGTCGCCCTGGCCAACAACGCCCGCGACAGCCTCGCCCAGACCGAGCACGCGCTGGCCCGGCTGGAGGGCGTCGGGTTCGGCATCTGCGAGTCCTGCGGTCAGGCCATCGGCAAGGCCCGGATGCAGGCCTTCCCGCGGGCGACGCTCTGCGTCCAGTGCAAGGCCAAGCAGGAACGCCGCTGACGGCTGCGGACCGACGGCTCCGGGCGGCCGCCCGGGACGACGCGAGGGGTCGGGCTTGCCGTAGGCTCGACCCCGTAACGTCGCCTGATCCCTCGCAGATCGGGTTCCCACCGGCCCATCGGCCCCCCACGTGACGGCAGCGGAGCGGATCATCAGTACGCAAGGTTCCCCCCAGACGCGGGACGACTCCGTCCCGACGCCCGCCGACGTCGTGGCACCGGTTCCGGCCGGTCCCGGTGACGGGGCGGCCGTGCGGCCGGAGGCCCCCGAGGGGGCCGGGACCCCCGCGGGCGCCCCGGTCGGGCCGACCGCCCCGGCGGAGCCGGACGCGCCGAAGGGGCGCAGGCGGATCGGCGTGCTCCTGGTCGTCGCCCTGCTCGCCTTCCTGGTCGACTTCGGCAGCAAGCTGCTGGTCGTGGCGCGGCTGGAGAACCACTCGGCGATCAAGGTGATCGGCGACGTGGTGACCTTCCAGGTGATCCGCAACTCCGGTGCCGCGTTCGGCATGGGACAGGCGCTGACCGTGGTGTTCACCATGATCGCCTCGGCCGTCATCGTGGTGATCTGGCGGATCGCCCGGCGGCTGTACAGCCTGCCCTGGGCGATCGCCCTCGGCCTGCTGCTCGGCGGCGCGCTCGGCAACCTCACCGACCGGCTCTTCCGCTCGCCCGGGGTCTTCCGCGGGCACGTGGTCGACTTCATCTCCGTCCAGCACTTCGCGGTCTTCAACCTCGCCGACTCGGCGATCGTCTGCGGCGGCATCCTGGTCGTCCTGCTCTCCTTCCGGGGCAGCAACCCGGACGGCACCGTGCACCAGCAGGCGGACAAGGACGGGAAGGCCGAGAAGGACGGCAAGGACGGCACGGACGACGGCGGCGACCGGGCCGGGAAGACCGGCGGGGCGGAGTAGCCGCCCCGGCACGGCGCAGGCGGTGGCCCGCGCGTCCGGCATACTCGTACGGGTGAGTACCGCAGCGCAGATCCGCAGCCTCCCCGTTCCCGACGGCCTGGAGGGCGAACGCCTCGACGCCGCCCTCGCCCGGATGTTCGGCTTCTCCCGGACCAAGGCCGCCGAACTGGCCGCCGACGGCAAGGTGACGCTCGACGGCGCCGCCGCCGGCAAGTCGGACCGGGTGACCGCCGGATCCTGGCTGGAGGTCGAGATCCCCGCCCCCGCCGCCCCCGTGCAGATCGTCGCCGAGCCGGTCGAGGGCATGCGCATCGTCCACGACGACGACGACATCGTCCTCGTCGACAAGCCGGTCGGCGTCGCCGCGCACCCCAGCCCCGGCTGGACCGGCCCCACCGTGATCGGCGGGCTGGCCGCGGCCGGCTACCGGATCTCCACCTCCGGCGCCGCCGAGCGCCAGGGCGTCGTGCACCGGCTCGACGTCGGCACCTCCGGGCTGATGGTGGTGGCCAAGTCGGAGCGCGCCTACACCGACCTCAAGCGGCAGTTCCACGACCGGGTGACCGAGAAGAAGTACCACACCCTCGTCCAGGGCCACCCGGACCCGCTCAGCGGCACCGTGGACGCGCCGATCGGGCGCCACCCCAGCTCCGACTGGAAGTGGGCCGTCACCCGCGAGGGCAAGCCGTCCGTCACCCACTACGACCTCATCGAGGCCTACCGGGCGGCCTCGCTGCTGGACATCAAGCTGGAGACCGGCCGCACCCACCAGATCCGGGTGCACATGTCCGCGCTGCGCCACCCCTGCGTCGGCGACCTGACCTACGGGGCCGACCCGACGCTCGCCAAGCGGCTGGGCCTGACCCGGCAGTGGCTGCACGCCGTCTCGCTCGGCTTCGAGCACCCGGCGGACGGCGAGTGGGTGCAGTTCTCCAGCGAGTACCCCGCGGACCTGCGGAAGGCGCTGGACATCATCGACTCGGAGAGCTGAGGAGAGCCGGGATGACGGCGACGATCCGGATCGCGCGGGGGGAGGCGGACCTCGCGCTGGTGCACGAGGTCCGGCGGGAGGTCTTCATCGTCGAGCAGGGGATCGCCGAGGAGGAGGAGTGGGACGACCTCGACCCCACCTCGGAGCACCTGCTGGCGGTCGGCCCGGACGGCGGACCCGTCGGGACGGCCCGGCTGATCTTCGGGGAGCAGGCGCTGCGGATCACCGGCGGCGTCCGTGAGCGGGTGCTGCTCGGCCGGCTCGCCGTGCTGAAGACGGCCCGGGGGACCGGGCTCGGCGCCGAGCTGGTGCGGGCCGTCGAGGCCGCGGGGCGGGCGCGCGGGGCACGCGAGGTGGAGCTGCACGCCCAGGTGCAGGCGCTCGGGTTCTACGAGCGCCTGGGGTACGCGGCCCAGGGGCCGGTCTACGACGACGCCGGCATCCCGCACCGGACGATGACCCGGGCGCTGTAGTCGCCCGCCGCGCCGCTCCCGGCCGCCGCGCCGCTCCCGCCAGCCCGGCGCGAGCGGCGCCGCCGTTCGTAGGGGCCCCTGAGCTCCGCGGTCCGTGGTGCTTTTATCGGACGCCTACTCCGGGGGCGGCTACGATCACGGCCATGGAGCTCGGTGGGGCGTGGCGCCGGTGGCGAGGCCGTGGGACGGCCGCCGGACGGAGACTGGCGGCCGGGGCGGTGGCCCTGGCGGCCGTGGTCGGAGTCGGGACGGCGGTGGCCGTCGCGGCCGGGGGTGAACAGTCCGTCCGTCAGGAGGACCGGTTCCTCGCGATGGCGGAGGCGCCCGGCAGCGCCCAGGTCGTCCAGCTCGACACCTCCTTCTTCACCACCGGCAGCAGCCCGCGCCCGGCCGTCCTGCTCGGGCACGGCTTCGGCGGCTCCAAGGAGGGCGAGCGCGAGCGCGCCGAGAAGCTCGCCCGGCAGGGGTACGCGGTGCTGACCTGGTCGGCGCGCGGCTTCGGACGCTCCGGCGGGAAGATCGGGCTGAACGCGCCGGACCGCGAGGTCGAGGACGTCAAGCACCTGGTCGACTGGCTGGCGCAGCGCCCCGAGGTGCGGCTGGACGCTCCCGGTGACCCGCGGGTGGGCATCACCGGTGCCTCCTACGGCGGCGCGGTGGCGCTGCTGGGCTCGGCGTACGACCGGCGGATCGACGCGGTCGCCTCCGCGATCACCTGGTGGAACCTGTCCGACGCGCTGTTCCCCCAGGGAGTGCGCGACTCGGGCGCGGTCGACGGCGTGTTCAAGAAGCTGTGGGCCGGGATCTTCTTCACCACCGGTTCGGTGGGCGAACTCGGCCCGTCCGGCGGCGCGGCACGCCCGGCCCTCGCGCCCGAGCAGGGCGACGGACAGGTCGGCTGCGGCCGCTTCCTGGACGAGCTGTGCCGGATGTACGACCGGGTGGCGACCGCCGGGCACGCCGACCCGGAGGCCGTCGCCCTGCTCGACCGGTCCAGCCCCTCCTCGGTCGCGGACCGGCTGAAGGCGCCCACCCTGGTGATCCAGGGCCAGCAGGACTCGCTCTTCCCGCTCGACCAGGGCGACGCGATCGCCCGGGCGGTGGCCCGCAACGGCGCCCCGGTGGCGGTCGACTGGTTCGCGGGCGGGCACGACGGCGCGACCGACACCAGCGACCGGGTGGACGACCGGGTGACCGGCTGGTTCGACCGCTACCTGAAGGGCGACGGCTCGACGGGCGGCGACACCGGCGCGGCGTTCCGGGTGACCAGGACCGGCGGGGTCGACTCGACGGGCTTCCAGGCGGTGCTGCGCGGCGCCACCGCCGACAGTTACCCGGGCCTGGCCGGCACCGGCTCGCGGCAGTTCGAGCTGAAGGCCCCCGCGGGTGAACCCGAGCAGACCTTCGCCAACCCGCCCGGCGGCGCGCCGTCCAACATCTCCGCGGTGCCGGGCCTCGGCGGCGTGCTCAGCCAGGCGTCCTCGCTGGGCGCCGGGCTCGCGCTGGACTTCCCCGGACAGTTCGCGGCCTTCGAGTCGGCGCCGCTGGACGGCTCGGTGCACCTGACCGGGCAGCCGACCGTGCCGCTGCGGGTGCGGTCCGACCGGCCGGACGCGGTGCTCTTCGCCAAGCTGTACGACGTCGCCCCGGACGGCAAGCAGAGCCTGCCGCAGCAGCTGTCCGCGCCGCTGCGTGTGACCGGGGCGGACGCGCCCGGGGGCAGGAACGTCACGGTGGCGCTGCCCACCGTCGACCACACCTTCGACGCCGGGCACCGGCTGCGGCTGGTGCTCGCCTCCACCGACCTCGCGTACGCCTCGCCCGTCGAGCCCGCCACCTACCGGGCGGCGGTCACCGGACCGGTGACCCTGCCGACCGTCGACGGGCTGGTCACCGAGGCCGCGCCGCTGCCCTCCCGGACCTGGCTGCTGCCGCTGGTCGCGCTCGCGCTGGCCGCCGCGCTGGTGCTGCTGCCGCGGCTGCGGGCCGCCCGGGCCGGGCGGCGGGCGCACGGACCCGCGTACGACCCGGCGCTCGCCGGGGTGCCGTTGCAGATCACCGGCCTGAGCAAGCGCTACAAGGGCGCCGCCGACCGCTACGCCGTCCGGGAGCTCGGCTTCCGGGTGGAGCAGGGGCAGGTGCTCGGCCTGCTCGGCCCGAACGGCGCCGGCAAGACCACCACCCTGCGGATGCTGATGGGGCTGATCCGGCCGGACGCCGGCGAGATCAGGATCTTCGGCCACCTCGTCCGGCCCGGTGCGCCGGTGCTCTCCCGGGTCGGCGCCTTCGTCGAGGGCGCGGGCTTCCTGCCGCACCTCACCGGGCGGGCCAACCTGCGGCTGTACTGGCAGGCCACCGGCCGGCCGGAGGCGGACGCGCACCTGGCGGAGGCGCTGGCCATCGCCGGGCTCGGCGAGGCGCTGGACCGGGCGGTGCGCACCTACTCGCAGGGCATGCGGCAGCGGCTGGCGATCGCCCAGGCGATGCTCGGGCTGCCGGACCTGCTGATCCTCGACGAGCCGACCAACGGGCTCGACCCGCCGCAGATCCGGGAGATGCGCGAGGTGATGATCCGGTACGCGGCGGCCGGCCGGACCGTCATCGTCTCCAGCCACCTGCTGGCCGAGGTCGAGCAGAGCTGCACCGACCTGGTGGTGATGGACCGCGGCCGGCTGGTCACCACCGGCGCCGTCGCGGAGATCGTCGGCGCGGGCGCGCAGCTGCTGATCGGCACCGACGCGTCGTTCGGCGCGGCGGAGCTGGCGGTGGCGGCCGACAAGGTCGGCGCGCTGGCCGGGGTCGGCACGGCCGAGGCCGTGGAGGGTGGGCTGCTCGTCCGGCTGGAGGGCATGGCGCCCAGCCAGCTGCTGGCCGAGCTGGTGCGGCTCGGTGTGCCGGTGGAGTCGGCCGGGCCGCAGCGCCGGCTGGAGGACGCGTTCCTGTCGCTGATCGGAGGTGCGGCGTGAGCGCCGCGGTTGCTGAGGTGTCACCCGATCACGCGGCCGGGTACCGGCCGGGGCGGACCCTGCCGTTCCGGGTCGAGGTGGTCCGCCAGCTGCGGCGGCGCCGCACGATGGTGATCGGCGGGGTGCTCGCCGCGATGCCGCTGATCGTGCTGGCGGCCTTCGCGGTGGCCGGCACGCCGGGGCGGGCCGACCGGACCACGTTCATCGAGCTGGCGACCTCCTCCGGGCCGAACTTCGCCGCCACCATGCTCTTCATGGGCACCGGCTTCATGCTGGTGATCCCGGTCGCGCTGTTCTGCGGCGACACGGTGGCCTCGGAGGCCAGCTGGTCCTCGCTGCGGTACCTGCTGGCCGCGCCGGTGCCGCGGGCGCGGCTGCTGATGCGCAAGTTCCTGGTCGGGCTGCTGTTCTCGGCGGCGGCCGTGGTGCTGCTGCCGCTGGTCGGCCTGGCGGTCGGCACCGCGGCGTACGGCTGGGGCGACCTCCGGCTGCCGGCCGGGGCGAGCCTGACCGCGGGCGAGGCGCTGCCCCGGCTGGCGGTCGCGGTGGCGTTCGTCCTGCTGAGCGAGGTGGTGATCGCCGCGCTGGCGTTCTGGCTCTCCACCGCGACGGACGCGCCCCTGGGGGCGGTCGGCGGGGCGGTGTTCGCCTCGATCGTCACGGGGGTGCTGGACGCCATCACGGCGCTCGGCGACCTGCGGGGCTGGCTCCCGGCGCACTGGCAGTACGCGTGGGCGGACGCCCTGCAGCCGCGGATGGAGTGGGGCGGCATGGTGCAGGGCGTCTCGCTGTCGCTGTCCTACGCGGTGGTGCTGCTGGCGCTGGCCTTCCGCGGGTTCGCCCGCAAGGACGTGGTGTCGTAGGCAGGGCCCGGACCCGCCCGCCGGTGGCCGGCGGACGGGTCCGGGGGTGCCGCTCGCTCCGGGCTACTTGACGGGGGAGTGGACCCGCTCCAGCTGCTGGGTGCCGGACTTGGTGCGGTAGGAGCGCGACCACTTGGCGGTGGCGTCCTTGCGGGTCCGGTCGGAGAGGACGTAGTAGTCCATCTGCGTCTGGGCCGGGGTGACCTCCAGGACGCCGTAGCCGTGGGAGTCGAGGTCGACCCACTGGACGTGGCGGTTGGCGCCCTTGATCGCGGCGGCGGCGACCAGCGAGAGGGTCTGCGGCGCGACCTTGAGGAAGTCGTCGATGTTGTCCGAGGTGACCGAGGTGACCACGAACTCGGTGGCGACGCTGCCCGACAGCGGGTAGGTGGCGGCCTCCTCGGGGACGTCGGAGGCCCAGGCCGAGTGGATGTCGCCGGTCAGGAAGACGGTGTTGGTGATGCCGTTGGACTTCAGGTGGCCGAGCAGCTCACGGCGGTCGTGGGTGTAGCCGTCCCACTGGTCGGTGTTGATCGCCAGGCCCTCGCCGGGCAGGCCGAGCAGCTTGGCCAGCGGGCGCAGCAGGTAGTCCGGCAGCGAGAAGAGGGCGACCGGGGAGATCATCACCTCGTTGCCGATCAGGCGCCAGGTGGTGTCGGAGGCGGAGAGGCCGGACTTCAGCCAGTCCATCTGGGCGCGGCCGGTGAGGGTGCGGTCGGCCGAGTCGACGTCGCCGTTGCCGACCTTGACCTGCTGGGAGCGGAACGAGCGCTGGTCCATCAGGTGCAGGTCGGCGAGCTTGCCCCAGCGCAGCCGGCGGTAGGTGGTGCCGGCGATGGACGGGCGGACCGGCATCCACTCGAAGTAGGCCTGCTTGGCGGCGGCCATCCGGTCGGCCCAGGCGCCCTCGGCGCCCGGGGTGTGGTTCTCGGCGCCGCCGGACCAGGCGTCGTTGGCGAACTCGTGGTCGTCCCAGATCGCGATGGTCGGGACCTGCGCGTGCAGCGCCCGGAGGTCCTCGTCGGTCTTGTAACGGCCGTGCCGGGTGCGGTAGTCGGCGAGGGTGAGGATCTCGTGGGCGGGGGCGTGCGGGCGGACCACGGAGCCCCGGGCGCAGAACTCGCCGCTCTTGTACTCGTAGATGTAGTCGCCGAGGAAGAGGAAGGCGTCGAGGTCGCCGCGGGCCGCCAGGTGACGGTAGGCGGAGAAGTAGCCGGCCTCCCAGTTGGCGCAGGAGGCCACGCCGAAGCGGAGTCTGTCGACGGCGGTGTCGGCGGCCGGGGTGGTGCGGGTGCGGGCGACCGGGGAGGTCACGGTGCCGGCGGAGAAGCGGTACCAGTAGGTGGTGTCGGGGGTGAGACCGCGGACGTCCACCTTGACGGTGTGGTCGGTGGCGGCGTTGCTGGTCACGGTGCCGCTCGCGGCGATCCGGGTGAACCCCTTGTCGGCGGCGAGCTCCCAGCGGACCTCGGTGTCGGTGCCGAGGCCGGAGCCGGGGACGGCCTCGGGGACCGGGGTGACGCGGGTCCAGAGCAGGATGCCGTCGGGCAGCGGGTCGCCCGAGGCGACGCCGTGCAGGAACTGCGGTGCGGTGGCGGCCTGGGCGGCGGCGCCGAGGGAGAGCGGCAGGGCGGCGGCGCCCGCGACGACGGCGGTGGCCTTCAGCACCTGGCGGCGGTGGGGGCGGGCGGCGGTCATGTCTTCGACAAGGTCAGTCACGGCCGACAGGCTACCGGCGGGTAATGCAGTGTTCCATATGCTGAACTGACTGTTCGTCGTCGCTTCACCGTGGTGTGACGCCCCGCCACCCCGCCGGGTGGACACGGTCACCCGGCGGACATGCGCGATGATGGGGCGGTCCCCCTCCCGCCGCAAGGAAGTTTGTACTCGTGGCCCAGATCCTGCTCCTGCACTCCGTGTACGGCCTGCGTCCCGCCGTCCACACCGCCGCCGACCGGCTGCGCGCCGCCGGGCACACCGTGCACACCCCCGACCTCTTCGAGGGGAAGACCTTCGACGACATCGAGGCGGGCATGGCGTACAAGGAGGAGGTGGGCAGCGACGAGCTGCTGCGCCGGGCCGTCGCCGCGGCGGCCCCGCTGCTGGCGTCCGGCGCCACCCTCGTCTACGCCGGCTTCTCGCTCGGCGGCGCGCTCGCCCAGAACCTCGCCCTCGCCGACGAGAACGCGCGCGGCCTGCTGCTCCTGCACGGCACCTCGGACATCCGCGAGGACGCGGCCACCGGGATCCCCGTCCAGCTGCACGTCGCCGAGCCGGACCCGTTCGAGCCGGAGGACTGGCTGAACGCCTGGTACCTCAACATGGGCAAGGCCGGCGCCGACGTCGAGGTCCACCGCTACCGGGGCGCCGGCCACGTCTTCACCGACGAGGCCCTCGCCGACTACGACGCCGAGGCGGCGGAGCAGACCTGGGCCGTCGCCCTGGCCTTCCTGGCCGAGCTGGACGAACAGGCGGCGTAGGCCGGCCGCGGGCGCAGGAAGTCGGCCGGCCCGACTCCCCACTCCGGGGGTTCTGTTCCGGTGGCCCCTTGCGAGTGGCAAGGGAGCCACCGGGACCGAGCTGTGCTGCCGAGGGAGTGGGAGGTCGGACGGGCCGACTTCCCGCGCGCGACCGGTTCTTCCGAGTCGCACGGCCGGGCTCGGAGCGGGAAGTCGATGGGTTCGACTTCCCACTGCGCGATCCGATTGCCGTCGGCCGCTACCCGGGCTGCCGCTCCCGGATGTTCGATCGGCAGCCCCCCTTGCTGTTCGCACGGGGGCCACCGGTGGGGTGTGCGGGCTCGGTGGTCCTCTGTTTGGTGTTCTTCGGCTGAGGCCGGCCTGCCGGTCGATGGGGAGAGCAGCTGGCGCGGTGCTGGTGGTGGAGCCGTTGGCGGAGGGGAAGGTGGTCTGCGCCTTGGTGGAGGTATCCGGCTGCTGAACGTCCCAAGGGAGGATGGGGGCGTGACGAGGATGAGTGACGGGCGGTACGGGCCGGCAGGGTCGTTGATCGGGCTGCTGCAGCGGGGGCGGGGGCTCGGGGCGCGGATGGCCGCCGAGGATCCGGCGGGCGCGGCCGAGATCGTGTACGGCTGTGTCGGGTGGGACTGGCGGTGGGACACGGTCGACCAGCGGGGGCTGTATCTGGCCCGGCTGGTACGGGACCTGGAGCTGCCGCTCGGGCCGGTGGTGCAGGGGCTGGGCAAGGGCGAGGAGGCGGGCGAGCGGGCCGCCCGGGTGCTGGCGTTGCTGGCGCTGGACGGGGCGGGGGAGGCCCGGGAGGCGCTGCGGGGGTACGTGAAGGAGGGGGAGCACTGGGTCGCGGCGCTGGAGGAGATGGCGCGCCGGTGGCCGGTGGAGTGGTGGGACGACCTGGCGGAGACCGGTCGGGAGCGGGCGGAGCGGGACCCGGAGGACCGGTGGGGGGAGCCGTGGTACCGGTGGGGGCTGGCCGGGCCGGGGCCGGTGCACGGGCCCCGGGAGCGCAAGCCGTTGGCGGAGGTCGACAACGTCGGACTGCTGGAGCTGCTGGCGGATCCGGAGGAGTCGGAGGAGCGCAGGACTGCCGCGCTCGATGTGATCGATGACCGGGGGCCGGAGCCCGGAGTGATCCCGTTGGTGCCGTCGCTGGGAACGGCGGACGGGAAGTACATGCTGTGGCCGCTGATCGGGGTGGTCGACAAGCTGGGGGCGCTGGCGGTGCCCGCCGCGCGGGAGTGGGCTGCGGTGACGGAGCCGGAGTGGTTGCGGCTGCTCGGGGAAGGCGTGCTGGCCGAGCACGGGACGGTCGCGGATGTCCCCGTGCTGGTCGGCGTCCTCGAACGGAGCTGGGTGGAGCGGCGGTGGTGCGGGCCGAAGCGGACGGCCGACGGGCTGGCGCGGTTCGGGGGCGGTGCACGGGAGGCGGTGTCGCTGCTCAGGCGGTTCTGGCTGGCGACGCCGCATTCGTTCGAGCGGGTGAGTTATCTGGGGGCGCTGGCGGAGATCGATCCGACTGGATTGGAGTCGGTGTACGTGGAGTGCCTCTGGGACTGTGAGGAGGAGGCCCGGCTGCTGGGGGTGCGGTACGCCCCGGACTCGGCGGAGGTCAGGGAGAGGCTGGTGTACCTGCGGGACGACGTGCTGGAGGAGCCCGAGGTCAGGGCCGCCGCGCGCGAGCGGTTGGCGGCCCTGACCGGGTAGGAGCTACAGGCCCGGGATGCGGCCGTTGCGGTAGAGGTCGACGAAGAGCTGGTGGTCGGCGCGGGCCCGGGCGCCGTAGGTGTGGGCGAAGTCGACCAGCATCCGCGTGAAGCCGGCCTCGTCGCGGCCGATGGCCTCGTGGATGGCGTGCTCGGTGGAGAACGGGACCAGGGTGTGGCCGCTGGAGGACTCGTCGGCCGCCGCGTGCATGGTGGCGGTGGCCCGGCCCAGGTAGCGGGTGACGGCGAGCAGGTCCGGCAGTTCGTTGAGGTCGCGCCAGTCGAGGTCCGCCGCGTACGGGGAGACCTCGGCGACCAGCTGGCCGCGGCCGCGCAGGGTGGTGTGGCCGAGCCACGGGTCGCTGTGGGACTGGAGGGCGCGCTGGGAGATCACCGTGCGGTGGCCCTCGTGCTCGAAGTAGCCGGCGATGGCGGGGTCGGTGACGTGGCGGGAGACGGCCGGGGTCTGGCCCTGCTTCATGTAGATGATCACGTCGTTCTCGAGGGCGTCGGTGTGCCCCTCGAGGAGGAGGTTGTAGGAGGGCAGGCCCGCCGAGCCGATGCCGATGCCGCGGCGGCCGACCACGTCCTTGACCCGCAGGGCGGTCGGGCGGGCGCGGGAGGCCGGCGGCAGGGTGGTCAGGTAGTCCTCGAAGGCGGCGAGGACCTCAGCCTTGGTCGACTCGTCCAGCTCGATCGCGCCGCCGCCGAGCCGGAAGCGGCGGTCGTAGCCGTCGACGACGGTGTCGCCGTCCAGCAGCGACACCCGGGTCTGCAACCGGGCCTGCCGGAGGGTGTCGAGGACCGGCCCGGTGGTGGTGTCCAGGGTGTACGGGTCGGCGTCGCCGGAGGTGACGTGGGCGGCGACGCGGGCCCGGTAGGCGTCGGCGAAGGCGGTGACCAGCTCGGTGATGGTCGCGTCCGAGAGCGCCTTGGCGTAGCCGATCAGGGCGAGCGAGGCGGCCAGGCGCTGGACGTCCCAGGTGAAGGCGCCGACGTAGGCCTCGTCGAAGTCGTTGACGTTGAAGACCAGCCGGCCCTCGGCGTTGAGGTAGGTGCCGAAGTTCTCCGCGTGCAGGTCCCCGTGGATCCAGACCCGGCCGGTGCGGTCGTCGAGGAAGGGCGCGCCGTAGGAATCGAACGGCGCGGTGGTGAGGTCGGCGTAGTAGAGGGCGGCGGTGCCCCGGTAGAAGGCGAAGGCGGAGGCGGCCATCTTCCGGAACTTCACCCGGAAGGCCGCCGGGTCCTGGGCGAGGAGGTCGCCGAACGCCGTGTCGAAGACTCCGAGGATGGTCTCGGCGCGGTCGGTGGCGGGGGGCTGCTGGTGCGACATTCGGGATCCTTCGGGCTCGGCGGGTGGCCGGGAACGGAGCTGCCTCAGGAGGCTAGAGTAGGAGCGTGAACGTGTGAGTGCTGGTCCGGGCCCCGTGAGTGGCTCGGGCCGCAACTGTTTCCGGGCACCCGCTGTGACCTGCGCGTTCGCCGGCTCCCCATCTGTCAGTACGAGCCTACGGAGGCCCCGCCTTGAGCGATCAGCCGTTCGCGCACCTGCACGTCCACACCGAGTACTCGATGCTGGACGGCGCAGCCCGGCTGAAGCAGATGTTCAAGGAGGTCGAGCGGCTGGGGCAGTCCCATGTCGCGATGACCGACCACGGCAACATGTACGGCGCGGCCGAGTTCCACAAGCAGGCCACCGCCGCCGGCATCACCCCGGTGATCGGGATCGAGGCGTACGTCGCGCCCGAGTCCCGTTCGAACACCAAGCGCGTCCTGTGGGGCCAGCCGCACCAGAAGAAGGACGACGTCTCGGCGTCCGGTGCCTACACCCACAAGACCATCTGGGCCCGGAACAAGGAGGGCCTGCACAACCTCTTCAAGCTGACCTCGCGCTCGTACTCCGAGGGCTGGCTGGTCAAGTGGCCCCGGATGGACAAGGAGCTGATCTCCGAGCTGTCCGGCGGCCTGATGGCGACCACCGGCTGTCCCTCCGGCGAGCTGCAGACCCGGCTGCGCCTCGGGCAGTTCGACGAGGCGCTACGCTCGGCCGGCGAGTACCAGGAGATCTTCGGCAAGGAGAACTACTTCCTGGAGCTGATGGACCACGGGCTCGACATCGAGAAGCGGGTCCGCGACGGCCTGATCGAGATCGGCCGGAAGCTCGGCATCCCGCCGGTCGTCACCAACGACTCGCACTACACCACCGAGGCCGACGCCGGCGCCCACGACCTGCTGCTCTGCGTGCAGACCGGCAAGAACCTCTCCGACCCGGACCGCTTCCGGTTCGACGGCACCGGCTACTACATCAAGTCGGCCGCCGAGATGTACGCGCTGGACCAGTCGGACGCCTGGCAGGAGGGCTGCCGCAACAGCCAGCTGCTGGTGGCCGAGCGGGTCGACACCACGGGCATGTTCGAGTTCCGCAACCTCATGCCGCGCTTCCCGATCCCGGAGGGCTTCGAGTCCGAGGCGGACTTCTTCAGGTCCAAGGTCTGGGAGGGCATGGACTGGCGCTTCCCGAACGGGTACGACGAGGAGCACAAGAAGCTCGCCGAGTACGAGATGGACACCATCATCCAGATGGGGTTCCCGGCGTACTTCCTCGTGGTCGCCGACTTCATCATGTGGGCGAAGGGGCAGGGCATCGCGGTGGGCCCCGGCCGTGGTTCGGCGGCCGGCTCGCTGGTCGCGTACGCCATGGGCATCACCGACCTCGACCCGATCCCGCACGGCCTGATCTTCGAGCGCTTCCTCAACCCCGAGCGCATCTCCATGCCCGACGTCGACATCGACTTCGACGAGCGCCGGCGCGGTGACGTGATCCGGTACGTGACGGAGAAGTGGGGCTCCGACAAGGTCGCCATGATCGTCACGTACGGCACCATCAAGGCGAAGGCCGCCATCAAGGACTCCTCGCGGGTCCTCGGCTACCCCTACGCGATGGGCGACCGGATCACCAAGGCGATGCCGCCGGACGTCATGGGCAAGGGCATCCCGCTGTCCGGGATCACCGACTCCTCGCACCCGCGCTACAGCGAGGCCGGCGAGATCCGCGGGCTGTACGAGAACGACCCCGACGTGCGGAAGGTGATCGACACCGCGCGCGGCATCGAGGGCCTGATCCGCCAGCCCGGTGTGCACGCGGCGGGCGTCATCATGTCCGCCGAGCCGCTCACCGACCACATCCCGGTCTGGACCCGGCACACCGACGGCGTCACCATCACGCAGTTCGACTACCCCACCTGTGAGGGCCTCGGGCTCCTCAAGATGGACTTCCTCGGCCTGCGCAACCTGACGATCATGGACGACGCCGTCAAGGCGATCGAGAAGAACAAGGGCGAGAAGATCGAGCTGCTCAAGCTGCCGCTCGACGACAAGCCGACCTACGAACTCCTCGCCCGCGGTGACACCCTCGGCGTCTTCCAGCTCGACGGCGGCCCCATGCGCTCGCTGCTGCGCCTGATGAAGCCCGACAACTTCGAAGACATCTCCGCGGTGCTGGCGCTGTACCGACCCGGCCCGATGGGCGTCAACTCGCACACCAACTACGCGCTGCGCAAGAACGGCCAGCAGGAGATCACCCCGATCCACCCGGAGCTGGAGAAGCCCCTGGAGGAGGTGCTCCGGCCCACCTACGGCCTGATCGTCTACCAGGAGCAGGTGCAGAAGGCCGCGCAGATCCTGGCCGGCTACTCGCTCGGCCAGGCCGACCTGCTGCGCCGGGCGATGGGCAAGAAGAAGAAGGAGATCCTGGAGGCCGAGTTCGTCCCGTTCCAGAAGGGCTGCCGGGAGCGCGGCTACTCGGACGCGGCGATCCAGGCGGTCTGGGACGTCCTGGTCCCCTTCTCCGGCTACGCGTTCAACAAGGCCCACACCGCGGGGTACGGGCTGGTCTCGTACTGGACGGCGTACCTCAAGGCCAACTACCCGGCCGAGTACATGTCCGGCCTGCTGACCTCGGTCAAGGACGACAAGGACAAGTCGGCGGTCTACCTCAACGAGTGCCGGAAGATGGGCATCAACGTCCTGCCGCCGGACGTGAACGAGTCGGACGCCGACTTCACGCCGCACGGGGACACCACGGTGCGGTTCGGTCTGACCGCCATCCGCAACGTCGGCGGGCCGGTCGTCGAGTCGATGATCCGGACCCGGAAGACCAAGGGCAAGTTCTCCTCCTTCCCGGACTTCCTGGACAAGGTGGAGTCGGTGGTCTGCAACAAGCGGACCGTCGAATCGCTGATCAAGGCCGGTTCCTTCGACTCGCTCGGGCACACCCGCAAGGGCCTGACCGCGCAGTTCGAGCCGATGATCGACAACGTCGTCGGCATCAAGCGCAAGGAGGCCGAGGGACAGTTCGACCTCTTCGGCGGCGACGCGACGAGCGACGAGCCGAGCTTCGGGCTGGACGTGGTCTTCTCCGAGGAGGAGTGGGAGAAGTCCTTCCTGCTCACCCAGGAGCGGGAGATGCTCGGCCTGTACGTCTCCTCGCACCCCCTGCACGGCATCGAGCACGTGCTCGCCGACAAGGCGGACTGCGCGGTGGCCGACCTGGCGGAGCGGCCGGACGGGACGATCGTCACCATCGGCGGCATCATCTCGGGCCTCCAGCGGAAGATGACCAAGCAGGGCAACGCCTGGGCGATCGCGACGGTCGAGGACCTCGCGGGCTCGATCGACTGCATGTTCTTCCCCGCCAGCTACCAGCTGGTGTCCTCGCAGCTGGTCGAGGACGCGGTGGTGTTCGTCCGCGGCAAGCTGGACAAGCGGGAGGACGTGCCCCGGCTGATGGGCATGGAGCTGACCGTCCCCGACCTGTCGAACGCGCACGCCGAGGCGCCGATCGTCATCAACATCCCGACCGGGAAGGTGACGCCGCCGCTGGTGGCGCGGCTCGGCGAGGTGCTGAGCAGCCACAAGGGGACGACCGAGGTCCGGGTCCGGCTGGAGGCGCGGAACAAGACGACGGTGCTGCGGCTGGACCGGCACCGGGTGAAGTCGGACCCGGCGCTGTTCGGCGACCTGAAGCAGCTGCTCGGGCCGAGCTGCCTGACGAGCTGAAACGCCCGCCGGGCCGAGCTGCCCGACGAGCTGAACCGCCCGTCGGGCGGCGCCGCCCGACCGGCCGAGCGGGCCTTCCGCGCCGGGGCCGGTCGGGTGGGCGTCCCCGTGCCCGCCGCTTCAGGCCGAGTTGCGCAGCGGGGCGGGGACGGCCGAGTGCAGGGCGGAGACGAAGGCGGAGATCGCGGGGTGCGCCCCGGCGCCGGCGCGGAAGGCGGTGCGGGTGCGGCGGTACATCGGCAGCCGGGTGAGGACGACCCCGGGCGGCGGCCGGTCGATGCCCAGGTGGGGGACCAGCGCCACTCCCTGCCCGGCCGCGACCAGGGCGAGCACGGTGGCGAAGTCGTCGATCTGGTGGCGGATCCGGGGCGCGAAGCCGGCGCTCTCGCAGGCGCGGACGGCCATGCTGTGGCACAGGGTGCCCGGCGGGGCGAGGATCCACGGTTCGGCGCGCTGGTCGGCGACGGCGCCGGGGGCGCGGGCCGCGAGGTACATCGGCTCGGTGAAGATCGGCCGGGTCACCGCCAGACCGGGCTCCGGGTCGGCCGGGACCAGGTCGTACTCGTGCACCAGCGCCACGTCCAGCTCGCCCGCGCGCAGCGCCGCCGCGACCGCGGCCGGGTCGACCTCGGTGACCATCGGCTCCAGCCCCGGGTGCCAGCCGGCCAGCTCGGCGAGGACGGCGGGGATGATCGCGCGGGCCGCCGACGGGTAGGTGCCGATCCGCAGCGGGCCGGCCAGGCCCTCGCGGGCGTGGGCGAGTTCGGCGTCCGCCTGCTCCAGCCGCTCGAGCACGGCCTCGGCGTGCCGGACCAGGTTGCGGCCGGCCGGGGTGAGGGCGACCCGGCGGCCGGTGCGTTCGAGCAGCGGGACGCCGGCCTCCTTCTCCAGCACGGACAGCTGTTGGGAGACCGCCGAGGGGCTGAAGCTGAGCGCCTCGGCGACGGCGGCGATGGTGCCGAGGTGGGCGAGTTCGCGCAGCAGGCGCAGGCGTCGGACGTCGAGCATCGGCTCAGCTTACGAGAAGCGTCGGAAACATGAACTGGACCTGCGGGATCGCCCGACCGCAGGATCGTGGGCATGGAACTCAAGGGCATTCTCGTCCCGCTGGTCACCCCGTTCGCGGCCGACGGCTCGGTGGCGCTGGACGCGTTGGAGAAGCTGGCCGGCTCGCTGCTGGACGACGGCGCGGCCGGGCTGGTGGCGCTCGGCACCACCGGCGAGCCGGCCGCGCTGACCCCGGCCGAGCGGAGCGCGGTGGTCGAGGTCTGCGCGGCGGTCTGCGCCGCCCGGGGGGTGCCGCTGCTGGTCGGTGCGGGCGGGCCGGGCACCGCCGTGGCCGCCGAGGAGCTGGCCGGGCTGGCCGGTCGGGTGCCGGGGGCGGCGGGCGCGCTGGTCACCGTGCCGTCCTTCGTCCGGCCGGGCGAGGCCGGGACGGTGGCGCACTTCCGGGTGCTGGCCGAGGCCAGCTCGGTGCCGCTGGTCTTCTACCACATCCCGTACCGGACCGGGCAGGAGCTGTCCGGCGCCGCGCTGCTGGAACTGGCCGCGCTGCCCGGGGTGGTGGGCGTGAAGTACGCGACGGGCGGGGTGGACCAGGCGGTGGTGGAGCTGCTGGCCGGCGCCCCCGCCGGGTTCTCGGTGCTGGGCGGGGACGACGCGGTGCTCGCGCCGCTGCTGGCGCTGGGCGCGGACGGCGGCATCCTGGCCTCCGCCCACCTGGCCACCGCGCGGTACGTCGAGCTGGCCGAGGCCTGGCGGGCCGGGGACGCGGTGCGCGCCCGGGCGCTGGGCCACCGGCTGGCCCCGCTGGCGGTGGCGGCCTTCGCCGCACCGAACCCGGCGGTGGTCAAGGGGGTGCTGCACGCGCAGGGGCGGATTCCGACGCCGGACGTCCGGCTGCCGCTGCTGCCGGCCGGTCCGGCGGAGGTCGGGCGGGCGCTGGAACTGCTCAGTGGTCTGGACCACTGAGGACCACAGGGTGAAATACCGGATCGTCCGACGCCCGTGACAAGGCATGATGGGCGGAGTGCGGCTGTGAACGGCAACATCAAGAGGAGTAGTCGGATGAAGATCGGCATTGTCGGGGCCACCGGTCAGGTCGGCGGCGTGGTCCGCGAGATCCTGGCCGAGCGCAACCTCCCGGTGGAGCAGCTGCGGCTGTTCGCCTCGGCCCGCTCGGCCGGGCGCACCCTGCCGTGGCAGGGCGCCGAGGTCACCGTCGAGGACGCGGCCACGGCCGACTACACCGGCCTGGACATCGTGATCTTCTCCGCCGGCGGCTCCACCTCCAAGGAGCTCGCCCCCAAGGTCGCCGCCGCCGGGGCCGTCGTCATCGACAACTCCTCCGCCTGGCGCCGCGACCCCGAGGTGCCGCTGGTCGTCTCCGAGGTCAACCCGCAGGCGATCGCCGACCGCCCCAAGGGCATCATCGCCAACCCGAACTGCACCACGATGGCCGCCATGCCCGTGCTGCGCCCGCTGCACGAGGAGGCCGGCCTCGCCGCCCTCGTCGTCTCCACCTACCAGGCCGTCTCCGGCAGCGGCGTGGCCGGCGTGGCCGAGCTCCAGGACCAGGCCTCCAAGGTCGTCGACGGCGCCGCCGCGCTCGCCCACGACGGCTCGGCGGTGGACTTCCCCGAGCCCAAGGTCTACCGGCGCCCGATCGCCTTCAACGTCCTGCCGCTGGCCGGCTCGATCGTCGAGGACGGCTCCAACGAGACCGACGAGGAGCAGAAGCTCCGCCACGAGAGCCGCAAGATCCTCGGCATCCCCGAGCTCAAGGTGGCCGGGACCTGCGTGCGCGTCCCGGTCTTCTCCGGCCACTCGCTGCAGATCAACGCCCGCTTCGAGCGCCCGATCAGCCCCGAGCGCGCGGCCGAGCTGCTCGCCGCCGCCCCCGGCGTCGAGCTGAGCGAGATCCCCACCCCGCTCCAGGCCGCCGGCCGCGACCCGAGCTACGTCGGCCGGATCCGGGCCGACGAGACGGTCGAGCACGGCCTGTCGCTGTTCATCTCCAACGACAACCTGCGCAAGGGCGCCGCCCTCAACGCCGTCCAGCTCGCCGAGCTGGTCGCCGCCGAACTCCGGGGCTGACCTGCCGCGTCGCGTCGAAGGGCCCCGTCCGCTCGTGGACGGGGCCCTTCGTTCCGTTGCGGGACAGCGACGGAACCCCGAGGTTCGGCGGGCGGGTCAGGGGGAAAAGGTGACCCAACGATCGGGCGGCTGCGGGCACCCCCTCACCCCCACCCCGCCCGGACGCCGGGCGGAGCGCGCCCACCCCGGCTCCGCCGGCCCGGCGGAGCCCCACCCCGAGGGCGAGCGGAAAGAGGTGCGCGATGGACCGCTGTGTCGTCCTGGTGGACGCCGGATACCTGCTGGGCGCCGCCGCCAGCCTGCTCGCCGGTGACCCCTCCCGGTCCAAGGTCACCGTCGACCACGTCGCGCTGATCGCCGCCCTGCGCGAGCGCGCCGAGGCCGAGACCGGCCTCCCGCTGCTGCGGATCTACTGGTTCGACGCCGCGCCCGAGCGCCGCCCGATGCCCGAGCACCGGCGGCTGCGGGTGCTGCCCCGGGTCACCGTCCGGCTGGGCGCGCTCACCCGGGCCGAGGGCCGCTGGGTGCAGAAGGGCGTCGACGCCGCGATGCACGCCGAACTCTCCGAACTCGCCCGCAACCGGGCCTGCGCCGACGTCGTGCTGATCACCGGCGACGGCGACCTGCTGCCCGGCATGATGTCCGCCAAGGAGCACGGCGTCGTCGTCCACCTCTGGGCGCTCCAGGCCGCCGACGGCGACTTCAACCAGTCCGAGGACCTCGTCGGCGAGGCCGACGAGCGGCGGGTGCTGGACCGCGAGTGGATCGAGGGATCCTTCAGCCTGCGCGACACCTCCAGCGTCTTCCCCGCGCCCGGCGCCCGGCACGAGATCGCCAAGATCCTCGCCGCCCCGCCCGCCGGGCCCCCGGCCGGCCTGCCCGACCCGCTGCCCGCCGCCCCGGTGCCCGGCCGCCCCGCCGCCGGGGCCCCCGCCGCGGCCGTCGCCGTCGCCGCGGCGGCCGTCCCGGCCGTCAACGGACGCCCCCAGCCGGCCGCCGCCGGGCTCAAGGTCGTCCCCACCCCCAAGGACCTCGCCGGGCGCAGCGCCGACCGGCTGGCCACCGCCGCCGACCGCCACCAGACCGGCCCGGTGCTGCGCTGGTCCTCCGACCGGGGCTGGATCGAGCGCCCCGTCCAGGAGCCCGCCGTCACCGCCGGCGACGGCCTGCCCACCCTCGCCCAGCTCACCACCGCCGAACAGCGCTGGGCCGACCGCGAGGAGGACATCACCTCCATCGGCGGCGACGCCCACGAGGTCGGCCAGGTCTTCGCCCGCCGCTGGACCACCCGGGTCGGCGACGTCGAACGGCTCACCGTGCTGTGGCCCGACTACCCGCGCATCCCGCACCGGGTCGACGGCGAGCTGCTGCGCTACGCCGCCCGGTTCGGCCTGCTCGCGCACAAGGACGACCAGATCGACGAGCACGACCGGTACGCCATCCGGGCCGGCTTCTGGAAGGAGCTCGCCACCCGGGTCCCCGGCGGGCACCTGGTCGTCGTCGACGACTGACCTGCGGCGGGCCGCCGGGAGCGGGGCGGAACGGGCCCCGTTGTCCGGTTCGCCGGTTGCACCGCGTAGAGTCTTCGGACGTGAGCGAGACGGCCGGGCGGGCACCCCAGGAGACCGCGCCGTGCTGCGCCGTACGCGACCTGGTCCGGACGTACCGCGCCGGGCGCGGCGCCGCCGCCACCGACATCCGGGCCAACGACGGCATCACGCTGACCGTCCGGCAGGGCGAGATCTTCGGTCTGCTCGGACCCAACGGCGCGGGCAAGTCCACCCTGGTCCGCCAGCTCACCGGCCTGCTGCGGCCCGACTCCGGCAGCATCGAGATCCTCGGCCACGACGTGGTCCGCCACCCCGAACGGGCCGCCCGGCTGCTCGGCTACCTCGGCCAGGAGTCCTCCGCGCTCGACGAGCTGACCGTCGCCCTCGCCGCCGAGACCACCGGGCGGCTGCGCGGCCTCGGCCGCGCCGAGGCCCGGGCCGCCGCCGACGCGGTCATCACCGAACTGGCCCTGGAGCCGCTCGCCCACCGGCCGCTCGCCAAGCTCTCCGGCGGCCAGCGCCGGCTCGCCTGCTTCGCCGCCACCCTGGTCGGTGACCGGCCGCTGCTCGTCCTCGACGAGCCGACCACCGGGATGGACCCGATCGCGCGGCGGTCCGTCTGGGCGGCGGTCGAGCGCCGCCGGGCCGAACGCTCCACCACCGTGCTCCTGGTCACCCACAACGTGATCGAGGCGGAGACCGTGCTGGACCGGGTCGCGGTGATCGACGAGGGCCGGGTGATCGCCTGCGACACCCCCGGCGGGCTCAAGGCCCTGGTCGACGGCGACGTCCGGCTGGACCTGGTCTGGCGGGACGAGGCACCGCTGGGCGTCCCCGCGGTGGCCGCGCTGGCCGAGCGGGCCGAACGCACCGGCCGGCGCTGGACCGTCCGCACCACCCCCGAGCAGGCCCGCGAACTGGTCTCGGCCGTCACCACCGGCCCGGCCTTCGCCGCCCTGGACGACTTCACCCTGGCCACCCCGAGCCTTGAGGACGCCTACCTCAAGCTGGGCGGCCGCCACGGAGGACTGGCCAAGTGACGCTGCTCTCGGCACCGCCGCGGACCACCCCGGCCGCGGCCGGCGGGCCCGCCCCGCTCGCCCCCGCCGCCCGGCTGCTGCCCGCCCTCGCGGCCGTCTACCGGGCGCAGCTCGCCCGGGCCCGGGTGGCCCGGATCCCGCTGCTGTTCGTGGCCACCTTCCAGTCGCTGGGCATCCTGGTGATGATGCGGGGCGTCGTCGACGCCGGGCAGACCTCGGCCGCCCGGTACGTGGTGTCCGGCTCCAGCGTGCTGGTGGTCGCCTTCGTGGCGCTCAACCTGCTCGCCCAGTACTTCGGGCGGCTGCGGGCCAGCGGCGGGCTGGACCACTACGCGACGCTGCCGGTGCCGGCCGCCTCGGTGGTGCTCGGCGCGGCCGCCGCGTTCGCCTCCTTCACCCTGCCCGGGACGCTGGTCACGGCGGGCGCGGGCGCGATCATGTTCGGGCTGCCGCTCGGACAGCTCTGGGTGCTGCTGGCGGTCGTGCCGCTGGCCGGGGCGGCGCTCGCCGGGCTCGGGGCGGCCTGCGGGCTGCTCGCGCCCCGGCAGGAGATCGCCACCATGCTCGGGCAGCTCGGCATGTCGGCGGCCCTGCTGCTCGGCGTCCTGCCGGTCGACCACCTGCCGGAGCCGGTGCTGTGGCTGCGCGGCCTGCTGCCGTCCACCTACGCGGTCGAGGCGTTCGCCCGGACGTTCCGGCCGGAGCCGGACTGGGCGGCGGTGGTCGCGGACCTCGGGGTGTGCGCGGCGGTGGGCGTGGTCTCGCTGGCCGTCGCCACCTGGGCCTACCGGCGGGCGACCCGCCGGTAGGGGCCGCCGCCGGGCCGGCCGGTTCGGTGGGTGGCCGGGTCGTGGCGGTGGTGACCGTGAAACGATGGGGGCGTGACCGTACCGAACACACCTCCGGATCCCGCGCGCGCCGACGGCGGCCCCGATTCCGTGGCGGACGCCGTGCCCGCCCCGTACGCCGCCGACCGTGATCCGTACGCCACGCGTGATCCGTACGCCGCGCCCGCGCCCGCCTCCGAGCCGTACGGGCTGCCGCCCGGGGCGGCCGGGGTGCCCGTGAAGGCCGGGCCGGCCGAGCCGCTGGCGCAGCGGTTGCTGCCCGAGCTGAGGATCGGGGCGGCCACCGTGCTGGCCTGTCTGGTGCTGGGCGTCGTGATGGCAGGGCTGTGGGTCTGGCTGGCGCCCAAGGTGCCGCTGGTGGTGGACGGCAACAAGATCCTCTACGGGGACCCGGAGGGCGAGCAGCGGGCCGGGGCCGACAGCGTCTTCGTGCTGATCGGCCTGGGGATGGGCGTGCTGACGGCGCTGGGCGCGTTCCTGTTCACCCGCAAGCGCGGCGGCGGGATCGCGGTGGCCGTCGGGCTGGCGGTCGGCGGCCTGCTGGCCTCGGTGGGCGCCTGGGGGCTCGGGAGGTGGCTCGGGCCGAGCCGGGACCTCGTCGCGCAGGCGCGGCGGGTCGGCAACGGCGGGCACTTCCGGGCGGACATCGACCTCGGGGCGTACGGCGCGGTGCTGGCGTGGCCGATGGCGGCGATGGTGCTGCTGCTGGCGCTGTCGGCGGCCTTCGGCAAGCGCGAGGAGGACCCGCCGCCGTACTGGGTGCCGGGACCCCCGGTCGCGGGCGCGGCCGTGCCGCCGGAGGACCGGCGGGAGGGCTGACGGCGCTCAGCGCCGGGCCCGCCCCGGGCCGGGCCACGGGCCACGGGTCCCGCGGCCGGTCAGCGGGCGATGGCGGCGGTGCGGGCCCCGGTGAGCGAGACGAGGTGGGCGGGGGAGAGTTCGACCTCCAGCCCGCGGCGGCCGGCGGAGACGTAGACGGTGGGGTGGGTCAGCGCGCTCGCGTCGACGACCGTGCGCAGCGGGCGGCGCTGGCCGAGCGGCGAGATGCCGCCGAGGACGTAACCGCTGCTGCGTTCTGCGGCGGCCGGATCGGCCATCGCGGCGCGCTTGCCGCCGACCGCCGCGGCCAGGGCCTTGAGGTCGAGCTTGCCGGCCACCGGGACGACGCCCACCGTCAGGACGCCGTCGACCTCGGCGACCAGGGTCTTGAACACCCGCTCGGCGGGCACCCCCAGCGCCTCGGCGGCCTCGCCGCCGTACGAGGCGGCCGCCGGGTCGTGCGGGTAGGCGTGCACGGTGAACGGCACGGCGGCGGTCTCCAGGGCGGCCGTCGCGGGCGTGCCCTGACCGCCCTTCTTCGGCTTCTTGGCCACGGGGCCTCCGCGATCAGTTGGGGCTGAAGGACTGGCGGGTCAGGTTGACGGCCGGCAGCGAGGGCAGCCAGCCCAGCACCGCGCTCTCGCGGCGCAGCAGCTCGAGCTCGGCCCGCAGCCGCTGGGCGTTGTCCGGGCTGGCGAGCAGCCGCTGCTTGAGCGGGACCTCCAGCACGGCCGCCGCGGCGACCAGGTAGGACAGCACCTGCGGGTCGTCGGGCAGCTCCTGGCGGCCGACGGTGCTGGCCTCCCGGGCGCCGGCGAGCCGCTGCTGGTAGGTGCGGAAGGCCCGCTCGACCTCGGCGGCCAGCGCGCCGGAGCCCTCGCCGGGGCGTTCCTCGATCGCCTCCGCCTCACCGACCAGGTAGGGGCCGCCGACCTCGACCGAGCGCAGCCGGAACCGGGTGGTGCCGGTCACCAGCAGCTCGTAGCGGCCGTCGGGCTGCGGCTGGACGGAGGTGACGTCCGCGACGCAGCCGATGTGGTGCAGCGCCTCCAGCGGGTCGCCGGTCGCGGTGCCGAGGCCGTCCAGCGGGCCGGCCGGGCCCTCGTCCGGGCGGACCGGGGCGACCTCGCGGCCGTCCTTGATGGCGAGCACGCCGAAGCGGCGCGGCCGGTCCTCGGGCCCGTCCAGCAGATCGGCGACGAGACGGCGGTAGCGCTCCTCGAAGACGTTCAGGGGCATGACCAGGCCCGGGTAGAGCACGGTGTTCAGCGGGAAGAGCGGCAGCCGTTCTGTCACGGCGGACAGCGTAGTTCCCCCGACGGCACCGGCGCCTCGGGGTTATCCGCGCTGGAGCATCCGGGTGGCGCCGGCGGCGACGGTGGTGGCCAGGACCCAGCCGACCACGACCAGACCGGCGGAGACCCACTGGGCGGCCCCGCCGGGGTTCCAGCCGGCCTGGCCCAGGTCGACGACCGGCAGCAGCTGGCCGAGCGCGTACAGCACCGGGTTCCAGTGCGGCCGCTCGTCGGCCTTGAGCGGCTGGAGCCGGTGGGTGGCGAAGTAGAGGCTGCCGAGCGCCCAGGCGAGCAGCAGCCAGAGGGCGGCCCGGCCGGGGCGGAAGCCGTAGCCGACGGTGGCGTCCTGGATCCGGCCCCAGAGCCGGGCCGGCAGCGGCAGGGTCTGCCGGCGGCGGCGCTGCTTGGCGTAGAGCACCTCGCGGGCGTCGTCGTCGGCGCCGTCCCGGCGCAGCGCGGCGGCGAGCTGCTCGTAGGACTCCGGCTGGAACTCCACCGAGGCGCTCTCCAGCCAGGCGATCCGCTGCTGGACGGTGAACGGCGCGGCGGGGCGCAGGCACTCGTAGGTGAAGCCGGTGAGGCCCAGGTGCTTGCCCCGGGGCCAGGCGTCGGGAGCGTCGACCAGGTTGCCGACCCGGGCGCGGGAGAGCGAGACCGTCCCGGTGGGCGGGGTGCGGCAGGTGAACCGCAGCTCGGGGGTCTGGATCCGGCGCAGCGCCAGCTCCTCGCCCTCGCCGAGGTGGAACTCGGCGCCGGAGATCAGGCAGGCGTTCTCGAACCGGCCGTCGGAGAGCCGGACCCGGCCGTGCGCCCGGAACGGCGTGCTGGCGGCGCCGGGCGGGACGACCTGGCCGTAGCCGGAGCCGTAGTAGGACTGCGAGTCGGACCAGCCGCGGTCGGCGGAGCTGCTCAGGTACAGGGTGTGGCCGACGGTTATTCGCGGGGCGTTGAGCGCGTTGGGGTTGTCGGGGACGGCCCGCAGCAGGGCGCCGCGCAGCGAGAACCGGCCGCCGATCCGGGCGGTGCGCAGGCTCAGCTCGCCGACGGACTCCAGCCGCTCGGCCTCGAAGTCCTGGCTGACGGCGAGGCCGTCGGCGGACAGCGCCCGGCCGAACCGGTCGCTGCCGAGGACGGCCTGGTTCAGCAGCAGGTCGGTGCCGATCCGGGCGTCGGTGAGCCGGACGCCCTGCGGGATGCGGCAGCGGGCCAGGTGGAGGTCCCCGGAGGTGACCAGCCGGGAGGCCTCCAGCCGCGGGAGCAGGCAGCCGACCAGCCGCAGGGTGCCGGCCTCGGCCTCGGACATCAGGATCTTCTGGTCGAAGCGGCAGTCGTGCAGTTCGACGTAGTGCCCGATGGTGCCGCCGGCCAGCCGCAGCGGGCCGGTGACCAGCGCGCCGGTCAGCTTCAGCGAGGCGACCCGGCCGGGGACGGCGGCGGGCCCGTCCAGCAGCAGCCGGGAGAGCACCTCGGCGCGGATCGTCCGCCCGGCGCCCCAGACGGCCCCGCCGAACGGGTCGTCCCGCGCGGGGTCGCCGGTGCGCAGGTCGTGGATCCGCCCGTGCCGGAACGCCTGCCACAGCGCCTGCTCGGCCGCCGTCCAGCCGTCCGGTGCCCGTTCCGTCATGTTTCCCCCCGCGTCCCCCGGTCGTCTCGCCCTTCGTATCACGGACTGAAATGCGGGACCGTCCGTTCCGGCCACTCCTTACACTGGGTGGCGTGATCTCTCGAATCGATCTGCGCGGCTCGCTCGACGACCCGCGCGACCTGCTGCCCCGTGCCGACTTCGACGTCGCGGCCGCCCTGGAGACGGTGCGCCCGATCGCCGAGGACGTGCATCATCGCGGGGTCGCGGCGCTGATCGAGATCACCGAACGCTTCGACGGCGTGCGGCTGGAGTCGACCCGGGTCCCGGCCGAGCAGCTCGCCGAGGCCCTCGCGGAGCTGGACCCGAAGGTGCGCGCCGCGCTGGAGGAGTCGATCCGCCGGGCCCGGCTGGTCCACGCCGACCAGCGCCGCGAGGGGCACACCACCCAGGTGGTGCCGGGCGGCACGGTGACCCAGCGCTGGGTTCCGGTGGACCGGGTCGGCCTGTACGTCCCGGGCGGTCTGGCCGTCTACCCGTCCTCCGTTGTGATGAACGTGGTGCCGGCCCAGGAGGCGGGCGTCCGCGGCATCGCGGTGACCTCGCCGCCGCAGAAGGCGTTCGGCGGTCGGGTGCACCCGACGATCCTGGCGGCCTGCGCGCTGCTCGGCGTCACCGAGGTGTACGCGGTCGGCGGTGCCCAGGCGGTTGCGATGTTCGCGCTCGGCACCGAGGAGTGCGAGCCGGTGAACATGGTCACCGGCCCGGGCAACATCTACGTGGCCGCCGCCAAGCGCTACTTCGCCGGCCGGATCGGCATCGACTCCGAGGCCGGGCCGACCGAGATCGCCGTCCTCGCCGACGACAGCGCCGACCCGGTGGAGGTCGCCGCCGACCTGATCAGCCAGGCCGAGCACGGCCCGACCTCGGGCTCGGTGCTGGTCACCGACTCGGTGGCGCTCGCCGACGCGGTCGAGGCCGAGCTGAAGGCCCAGGTCGCCCGGACCAGGCACGCCGAGCGGGTGGCCGAGGCCCTCGGCGGCCGGCAGTCCGGCATCATCCTGGTCGACGACCTGGAGCAGGGCCTGGCCGTGGTCAACGCCTACGCGGCCGAGCACCTGGAGATCCAGACCCGGGACGCGCACGCGGTCGCCGCGGAGGTCCGCAACGCGGGCGCGATCTTCATCGGCCGGTACACCCCGGTCTCGCTCGGCGACTACGCGGCCGGCTCCAACCACGTGCTACCCACCGGCGGCTGCGCCTGCCACTCCGCGGGCCTGTCCGTGCAGACCTTCCTGCGCGGCGTCCAGGTCGTCGAGTACGACCGCGAGGCGCTGGCCGGCATCGCCGCGCACGTGGTCAACCTGGCGGACGCCGAGGACCTGCCCGGTCACGGCGACGCGATCAAGGCCCGATTCGACTGGAGTGTGCCGGGCACGTGACCACGATCGACGACCTCCCCGTCCGGGACGAGCTGCGCGGCCAGTCGCCCTACGGCGCCCCGCAGCTCGACGTCCCGGTCCAGCTGAACACCAACGAGAACCCCTACCCGCTCCCCGAGGAGCTGGTGGCCCGGATCGCCGAGCGGGTCGCCGAGGCCGCCCGCCACCTCAACCGCTACCCCGACCGGGACGCGGTCGAGCTGCGCGAGGGCCTGGCCGGGTACCTCACCCGGACCACCGGCCACGCCGTCGCCCGGGAGAACGTCTGGGCCGCCAACGGCTCCAACGAGGTGCTCCAGCAGCTGCTCCAGACCTTCGGCGGCCCCGGGCGCACCGCGCTCGGCTTCGAGCCCTCGTACTCGATGCACGCGCTGATCTCCCGCGGCACCGGCACCGGCTGGATCTCCGGCCCGCGCGGCGACGACTTCACGATCGACGTGGACGCCGCCGTCGCGGCGATCGCCGAGCACCGGCCGCACGTGGTGTTCGTCTGCTCGCCGAACAACCCGACCGGCACCGCCGTCGCGGCCGACACCGTGCTGCGGCTGTACGAGGCGGCGCAGGCCGCCCGGCCCAGCCTGGTGGTGGTCGACGAGGCCTACGTCGAGTTCTCGCACCGCGCCTCGCTGCTGTCGCTGATCGAGGGCCGCCCCCGCCTGGTGGTCACCCGCACCATGTCCAAGGCCTTCGGCGCGGCCGGGCTGCGCCTGGGCTACCTCGCCGCCGACCCGGCGGTGGTGGACGCGGTGCAGCTGGTGCGCCTGCCGTACCACCTGTCGGCCGTCACCCAGGCGACCGCGCTGGCCTGCCTGGAGCACACCGACACCCTGCTCGGCTACGTCGGCCGGCTCAAGGACGAGCGCGACCGGCTGGTCGAGGCCCTGCGCGGGCTCGGCCTGGAGGTGACCGACTCGGACGCCAACTTCGTCCAGTTCGGCCGCTTCGCCGACACCCACGCCGTCTGGCGGGCGATCCTCGACCACGGCGTCCTGGTCCGCGACAACGGCGTTCCCGGGTGGCTGCGCGTCACCGCCGGCACCCCCGCCGAGAACGACGCCTTCCTGGCCGCCGTCCGACTTGTGATCAAGGAGCTGTAACCCCGCAATGAGCCGTACCGGACGCGTCGAGCGCACCACCAAGGAGACGTCCGTCCTGGTCGAGATAGACCTGGACGGCACCGGCAGGACCGACATCTCCACGGGCGTCGGCTTCTACGACCACATGCTCGACCAGCTCGGGCGCCACGGACTCTTCGACCTCACCGTGAAGACCGACGGCGACCTGCACATCGACACCCACCACACCATCGAGGACACCGCCCTCGCGCTCGGCGCCGCCTTCAAGCAGGCCCTCGGCGACAAGGTCGGCATCTACCGGTTCGGCAACTGCACCGTGCCGCTGGACGAGTCGCTCGCCCAGGTCACCGTCGACCTCTCCGGCCGCCCCTACCTGGTGCACAGCGAGCCGGAGAACATGGCGCCGATGATCGGCGCCTACGACACCACCATGACCCGGCACATCCTGGAGTCCTTCGTGGCCCAGGCGCAGATCGCCCTGCACGTCCACGTACCCTACGGACGCAACGCCCACCACATCGTGGAGTGCCAGTTCAAGGCGCTGGCCCGGGCCCTGCGGTACGCCGCCGAGCGCGACCCGCGCGCGGACGGCATCCTCCCGTCGACCAAGGGTGCGCTGTGAACAACGTGACGATCGTCCTCCTCTTCGTCGGGCTCTTCCTGGCCGGCGGCGTCATCTCGTTCTGGAAGCAGAAGCAGTCGAAGGGCGTCATCCTCGTCCTCGCGCTGGGCTCGGCGATGTGCCTGGCCTCCGGCCTGATGCGCCTGTAACCGTCGAGCGAACGAAAGACTGGACACCTGAACATGGGCAAGAACGTCGTGGTGCTCGACTACGGCTCGGGCAACCTCCGCTCGGCGCAGCGCGCCCTGGAGCGGACCGGGGCGAACGTCACCGTCACCTCGGACTACCAGGCCGCGATGGACGCCGACGGCCTGCTCGTCCCCGGCGTCGGCGCCTTCGAGGCCTGCATGCGCGGACTGAAGTCGGTCCGCGGGGACTGGATCGTCGGCCGCCGGCTGGCCGGTGGCCGGCCGGTCATGGGCATCTGCGTGGGCATGCAGATCCTCTTCGAGAAGGGCGTCGAGCACGGGGTGGAGACCGCCGGCTGCGACGAGTGGCCGGGCACGGTGGAGCCGCTGGAGGCGCCGGTCGTCCCGCACATGGGCTGGAACACGGTGGACGCCCCCGAGGGCAACCGGATGTTCGCCGGCCTGGACGCCGACGCCCGCTTCTACTTCGTCCACTCCTACGGGGTGCGGCACTGGGAGCTGGAGACGCACAGCGCGCGGATCAACCCGCCGCTGGTCACCTGGTCCACGCACGGGCAGCCGTTCGTCGCGGCCGTGGAGAACGGCCCGCTCTGGGCCACCCAGTTCCACCCCGAGAAGTCCGGCGACGCCGGCGCCGCCCTGCTGACCAACTGGGTCAACACCCTCTGACGACGGAAGAGTTGTAGATCATGAGCCGCCTGGAACTGCTGCCCGCCGTCGACGTCCGGGACGGGCAGGCCGTCCGCCTGGTCAAGGGTGCCTCCGGCACCGAGACCTCCTTCGGCGAGCCGCTCGCCGCCGCCCTCGCCTGGCAGGAGGCCGGCGCCGAGTGGCTGCACCTGGTCGACCTCGACGCCGCCTTCGGCACCGGCTCCAACCGCGAGCTGGTGCGCGAGGTCACCGCCACCCTCGACATCAAGGTCGAGCTGTCCGGCGGCATCCGCGACGACGCCTCGCTGGCCGCCGCCCTCGCCACCGGCTGCACCCGGGTCAACCTCGGCACCGCCGCCCTGGAGAGCCCGGAGTGGGTCGCCAAGGCCATCGCCGAGCACGGCGACCGGATCGCCGTCGGCCTGGACGTGGTCGGCACCACCCTGCGCGGCCGCGGCTGGACCAGCGAGGGCGGCCAGCTCTTCGAGGTGCTGGCCCGCCTGGACGCCGAGGGCTGCGCCCGTTACGTGGTCACCGACGTCAACCGGGACGGCACCCTGACCGGCCCCAACCTCCAGCTGCTGCGCGACGTGTGCGCCGCCACCGACCGGCCGGTCGTCGCCTCCGGCGGCGTCTCCTCGCTGGACGACCTGCGGGCGATCGCCGGCCTGGTCGGCGAGGGAGTCGAGGGCGCGATCGTCGGCAAGGCACTCTACGAGCACAAGTTCACCCTCGAAGAGGCGTTGGAGGCGGTTTCGGGATGACGGAACGTCGGATCGTGCGCGGCCGGGTCGGCGGGTTCTCCTCCTGGGAGGAGCTCCTCGGCGCGTCGCAGGCGGTGGCCGCCGGGGACCACGTCCACGTGGCCGGCGCCAGGCCGCTGGTGGACGGCGTGCTGTACGGCGAGGGCGACCCCTACGAGCAGGCCCGGGCCGCCTTCGGCAACGCGCTGGAGGCCCTGGCCGCGTACGGTCTGACGGCGGACGACGTGGTCCGCACCCGGATGTACCTCACCCACCCCCGTGACATCGACGCGGCGGGCCGGGCCCACCAGGACCTCTTCGGTGCCGTGCGGCCGGTGGCCGCCGCCGTGGTGGTCCAGAGCCTGGTCGACTCGCGGATGCTCGTCGAGATCGAACTCGACGCCCACCGCGCCGGGCTCGCCGCCACCCTGGAAGCTCTGGAAGGCAATCAGCCGTGACCCTCGCAGTACGTGTCATCCCCTGCCTGGACGTCGACGCTGGCCGTGTGGTCAAGGGCGTCAACTTCCAGAACCTGAGGGACGCCGGGGACCCGGTCGAGATGGCCAGGCTCTACGACGCCGAGGGCGCCGACGAGCTGACCTTCCTCGACATCACCGCGTCCTCCGGCGACCGCGAGACCACCTACGACGTGGTCCGCCGCACCGCCGAGCAGGTGTTCATCCCGCTCACCGTCGGCGGCGGCATCCGGGCCGTCGAGGACGTCGACAAGCTGCTGCGGGCCGGCGCCGACAAGGTCGGCGTCAACACCGCCGCCATCGCCCGCCCCGAGCTGGTCCGGGAGATCGCGCAGCGGTTCGGCCGCCAGGTGCTGGTGCTGTCGGTGGACGCCCGCCGCTGCCCCGAGGGCACCGAGACGGCCTCCGGCTTCGAGGTCACCACCCACGGCGGCCGTCAAGGCACCGGCCTGGACGCCGTCGAGTGGGCCGGCCGCGCCGCGGAGCTGGGCGCCGGCGAGATCCTGCTCAACTCGATGGACGCGGACGGCACCAAGGACGGCTACGACCTGGAGCTGATCCGGGCCGTGCGCAGGGCCGTGTCCGTCCCGGTGATCGCCTCCGGCGGCGCCGGGAAGCTCGCCGACTTCGCCCCGGCGGTGGAGGCCGGCGCGGACGCGGTGCTGGCCGCAAGCGTCTTCCACTTCGGCGACCTGCGGATCGGCGAGGTCAAGAACGCGCTGCGGGAGGCCGGGCACCCGGTCCGCTGAGTCCGTCCCCCGGGCCGGCGGGGGCGGGGCCCCGGCAAGGATCCGGCGGCCACCGCCAGCAGGTCCGCGCCGCGCCGGTGCCACCCCGCGCTCCTCCGCTCCGGCGGTGGGGCCGTGCCCCCCCGCGCCCGCGAGGCCGGCGCAGCGCCGGGAGCGGCGGAAGCACGGTGGGGGCCCCGGAGGCCGACCGGCCACCGGGGCGCGCGCCAGGGGTTCAGGCGTCCTTCGGCGGTTCACCCTTGATCAGGGCGAACGGGGCGCCGAACGGGTCGGCCAGCCAGGCGAGCCGGCCGACGTCCGGGACGCTCTCCGGGCCCATCAGCACGGTCGCCCCGGCGCCGGTGGCCCGGGCGACCACCGCGTCCACGTCGGAGGAGCCGAAGTACGGCGTCCAGCTGGCCGGCTGGGACGCGTCCATCACCGGGGCGACGCCGCCGAAGGTGGTCGCCTGCAGATCGCCGTCGGCGGAGGACAGCACCTTGTACGTCATCCCGGGCGCCGGGAAGTCCTCGGAGCGCCAGCCGAAGACCCTCCGGTAGAAGTCGAAGCCGGCGTCCACCGCGCCGGTGTGCAGCTCGACCCAGATCAGCGCGCCGTCCTCGGAGACGGCGTCCAGACCGCCGACGCCACCGTCGGCGCCGCCGGGCTGCCAGACCGCGAACTGCGCGCCCTGCGGGTCGGTCAGCTGGGCCGTCCGCCCGGCGTCCATCACGTCGAAGGCCGGGACCCTCACGGTGCCGCCGGCCTGCTCGACGGCCTTGGCGGTGGCCTCGGCGTCCGGCGTGCGGAAGTACGTCGTCCAGGCGGACCGGGCGCCCTCCTCGGTGAGCGGGCCGACGGCCGCGACCGTCCGGCCGTCCGACTGGAGGAAGCCGTAGCCGCCGGCCTCCGGACCGGCCGACCGGAAGGTCCAGCCGAACACCGCCCCGTAGAACGTGGCGGCGGCGGCCGGGTCCGGGCTGCCGAGGTCGATCCAGCAGGGGGAGCCGACGGGGAAGTCGGTGGTGAGCATGGGTCGCGTCCCTTCGAGGGAGACGGTAACGACGGGCAGGGGGCCGGGCGGGCCGCCGCAGGGGGCCCGGCGGCGGCCCTTCCCGGCCATCTGCGAGTCTGCACCCCACCACTGACATCCGCAGCCGGGGCGGGCCGCTACCCGCGCTCGGGGAGCGGGAGGGCGTGGCGCAGCGCCTCGACGGCGTCCGACGGGCCGTCCACCCGCAGTTCGGTGCGGGCGCCCCGGCCGAAGGCGAAGAGCACCAGCTCGCCCGGCTCGCCGGTGATCCGCACGGTGGTCGGCGACCCGGCCGGGCCGACGGTCAGGCTCCGGCCGTCGGGGTGGCACAGCTCCAGCCGCACCGGCGAGCGGCGGCCCGCCTCCAGCCGGGCGGGCAGCGACAGCCGGCGCCAGAGCGCCTCGGCCCGGCCGGCCGGCACCGACCCGGGCCGAGGGTCGTCGCCGGCCCGGGCGACGTCCTCGGCGTGCACGTAGTACTCGACGGTGTTGGCCGCCTCGTCCGCGCCGGGCAGGGAGAACAGCGAGAGCGTCGGCGGACCGGCGCGGAACATCCGGACCAGCTCCTCGTACGGGCGCTCGGCGTAGGAGTCCTGCACCCGGTGCGTCCAGCCGGCCAGCGGGCCGCCCCGGATGCCCGCGGCGGCGTCCGGCCGCCGCTCGCGGATCACCAGGTGGGCGGCGAGGTCCCGGGTGGACCACCCGGCGCAGAGGGTGGGCGCGTCCGGTCCGGCGGCGGCCAGCAGTGCGGCCAGGCGGTGGCGCTCGGCGAGGGCGTGGTTCGACATGCCTCCACCCTATGAGCCCTGACGGCCGCTCAGCGCAGCTTGCCGGTGAGCTTGCCGGTATCGGGGCGGTTTCCCGCCGTCAGGACGCAGGTGTAGTCGCGCCAGCCCTGCTGGTAGAGGGCGTGGCTCGGGCCCACCGGGTAGCTGTAGTACGGCCCGCCGCCGCCCTGCCGGGCCTCGGCGGCGGCCTGGGCCGGCGCGCAGCCGTCCCGCATGGCGTTGGCGACCTGGTAGTCGCCGGTCAGACCGTCCGGCAGCAGCTGGTCGGCGATCGCCTCGCCGTCGTGCCGGCCCTCGCAGGGGCGGGCCTCCGGCTTGGTGACCGTCCGGCTCAGCTGCGGGTGGTCCAGACAGGTGCCGACGGTGAAGAAGGTGTACGGGACGACCTTGCTCGGGGTCGGGGTCGGCGTGGGCGTCGGGGTCGGGGTGGGCG
>JOHN01000005.1 GCA_000719695.1 Streptomyces sp. NRRL F-6131
TATCTGGCGTTGACTTTTGGCACGCTGTTGAGTTCTCAAGGAACGGACGCTTCCTTCAGGCGGCTTTCACACCGGCCCTCCGGGCGCTTCGTTCTTTCGCGTTTCAAGCTTATCAGATGTTTTCCGCTCCGTTTTCCGGAGTTTCATTCAGCCGACTTCGCTTTCCACTTGCCCCCGCTCTCTCGCGGCGACTCCGGAACTGTACGGGGACGGGGCCGCCACATGCAAATCGCCCCCGCCCGGTGGTCCGGGCGGGGGCGATCGGTGTGCTGGGGCGGTGCGCTCAGCGGACCTCGGTGATCTCCGGGCCGCGGGCGAAGGGGTCCAGCGCGGTGCTGCCGAAGCGGTTCTCGCCCTCACCGGTGGCCGCGACGGCGCCGCCGCCGTCGGCGACCATCTGCGCGTCCTCGGGGAGCTTCAGCACGATCGGGTCGCGGGGCGCCATCGGGGTCTCGCCACGGACGACGACCGTCTGCCGGAAGACCTGCTCCAGGATCCCGCCCATCTCGGGCTGGACCGCGGCCTGGCCGGAGATCACACCGCGGAGGAACCAGCGCGGGCCGTCGCAGCCGACGAAGCGCACCAGCTGCACGCCCTGGGTGCCGTCCGGAAGCTGGACCGGGACCTGCGCGCGGAGGTGCCAGCCCAGCGGGCCCTCCTCCTCCTCGACGAGGCCGCCCTGCGAGGTGATGCCGGTGGCGATCTCCTCGCGGACCTCGCCCCAGATGCCCTCCGACTTGGGGGCCGCGAAGGCCTGCAGCTGGATGGCGCTGTTGCCGAGGACCAGAGTGGCGGCCACGATCGCGTCGCCGGCCACCTCGACCCGGAGTTCCATGCCCTCGACACCGGGGACCAGCAGACCCCCGAGGTCGACACGGCCCTCCTCCGGGTTCTCCAGCTCGGAGTGGTCCCACGGACCGTCCGGACGCGGGGCCGGCGGCAGGCCGACCCGGTCCGTCGGGTCCAGCTCGGTCACGTTCTCGCTCTCGGCGGAACCTTCGACGTCATCGGGCGTCTCGTCGGCGCTGATGGCGTCGTCGGCGAGCTGCTCGACAGCGTCCTCGCTCTTCTGGCGACGACGGAACACGGTCACTGTCCTTCCCGGTCCAAGACCGATGCGAATACCTGCTCGGCTTCCTGCGAGGCCGCGGGCAGCCTAGACCGCGGCATGGCCGCCGGTCGACCCGAACCCGCCCTCAGCGCGTGCCGACCCCGGCAGCTCGGCCACTTCGTGGAAGCGGGCCTTCTCGACCTGCTGGATGACCAGCTGGGCGATCCGGTCCCCTCGGCGGAAGCTGACGGCCTCGCGCGGATCCAGATTGACGACGATCACCTTGATCTCTCCACGGTACCCGGCATCGACCGTCCCCGGGGCGTTCACCAGAGCAACTCCGCAACGAGCTGCCAGCCCGGACCGGGGGTGGACGAACGCGGCGTAGCCGTCGGGCAACGCGACGGCGATGCCGGTGGGCAGCACGGCCCGCTCGCCGGGGGCCAGCTCCGCGTCCACGGTGGTCCGCAGGTCGGCGCCGGCGTCGCCGGGCTGCGCGTACGCGGGCAGCGGCAGCTCGGGGTCGATCCGCCGGATCAGGACGTCGAGGGGCTCGCGGGGGGTGCTGCTCAAGGGTTCACCTCAAAGGTTCGGGCGCGCTGCATCAGGTCGGGGTCGTCGAGGACCTTGTCGATGTCCTCGGGACGACCGTGCTTGGTGAAGTGTTCCAGCTTCACCTGGATGAAGAGTGCCCGCGCGCGCACGGCGACCGGACCGTCCGGGCCGCCGATCCGGGCCTCGGCGGCGCTGTAGATCTTCCGGCCGTGCACACCGGTGATCCAGGCGCGCAGGTGGAGCGTCGAGTCGACCGGCACCGGGGAGAGGAAGTCGGTCTCCAGCCGGCCGGTGACGGCGGGCGCGTGCAGCAGCCAGTTGAGGGTGCCGAGGGTCTCGTCCATGGCCGTGGTCAGCAGGCCGCCGTGGGCCAGGCCGGGGCCGCCCTGGTGTTCCGAGCGGACGGTGAACTCGGCGGTGACGTCGAGGCCCTCGCCGGCGACCGCGTCGATCCGCAGACCGGCGGGGTGCTGGGGGCCGCAGCCGAAGCAGTGCTCGTAGTGGGAGCCGAGGCGGGTGCCGGGCGCGGGGGCCTCGGGCGCGCGCGGCGGAAGGACGGCCTCCGGCGGGGGCGCGGTGGGCGACGCCGGGTGGGCCGGGGCCGCGGACTCGCCGGGGGCGGTGGGGGTCAGGGGCGCGGTGGGGGCAGTCGAACCGGTCACGGCGCCCCACCCTACCGACCGGTAGCCCGCCCGGGAGCGGGGGTTGCGTCCCGCCGCCGTTGTCACGACGCCCACAATGGGGGGCATGTACGACGAACGCCTCACCGTGCCGCGCTCCTGGTGGCTGTTCCCGGTCCTGATCGGCCTCACGCTCGCCCTGATCCTGCTGCGGTTCAGCGCGGTGGGCGCACTGGTCGGGCTGGTGGTCGGCATCGCCGCCGGCGCCGCCGCGATCAGCAGTTACGGCTCGGCCCGGATCCGGGTGGTCCAGGGCTCGCTGGTGGCCGGGCCGGCCCGGATCCCGGTGGACGCCCTCGGCGCCGCCCAGGCGCTCGGCCCGACGGAGGCCGCCGCCTGGCGCGGCCCCAAGGCCGACCCGCGGGCCTTCATGCTGCTGCGCAGCTACGTGCCGACCGCGCTGCGGGTCGAGGTGAGCGATCCGGCCGACCCGACGCCCTACCTCTATCTCTCCACCCGCTCGCCGATGAAGCTCGCCGAGGCGCTGGACGAGGCCCGGCGGAGCGCCCGCGCCTGAGCGCGCGACGGGCCGAATCCAGCAGGCCGACGGGCCGACGGGCCGAACCCGACGGGCGGGACCCGGCGGACGACGGGACGAAACGGAGAGGGACGGTACCGCGTGGCGGTACCGTCCCTCGGCGTCTCCGGGAGACGCTCCACCCTTCGACCGTATGACTGGTGCGTCCGTCGGGACGGACGCCGGAGCTGCCGTCCGGCCCCGCTGCCCGGGGCCGGAAGGGGCGTCGCACCGGTCTCGCGGAGACCGCGAGGCCCTAGTCATGACCGCCCTGGTCCTCAGGCGCCGCAGTCCCGGCAGATCGGGTTGCCGTTCTTCTCGCTGTACAGCTGGCTGCGGTGGTGGACCAGGAAGCAGCTCATGCAGGTGAACTCGTCGGCCTGCCGCGGCAGCACCCGGACGGAGAGTTCCTCGTTCGAGAGGTCCGCGCCGGGGAGCTCCATGCCCTCGGCAGCCTCGAACTCGTCGACGTCGACCGAGTTCCCGCCCTTGTCGTTCCTCCGGGCCTTGAGCTCCTCGATGCTGTCCTCGTTGAGCTCGTCGTCGGTCTTGCGTGGGGTGTCGTAGTCGGTAGCCATATTTCGCTCTCCCCCTCCGGGTTGTGCGGTGTGTGCGGTATCTCCAGCGCACGTAACGCATGGGGGGTCGGTCTTGTGCCCGACCCGAGGCGGAGATTTTGCCTTACTTCAAGCCCCGTTACTCAATCGACACTCAGCCGGGGGTCCGTTGGGGTGATCCACTCGAACGTTCGGGGCCTCACGCAGGGCCATCGCCGGAGCGCGCCGACGACGACCCGGCCGATACTCTCCGTAAGCGAAGGTCCCCGGCGAGCCCGCCAATTCCCTTGCCCACCAGGGCGGGAAGTCAATCCTCCGCCCCGCCTCCGATCGCCGATCCGCTCACGGACGGCGATCGGAGGGGTCCGGACGATGATCACCCTCCGGGGTCGGTCGAGCCCGTGGAGCGACACGGTGTGAGCTTGGTCACGTTACCCTTCGGTCCGGGCAAAACATGGAAAATCCACCCAAGCCCCTACCGAGCCACCACGCCGGCCACCGCGGCGGTCACTACGCCTGCCGGGCCGCCCGGCGGGCCAGGATCGCCGCCTGCCGCTCCTCGAACTTGACGGCCTGGGCGTCCAGCCCGGCGAGGAAGGCGCCGAGCTCCTGCTGGGCCCGCGCGCCCTCCGGCCCGAGGCCCGCGACGTCCATCACCTTGAGGTGGCGCAGCACCGGCTGCAGCACGTCGTCGTGGTGGATGCGCAGGTTGTAGACCCCGCCGAGGGCGATCTGGGCGGCGGCCCGCTCGAAGCCGGGGATGCCGTGGCCGGGCATCCGGAACTCGGTCACCACGTCGGCGATCGCGCGCATGGCCTGGTCGGGGGCGATCTCCAGGGCGGCCTTCAGGAGGTTCCGGTAGAAGACCATGTGCAGGTTCTCGTCGTTGGCGATCTTCGCGAGGAGCTGGTCCGCCAGCGGGCAGCCGGAGTGGTGGCCGGTGTTGCGGTGCGAGATGCGGGTGGCGAGCTCCTGGAACGCCACGTAGGCGACCGAGTGCAGCATGCTGTGCGCGTTGTCGGACTCGAAGCCCTCCGACATGTGCGACATCCGGGCCCGCTCCAGCTCGTCCGGGTCGACGGCGCGGGTGGTCAGCAGGTAATCGCGGATGGCTATGCCGTGCCGGCCCTCCTCGGCCGTCCAGCGGTGCACCCACGTCCCCCAGGCGCCCTCGCGGCCGAACATGGTCGCGATCTCGTGGTGGTAGCTCGGGAGGTTGTCCTCGGTGAGCAGGTTGACCACGAGCGAGACCCGGCCGAGCGGGGTCACCTTGGACTGCTCGGGGCTCCAGGCCTCGCCGCCCAGGACGCCGGCGAAGTCGCGGCCCCGGCTCCACGGCACGAACTCGTGGGGCATCCACTCCTTGGCGACCGCGAGGTGGCGGTCGAGCTCCTTCTCGACGACCTCTTCGAGGGCCAGGATCAGCCGCGTGTCGGTCCAGGAGCTCGAACCGAGCGAGGTGCTGCGCTGCACGGGGGCGATGGTCACGGGTCTGGCTCCTGGGGGACGGGCACGCGTGGGACGAGCGCACTTACGGTCGCGTAGGTTACGACACCGTAAGTTGCCCGGGCGGGAAAAGACAAGCCGCCCCCGCCAGGCCTTATGTCGTCTTGACAGGCCTGACGGGGGCGGCAGGAAATGGTCGGCGCACGGACGTCGCCCACCCGGGCGGCCGAACGGCCCCGAGAAGGGCCGTGACGGGGCCGTGGAGGCCCTGGGGGGCCGCCCGGCGTGGCACGGGGGCCGGGCCCCGATCAGATGCCCGGGATGCGCACGCGCATGGTGAGACCGCCGCCGGCGCGCGGCGTGGCCTCGATGGTGCCGTTGTGCGCCCGGACCACCGAGCGGACGATCGAGAGGCCGAGGCCGACCCCCTTGTCGCTGCGGGTCCGGTCGGCCCCCTTGACCCGGCGGAACGGCTCGAAGATGTGCTCCAGCTCGTAGCCGGGCACCACCGGGCCGGTGTTGGAGACCACCAGCTCCCCGCCCCCGGGCACCGGGGCGGTGGTGATCTCGACCCAGCCGTCCGGGAGGTTGTAGCGGACGGCGTTCTGCAGCAGGTTGAGCGCGATCCGCTCCAGCAGGACCCCGTTGCCGGCGACGGTCGCCGGGTGGAGCGAGGCGCGCAGGTCGACCTCCCGCTTGGCCGCCTCCGCCCGGGTCTGCTCCAGTGCCCGGGTGGCCACCTCGGAGAGCTCGACCGGGCGGCGGTCGGTCAGCTCGTTGTCGCTGCGGGCGAGCAGCAGCAGGCCCTCGACCAGCTGCTCGCTGCGCTCGTTGGTGGCCAGCAGGGTCTTGCCGAGCTGCTGGAGGTCGGGCGAGGCCGCCGGGTCGGAGAGCTGGACCTCCAGCAGGGTGCGGTTGATCGCCAGCGGGGTGCGCAGCTCGTGCGAGGCGTTGGCGACGAAGCGGCGCTGGGAGTCGAAGGACCGGTCCAGGCGCTCCAGCATGTCGTCGAAGGTGTCGGCGAGCTCCTTGAGCTCGTCGTCCGGGCCGTCCAGCTCGATCCGCCGGTGCAGGTCGGAGGAGGCGACCTCGCGGGCGGTGCGGGTGATCCGGCCGAGCGGGCGCAGCACCCGGCCGGCCATCGCGTAGCCGGCCGCGAAGGCGATCGCGGAGAGGCAGACCAGCATGGTGAGCGTCTTGCGCAGCAGGGTGTTGAGCGCCGTGTCGGCCTTGCCGGTGTGGCTGTTGGCCAGGAACTGGTTGAACTGGTCGGTGGTCATCCAGGTGCCGTTCACCCGGACGCCGGTCGTCCCGAAGTCGAAGGAGGGCGGCCGGACGTCCTGCATGGCCTGCCGGACGAAGACGTACATCAGCAGGAGCAGCACCACCCCGGCCATCAGGAACATCCCGCCGTAGAGCAGGGTGAGCCGGATCCGGATGGTCGGGCGGAACGGCAGCCAGGCGAGCATGCCGTCGCCGGGCACGTAGCTCTCGGGCTGGTGCAGCCGGGGGGCGCGCGGCGGGTGGGCCGGCTTGGGCGGGACGGGCCGGTCGGGCACGGCGCGCCCGCCGGAGGGCGCGCCGGAGGGCCCGCCGGCCGGGGGCGGGGTGGTCATGATGGTCCTCTCGGGGCGTCCGCCTCGGCGGGCGCGTGGTGGGGGCGGGGTCCGGTCAGATCCGGTAGCCGGAACCGGGCACGGTGACGATCACCGGCGGGTCGCCGAGCTTGCGGCGCAGCGTCATCACGGTGACGCGGACGACGTTGGTGAACGGGTCGGTGTGCTCGTCCCAGGCCTTCTCCAGCAGCTGCTCGGCGGAGACGACGGCGCCGCCGGCCCGCATCAGCACCTCCAGGACGGCGAACTCCTTGGGGGCGAGCTGGACGGTGCGGCCGTCGCGGACGACCTCCCGGCGGCCCGGGTCGAGCGAGATGCCGGCCCGTTCCAGGACGGGGGGCAGCGGGACGGTGGCGCGGCGGCCCAGGGCGCGGACCCGGGCGACGAGTTCGCTGAAGGCGAACGGCTTCGGAAGGTAGTCGTCCGCTCCGATCTCCAGGCCCTCGACCCGGTCGCTGATGTCGCCGGAGGCGGTCAGCATGATCACCCGGGTGGCCAGGCCCTGCTCGACGACGCTGCGGCAGACGTCGTCGCCGTGGACCAGCGGCAGGTCGCGGTCGAGCACGACCACGTCGTAGTCGTTGACCGCGATGCGCTGGAGCGCGGCCTCCCCGTCGTAGACCACGTCGACGGCCATCGCCTCGCGGCGCAGACCCGTGGCGACTGCCTCGGCGAGCAGCTGCTCGTCCTCGACGACGAGAACCCGCACGGTCGTTGTCCCTTCTCCAGGCCGGCCCCGGAAGCGGACGCACGGCTCCGACGGTGTCCCCATCCTGCCTGGTCCTGCGGTAAAGCAGCGATAAGCTGCCCCGGAGGCACGACCGTCCGACGGCTGACCGACGGCCGCCCGGCCGCGGCGCGGGGGGCGCGCGGCGAGGGTTCGTGGCGGGACCAGTCCGGTTGGACTGTGACGCGGGCAACTTTCTCGCGGCGGGAGGTTTCCCGGCCCCGGGGCTGGGGAGGACAGCTGCACACCCGCGATCCGGTTCTGAGCCGATCGCACCCACCCGCCGTGCGTTCATCCGCGCCGGCCCTGGGGCTGGGGCTTCACGGGAGCGGCCGAGGGCCGTCTCCGCGCCCGACCGGAGATCTTCACCGCCCGGATCGGACGCTTCCGCCGGCCACCGTCACCCTGGGGCGGGGAGCGCACGACCGTGCACGTCCGACACAGTAAGGGGGCCCGTATGGACGCCTTCACCGCCGGAATCCTGCAGCGCATCGCCAACGCCGAGCAGGACCTGCACCGCGCGATCGAGGCCGGGGACGAGTTCCTCGCCGAGGTGGAACAGTCCGAGCTGGACGATCTTCGCCGTCTCGCCGCCGAACACGGCGTGGACACGGTGCTGGAGCGCCACCGCACCGCCGCCTGATCCGCCGACCGCCCGACCCGTCGCCGGACCTCCGGCACCAGCGGCCCTACGGGGGCCGTGCGAAAACCCAGGCCCTGGCATCCCCCGTATGTCAGGGCTCTTCGCTGCCCCTCACGGCCCAGCACGACACCGGGCCCGTCCGCCGTCGCGCGGGCGGGCCCGGTGGCGTTCCCGGAACCCCTCCGGCCCCTGGTCCGCCTAGTCCGCCCAGGCGCGCAGGGCGGCCAGCCGCTCCTGGAGCGGCTCGTAGACGCCGGGGGCGGCGACCACCGTCAGCTCGCCGTCCGGGCCCTGTCCGGGGCGGCCGCCGACCAGGGCGCCCGCCTCGGCGGCGATCAGGCAGCCCGCCGCGCGGTCCCAGGGGGCCAGCCCGCGCTCGTAGTAGCCGTCCAGCCGGCCGGCCGCGACGTCGCAGAGGTCCACGGCCGCGGCGCCGCCGCGGCGGATGTCGCGCACCTCGGGCATCAGGCCGAGCACCACCTCGGCCTGCCGGACCCGCACCTCGCGGACGTAGGCGAAGCCGGTGCCGATCAGCGCCTGGCCCCACGGCGGGGCCGGACGGGCGGAGACCGGCTGCCCCTCCCGCCGGGCGCCGCGACCGAGCACGGCGTGGAACAGTTCGCCGCGCGCCGGGGCGTACACCACCCCCACCACCACGCGCCCGTCCAGCTCGGCGGCCACGCTGACCGCCCAGGACGGCAGTCCGTAGAGGTAGTTGACGGTGCCGTCGAGCGGGTCGACGATCCAGCGCACCCCGCTGGCGCCGGGCCGCTCGGCGCCCTCCTCGCCGAGGTAGCCGTCCTCGGGCCGGCGGGCCGTGATCAGTTCCAGGACGAGCTTCTCGGAGGCCAGGTCCATCTCGGTCACCACGTCGACCGGGCTGCTTTTGGTGCCGGCCACGCCGAGGTCGGCGGGCCGGCCGTCGAGCAGCAGCGCGCCGGCCCGGCGGGCGGCGTCCAGGGCGACGTCGAGCAGCTCGTCGAGCAGGGCGGGGTCGGGCACGGCGGGGCTGGACACGGGTTCTCCTCCGGGGAACGGGGCGGTCAGCGCTCGGCGGCGGCCGGGCGGGGGGCGCGCGGGTTGGGGCAGCAGGCCACCGCGCAGACGTCGTGGCCGGGGCCGAGCGCGCCGAGGGCGCAGCGGGACACCGGCTCGCCGCGCTCGGCGGCGGCCCGCTCCAGGACGAGCTCGCGGACGGCGGCGGTGAACCGGGGGTCGGCGCCGACGGTGGCGGCCCGGGCGACCGGCAGGCCGAGTTCGGCGGCCCTGGCCACCGCCTCGGTGTCGAGGTCGTACTTGACCTCCATGTGGTCGGAGACGAAGCCGATCGGGACCATCACCACGGCCGGGGCGCCCTCGGCGTGCCGGGCCTCCAGGTGGTCGCAGATGTCCGGCTCCAGCCAGGGGATGTGCGGGGCGCCGCTGCGGCTCTGGAAGACCAGCTCCCAGGGGCGGTCGGCGACCCCGGTGCGCTCGGCGACGGCGGCGGCGACCAGCTCGGCCACGTCCAGGTGCTGGGCGACGTAGGCGCCGCCGGGGCGGCCGCGGGCCGGGTCGTCCGGGGCGCCGGAGCTCTCGGCCATGCTCTCCGGGATGGAGTGGGTGGTGAACGCCAGCCGGGCGCCGGCCCGGACCTCCTCGGGCAGCCGGCCCAGGGCGGCCACGGTGGCGTCGATCATCGGCTCGACGAAGCCGGGGTGGTTGTGGAAGTGCCGCAGCTTGTCGACCCGCAGCTCCGGCAGGCCCTCGGCGGCCAGCGCGGCCAGCGCGTCGGCGAGGTTCTCCCGGTACTGGCGGCAGCCGGAGTAGCCGGCGTAGGCACTGGTGGCGAGGACGGCGATCCGGCGGTGGCCGTCGGCGGCCATGTCGCGCAGGGTGTCGACCAGGTAGGGCGCCCAGTTCCGGTTGCCCCAGTACACCGGCAGGTCGAGGCCGTGCTCGGCGAAGTCCTTGCGCAGGGCCGCCAGCAGCTCGCGGTTCTGCTCGTTGATCGGGCTGACCCCGCCGAACAGGAAGTAGTGCTTGCCGACCTCCTGGAGCCGTTCCTTCGGGATCCCCCGGCCGCGGGTGACGTTCTCCAGGAACGGGACGACGTCCTCGGGGGCCTCGGGCCCGCCGAAGGAGAGCAGCAGCAGGGCGTCGTACGGAGCGGCGCCGGTGAGGGAGGTGTTGCGCGCGTCGGACATGGGACCGATCCTGCCACTGAGGACAGGGGGGCCGGCGCCGGGGCCGCGCCCGGTGGCCGGAAATTGCGATTGCCAAGGTTCGTAAGCTGTCGATACCAGTCACGTTCCTTACCCTTGCGGAGCTCCCGTGCTGTCCAGCTATCGCCGGATATTCGCCGCCCCCGGCACTCTGGCCTTCTCGTCCAGCGGGTTCGTAGCCCGGCTGCCGATCTCGATGACGGGCATCGGCATCGTCACGATGCTCTCCCAGCTGAGGGGGTCCTACGGCATCGCGGGCCTGGTGTCGGCGACGCTGGCGGTCTCGGCGGCGGTGCTGGGACCGCTGGTCTCCTGGCTGGTGGACCGCCACGGGCAGCGGCGGGTCGCCGTGCCGGCGACCGTCGTGACGATGGCCTCCGCGACCGGGCTGCTGCTCTGCGCCCACTTCGCGGCGCCGACCTGGACGCTGTTCCTCTTCGCGGTCGGCATGGGCGGGATGCCGAGCACCGGCGCCATGGTCCGCGCGCGCTGGGCCCACCTCTACCGGGAGGACGCGCCGAAGCTGCACACCGCCTACTCCTTCGAGGCGGTCGTCGACGAGGTCTGCTTCATCGTCGGCCCGATCCTGTCGATCGGGCTGGCCACCGCGGTCTTCCCCGAGGCGGGCGTCCTGCTCGCCGGGATCTTCCTCGCCGTCGGCATCGCCCTGTTCACCGCCCAGCGGCGCACCGAACCGCCGCTCCATCCGGCGCACGCCCGCAGCGGTGGCAGCGCGATCCTGAACGGCGGCCTGATCGTCCTGGTGCTGACCTTCGTCGCCACCGGGGCGATCTTCGGCTCGGTCGAGGTGGTGACCGTCGCCTACGCCGAGGCCCAGGGCCACAAGGCGATCTCCAGCGTGATCCTGGCGCTCTGGGCGCTCGGCTCCTGCGCGGCCGGCTTCGTGTTCGGCACCCTGAAGCTCACCGGGTCGATGGCCGGCCGGTTCTTCGGCGGTGTGGTCTTCATGGCGGTCAGCATGGTGCCGCTGCTGCTGGTCGCCGAGTCGGTCGGCGGGGTCGGCGGCCTGGTCGCGGTCGGCGGCGCGCTGCTGATCGCGGGCATCGCGATCTCCCCCACCCTGATCACCGCGATGGCCCTGGTCGAGCGCCTCGTCCCGCCCGCCCAGCTGACCGAGGGCATGACCTGGACGACCACCGGACTCGCGATCGGCGTCGCGGTCGGCTCCTCGGTCGGCGGCTGGACGGTCGACGGCGCCGGCGCGGCGGCCGGCTACTGGGTCCCGCTGACCGCCGGGGTGTTCGGCGCGCTGACCGCGCTGGCCGGGCTGAAGCGGCTGCGGGCCGGACTGGCGGCCCAGGACACCGCCCTGCCGTCCACCGAAACCGTGGACCTCGAGCGCTGACCTGACCTACCCTCCTCCCTACCCGTGGCCTACCCGCGGGTAGGGACCAGGTGGGCCGGCGCCGGTCCGGCCACCGCGCAGGAGGCGCCGCAATGCCCCAGGCCAGGACCGCGACCCGCACCCGCTGGACCAACTGGGCGGGCAACCAGAGCACCGTCCCCGCCCGGGTGGTCACCCCCGGCACCGCGGAGGAACTGGCCGAGGAGGTCCTGCGCGCCGCCGACCGGGGACGGACCGTGAAGGCGGTCGGTGCCGGCCACTCCTTCACCGCGATCGCCTCCGCCGGGGACGGCGTCCTGGTCCGCCCGCACGCGCTGACCGCCGTCCGCGGGATCGACCGGGAGAACGGCACGGTCACCGTCGAGTCCGGACTGCCGCTGAACCGGCTCAACCGGCTGCTCGCCGCCGCCGGGCTCTCGCTCACCACCATGGGCGACATCGAGGTGCAGACCGTGGCCGGCGCCACCAGCACCGGCACCCACGGCACCGGCCGGGACTCCGCGTCCATGGCCGCCCAGGTCCGGGGGCTGGAGATCGTGCTCGCCGACGGCAGCGTCCGGCGCTGCTCCCCCACCGAGGACCCGCGGCTGTTCGAGGCCGCCCGGCTCGGCCTCGGCGCGCTCGGCGTGATCACCGCGCTCACCCTCGCCGTCGAACCGGCCTTCCTGCTCACCGCGCACGAGCAGCCGATGCGCTTCGACGAGGTGCTGGACCGGCTGGACGACCTCACCGCCGTCAACGAGCACTTCGAGTTCTACTGGTTCCCGCACACCGCCCGCTGCTCCACCAAGCGCAACAACCGGAGCCAGGGTCCGGCCGCGCCGCTGCCCCGGTTCAAGGAGTGGCTGGAGGACGACTTCCTCTCCAACACCGTCTGGGAGGGCGCCTGCCGGGTCGGCCGCCGCTTCCCCGGCTCGGTGCCGGCGATCGCGGCGGTGGCCAGCCGCGCCTGGTCCGACCGCAGCTACACGGACCGCGCCTACCGGGTGTTCACCAGCCCCCGCAAGGTCCGCTTCACCGAGATGGAGTACGCCGTGCCGCGGGCCGCGGTGGACGGGGTGCTGCGCGAGCTGCGGGCCATGGTCGAACGGTCCGGCTGGCGGATCAGCTTCCCGGTCGAGGTGCGGTTCGCCCCGGCCGACGAGGTCTGGCTCTCCACCGCCCACGGCCGGGACACCGCCTACATCGCCGTCCACCTCTACCGCGGCACCGCGGAACAGGGGTACTTCACGGCGGTCGAGCGGCTGATGACCGCGCACGGGGGCCGGCCGCACTGGGGCAAGCTGCACACCCGGGACGCCGAGTACCTGGCCGGCGTCTATCCGCGCTTCGCGGACTTCACCGCGCTGCGCGACGAGCTCGACCCGGACCGCCGCTTCGGCAACGACTACCTGCGCCGGGTCCTCGGCGCCTGACCGGGGCGGCCCTACGGAGCGGACTGCCCCGGCCGGGGCGCCGGTGTCGCCGCGGGCTCCGGGGCCGGTGGCGGGACGACGGCGGTGCCCGGGGTCGGGGGCTTCGGGGTCGTGCCGCCGGACGGCCGGGCGGAGGCGCTCCCGTCGCCGGACGGCCGCGTGGGCGTGGCCGACCCGGACGGCTCGCCGGACGGGCCGGCCGAGGTCGGGGTGGAGGGTGCGGGGGACGGCGTGCCGCCCGTCCCCGCACCGGAGCCGGCCGACGCGCCGGCCGACGGCGAGGCCGTCGACCCGTCGCCCTCCGTGCCCGGCCGGGCACCGGGGCTCGGCCGCCCGGAGGCGCCGCCGTCCCGGCCGGCGGCCGGCGAGGGGACGGCGGTCGGACCGGAGGACGGCGCGTCGCCCGGCGGAGCCGGCGGCTTCCGGTCGACCCGGCCGCCCAGCGAGGTCCCGCTGCCCGACCCGCCCTGGACCGTCGCCGACACCGGCTGACCGGTCGCCAGCTCGAAGGCCAGGATCGGCACCATCGCGACCGCGAAGACCAGGGCCGAGACGGCCGCGTACGACTTCCAGGTCCACCGCCGCCGCGCCCGGACCACCCGCGGCGTGCTCCACTCCGCGGCACCCCGAGGTCCGGCAGCCCGAGGTCCGGCGGCCGGCGGGACGGCACCCGGAGGGGCGGCGTCCGTCCGGTCCGACGGCGGTGCCTGCCGCAGCCCGTTGGTCAGCGGCCCCGGACCGGCGGCCCGGTCGACGGCGCCGCGCAACTGTTCCCCGGTGCGCCGGAAGAGGTGCTGGAACACCGCGCCGCCGGTGGTCGCGCCGATGCTCACCACCGCCGCGCCGAGAATGGTGCCGTAGACGCCGAGTTCGGACGCGAGCACCGCCCCCACCACCGTGGCCAGCGCACTGGCGACGACCTGAGTCGCACTCAGATCAATTCGCCTGCGACCTTCCTCGGCTCCGTCCGGGTCGGGCTTCCGCTGCGGCATCAACATCCCTCGAGTCAGTACGACTGTCCTTCGAACAAGTCACTCCATCTTGCCCAAAGAAGGACACAAGGGTCGAAAATGCGGTTCCGTGCGGGAGATATATGTGAAGATGATCACCGTTCACCGGCCGATCCTCGGCCATTGGGGTCGCGTGCTCTTGAGATTCCCGTGAATCGCGGGAGACTTGAGCGGCGAGCCGCCCCTTTGGATGCCACGAATGGAGTACTGTTCGTAAAGCCTGAGCCCAGGTCGACTTGTCGACTGCCCATCAGTCGGCAGCTTGACAAAGAGCAGTGGCGCAGGCACGCACGGCGACGCCGGTCCCGGATCGTCGCGTTCACTCCACGTGCGAGGACGGCCGGGGCACCCAGGCGCGACGTCGACGGATGACGTGGCAAAAAGGCAACCGTGCCACAGCGGTGTGGCGGGGCGTAAGCCCGACACGCCGGGGAACTCAGCAAGGTTGTGGCCAGTCGCGAGCGGGCAGGCCACACTCAGTACGGGAGCAGCGACGCAGGTGACGTCGGCAGGCACCACCCGGGAGGTAAGCGTGCCCGAACTGCGGGTTGTGGCCGTCAGCAACGACGGCACACGGCTGGTGCTCAAGGCTGCCGACAGCACGGAGTACACCCTCCCCATCGACGAGCGGCTGCGGGCGGCCATCCGTGGTGACCGGCCTCGGCTCGGTCAGATCGAGATCGAGGTCGAGAGCCACCTCCGCCCCCGGGACATCCAGGCGCGGATACGAGCCGGTGCCTCCGCCGAGGAGGTCGCGCAGGCGGCCGGCATCTCCGTCGACCGGGTCCGCCGCTTCGAGGGTCCGGTGCTGGCCGAGCGCGCCTTCATGGCCGAGCGGGCCCGCAAGACGGCGATCCGCCGGCACGGCGAGGCCCCCGGCCCCCAGCTGGGCGAGGCGGTGGCCGAGCGGCTGGCGCTGCGCGGCGCCGAGAAGGAGACCGAGCGCTGGGACTCCTGGCGGCGCGACGACGGCACCTGGGAGGTCATCCTCTCCTACCGGGCCGACGGCGAGGGCCGCAGCGCGGCGTGGACGTACGACCCGCCCCGGCGACTGGTGCAGCCGAACGACGACGAGGCCCGCGCGCTGATCGGCGAGACGGTCGAGCGCGAGGAGGAGTCGGTCTTCCCGTTCATCCCGCGGATCGCCCGGCTCCCCCAGGACCGCCCGCTGCGTCCGATGATCGACCGGCCCTCGGCGGACCGGATCATGTCGGCCCGCGAGGTCCGGGAGTCGCGCGAGGCGACGGCCGAGGCCAGGGACTCGCTGACCAGCCTGCTGGACGTGGTGCCCGCCTTCCGCGGCGATCTCGCGGTCGGCGCACCGCCGCCGATCGAACCGGTGCCCGCCGAGGCGGCCGAGGAGGCGGAGGAGCCGGCGGCCGCCGCCCCGGCGGTCGGCGCGGGCTCGGCGTACGCGGACATCCTGATGCCCCGGGCGGTCGCACCGCACCGGGAGCGGCTGGTCGGCACCACCGACCGGCAGGCCGAGGCGGACGGCGTGCGGCCCGGACGCCGGGCCACCGTGCCGAGCTGGGACGAGATCGTCTTCGGCAGCCGGCGCAAGAAGCAGGAGTAGGACCGCGGCCCCAGGACGGCGGCAGCAGGACGGCGGAGCGACGCCTCGAAGGCGCGGACGACCCGGGTCGTCCGCGCCTTCGGCGCGTGTCAGGGCCGGTCGGTGACCGCGACCGGGCGGGCCTCGTCGCTGGACCACTCGCTCCAGGAGCCCGGGTAGAGGGTGGCCGGCAGACCGGCGACCGCGAGCGCCAGGATCTGGTGCGCGGCCGTCACCCCGGAGCCGCAGTAGACCGCGGTCTCCCGCTCCCCCGCCCCCAGCGCCCGGAACCGGGCGGCCAGTTCGGCCGCCGGCCGGAAGCGGCCGTCCGGGCCGACGTTCTCGGTGGTCGGCGCGGAGACCGCACCGGGGATGTGCCCGGCCCGCGGGTCGATCGGCTCGGTCTCGCCCCGGTACCGCTCCCCCGCCCGGGCGTCCAGCAGCAGTGCCTCGCGGGCCCAGTCGGCGGCGCCGTCCGCGTCGATCACCGGCAGTCGGCCCGGAACGGGTTTGAAGTCGCCGTCCCCGGCGGGCGGCAGCTCGGTGGTGACCGGCAGCCCGGCCTCCCGCCAGGCCGCGAAGCCGCCGTCCAGCACCCGGACGTCCGGGTGGCCGGCCCAGCGCAGCAGCCACCAGGCACGGGCCGCGGCCAGCGAGGTGGCGCCGTCGTAGACCACCACCGGCCGGTCGGCCGAGACGCCGAAGCGGCGCAGCGCGGCACCGAACTCGTCCGGGTCGGGCAGCGGATGGCGGCCGCCGCGCCCGGGCGGGCCGGCCGGCGCGGCGAGCTCGGTGTCGAGGGAGACGAAGTGGGCGCCGGGCAGGTGGCCCGCGGTGTAGTCCTCGATGCCGGGCGGGCCGCCGAGCTGCCAGCGCACGTCGAGCAGGACCGGCGGGCGCCCGGAGTCGAGCGCCTCCCGCAGCCCGGTCACCGACACCAGCGGGGAGTCATCGTGAGTGGTGGTCATGGCGGTCATTCTGGCGCAGCGTTCGGACGGGCGGGGCGGGGCGGCGCTCTTTGTGCGGTCTTTGCCGGACTTTCCGCGCGGCCCGAGGGTTCGACGTGCACCACGGTGGAACCATCACCCTCACTGCGCCGTTTCGCGCGCCGACCGCCCGTTGAGGAGACCTGTCATGCCCGCGCTGACACTGCGGCTGGCCCAGGGCACCCCGTGCTGGGTCAGCCTGATGACCGACGACCTGCCCGGCGCCCGGGCGTTCTACGGCGGCCTGCTCGGCTGGACCTTCGCCCCGGGCCCGACCCAGCTCGGCGAGTACGTCCGGGCCCGGCTCGGCGAGGAGCCGGTGGCCGGGCTCGGGGTCTCCTCGGTGACCGGGTTCCCGGTGCAGTGGACCACCTACTTCGCGGTCGACAGCGCGGACCGCTCGACCCAGCTGGTGCGGGAGTGCGGCGGAACGGTCGCGGTCGGGCCGCTCCAGGCGGAGCGGGCCGGGCGGCTGGCGATCGCGGCGGACGTCTCCGGCGCGGTGTTCGGGCTCTGGCAGGGCGAGGAGCACCCCGGCCGGGAGGCCGGACCGGAGCCGGGCGGGCCGGCCTGGGCGGAGCTGCTCACCCCGGACGCGGACGGCGCGGCCGCGTTCTACGGCGCGGTGCTCGGCGTGCCGGTGACCGGGGCGGAGGGCGGCTCGGCGCTGCTGGTCGGCGGCCGGCCGGTGGCCGGGATCCGGCGCGACGCCGAACTGCGCGGCCACCCGCCGCGCTGGCGCACCCACTTCGCGGTGGCCGACGTTGACCTGACGGCGCGTCGGGCGGTGGAGCTGGGCGGCCGGGTGCTGGTGGCGCCGCGGCCGACGCCGCGCGGCCGGGCCGCCCGACTGGCGGACCCGCGCGGCGGGCACTTCTCGGTGCTGCAGGCGACCGGGGCGCCCGGCTAGGCCGGGCGGGCAGGCCCTACGCCTGCTGCTCCTCGAAGGGGAGGACGTCCGGGGAGAGCACCGCGGCGCGGGCGGTGGCGGCGGTCAGCCGGCGGCGGTGGTGACGGCGGCAGAGCACCTCGTAGCCGACCTCGTCCTCGCGGACCGAGATGTCGCCGATCACCACCTGCGCCCCCTCGACCACCATGACCCCGCCCACGGTGCGGGCGTTGTGGGTGGCCCGGGCACCGCACCAGCAGAGCGCCTCGACCTGGAGCACCTCGACCCGGTCGGCGAGTTCGATCAGCCGCTGCGAGCCGGGGAAGAGCCGGGTGCGGAAGTCGGTGGTGATGCCGAAGGTGAAGACGTCGATGTCGAGTTCGTCGACCACCCGGGCGAGCTGGTCGATCTGCTCGGGGTTGAAGAACTGGGCCTCGTCGCAGATCAGGTAGTCGACCCGGCCGCCGGCCGAGAGCCGGTGCACCACGTGGGCGTGGAAGTCGAAGTCGTCGGCCACCTCGACCGCGTCGGCGCGCAGGCCGAGACGGCTGGAGATGGTGGCCGCGCCGGCCCGGTCGTTGCGGGTGAGGATGATCCCCTGCCGGCCGCGGGCGGCGTGGTTGTGGTCCATCTGGAGCGCGAGGGTCGACTTCCCGCAGTCCATCGTGCCGGAGAAGAACACCAGTTCAGCCATGGGTGGTGCGGAGGCCTTTCACGTCGGGGGAGTTCAGCGGCGGAATTCGAGCAGCGGCACGAACTGCTCGACCGGGGTCATCGAACCGTGCAGGCCGATCATCGCGGACTCGCCGGGCTCGTTGCGGGAGGCGACGACGGCGATGTCGTCACGGGCGGCGGCGACCACGTCGCCGATCCGGTGGTAGACCCGCTCGTCCACGACGGGGCCGAACCAGCCGGCCTCGATCGCCGCGTCCCGGGTGGCCACCCACATCCGGTCGCCGAGCACCTCGCTCCAGACCGCGTGGACGTCGGCCGCGGCGCCGGGGACGGCGTAGACGTGACGGGCGCGGCCCTCGCCGCCGAGCAGGGCGACGCCGGCGCCGAGCTCCCAGTCCTCGTCGAAGTCGATCCGGTCCTCGGGGGCGATGTCGATCATGCCGTGGTCGGCGGTGACGTACATCGCCGAGCGCGGGGGCAACTGCTCGGCGAGCCTGCGGGCCAGCCGGTCGACCGCGTCCAGGGTCATCCGCCACTCGTCGGAGTCCACGCCGAAGCGGTGGCCCGCGCCGTCGAGTTCGCTGACGTACGTGTAGACGAGCGCGCGATCGTGCTCGGCCAGCCAGGCGGCGGCCCGGTCCATCCGCTCCTCGCCGGTGGTGCGGCCGAGGAAGGTGCCGCCGGAGAGGGCGACCCGGGTGAGCGGGGTCTGCGCGAACAGCGGGGAGGACACCTGGGCGGTGGCCACCCCGGCGGCGTGCACCTGCTCGAAGACGGTGGGGTACGGCTGCCAGACCGCCGGGTCCGTGTGCGGCTGCCAGCGGAGCTGGTTCATCAGGTGCCCGGCGCCGGGCACCGCGACCGTGTAACCGGCCAGACCGTGCAGACCGGGCGGGGTGCCGGTGCCCACCGAGGCCAGCGAGGTGGCGGTGGTCGACGGGAAGCCGGCGGTCAGCGGCCGACCGGTGCCGCCGAGCGAGCCGGCCGTCAGCGAGGAGAGGAACGGCGCGTACTCGGGGTGGCGCAGCAGCAGCTCCCAGCCCAGGCCGTCGACCAGGAAGACCACCGCGCGGTCGGCGGGCGCGAGCGGCAGCGCGGCGGTGAAGCCGGGTACGCCGAGGCCGGCCGCCACCGAGGGCAGCAGGTCGCAGAGCGAGCCGCTGCCGTAGGGCGGCGCGGGCGCGGTGGCGGGGTCGAGGAGCTCGAAGGCGTCGTGGCCGTCTGGGGCGAAGGGCATGGTGGCGGGGGTGGCTTCCTGGCTGGCCGGGGCGGCCCGGACGCGTGGGGACGGCGGCCGGGCGGCGGCGGGTCGGCGCCGGGCGGCGCGGGACGGTACGGGTCGGTGCTGTGCGTGCGGGCTCGTGCGGTGCGGGCTGCGCGGGCGGTGCGGTGCGGGTCAGACCCGGGGGCCGCCGGTGACGGTCGCCTCGGAGAGGGCGCGGGCGAAGACCAGCGCCTGGGCGACCGTCTCGGGGCCGTCGCCCGCCTCGCTGACCCGCAGCGACAGGTCGTCCGCGGTGGCGGAGCCGGTGTAGCCGTGGTCCGCCTCGCAGTTGGGGTCGGAGCAGCCGGCCGGTTCGAGGTCGAGGCGCTGGACGGCGCCCCAGCCGATGGTCAGCACCACCTCGCGGGGCAGGGTGCCCGGGGTGTAGGTCTCCGGGTTGGCGACCATCCGGCTGACCACGACGGAGCCGATCCGGTCCAGGCGGACGCTCTCGGTGGAGGTGGTGGCGAGCGGGACGGCGGGGCTGCTGGCGTCCCCGGTCTGCTCGTCGGTGTGGCTCACCACGAAGCGGGTCGGGGTCAGCACCAGCACGGTGACGTGCCGGCGCACCTCGTTGGCGTCGAAGGTGGTCTCCTGGTGCACCAGGTAGGAGCTGATCGGCTCGGGACCCACCGCGGACTCGACGGCTTCGGACACCAGGGCCGGGTAGTAGCCGCTGCGCTCGATCGCGGAACGCAGGTCCTGCGTGGTGGTGGTACCGGTCTTGGCCATAACTCCATCCTGGCATGGTCCGCCGACGAAGCGGGCGGCACGGCGCCGAGCTCCGGACAACGGGCGCCCGCGGTCCGGACGCAACCAAGGAAGGTTACAGCGTGCTCATCGCGCGCGGGCCCAGATCACTGCGGACCGGCAGGGGCGCGATGCGCACGCGCGCCCCCAGGATCGCCAGCCCGTGCGGGGCGACGACCACCGGTTCGAGGTCCACCGAGGCGACCTCCGGCAGGTCGTCGACCAGCCGGGACACCCGGAGCAGCAGCTCCTCCAGGGCGTCGGTGTCGACGGCCTCGGCCCCGCGCCAGCCGAACAGCAGGGGTGACGCCCGGACCTCGCGGACCAGTGAGGCGACGTCCTGGTCGGTGGCCGGAACCAGTCGGTGGGCGACGTCACCGAGCAGTTCGGCCGGGGCGCCGGCCAGGCCGAAGGAGAGGATCGCGCCGACCGCCGGGTCGACGGTGGCGCCGATCACGGTGTCCACCCCGCGGGGGGCGAGCCGCTGGACCACGAGCCGGGCGTCGGCGGCGCCGCCGAGCAGGCCGTCCAGCTCGCGGTGCGCGTGCCGCAGGCCGGGCTCGCCGGTCAGGTCGAGCCGGACGCTGCCGAGGTCCGGGCGGTGGCGCAGGTGCGGGGCGGTGGCCTTGAGCGCGACGGGGTAGCCGAGGGTGGCGGCGGCCCGTACGGCGCTCTCCTCGTCGGGGGCGGGCAGGGTCGGCGAGACGTCGATGCCGTAGCGGGCGAGCAGGGCGGCGGCCTCGGCGTCGGGCAGGGTGATCCGGGCGCCGCCGGGCTGGGTCCGGGCGGCGGCCGCGGAGCGGGTGGAGAGCGCGGCGTCGACCAGGACGCGGGCCCCGGCCTCGTCGATCCGGTCGAGTTCGGGGACCCGCGCGGTCTCCTCGGCCTCGGCCATCCGGCGGCGCCAGTCGGCGTAGTGGACGGCGTGGGCGAGGGCCCGCACCGCCCGCTCGGGCGCGGGGTAGGCGGGGATGCCGCCGGGGCGCAGCCGGCTCGGCAGGTCGGTGAGCGCCAGGTGGGCGAGGAGCAGCGGCTTGCCGGCGGCCCGGGCGCGCTCGCCGGCGTCGAGCAGGGCGGCGGCGATCTCCGGGTCGTCGGAGCCGACCTCGGGCTCGTCCGGTCCGGTCAGCCGGCCGCCCATGAAGGCGTGGGCGGAGGTGCCGATCGGCGGGATGGCGACGGCGATCACCGCGTCCACCCCGGGGTCGGTCAGCGCGGTGTCCAGGGCGATCCGGAAGTTCTCGCCGGTGGCGGCGGTGGTCAGGTCGACGGGGGTGCGCGGGCGCAGTCCGGCGGAGAGGCAGGCGTCGTGGGTGAGCAGGCCCAGGGAGTCGGAGTTGCCGATCACCGCGACCCGGCCGCCGGGCGGCAGCGGCTGGAGGGCGAGCAGTTCCCCGGTGTCGTACAGCTCGGTGATGGTCTCCACCCGGGTGACGCCGGCCTGTTGGAAGAGCGCGTCGACGGTGGCGTCGCGCAGGCCGCTGGCGGTGGGCGGGACGGCGTGGCCGGGCGGCAGGCTGCCGGTGTGGCGGGCGCCCTTGACCACGACGATCGGCTTGGCCTGGGCGAGCCGGCGGGCGATCCGGGTGAACTTGCGGGGGTTGCCGAAGGACTCCAGGTAGAGCAGGACGACGTCGGTGGCCGGGTCCTCGGCCCAGTACTGGAGGAAGTCGTTGCCGGAGACGTCGGCGCGGTTGCCGACCGAGGCGAAGGAGGAGATGCCGAGGCCGCGCCGGTGGCCGGCCTCCAGCAGGGCGACGCCGATCGCGCCGGACTGGCAGAAGACGCCGAAGCCGCCGCGCGCCGGCAGCACCGGGGCGAGCGAGGCGTTCAGCGGGTGCCCGGGGTCGGTGGAGATGAGGCCGAAGGCGTTCGGGCCGATCACCCGCATGCCGGCCGCGCGGGCCTGGCGGATCAGGGCGCGCTGGCGCTCGCGGCCCTCCGCCCCGGTCTCGGCGTAGCCGGCGGTGACCACCACCAGGCCCTGGACGCCGTGCGCGCCGCACTCGGCGACCGCCGCGGGCACCGCGGAGGCGGGGACGGCGATCACCGCGAGGTCGACCGGGCCGGGGATCTCCAGGATCGAGCGGTGCACCGGGACGCCGTCCAGTTCGGTGCCGGGCGGGGCGTTGCGGTTCACCGCGTACACCGGCCGGTCGTCGTCGGCGAAGCCGGTCAGCAGGTCGCGCAGCAGGGCCCGGCCGACGGTCTGCGGGTGGCGCGAGGCGCCGATCACCGCGACCGAGCGCGGGGTGAGCAGCCGCTGGACGGAGCGGGCCTCGGCGCGGTGCTCGCGGGCCCGCATGACGGCGAGCGAGGCGGCGGTGGGTTCGAGGTCGAACTCCAGGTGGACGACACCGTCGGTGAAGCTGCGGCGCTGCACGTAGCCGGCGTCGGTGAAGACCTTCACCATCTTGCGGTTCTCCGGCAGCACCTCGGCCTGGAAGCGGCGGATGCCGCGTTCCTGGGCGACCGCGGCGATGTGCTCCAGCAGGGCGGAGGCGACGCCGCGGCCCTGGTGGGCGTCCTGGACCAGGAAGGCGACCTCGGCGTCGGTGCCGGTCTCCGAGGGGCGGCCGTCGGCGTCGATCCGGTCGTAGCGGACGGTGGCGATGAAGCGGTCGCGGACGACGACGGCGAGGCCGACCCGGTTGACGAAGTCGTGGTGGGTGAAGCGGCGGACGTCCTTGTCGGAGAGCCGGGGGTAGGGCGCGAAGAAGCGGAAGTACTTGGACTGGTCCGAGACCTGCTCGTAGAACTCCACCAGGCGGCCGGCGTCGGCGGGCGTGATCGGACGGATCCGGGCCGTGCCGCCGTCGCGCAGCAGGACGTCGGCCTCCCAGTGCTGGGGGTAGTCGGGGCCGGTCGGACCGGGGTCCTGGCGGGCCGCCGCCCGGTCGCGCTGCGGGTCCTGCTCGGGGTGCGGTGCCGCGGAGTCGTCCACGATCGTCAGGTTATCCGGCGGCGAGCCGAATGGCGCCGGACGTGCGTTCGCGGCAGGGTGGACAGGGCCTCTGAACGGGGATTATGTGCCGTTTATGGCTCCGAAAGAAACAATCACAAGTCCCGAACGCGGCGGCTCGCAGGGGTCGACTGCGTGCAACACTGGTCTAGACAACACGGTCGATCTCCCCCATCCCGACCGTGACCAGCTTTACCGGAAAGGCACGTCTCATGGCTGAGCGCCGCGTCACCATCGGTTGGGCCGAGGGCCTGCACGCCCGTCCCGCCTCCGTCTTCGTCAAGGCCGTGGCGGCCACCGGCGTGCCGATCACCATCGCCAAGCCGGGCGGCACCCCGGTCAACGCCGGCTCGATGCTCGGCCTGCTGGCGCTCGGCGCGCAGGGCGGCGAGGAGGTCGTGCTGGCCTCCGACGCCGAGGGCGCCGACGCGGCCCTGGACCGCCTGGCCAAGCTGGTCCAGGAGGGCCTGGACGAGCTGCCCGCCGCGGCCTGAGCCGCCCCGCGGGCCCACGGCCCGCACCACGCACACGTCCGGAGCCCGGGCCCCGTTGGTCGGGGGGCCCGGGCTCCGGTGCGCGCGGCGGCGGTCAGCCGGACGCGATGGCCCGCAGGATGTCCAGCCGGGCCGCCCGACGGGCCGGCCGCAACCCGGCCACCGCGCCCGCCACCAGCCCGGCCACCAGCACCACGGACAGCTGGAGCGGCGGGACGGCGAAGCTGCCCGTCCCCTCGGTGTCGGCCGCGCGCACCAGCGCCCAGCCCAGGAACGCGCCCAGGCCCAGTCCGCCGATCGTGCCGAACAGCGCCACCAGCACCGACTCCCAGCGCACCATCGCGCGCAGCTGGCTGCGGGTCTGGCCGACCGCGCGCAGCAGACCCAGTTCCCTGGTCCGCTCGTGCACCGCCAGGGTCAGCGTGTTGGCGATCCCCAGCAGCGCGATCAGCACCGCGAGCGCCAGCAGCGCGTAGACCACCGAGAGCATGATGTCGACCACCGAGGCGGCGCTCTTCGCGTACTCCGACCGGGTCTGCACCTTCAGGTCGCCGAACGGGGCCGCCGCCGCCGTCACCGCCGCCTTGCCGGCCGACAGCGAGACACCGTCCTTCAGCGCGACCGCCACCAGCGAGTCGGCGTCCTGCCCCTTGTGCGGGGCCCAGGCCTCCCGGGTGACCAGGTAGTCGCCGGCCAGCTCACTGCCCTGGTAGAGCGCCTTCACCGTGAACGGCGCCTCGACGCCGTCACTGAACCGCACCGGCAGCGTCGTGCCCACCTGCCAGCCGTGCTTCTCCGCCTCCGTCCGGGCCACCGCCAGTCCGTCGGTGCCCAGTTGGAGCGAACCGTCCACCCGGCCGAGGTCGACGATGCCGGCCAGCCGGCCCGGGTCGGTGACGTCCAGGGTCCGGCCGTGACCGTCCACCCGCGCCACGCCCCGGCCCAGGCCCACGCTCTGCCGCACCTCGGGCAGCCCGCCGACCGCGTCCGCCAGCTTCGGGCTGAGCGCGCCCGGCCGGAAGCCGCCGGTGGAGACCGCGAGGTCCCCGGCGAAGGTCCGGCTCACCGTGTCGTCCATGGTGGCCTTGATCGACGCGCCGAAGACGGTGAACAGCGAGACCACCGTGACCCCGACCATCAGCGCGCTGGCCGTGGCCGCCGTCCGCTTCGGGTTGCGGGTCGCGTTGCGCTTCGCCAGCACCCCCGGCATGCCGCGCAGCCTCGGCAGCGGAGCACCCAGCACCCGCACCACGAAGGTCGCGAACACCGGACCGAGCACCACCACGCCGAGCAGCGTGGTCACCGCCCCGCCCGCGGTCAGCCCGACCGAAGGACCGTCGGTCGCGCCGACCACCGTGCCGACCGCCCCGGCCGCCGCCAGCAGCACGCCCGCGATCCAGCGGATCCGCCCGGCCCGGCCGTCCGCGGCGCCGTCCACGGCCACCGCCCGCATCGCGGCCAGCGGCGCCGTCCGGCCCGCCCGCACGGCCGGCGCCACCGCGGAGGCGACCGCCGTGACCGTGCCCACCGCCAGCGGCAGCACCACCGAGACCACGCCGATCACCAGACCGCCGGTCGGCAGGTTGAAACCGATCACCTTGAACAGCGACTTCAGCCCGGCCGCCACCCCGATCCCGCCGAGCAGCCCGGCCACCGAGGCGGCCAGCCCGACCACCACCGCCTCCGCCAGGGTCGCCCCCAGCACCTGGCCGCGCGCCGCGCCCAGCGCGCGCAGCAGCGCGTTCTCCCTGGTCCGCTGCGCCACCACGATGGCGAAGGTGTTGTGGATGGTGAAGGTCGCCACCAGCAGGGCGATGCCCGCGAAGACCAGCAGCAGGGTGGTGAACATGGTCAGGAAGCGGCTGGACACCTGCGCGGTGGCCTCCTCCGAGACCTTGGTCCCGGTCACCGCCTCCAGCCCGGCCGGCAGCTTCGCCGACAGCGCCGTCACCAGCTCCTGCTGGGAGAGCCCGTCGGCGGCCCGGAACTGGATCGAGGTGGCCTGGCCCTGCCCCTTCGGGGTCAGGTACCGCTGGGCGTCCGCCAGAGTCAGACCGGTGTAGGTGTTCTGGCCCATGCCGTCGGCCTCGGCACCGAAGGTCGCGATGCCGACGATCGTCACCGACACCGGGTCGGGGGCGCGCAGGACGGTCGTGTCGCCGATCTTCAGCTCACCGGCCTTGGCCGCGCCCCGGTTGATCACCGCCTCCCCCGGCTGCTGCGGCGCCCGGCCCTCGGCCAGCCGGTACGGGTTGAGTCCGCTGTCGGCCTGCCAGTAGCCGGCCAGCGTGGGCGGCCCCTGGCCGCCCACCGCCTTGCCGTTCTTGCCGATCAGCTGACCGGAGCCCTGGATGGCCGGCTCGGCGGCCGCGACCCCGGGCACCTGGCGCAGCTGGTCGGCCAGCGCGATGTCCACCGGGGCGCGGACGCCGCCGAAGGTGTTCTCGGTGTCCATCACGTCGGCGCTGCGCACCACCGCGTCGGTGCCGCGGTTGGCATCGGCGAACAGGGTGTCGAAGCTGCCGCGCAGGGTGTCGCCCAGCACCAGGGTGCCGGTCAGGAAGCTCACCCCGAGCAGGATCGCGGTGAACGTCCCGGCCAGCCGGCGCTTGTGCGCGGCCAGCGAACGCAGACTGATCCGCAGGGTGGCGGTGGCGCTGCTCATGACCGGCCGCCTCCCCGGGCGGACGAGGGGCCGTGCTCGAAGGCCTTCATCCGGTCCAGCACCCCGGCCGGGGTGGGCCGCTCCATGCGGTCCACCAGTCGGCCGTCGGCGAGGAACAGCACCTCGTCCGCGTACCCGGCGGCGGTCGGGTCGTGGGTGACCATGACCACCGTCTGGTCCATCTCGTCCACCGCGCGGCGCATCAGCTCCAGCACCTCGGCGCCGGTCCGGGAGTCCAGGTTGCCGGTCGGCTCGTCCGCGAAGACCACCTCGGGACGGCCGGCCAGCGCCCGGGCCAGCGCGACCCGCTGCTGCTGGCCGCCGGAGAGCTCGGTCGGCCGGTGGTCGAGCCGGTCCCGCAGGCCGACCGCGTCGATCAGGGTCTCCACCCACGCGCGGTCCACCTCGCCGCCGGCCAGGTCGACCGGCAGCGTGATGTTCTCCCGGGCGGTCAGCACCGGCACCAGGTTGAAGGACTGGAAGACGAAACCGATCCGCTCCCGGCGCAGCAGGGTCAGCCTGCGGTCACTGAGGTTCTCCAGCTCGGTGTCGCCGATCATCGCGGTACCGGCGGTCAGCCGGTCCAGCCCCGCCGCGCAGTGCAGCAGGGTGGACTTGCCGGAGCCGGACGGACCCATGATCGCGGTGAGCCGGCCGGCCGGGAAGCCGACGGTCACGTGGTCCAGGGCGCGGACCTCGGTGCGTCCGATGCCGTAGACCTTGACCGCGTCGGCCACCCGGGCGGCCATCCGGTCGGTCTCGACCAGTTCGAGGACCGGGAAGGTGGTCACTTGCCACCGCCCTGACCCGGCTTGGTGTCGCCCGGACCGTCCTGGAGGTGCTCCAGCAGGGTGTCCCGGCGGGTGCGGTAATCCTCCTCGGTGATCTCACCGTCCGCGTACCGGCGGGCCAGGCTCGCCAGCGGGGCCTCGGTGCCGCCGCCGCCCCACGGGCCGCCCCGCCAGCCCGGGCCGCCGCCCCAGGGGCCGCCCCACTGGCCGGCCCACGGCGGGCCCCACGGCCCGCGCCGGGCCCAGCCGCCGCGGCGGCGGAACACGGTGAACACGGTGATCAGGACGATCAGCCAGAACAGCGGGAAGAGCAGGAACCACGGACCCGGGCCGCCCCCGTTGTTCCACGGGCCCCAGCCGTCCCGGCAGTACGCGTCGGCGAGCAGTGCGGTGCTCTGCATGTCGGTCAACTCCTCGGTGTGCCCCGCACGTTCGGACGGGGGGCCGCGCCGGCCCCGGACGGTCTCCGAGGCCACCACGAGCATCTCCGCGGGAGGGGGTCCGGCGCGTCCTCCGGGGAGCGGCACCGCGGGTACGACACCGGGAGTACGGCCCGGGACGCGGGCTGCTCCCGCGCGGGACCCGCCCCGGGCCGAAGGGGCGCGCCGGTGCCGAAAGGGTGGGCCCCTCCTGCCCGATGGCGGGCAAGGAGGGCGAGCGAGGACGACGCGAGGACGACGCGGGGTACGAGCTGCGTCGGAGCGCCGACCGTCGGCGCGGACGAGAGCGCACCGGAGGCGAGCGGGCGAGTCAGAGCCAGCCGGGGCGGACCAGGCCGGACTCGTAGGCGAGGACGACCAGCTGGGCCCGGTCGCGGACGCCGAGCTTCACCATGGCGCGGCTGACGTGCGTCTTCGCGGTGAGCGGGCTGACCACCAGGCGGCGGGCGATGTCGTCGTTGCTCAGGCCCATGCCGACCAGGGTGAGCACCTCGCGCTCCCGGTCGGTGAGCGCGTCCAGCAGCTGCCCGCTCGCGGCGGGCTCCCGGGAGCGGCTGGCGAACTCGTCGATCAGCCGGCGGGTCACGCCCGGGGAGAGCAGCGAGTCGCCGACGGCGGCGACCCGGACGGCGCGCAGCAGGTCGGCCGGTTCGGTGTCCTTGGCGAGGAAGCCGGCCGCGCCCAGCCGCAGGGCCTCGAAGATGTACTCGTCCAGCTCGAAGGTGGTCAGCACCACCACCCGGACCCCGGACAGCTCCGGGCGGGCGCAGATCTGCCGGGTGGCCTCCAGGCCGTCGGTGCCGGGCATCCGGATGTCCATCAGCACGACGTCCGGCCGCAGGTCCTCCGCCAGCCGGACGGCCGCGCCGCCGTCGTCCGCCTCGCCCACCACCTCGATGTCGGGCTGGGCGTCGAGCAGGGCCCGGAAGCCCGCCCGGACCAGGACCTGGTCGTCCGCCAGTAGTACTCGGATCATCCCGACCGCTTCTCCTCACTCGCCGCGCCCGATCCCGCCGGGTCGGGCAGCCAGGCCCGGACCCGGAAGCCGCCGCCGTGCGGACCGGCGGTCAGCTCGCCGGCGAACGCCGCGGCCCGCTCGCGCATGCCGATCAGGCCGTTGCCGGAGCCGCCGCCCTCACCGCCGGCCGACGGTCCCGGGTCGTCCACCCGGAGCAGCAGCCCCGCCGGAGAGGACCAGTCCATCAGAACCGTGGCGCTGCGCGCGGCCGAATGGCGGATGACGTTGGTGAGCGCCTCCTGGACGATCCGGAACGCGGCCAGCTCCACCTGGGCGGAGAGCGGCCGGGCGGTGCCCACCGGGTCGACCGTGACGGCGAGTCCGGCGTGGCCGGCCTGGGTCACGAGCTCGGGCAGCCGGGCGAGTCCGGGGGCGGGGGTGCGGGGGGCCTGGCCGTCCGGGCCGCGCAGGGTGCCGAGCACCTGGCGGACCTCGCCGAGCGCCTCCTTGCTGGTGGCCTTGATGACGGTCAGCGCGGCCCGCACCTGGTCGGGGTGCTCGTCGATGAGCTCCAGCGCCACCCCGGCCTGGAGGTGGATCACCGAGATGGAGTGGGCCAGGATGTCGTGGAGTTCGCGGGCCATCCGCAGGCGTTCCTCGGCGGCGCGGTTCTCCTCGGCCTGCCGCCGGGACAGCCGCCGGGCGGCCAGCTGCTCGCCGCGCGAGCGCATGATCTCGGCGCCGGCCAGGATCAGCAGCAGCCAGGCGGCCGCGCCGGCCTCCTGCCACCAGTTGGGGCCGGGTCCGGGCGCGCGCTGCCAGTCGTGCGGCAGCAGGTGGGAGCTGGCCAGGTGGAGCAGGTAGCCGGCGCCGAGGGAGATCCAGGCCCACCGGCGCCGGCCGCGGGCGAGCGCGCCGTAGACGGCGACGGCGAGGCTGAAGAACACCGGGCCGTACGGGTAACCGGCCATCAGGTAGGTGACGGTGACGGCCGTGACGCCGGCCACCACCGGTCCGGGGAAGCGCTCGCGCAGGAGCAGCAGGGCGGGCCCGAGCAGCAGCAGGGCGTACCCGAGGGCGTCCAGCGCGGCCCGGTCGGTCTGCTCGCGGGCGGCCGCGGTGGAGCCGATCACCTGGACCAGGGCGACCAGGAGGGCGGAGAGCCTCGTCCAGGACGGTCTGGTCCACGGCGGGCCGGGGAAGGGGTCGGTGTCGGTGCTCATGAACAGGGGAGGGTCACCGCCCCGGCGCGGCGCCGGCGGCCCGGTGGGTGCGCGCGGCGCGGGCCTCGGCGGCCAGTCGCCTGCCCCGCGCGGTCATCCCCCAGGGCTTGACCACGGAGAGCACCGTGGCGACCAGGTAGATGGTCAGCGCCACCGAGGGGGCGATCACCAGGACGTGCGGGGCGCGGCCGTCCGGCGGGACGGTCCCGGCCGCGACCTGGCCGGCCGCGTCGTGGATGAAGGCGCGCAGGGCGAAGATCGAGGCCAGGGTGGCGGCCAGGGTGAGCCAGAACTTGGTGGCGACCCAGCGGTACCGCAGCAGGCCCCAGGTGGTGCCGAGGGAGAGCAGCACGCCGGAGAGCAGCGAGAGCAGGCTGATCGGGATCAGCAGCCAGTCGGCGAAGATCTCCTGCGCCAGGTAGGCGGCGCGCACGGTGTCGGGGTTGTCGGAGAAGCGGCCGGCGATGCCGAGGGCGAGCACCCCGGCGGTCAGGCCGAGCCAGCCGACCGAGCAGGCGACGTGCACGACCAGCCAGACCCGGCGGGCGTGCCGGGGCAGCCGCAGGCGTCCGGCGCGGTCGGCCGGGGGCTCGGGGCGGTCGGCGGCCGTCGGGGCCGCGGGCGGCTTCCCCGCGGCGGACCCGGTCGGGGGCGCGGGGGTGTCGGCGGCGGGCGGACCAGGAGGTGTGGGCATCGGCTGTGCTCCGGAGGGCGAGGGGCGACGCGGGCCACGGGCCGGCGGCCACCGGGGTGGATGGTGTGCGGCCGCCGGCCCACGGCTTGGGTGATCCGCGGGATCACCCCCTACTCTGCCCGGTCGGTGCGGGCCGGGCATCGCACGGCGGGAGTAGCCGGCCGTACCGCTCGTTGAGTACGGGCGGCGCGGCGCGGGGGCGCTCGACGGCCGGGATCGATCGGCGAACGGTCGGTGGACGAGCGGTCAGTAGGCGATCTCCACGACCGCGCGGCGGGCGGTCGGGTCGCCGAGCGCGTCCAGCAGGTAGTGCGCGAGGTCGGCGCGGGATATCGACCAGGCCCCGGGCAGCCGCCGGCCGGCCGCCGTGCGGTAGCGGCCGCGGGCCCGGCCGCCGGTGAGCCGGGCGGCCCGGACCAGCGTCCAGTCCAGCTCGGTGTCCTCCAGCAGCAGCCGCTCCATTCGCGCCATGTCGGCGTACGGCCGGCGGAGCATCGGGTGCAGCACCCAGGAGGTGAGCGCCCGCTGGAACGGGGCGGCCCGCCAGGGCACCGGGCTCATGCTGGTGGTGGAGACGCAGACCACCCGGGCGACGCCGGTCGCGCGCATCGCCTTGAGGATGTGGTCGGTGCCGGCCGAGTAGACGGTGGTGGCGGCCCGGCTGTAGCCGATGCCGAGCGCGGAGACCACCGCGTCCGCGCCCTCGACGGCGCGGGCCACCGCGTCCGGGTCGAGGACGTCGCCCTGCCGGATGGTGCCGGGGCGGGCGTCGGCCAGGGCCAGCGGGTCGCGGGCGAAGGCGACGGTGGAGTGACCGGCCGCGGCGGCCAGCTCCAGGAAGTGGCGGCCGGTGCCGCCGGTCGCGCCGAAGACGACGATGTTCACGGTGCGTTTCCCCCTCGATCTGCCTCGGTGGGCCTCGTTCGACCCGGGTGGGCCCCGTTCGGCCCCGGTCAGGCGCGGCGGTGGGCGGCCGGCGCGCGGCCGGCCCGCGCCGCGGACGTGCCGCGGGCGGGCCGGCCTCCGCCGGGGGTCATCAGTTGGCCACCTCGACGCGCCGGCCGTAGGTGGCCGCGTCATCCAGATGGGTGACGATGTAGTCGGCCACGTTCGCCCGGGCGATGCGGGACGCCTTGGGGATGTGACCGCCCACCACCGCCTGGTAGTTGGGCGTGGCCGGGCCGTCGGTCAGCATCGGCACCCGGACGATCGTCCAGTCCAGCGGGCTGGCCTCGACCTCGTCCTCCATCCGGCCGAGGTCGAGGTGGATGTTCCGGTACACCCGGTCCACCACGAACTCGGCGACGAAGCGCTGCATCGCCGGCAGGTGCTTGGTCTCCAGGCCGGCCGAGGACATGGTGACCAGCCGGCGCACCCCGCCCGCGCGGGCGGCGGCGATGACGTTGCGCACGCCCTCGGAGAAGACCGTCGTCGTGGTGCGGCTGGTCACCCCCAGCGCGACCACCACGGCCTCCTTGCCGGTCAGCGGACCGGTCAGCGACTCCACGTCGAACACGTCGCCGCGGACCTTGGTCAGCCGCTCGTGCTCGATCGGCAGCTTGGCCGGGTCGCGCAGCAGCGCGGTGACGCTGTGCTTGTTCTCCAGGGCCTTCTCGACGAGCAGTCGCCCGGTCCGACCGGCCGCTCCCACCACGACGATCTCCATGATTTCCTCCTTGCCGGGGCCGGCGGCAACTGGTTGCCGCCGGCCGTGAGTTGACCTTCGCTACGCCGACGGGTCCTACGGTAGGGAAAAGGCGAGCAGAACGCCGCCCGCATTGCTCGGGTACTGCGGGTAGTACGCGGCCTGGACGTAGAGCATGCCGTCGGCCACCACCGCGCCACCGCCGCCGGACAGCGCCGTGCCGTGCGCCGGCACGCCGTTGACCGTGGTGTAGTCGCGGACCACGTCGTACTGCCAGAGCACCGCACCGGTACTGGCCGAGAAGACGCGCATCTTGCCGTCGGCCCCGCCCTCGAAGACCAGACCGCGGGTGGCGGTCACGGCGGGGGTGAAGGCGCGTTGGCAGAGCTCGGGGTTGGCGGCCGCGCCGCCCCACTGGCAGCCGTCGGCCGGGCTCTCGGTCTGCCAGAGGATCGCGCCGGTCGCCGGGTCGAGCGCGTACAGGGTGCCCGGGTTGGCGAACCAGGTGGCGACGTAGAGCCGGGTGCCGTCGTAGCTGGTGCCCCACTGGATGCCCGAGCTGCCGCCCTTGGTGTTGGGGTCGGCGACCACCGCGCGGTCCCAGACCTTGGCGCCGGTCAGGGCGTCGTAGACGTGGTAGACGCCGTTCTTCTGGCCGATGCCGATCACCCGGCGGTGGCCGATGCTGAAGACGTTGGCGCTGGCGCCGAAGTCCCAGTCGTGGTCGGTGCCGTTGGCCTTGCTGGGGCAGTAGGCGTCGGCGCCGGGGATGCCGCAGGCGACGGTGAAGGTGTCCGGGAAGACCTCCTGGGCGCGCCAGCGGACGTTGCCGTTGCGGGCGTCCAGGGCGAGCACCGAGTCGGTGTCACCGGCCGCGCCGGTGTAGTTCTGGCCGGTGCCGACGTAGATGGTGCCGGTCTCCCGGTCGACCACCGGGGAGCTCCAGACGGCGACGCCGGAGGGCTCGTAGCGGTTGGCGCCGTTCGGCCAGGTGCCGGCCGGCTGCGGCTCCGGGCTGGTCCAGTGCCGCCAGGTCAGCTGGCCGGTGTAGGCGTTGACGGCGACCACCGAGCCGCGGAAGGTGCAGCACGGGTAGGTCAGGTCGAAGGTGGCGCCGGACTCCTTGCTGGATATGCCGACGTAGACCTGGCCGTTGTAGATCAGCGGGGAACTGGTGATCTGGGCCAGCGGGTGGTTGTCGAGCTTCAGCGACCAGCGCAGCGCGCCGGTGCGGCGGTCGAGCGCGTACAGGTAGCCGCGGTTGTCGCCGAAGTAGACGGTGTTGCCCTCGACGGCCGGGCTGCTGCGGACCGGGTCGGGGTTGCTGGTGGAGTGGGCGCCGGCCACCGGGGTGACGTCGAAGGTCCAGCGCGCCGCGCCGGTCTTCGCGTCCAGGGCGTGGAAGGTGCCCTCGGCGCCGCCGACGTACAGGGTGCCGTCCACCACGGCGGGCTGGCTGCCGAGGTAGACGCCGGGGACCTTGGCGTGGCCGAAGGACCACTTCAGGTCCAGGCCGCCGACGGTGGCCGGGGTGATCCGGTACTCCTGGCCGTTGAACCGGCTGCCGGCCTGGTCGAACTGCCAGCTGCTCCAGTTGGCCGGGGGGCGGGGGCGGGACTCGGTGTCCTCGGCACCCGCGCCGTTGGTGGCGGCGAGCAGGACGAGGGCGGTCAACAGGGCCACCAGAGCGGTGCCGAAGCCTGCCGCCCGTGGCCGTCCGGGCTGGGACACGTGGATCAACTCCTCGGTGAGGGCGAGCGGTTCACGTACGGTCCGACGTGCCGGGGAGCCCGGCGGCGATCTCCGCGTGGGAGAGCACGGCGGCACAGTCCAGCGCGCCGAGGCCGGCCTCGGCGGCGGCCACGAGCGTCTCGTGGGTGGCGTCGCAGACGGGGGTGGCGACACCGAGGCGACCGGCCTCGGCGGTCGCCAGCCGGAGGTCCTTGCGCATCAGGTCGAGCCGGAACTGCGGCTCGCCGTAGGCCCGGCGGCGCATCACGCCGGCCTTGTACTTCATCACGGGCGAACTGAAACCGCTCTCGCTGATCATCGACAGTGCCAGCTCGCGGTCGATGCCGGCCCGCTGGGCCAGCGTCACCGACTCGGCGAGCACCTGCATCTCGACGCCCATCAGCACGTTGAGCATCACCTTGGCGGTGGCGCCGAGGCCGCTCGGGCCGAGGTGGCGGATCTCCTTGGCGAGCGGCTCCAGCACGGCGCCCAGCCGCTCGAAGGTGTCGGCGGATCCGCCGACCATGAAACGCAGTTCGCCGTCCTTGGCGTGCTGGCCGTTGCCGATGATGCAGGCGTCGACGGCGCTGCGGCCGCGGCCGGCCACCCGCTCGGCCACCGTGCGGGCGAAGTCCGGGGAGACGGTGCTGGTGTCCATCACGATGCCGTGGGCGGGCAGGGTCTCCAGCACGCCGCCGGTGCCGAACAGCTGCTCCTCGACGGCCGCCTCGGAGGCGAGGCTGAGCAGGACCACGTCCACCTGCGCGGCCAGTTCGGCCGGGGTGGCGGCGACCACGGCGCCGCGGGCGGCGAACGGCGCGGCGCGCTCGGGGGTGCGGTTGTGGACCACGATCCGGTGGCCCTGGTCGAGCAGCCGGGAGGCCATGCCGCCGCCCATCACACCGAGACCGATGACACCGATCCTGGTCGCCGGCGGTATGCCGGGGGTGGCGGCGGGCGGGAGGTCCCGGGAGAGTGCACGCCGCTGGCTGGGTATGTCGGCCATGGAGTCGACCCGCTTCCTGTGGGCTGGTCGCGCCGGTACTCCCGGCGCTCGGAGTGCGGCGGGGAAGGCCGTGCCAGACACCCCGCCCCACCGCGGCCGGGGTGCCGACTGCCCGTCCAGCCTAGCGGGTGAACACTCACTCCGCGATGGCTTTCGGCGTCCGTTTCGAGCCGTATCCGACGCTGACGTGCGGTCAGTTCCGGCCCCGGACAAGCCTCCTCCCCCACCGCCGGGGGTAACGGTGGGGGAGGAGGGGCTGGTGGGGCGGACGCCGGTCCGTCGACCGGGTGGTTCGGCGGCCGTCAGCCGGCCGCGGTCTCCGGTCGTCCGCCGGCCGGGCCGGCGTGTCCGGGCTGGCCGCCCTGCTGCGGCTGACCGGCCTGCTGGGCCTGGCCCGCCGGGGCACCCTGACCGGCCGGGGCGCCCTGGCCCTGACCCGGGCCGCCCTGACCGCCGGGACCGCCCTGACCGCCCTGGCCCTGCCACTGGCCGCCGCCGCCCTGGCCCTGCTGCTGGCCACCGGGGCCGCCCTGGCCACCGGGACCACCGGGGCCCCGGCCGCCGGGCGCGCCCATCACCCGCATCGGACGCTCCTGGAGGAAGGCCACCACCACGGCACCGATCAGCGCGATGACCATGCCGATCAGGTAGACCGTGTGCAGCGACTCGGCCAGCGCGGAGGCCACGCCGTCGCGCACCTCGGGCACCTGCGCCCGGACCTTGGCCGGCGAGGTCAGCAGACCGTCCGTGCCGAGCCGCGCCAGCGCCTCGGCCGGCACCTTCTTCGGCAGCTGGTCCCGCAGCTGGGAGTTGAGGATGGCGCCGAAGATGGTCACACCCATGGCGCCGCCGAGCGAGCGGAAGAAGTTCGCCGCGGCCGTGGCCACGCCGAGCTGGCGCATCTCGACGGAGTTCTGCACCGCCACGATGAGCACCTGGGTGACCAGACCGAAGCCGATGCCGAAGACCGACAGGTAGGCACCGGCGGACACCTCGGAGGAGTCGGCCTTCAGGGTCGACATCAGGTACAGGCCGACCGCCATGATCAGCAGACCCGCGATCGGGAACAGCTTGTACTTGCCGGTCGCCGCGACCACCTTGCCGGAGACCGTCAGGCTGATCACCGTCGCGATCATCATCGGGACCAGCAGCAGGCCGGACTCGGTGGCGGTGTCCCCGTTGGCGACCTGGAGGAAGAGCGGGGTGTAGACGGTCGCCACGAAGAGCGAGACCGAGGTGAGGAAGAGGCCGAGGGTGGCCACCAGGACCACCGGGTCCTTGAACAGCTCCAGCGGCACGACCGGCTCGCTGGCCCGCTTCTCCTGCCGGACGAAGCCGACCAGCAGCAGCGCGGCGAGCACCAGCAGGCCGATGATCTGCACCGACCCCCAGGAGTACTGGTCACCGGCCCAGACCGAGACGAGCAGCACGGCGACGATGGCGGAGCTGAGCAGCGCCGAGCCGAGGTAGTCGAGCTGCTTCTTCTGCTTGTTGACCGGCAGCTTCAGCACCGAGCTGACGATCAGCAGCGCGACGACGCCGATCGGCAGGTTGATGTAGAAGATCCACGGCCAGCTCAGGTGGTCGACGAAGGCGCCGCCGATCAGCGGGCCGACCACACCGGCGAGCACGAAGCAGGACTGCGCGTAGCCCTGCCACTTGCCGCGCTCGCGGGGCGGGACGAGCTCCGCGATGAGGGCCATGGCCAGCGCCATCAGACCGCCGGCGCCCAGACCCTGCAGGGTGCGGAAGCCGATCAGCTGACCGATGTTGGCGGAGAGGCCGGACAGCGCCGAGCCGAGCAGGAAGATCGTGATCGCCGACTGGAACATCAGCTTGCGGCCGTAGAGGTCGCCCAGCTTGCCCCAGAGCGGCGTGGCCGCGGTGGCGGCCAGCATGTAGGCGGTGACGACCCAGGCCAGGTGGGTCACGCCGCCGAGGTCACCGGCGATGGTCGGCAGGGCCGTCGCCACGATCGTCTGGTCCAGGGCTGCCAGGAACATGGCGAGCACCAGGGCGGCGAAGATCGTCAAGAAGGTTTTACGTGGCACTTCCGGGGCGGGTGCAGCGTACGGGGCGCTCATTGGGTACTCCTTGAGGAGGCGTCCGCCGGCTCGGAGTCCTTGCTCCGAGCTTGAATTCGTATAGACTATACAATCAAAATTAGCCGTCAAGAGCCAACGTCAAGGGCGGCCGCGGCCGCCCGGAAGGGCAGCTAACGATGAGCCAACTCCAGGGGAAAATCGCGCTCGTGACCGGTTCCACCTCGGGCATGGGCGCCGCCGCCGCGGTGGCGCTCGCCGCCGCCGGGGCGCACGTGGTGGTCTCCGGCCGCCGGGCCGAGCTGGGCAACGCGGTGGTGGAGCGGATCCGCGGGAAGGGCGGACAGGCGGAGTTCATCGCCGCCGACGTCACCGTGGAGGATGACGTCGCCCGCCTGGTGGGTACCACGGTCGAGCGACACGGCCGCCTCGACATCGCCTTCAACAACGCGGGCGGCGGCGGGGCGTTCGGTCCGCTGGACCGGGTCCCGGCCGAGGCCTTCGCCGAGGTGATCGCGGTCAACCTGATCGGCACCTACCACTCGCTCAAGCACGAGATCGCCGCCATGCGGACCACCGGCGGCGGCAGCATCATCAACAACGCCTCCACGGCCGGCGTCCAGGGCACCGCCTTCGGCCTGGGCGCGTACACCGCGGCCAAGCACGGCGTGGTCGGCCTGACCCGGGCCACCGCGCTGGAGGCCGGCCCGGCCGGCATCCGGGTCAACGCGCTGATCACCGGCCCGGTCGACACCGAGGACTTCCGTCAGCGGGTCGGCGGGCAGCCGGGCGCGCTGGAGCGGGCCGGGGCGGCCACCGCCCTGGGGCGGATCGCCACCGAGGACGAGGTCGCCCACGCGGTGGTCTTCCTCGGCAGCGACGCGGCCAGCTTCGTCACCGGCTCGCTGTTCGGACTGGAGGGCGGCATGACGGCCGGCGTCACGGCCGGGACGATGGGGCGGCCCGGCGGCGGCCAGGGCGGTCCCGGCGGACAGGGCGGCCAGGGCGGTCAGGGCGGGGGCCGTCCGGGCCAGGGCGGGCCGGGTGCCCCGGGCGCGGGCGGGCCGGGTGCCCCGGGCGGGGGCGGGCCGGGCGCCGGGCGGCCCGGCGCGAACTGACCGGAAAGCCGTCACGGCGGTGGCGCACCATTGCCAGCACTCCCCCCTCGGGCTATTTTTTCGACATGCTCGTAAAAACCACGAGGAACACCGAAGAGTTCATCTCGGACACCGGTGAGTGGATTGCCGGCAACCCCGTCGAGAATTCCATCCTGCTGACCATGATGGCCGGCGCGAAATTCCGCCCGCCGACCGCCCCGCCGATCAGTTGGAGCCGGGTCGAGGACCCGGACTCCGCCACGGCGCCGGTGGTCGGCGTGGCGGCCTTCACACCCCCGCACCTGGTCGTGCTGAGCGGGATGCCGGAGGCCGCCGCGGCCGCCCTCGGCGCCGAACTCGGCGCCGGGCCGGACCTCCTGCCCGGCGTGATCGGGCCGGACGCGGCGGCCGCCGCTTTCGCCGAGGCCTGGTCCTCGGCCACCGGCCGGCCCACCCGGGCCGACCGCCGCGAGCGGATGCTGAGCCTGGACGGACCGGCCCCGGCCAATGACCGTCCGGCCCCGGACGGACACTCGCGGGCCGCCCGCGACGATGAGGCGGAGCTGTTCACCGACTGGTACCTGGAGGCCGCGCACGGCGCCGGGCTCAGCCGGGAGACCGCCGCCCGCTCGGCCCGGGGCCAGATCGCCGGCGGCCTGCTGCGGGCCTGGGAACTCGACGGCGAGCCCGTCGCGATCCTCGGCCGGACGGCGGCCGTGGCCGGCGTGACGCGCTACAGCCCGATCTTCTCGCGGCCCGACGTGCGGCGCGGCGGGTACGCGCGGGCGCTGCTCGCCGAGTCGGTGGCCGAGATCCGCGCCGAGGGACTGATCGGCCTGGCGGTCACCGCCGAGGGCAACGGCAGTGTGCAGACGCTGTTCGGCTCGTTCGGCTTCCGCCCCGTCGGCGGCCTTTCGGAATACCGCTTCGACTGATCGGCGCGAGCCCTCCGGGAAATACCCGGTGGGAAAAACCGGGGCCCGGATCCGACATCGGATCCGGGCCCTTCCGCGATACCGCCCCGGAATTGTTCCGGGAGTTCTCCGAAGAATTCTCTCCGCGGCGGCACCGACGGGTCGGTCAGTCCAGCGGGTCGGGGTCCGGCACGGCCTCCAGGAGCGAGAACGCCGTCCCGGTCGGCACCACCCGGTTCAGCCGGAAGCCGCCGCGGCGGAACACCTCGGCGAACTGCTCCTCGGTCCGCACCTCGCCGCTCATGGTGACCAGCATGACCAGGTCGAAGTTCTTCACGAACCGCGGCACGCCCTCGCGGTGGACCAGCTCGGCCGCGACGAAGCGGGCGCCCGGCGAGGCCTCGCGGCACCGGCGCAGCAGCCGGACCAGCGCGTCGTCCGGCCAGGAGTGCCAGACCTGCTTGGTGACGTAGGTGCCGATCCCGGCCGGGACCCCGGCGAAGAAGTCGACCGGCTCGAACGCCAGCCGGCCCTGCTCGGCCAGCTTGGCGACGTCCGGCTGGGTCCGGGCCTGCTCGATGACGCTCGGCAGGTCGGCCAGCACACCGCGCCCGAGGGCGTCGTAGGTCTGCAGGATGGTGGCCAGGTAGGTGCCCTGCCCGCCGCCGAGGTCGCAGACCGAGCCGGCCCCGGCGAACTCGGGGTAGGCCTTCACCAGGGCGTCGGCGAGCGCGTCGGTGAAGTCGGTCATCGCCTGGTTGAAGGTCGCGGCGGCGGCCGGGTTGCGCTGCAGCCAGGGCCAGAGCGCGGTGCCGTGCACCTTCTCGAAGCCGGGCTTGCCGGTGGCGAGGCTGTGGTCCAGCGCGCCCCAGGAGGCCCAGAGCCACTCGGCGCCGACCATCCGGGCCATCGCGTCCATCGAGCCGGGCACGCCGGGGCGGAGCAGCTCGGAGAGGTCGGTGTTGGCGAAGACGCCGGGCTCGACCTCCTCGAACACACCGTCCTCGGTGAGCAGCGAGAGCACCTTGGCCAGCGGGCCGGCGGCCACCTGGGCGCGCTCGGCCAGGTCGGCGACCGGCAGCGGGCCGTCGGCCAGCAGCTCGGCGATCTTGAACTCGGCGGCCAGCGCCAGGCAGCGCGGGGTGGACGGGAACATCAATTCGGAGAGGAACACCGCGCCGGCCGAGGCAGGGGCGGTCTGGGGAACGGCGGTCATGGGGTGAGGCCTCCCTGCGGGGACCGGGCCGGGGGCGGACGGCGCCCCCGGCCCGAGGTCAGCGGTCATGGGTGGACGGGCCGGACGGCCCCGCGCCGGGCGGCCCGGACGGGCCGGGCCGCCCGGCGGTTGCGCACGGCCGGGTCTCAGCCCAGCAGGGCGAAGGCGAAGCCACCGCCCGGGTTGGCCATGAACTTGTTGGTCGGCGGGATCTCCCCGCCGGCCGCGATGCCCACCGCCGGGCCGGTCAGCGCGATCCGGGTCGGGGTCGGGACGATCTGGACCTGGCCGGCGGCCAGCTGGCCCCAGTTGTTCCAGCCCCAGCCCTGCACCGAGCCGTCGGCCAGCAGCGCCAGCGCGTGGCCGCCGTTGCCGGGGGCCGCGTCGGTGCCGCCGCCGCTGGCGGAGACCGCCTTGACGCCGGTCAGGCCCGGCACCGGGGCCGGCACCGCGCGGTCGGCGGTGGTGCCGTCGCCGAGCTGGCCGCCGTCGTTGAGGCCCCAGGCCCAGACGGTGCCGTCGGCCAGCAGCGCCACGGTGTGGTGGTACGCGCCGACCAGCTGGGTGACCGAGCGCAGTCCCGCGACCTTCTGCGGGGCGGCCCGGTCGACGGTGGTGCCGTCGCCGAGCTGGCCGCGGTCGTTGAAGCCCCAGACCGAGGCGCTGCCGTCGGCGTGCACGACCATGCTGTGGCCGCCGCCGGCGCTGAGCTTGACGACCGGCTCCAGGTTCTCGATCACGGCCGGGCGCGGCCGGCAGTCGAAGGAGGCGGTCATGTAGGAACGGACGATCCGGCCCTCGCGGGTCGAGCCGGGGCCGTCGCCCAGTTGGCCGCGGTCGTCGCGGCCCCAGGACCAGACGGTGCCGTCGGCCTTGAGCGCCAGGTTGTGCGCGCCGCCGACCGCCAGCTCGACGACGTCCTCCAGGCCGTCGACCCGGACCGGGACGGGCTGCACGCCGAAGTTGGCCTCGCCGAGGGCGCAGAAGAAGCCGGCGCCCCAGGCCCAGACGGTGCCGTCCTCCAGCAGGGCGGCGGTGTGGCCGCCGCCGGCGCCGACCGAGCGGACCCGGCCGGGGAGGCCGACGGTGCGCACCGGGGTCGCCTGGTTCTCGGTGGAGCCGTCCCCGAGCTGGCCGAAGGCGTTGCGGCCGAAGCCCCAGAGCTCGCCGTCGCCGGTCAGGGCCAGCGCGTGGCCGCTGCCGGCCGCGATCCGGACCACGTTCTCCAGGCCCTTGATGTCCTGCGCGACGGCCCGGTTGACGGTCCCGCCGTCGCCGAGCTGGCCGTTGGTGTTGTCACCCCAACTGCTGATCATGCCTGCCATGGTGATGCGACCTCTCAATCGTCGGGGGGCGGTCAGGCCCAGAACTGGTCGACGGCGTACTGGTCCTCGGGGTAGGTCCAGAACTCGGCGATCAGGCCGTCCTGGATCCGCGCCACGTTCACGAACGGCATTTCCAGGCTCTTGCCCTCGCGCTCGTACCGGGTGAAGACGGTGGCGAAGGCGAACGAGTCGCTGGCGCCGATCTCGTGGATCTCCATCGTGATCCGGCCCTGGCAGATCTCGAACATCCGGCCGGCGAAGGCCAGCGCGGACTCGATGCCCTCGTGCGCGCCGGACAGCTCGCTGGTGCCCGGGTAGTAGTGCACGCAGTCCTTGGTCCAGTAGCTGGCCGCCTTCTGCACGTCGCCCACGGTGAACGCGGCGTAGACCGCTTCCATGAGCTTGGCGTTGGGGTGGTCGACGACCTTCATGACTCTCCTCCTGTGGCTGTGCGACGGTGCGGTGCGGGGCAGTGCGGTGCGGTGCAGTGCGGTGCGATGGAGCAGGCTTGACGGTCCGTCAGTTCGCGGCGCGGCGGACGATGTCGACCAGGGTGGCCCGGTCCGGGGCGGGGAACGGCGGGGGGCCGCCCGCGACCGCCTGCTTGACCCGCAGCCGGATCTCCTCGTCCTCGTACAGGCCGGCCGGGTTGTCGAGCGACATCATGGTGCGGACCAGCCGGCGCCAGACCACCTCGTCGGTGCCGGCCGCCTCGGCGACCGTGCCGAAGGTGAGCACGTCCGGCGGCAGCGGCGGCAGCTGCTGGCCGGCCACCGTGGCCCGCCAGAGCCGGGCGCGGCCCGCGTCGTTGCGGACGGCGTCTTCGAACCACGGGCGGAAGGTCCGCCCGGCCAGCCCGGCCGCCAGCGCGGCCTGCTCGGCGTCCGGCTCCGGGTGCTCGCGCACCAGGTCGGCCAGGCCGAGCACGTGCGCGATGGCCAGCGAGACGCCGCGCCCGAACGCCGGGTTGGTGGTGCAGACCGCGTCGGCGACCGGCAGGAAGCCGGGCACCGGCTGCGCGTCCTGGCCGTACAGCTTCAGCGAGTTGTCCAGGCCGGCCATCGCGTGCACCGGGGAGATCGGCTCGGAGGCCTCCGGCGACACCCAGGGGGCGAGCAGCGGGGTGGCCCGGACCACGGCGGTGAAGACGTCCTCGGCGCGCATCTGCTTCAGCTCGGTGTCGTCCGGCAGGATGCCGAACGAGATGGCGAAGGTGTTGTTGTCGCCGAGGAACATCACGCCGGTGTAGTGGTCCCAGAGCCCACCGGCGCCGAAGCCCCGGTTGAGCGGGCCGACCGGGCGCGGGCCGTGCGCGCGGTAGTAGCGGGTGTAGTAGGTGATGTCGGCGCTGTGCGCGACCAGCTCGGGCTCGGCCAGACCGTGCTCGCGCAGCCACTCGTGGCCCTGCGAGCGGCGGCCGCTGGCGTCGATCACCAGGTCGGCCTCGATGGTGCGGCCGTCCTTGGTGACGACGCCGGTCACCCGGGCCGGGCCGCGGTCGGCGACGGTCAGACCGCGCACCGTCTCGCCCCGGCGGAGCGAGATGCCCGGCTTGCGCAGGGCCTCCTGGCGCAGGACCAGCTCGAAGGTGGTCCGCCGGCTGCCGAGCATCCGCAGCTCGGCGTCGGCCGGGTGCGGCGTCTTGTCGGCCAGGGTCGGCGGCATCGCCTTGCCCAGCTCGATCTCCCGGACGCCGGCGGCGACCAGCGCCTGGTAGACGGCGGGCAGCCGCTCGCGCAGCAGGTTGGTGCCGAGCGAGCCGAAGGCGTGCGAGTGGTGCAGCTGCGGAACGGTGGGCCGCTGCCAGTCGCCGTGCGCCTGGTCGACGGTGTCGGGCGCCTCGTTGGCGTCCCGTTCCAGCACCGTGACGTCGTGTCCCAGGTCGGCGAACGCCAGCGCGGCCACCAGCCCCGCGACGCTGCCACCGATGATCAGTGTCCGTGTCATGACCTCACCCCGCGGTGGTAGGAGTGGAAAGGCCCGCCCGCGGGGTGTCCCGCGAGGTCTCGGCCTTGATGTGGAAGCGGATGGACTTCGCGTCGCTGAAGCACTCGCGCATCGGGCGCACGAGGTCCCGGTGCTCCTCGGTCCGCTCCCAGGCGACGAAGTCGTCCAGCGAGCGCCACTCGCTGGTGATCAGCCACTGCTCCGGGTCGGTGGAGGACTGGCAGACCTGGTCGCGGACGTGTCCGGGGACGCCGTCGGCGACCAGGTGGCGGATCTGCTCGTACGCCGTGAGGAAGTCCTCCCGGCGCTCCTCCTTGACGGTGATGAGGAAGAGCACGCGGCCCTGTGCCGCGCCCTCGTCGACCGGCATGGCGGTCTCCTTCCGGGTCGGTGGGTGGTCGTGGGTGTCAGGAGTGCGCGCGCAGCAGGACGGCGCTGTTGAAGCCGTCGAAGCCGCGGGCGCCGATCAGCGCCGAGCGCACCTCGGTGGCCTGCTCCTCGCGGACGAAGGCCAGGTCGCAGCCGTCCGCCGGACGGGCCGGGCCCGCCGAGGGCGGGATCAGGCCGTAGTCCATGGCGAGCACCGCGGTGGCCGCGTCCAGGGCGCTGCCGCCCTGGTAGAGGCGGCCGGTGAGCGGCTTCTGGGTGGTGACGGCGGCCGGGCCCCCGTCGCCGAACACCGCGCGCAGCGCCTCGGCCTCGGTGCGGTCGTAGGCCGGCAGGCCCACCGCGTCCGGGAAGGTCACGTCGACGTCCCCCGGGGTGAGGCCGGCCCGTTCGACCGCGGTGCCGAGCGCCCGGGCGTACTGGCGGACCGAGCCGCTGCCGGTCCGGGTGGCGGCGACGGCGTCCTGGGTGGCGGCCCAGCCGGCGATCTCGGCGCGGATCCGGGCGCCGCGGGCCAGCGCGTGGTCGAGGTCCTCGACCACGAACACCACGCCGCCCTCGCCCGGCACGTAGCCGTCGGCCCGCTCGTCGAACGGCAGGTAGGCGCCGGCCGGGTCGGTGCCGGTGTACAGCCGGCCGCTGCGCTGCTGGCAGGCGAGCGCGTACGGGCCGAGCGGCGCCTCGGTGCCGCCGGCCAGCACCACGTCGGCGCCCCGGCGGACCAGCCGGGCGGCGTGCGCCAGCGAGTCCAGACCGCCGGCGCCCTCCGAGACGAGGACGCTGGACGGGCCCTTGGCCTGATGCTTGATGGCCAGCTGACCGACGGTCGCGGCGTAGAACCAGGCGATCGACTGGTAGGCGCCGACGGTCCGCGAGGTGTCCGGCTGCCAGAGCCGCTGGAGCTCGCGCTGGCCGAACTGGTTGCCGCCGGAGGAGCTCGCGAGGGCCACCGACAGCTTGTAGGGCTCGACCGTCGACGGGTCCAGCTCGGCCTCGCCGAAGGCCAGTTCGGCCGCCGCGTAGGCGAGGTGGGTCCACCGGTCGGTCTGCACCTGGAGCCGGCGCTCGACGTACTTGCTGACGTCGAAGTCCGGGACCTCGCCGGCCAGCGTGGTCTCGTACGGGCCGGCGTCGAAGAGCGTGATCGGGCCGATCCGGCTCTCGCCGCCGCAGACCGTCTTCCAGTGCGCCTCGCTGCCGATGCCGCTCGGCGCGACCACGCCGACGCCGGTGATGACGGCGCGCCGCCCGCTCATCGGTTCCTCCCCAGCTTGGCGAAGAGCATCGCGGACTGGAAGCCGCCGAAGCCGCTGCCGACCGAGAGGGCCGCGCCCACCCGCACCTCGCGGGCGGTGTTGGGCGTGTAGTCGAGGTCGCACTCGGGGTCGCGGTTCTGCCAGTTGGCGGTCGGCGGGACGACCCCGCGGTCGACGGCCAGCGCGCAGGCGGCCATCTCGATCGCGCCGATCGCGCCCAGCGAGTGGCCGACCATCGACTTGATCGAGCTGATCGGCACCCCGTAGGCGGCGTGGCCGAGCGAGCGCTTGAAGGCGCCGGTCTCGTGCCGGTCGTTCTGCCTGGTCCCGGAGCCGTGGGCGCTGATGTACCCGATGTCCTCCGGGTTCAGCCGGGACTGGCGCAGGGTCTCGGTGATGGCCTCGGACATCTCCAGGCCGTCCGGGCGCAGACCGGTCATGTGGAAGGCGTTGCCGCGGTTGGCGTAGCCGACCACCTCGCAGTAGATCCGGGCACCCCGCCGGCGGGCGTGCTCCAGCTCCTCCAGGACGAGCACCGCGCAGCCCTCGCCGAGCACGAAGCCGTGCCGGTCCCGGTCGAACGGCCGGGAGGCGTGCGCCGGGTCGTCGTTGTCCGGCGTGGTGGCCTTGATGGCGTCGAAGGAGGCGACGGTGACCGGGGAGATCGGTGAGTCCGAGGCCCCGGTGAGCATCACCTCGGCCTCGCCGTCCACCAGCAGCTGGTAGGCGTGGCCGATGGCGTCGATGCCGGAGGTGCAGCCGGTGGAGACGACCACCGCCGGGCCGTGCGCCCCGTGCCGGACCGCCACGTCGGCGGCCAGGCTGCTCGGGATCAGGCCCTGGTAGAGGAACGGGCTGGTGACGTCGGGGTCGACCAGCCAGTTCCGGCCGGAGTCGCTGGCGACGACGAACTCGTCCTCCAGGACGATGGTGCCGCCGACCGCCGAACCGAGCACCACACCGGTGAGGTCCCGGGTGCGCTCGTCGAGCTCCAGCCCGGCGTCCTCCACCGCCTCCTGGGAGGCGGCCAGCGCGAACTGCACGTAGCGGTCGGCGCGGCGCAGCTCCAGCGGGGTGAGCCCGGCGGCGGCGCCGTCGAAGTCGGCCTCGGCGGCGATCTGCGAGCGGAAGGCCGAGGGGTCGAAGGCGGAGATCCGACGGGTCGCGGTGCGGCCCGAGGTGATCAGGTCCCAGAAGGTCTCCCGGGTGGTGCCGCCGGGCGCCACCACGCCGATCCCGGTGACCACGACCCGGCGGTCACCCGTGGACGGGGAAGCGGTCATCGCTCCCCCAGCACTATGTGGCCCTCGGCCTTGGTGCCCGGGCCGTCCTCGGTGTCGACGTGGCCGAGCTCGGGGGACGGCGCCAGCGGGCCGAGGTGGAAGACCGCGAAGGCCTCCTCGGAGCCGGTGTTGCGCAGCCGGTGACGGATGTCCTTGGGGATGAGCACGCCCTGGCCGGCGAACAGCTCGAAGGGCTTGTCGTCCAGGTCGAGGGTCAGCTCGCCGCGGACGAGGAGCAGGAACTCCTCGCTGTACGGGTGGTAGTGCTCGCTGATCCGCTCCCCCGGCTGGAGCTTGGCGATCCCCATGAAACCGGAGGTCGCGCCGCAGGTGGCGGGCGAGAGCACCGCGCGGGTCTCGCCGCCGCGCTTGCGGTTGGCGGGGACGTCGTCGGCGGAAATGATGCGGATGTTCCTGGCGGCCACGGCGCTCACTCCTTCTCGGCGGGGACGGCGGCGTTCGGGACGGCGGTCGAACCGGCGGCGAGGGCCTCGATCTTCTGCCGGATGATCTCCAGCTGGACGGGCGAGTTGATGTTCAGCCGCTCGGTCATGCCCTGGTCGTCGACCGGGGCGGCGGGCTTCATGGAGAAGTCCTGGATCCAGGTCATCCGGACGCCGCCGCCGGGCAGCTCCTCGTACCGCCAGTGGATCTGCATGTAGGCGAACGGGCCGGTCTCCACCCGGTGGGCGTGGACGGTGCGGTCGGCGACGTTGACGGTGCGGTCGCTGACCCAGCTCCAGATCCGGCCCTCCTCGTCCGGGTGCATGGTGAGCCGGAACCGGACGGTCTCGCCGCGGCGCTCGACGATCTCGGCGGACGCGTACTCGGTGAACAGCTCCGGCCAGCCGGCGACGTCGTTGGTGACGTCCCAGACGAGCTTGAGCGGGGCCTGGATGACGATGCTGTTCTCGGTGTGCCCGGCCATCGCTCAGCCCACCGCCCCGGCGGTCTGCAGCTCGGCGACGATCTGGTCGACGCTGAGGGCGACGGCGCCGTCCGGGACCTTCAGGCCGTACCGGTCGGCGATCACCGCCTCCAGCTCCAGTACGGCCAGCGAGTCGAGGCCGAGCTCCTCCAGGGGGACGTGCCGGGAGCCCTCGAACACGTCCGGCGCCGCTCCGGCGCTGGTGATGAGGACGTTCTCGATCTCCTCCGCGGTGACGACGGTCGTCGTCCCGCCGGCCTGGTGGTCGGTCATGGTGCTGCCTCTCGTTTCTCCGGTGTGGGGACTGCTCCTGGGCCTCGCGGCGCGGCCGGACGGGGTGAACGGGACCCCGGTCGGCCGGCGCCGCCGGCGGAGGGCGGGCTCACCGGCCTCCGGTGCCGGACTCCCAGGTGTAGAAGCACTGGGCGACCGCGTCCTGCGGCGAGCGCCAGGTGGGCAGGTAGGGGGAGATGAACGGGGTGAGCCGTTCGCTGACCCGGGCGAACTCCGGGTGGCGGCGGGCGGCCTCGACCGCGGCGGCGCCGGGGTCCTCGGTCTCCAGCAGGTGGACGTAGGCGTCGCCGAGCTTGTACAGCGAACGGTGGGTGACGCCGGCGAGCCGGGGCAGTTCGGTCTCGTCCGACTCACCGAAGACGCGGGCGACGTCGCCCTCCGCGCCGGGCAGCATCCGGGCGATGATCAGTGTGCGGTGCATGCGGGCTCCCCTCGGGGTGCTGGCTTGCTCGGGGTGGGTGTGCTCGGGGTGGGTGTGCTCGGGGTGGGAGTGCTCGGGGTGGGTGTGCCGGCTCGCTCGCGGTGGCGGTGCCGCGGGCCCGGTGCCGCGCGCTCAGTGCTGCGGGCGGCCGACCGGCTGGATGGCGCCGATGTCGAGCAGGATCCGGGGCACGTTGTCGCCGATCCAGGACTCGACGACGCGGCCGTCGACGATCCGGTGGCAGGACATCTCGTGCACGGTGACCGGCTTGCCGGTCGGCGGGATGTCGAACAGCTGCCCCTGGTGGGTGCCGCGGGTGGTGAACCGGGCGTAGACGCGGTCACCGTCGCCGGCCACGTCCTCCACGGTCACGTGGACGTCCGGGAAGGCGTTGCGCCAGAGCAGCACGGCCTCCCGGAAGGAGTCCGGGCCGGGGGGCATCGGGGGCAGGCCGGGGGCGTGCACCACGTAGTCCTCGGCGAAGCGGTCACCGATGGCGGAGAGGTCTCCGTCGTTGAACGCCCGCTCGGTCAGGTTGCGGATGAGGGCCTTGTTGGCCTCCACCACGCTCTCGCTGGACGAGGTCATGACAGTCCTTTGCTCGGCGGACGGCCCCGGCCGGTGCGCGGCCGAGGGCGGTCCGGAAGGGCGTGGGGCGGCGGCCGGCCCGCGCGGGGCGGGGAGGCTCCGGGAGCCGGCCGGGTGCGCGCCGCGGCGCGGGATGCGCGGGCCGCGGGCGGCGGGAACGGACCGGTCAGATGAGCGCGGCCAGCACGAAGCAGGCCGCCGCGCCGATCGCGCCCATGGTCCGGGTCTCGTGCGCCAGGTGCCAGCGGCGGCGCTTGCCGCGCCAGGCGGCGTCGCTGTCGCGGTACGGGCTCCAGCGCTCGATCTGGCGCCAGATCGGCCGGTTGACGCCCTCGGAGGCGACCGCGACGGTCGCCATGCCGACGGTGCCGGCCGCGTACAGCACCTTGGCCACCTTGTTCTCCGAGCGGACGGCCTTGGTGGCGCCGACGGCGGCCGTGGCGAGGCCGTTCCAGAAGGCGATCGGGTGGAAGACGTGCATGTCGATGAGCTGGCAGGTGTTGACGTAGCGGTCGTACGGCAGCGAGTTCAGCATCGGCAGGATCGAGGTCTTCATGATCCAGAGCGTGCCGAGCTGGACGCTGGACGACGTCACCAGCCAGAGGTTCGTATTGTCCTTCATGTCTTTCATATCGATTCCTCGAATCGATCCGGGATCGCGGGACGGCTGCCGCTCCGATGCGGCGAACCGGGGCGGGGTCGCCCGATGCGAGAGACACGGGACCCCGGGGGCCGGGGCATCTCGGCCCCCGGGGCTGCCCCGCCGCCTCATCCTTGCCGCCGGGTGGTCCCAGTGTCAGGAGGCATCCGTCTCCACCGGGCTGGGACGTCGCCCCGGTGGCCACGGACCGCGTCCCGGCCGTTCCGGGTCGTCCGCCCAGCCGGTTCGTTGCACCAACCGCCCGGCTTCCGGGCCGTGTTGACGCGCCCACCGGACGCACCCTACGGTGCGAGCGGGCACTCACTTACAGAACGCCCGAGGGCCGCGACCGCCCCGCCGCGCCGAACGGCCGGCGGACATCCCAGGAGGTGCCGAGCCGATGACGATCGATGTGCACGGCCACATCACGTCGCCCGAACTCTTCCGCCGCTTCCCCATGCCGCCGAGCCTCGCCGACGTCGACGGCATGGTGGAGCTCAAGGCGGCGGCCGGGATCACCATGTCCCTGGTCGGCAGTCCCGTCGGCGCGGGCACCATGGTGCGCACGCCCGGCCTGGACAACTACCGCCAGCCGCTGGACACCCTCGAACGCTTCCACGACTGGCTGGGCGAGCAGGTCAGGGCCCGTCCCGCGGCGCTGCGCGGCTACGTCTACACCAATCCGCTCGGCTCCGACACCGAACTCGCCGCCGCCGCGAAGCGGTTGGAGCAGGACGAGTTCGTCGGGCTGATGGTCAACTCCAGCATCGCGGGGCGGTTCCTGGACACGCCGCAGGCCGACGCCTTCTTCGCGATGGCCGCGCAGTACCGCACCCCGGTGATGCTGCACCCGCCGGCCGAACCGGCCGGTGCCGGGGAGCTGGACGACCTGCGCCTGGTCGAACAGATCGCCCGGCCGTGCGACGTCACGCTGGGAACCGCGGCGGTGCTGTTCGCCGGGTGGCTGGAGAAGTACCCGGAGCTGCGGATCGTCGCCCCGGTCTGCGGCGGCGGGCTGCCGCTGCTGCTGGAACGGCTGGAGCTGGCCCGGCGGATGCCGGTCACCTTCGGCCGGCCCGGCGGCGCTCCCGGCGGGCCGCCGCCGGGGGTCGGTGGACCCCCGGCGGGGGTCGGTGGACCCCCGGCGGGGGTCGGCGGACCCCCGGCGGGGGTCGGCGGACCCCCGGCGGGGGTCGGCGGGCCCGGCGCGGGCGGTCCCGGCGGACCGGGGACCGGTGGGCCCGCGGGCCCCGGCGGCCCCGGTGCGGCACCGGCCGGCCCCGTCGTCCCGCCGCTGGCCGAGGCCCTGCGCCGGGTCTACGTCGACACCGCGACCCCGAGCCTGCGCGCCGTGGCCGCCGCCGTCGACGCCTTCGGGGCCGGGAACGTGATGTTCGGCACCGACTCCCCGCCGATGAGCGCACCGCTGGACGCCTCGCTGACCCGGCTGAACGGGCTCGGCCTGGCTCCCGCCGACGTCGCGCGGATCCGGCACGACAACGCCGCAGCGCTGTTCGGCCTGCCCGCCGCACCCGAACCGGCCTGAGGCCGGCCCCGCACCGGGTGGGCCGACCCGAGGCCGACCCGACACCGACCCGACGCCGACCGAGCGGACCCGGACAGCACCGGGCCCGGGCTCATCACCACCCGGCGTCCCCATGTCTGACGCCTCGTCAGATCCCGCGCACCACCGACCCGCGACAGGGAGGTGCCGTCATGACGGCAGCCGCACCGACCCCACCGCCCGGCCCGCCCGGCGGACGCCCCGGCGGCGGACCGCCGCCCGGCGCCGGCGGCCCACCCCCCGGGGTCGGCGGACCGCCCCCGGGATTCGGCGGACCGCCGCCCGGCGTCGGGGGCCCGCCCCCGGGGTTCGCCGCCCCGCCCCGGCCCGCACCCGAACGCGTCCCCGCCGACCGGGAGTTCCTCGGCAGCCGGGTCCTGCTGGTCGGCGGCTACGGCAGCATCGGCGCCGCCGTCGCCGAGGACCTCGCCGCCCAGGGCGCCCGGGTCGCCGTGGCGGGCCGCTCGCTGAAGAAGGCCGAGGAGACCGCCGAACGCCTCGCCCCGCTGGCCGCCCGCGGCGGCACGGTGGTGCCGCACGCCGTGGACGTCGCCGACCGCGCCGACGTGGACCGACTGGTGGCGGCGGTGACCGCCGACTGGGGCGGCGTCGACGTCCTGGTGAACTGCGCCAGCGCGCTGGTCACCGTCGGCGCCGAGACCATCTCCGAGGAGGACTGGCGCACCATCGTCGACACCAACCTGCTGGGCGCCTTCTGGCTCTCCCAGTCGGTCGGCCGGGCGATGATCGCGGCCGGCGGCGGCCGGATCGTCCACCTCTCCTCGGTGCGCGGCAAGTTCGGCGCCCGGCGCGGCTTCAGCGCCTACGGCGCCAGCAAGGCCGGCCTCGACCTGCTGGTCAAGCAGCTCGCCGCGGAATGGGGCCGGCACGGGATCGCGGTCAACGCGGTCGCCCCCGGCTTCGTGCGCACCGACTTCGTGCAGGAGAACGCGAGCAACCCGGAGTTCATGCGGATGGTGCTCGGCCGGATCCCGCTCGGCCGCACCGCCGAACTGCACGAGGTGGCCGACGCGGTCACCTTCCTCGCCTCACCGCGCGCCGGCTTCATCAGCGGCCAGGTGCTGTACGTGGACGGCGGCGTCACCGCCAGCCAGTGAGACCGCCCGCCCCGCCCCACACCCACCGACGGGCCGAGCCCGGCCCGGGAAACCGTCAGGAGACGACCATGAGCACGTGGCACGCGCTTTTCTACCCGCTGCTGCCGGGCAGCGAGGACATCGTCAAGGACCTGTTCCGCAAGAGCGGCCGCCCGGACTTCGACGTCAAGACCCCGGACGGCACCGTGGTCGGCAAGCTGCTCGGCACCCAGGCCTTCGTGGGCAAGGAACTGGCCGTCCGGGTGATCGAGATCGAGGGCCCGCTGCCGCTGGTGGCCGCGCACATGAGCCAGCAGCCCGCCGTCCGCGAGTTCGAGCGCGAGCTGGAGAAGCACCTCGCCGTCCCGCGCGACATGACCAGCCGCGAGGGCGCGCAGGCGTTCTTCCGGCTGGCGTCGATGGAGAACGTGCTCACCCGCCGGCACGACCAGCCGCTCGAAGGCGAGTGAGCGCGATGAAGATCGGAATCGGACTCCCCACCTCGCTGGCCGGTGCGGCCGGCGCCGACGTGGTCGCCTGGGCCCGGCTCGCCGAGCAGGCCGGGTTCTCCACCCTCGGCACCATCGACCGCCTGGTGCACAGCAGTTGGGAACCGCTCACCACGCTGGCCGCGGCCGCCGCGGTGACCGAGCGGATCGGTCTGGCGACCAGCATCCTCATCTCGCCGCTGCGCAACAACACCGCGCTGCTGGCCAAGCAGGCGGCCACCGTGGACCGGCTCTCCGGCGGTCGGCTCACCCTCGGCATGGCGGTCGGCTCGCGGCCGGACGACTTCGAGGTCGGCAAGGTCGAGAAGGCCGGCCGGGGCGCCCGGACCGGCACCCAGGTGGCCGAGCTGCGCCGGCACTGGGCCGACGCCCAGGCCGGCCGGGAACCCGCCGTCGGCCCGGCCCCGATCCGCCCGAACGGGCCCGAGCTGATCCTGGGCGGCCACTCGCCGGCCGCGGTGGCGCGGGCGGCCCGGCTCGCCGACGGCTGGATCGGCGGCGGCACCGGTCCGATCATGTTCGCCCAGGGCGCCCAGGCCGTGCGCGAGCAGTGGGCCGTCGAGGGCCGGGAGGGGGCGCCCCGCACGGTGGCGCTCGCCTACTTCGCGCTCGGTGAGGACGCCGGGAAGCACACCGAGGGCTACCTGCGGTCGTACTACCGGGACGCCGGGCCGTTCGTCGAGCACATCCTGCGCGGCGCCGCCGACAACCCGGGCAAGCTGCGCGGGCTGGTCGGCAAGTACGCCGAGGTGGGCTGCGACGAGCTGCTGCTGATGCCCTGCGCCGGGGACCTCGGGCAGGTGGCCGCGGCGGCCCAGGTGCTGGGGCTCCAGGGCTGACCGCGGTCGGAGCACGGGGAGGGGCGGGTGGCCACGGGCCGCCCGCCCCTCCCGTCGTCGCACGTCCGCGCGGTCGGCGCGGTGCCGGCCGACCGTCGTGGCCCGCCCGCGTCGTACCGGCCGGCCGTCGTGGCCCGCCCGCACCGTGCCCGCCGGGCCGCCGTGACCCGCCCCGTCGGCCCCCGGGCACGCGAAGGCCCGCCGTCCGGCACTGCTCGCCGGGCGACGGGCCGGTCGGCGGGGTCAGCGGGTCTTGGCCCGGCTCCGCGTCGGTGCGGCCGCCGGCGGGGCCGGGGCCAGTGTCCGCCAGAGCTGGCGGACGAAGGACTCCGCCTCGCGCAGCGGCTCGGGGCCGACGCCCGGGGCGGCGAACACCCCCCCGTACGCGGCCAGGTAGCAGGCCCCGAGGAGGAGCTGGGCCGCCGCCACCGGATCGGCGTCCCGGCTGACCAGGTCCTCCCGCTGGGCCCGGCGCAGATAGTCGGCCAGCAGCTCGGCGGCCCGGTGCGGCCCCGCGTTGTTGGCCCGCATCCACTCCCGGTGCCGGTCGAGCAGCTTGGGTTCGGCGAAGACCGACAGCAGCATCGGCATCGAGGCGCGGTAGAACGCGAGCGCCTCCTCGGCCACCTCCTGGAGGGAGGCCCGCACCTCGCCCTCGCTGCCGATCTCCTCGGGCAGGGCCCGCAGCACCGGCAGCAGGCCGGGCAGCCGTTCGGCGAGGACGGCCAGGAAGACGTCCTCCTTGCTGCGGAAGTGCCGATAGATGGTGCCCTCGGAACAGCCCGCCACCTCGGCGATCTCCTTGGTGGTGCACCGGGCGAGGCCGAGGTCCCGGATCACCTGCTCGGCGGCGTCGACGATCTGCTCGCGCATACTCATGAAGGCTCCGAAGGGACGGGGCGGCCGGCTCCCGACCGGGCCGCGGCTGCGGAGGGGCACCCGAAGGATAGCGTGCAGGTGAGTACCCGCTCACCGGTTTCGTCCGGCACGCCGACCGGCGTCACCGGCGCGCCGGCCCCGCCGCCCACGAGGGGCGGCGGGGCCGGCGAGGAATGCGTCGGCGGCACCGCTCAGCGCGGCGGCCCGGCGGGCCCGCCCGCACCGGGCGGCGGCCCGACCAGCTGGACGCCGAGCGGCGCCAACTCGCCCAGCAGCCGGGCGAAGTCCGGCGGGCCCTGGAGCGGCGGCGGCAGCTCCAGGCTGGTGGCAGGCTCGCCGGTCTTGAAGAACCACTCCTCGAAGCCGGCCGGGGTGCCCAGCACCAGGAAGCGGGTGCCCTCGGTCTCCACCCGGTACTGGTGGGCGATGCCGCGCGGCGCGAAGACCGTCGCACCCGGCCCGACCTTGTGCTCGTCGTCGCCGATCCGCAGCACCATCTCACCCTCCTGGACGATGAAGAACTCGTCCTCGCGAGTGTGCAGGTGGACCGGCGAGGCGTAGCCCGCCGGGGAGAGCTGCTCGGCCAGCCAGAACTGCCCGTTGGTCTCGGCGCCGGTCGCCTTGAACTGGAGCAGCGCGCCCACGTGCCAGATGGCGCGGCCCTCGTCGGGCTGCTTCACGAACGGTTGGGACGTCACTCGGTTCCTCCTCGGTCGGCGGGCCCGCGCTCGGGCCCGGCAGCACAGCGGTACGGAAACTGATCGATCGTCAGCGCGGCCCGGCGGCCGCGCTCCTCACCAGGCCGGTGGCGTGCACGGCGGCGACCACCTGGTCCGGGCCGGGGGCGAAGGCGTCCTCCAGCTCGGGGCTGAACGGCACCGGCGCGTGCGGGCCGGTGACCATCCTGACCGGCCCGCGCAGAGCGGCGAAACGGTCCTGCGCGACCTGCGCGGCGATGTCGGTGGCCAGGCTGCAGCGCGGGTGGGCCTCGTCCACCACGACCAGCCGCCCGGTCCGCTCGACACTGCCGTAGATGGTCGAGGTGTCCAGCGGCGACAGCGTCCGGGGGTCGATCACCTCGACCTGCACGCCCTCGGCGGCCAGTTCCTCGGCGGCGGCCAGCGCGACCGAGACCATCCGGCCGATCGCGACCACCGTGCAGTCCGTCCCGGGCCGGACCACCTTGGCCGAGCCGAACGGGATGGCGTACGGCTCCTCGGGCACGCCGCCGGGCGCGAAGTAGAGCATCTTGTGCTCCAGGAACAGCACCGGGTCGTCGTCCACCAGGGCCTGCGCCATCAGCCCCTTGGCGTCGTAGGCGTTGGACGGCGCGACCACCTTGAGGCCGGGCAGGTGGACGAAGAGCGGGTGCAGCGCCTGCGAGTGCTGGGCGCCGCGGCGCAGGCCGGTCCCCCACATCGCGCGCAGCACCAGCGGCACCGAGACCTTGCCGCCGGCCATGTAGCGCAGCTTGGCGGCCTGGTTGGCGATCTGGTCGAAACAGACGGTGGCGAAGTCGACGAAGAGCAGGTCCACCACCGGCCGCAGACCGGTCGCGGCGGCGCCGACCGCGGCGCCGACGAAGGCCGCCTCGGTGATCGGCATGTCGAGGACCCGGTCCGGGAACTCCAGGTGCAGGCCCTTGGTCGGCCCCCAGGCGTTGGTGCTGTCCTCGCCCATCAGGACCACCGAGCGGTCGAAGCGCATCTGCTGCGCCAGCGCCTCGCCGATGGCCTGCTGGTAGGTGATCGTGCGCATGGGACTCCCTCCTCGGGGCGGGTCAGCGGGTGTAGACGTGGTCGAGCAGGGTGCGCGGGTCGGCCGTGAAGGGCTCCGAGGCGGCCGCGACGGCCGCCTCGACCAGGGTGGTGGCGTCCCGGTCGATCCGGTCCAGCTCGAAGGCGGCGGGCCCGGCCACGGTGCCGTCGGCGATCCGCGAGCGGAGCAGCAGCAGCGGGTCGGACTCGGTGCGCAGCCGCTCCGGGTCTGCGCCCGGCCGGTAGGACTGGTCGTCCCAGAGCTCCATGTGGCCGTGGAACCGCTCGGCCCGGAACTCCAGCACGGTCGGCCCCTCGCCGGCCCGGGCGCGCCGGACCGCCTCGGTGGTGGCGGCGTGCACGGCGAGCACGTCGTAGCCGTCGACGACCTCGCCGGGGATCCCGAAGCCGGCCGCGCGCTGGGCCATGTCGGTCCCGGAGAAGTGCCGGTCGGCCGGGGTGGCCTGGGCGTAGCCGTTGTTCTCGATCGCGAAGACCACCGGCAGGTCGAGCATCCGGGCCAGCACCAGGCTCTCCAGCACGGCGCCCTGGTTGGCGCCGCCGTCGCCGGTGAAGGCCACCGCGACCTGGCCGGTGCCCTGCTGGCGGGCGGTCAGGGCGGCGCCGCAGGCGAGCGGGACGCCGCCGCCGGCCAGGCCGTTGGCGCCGAGCATGCCGCGGTCGAAGTCCGCGATGTGCATCGAGCCGCCCTTGCCGCCGCAGATCCCGTCCGGCCGGCCGTGCAGTTCCTTCATCATCGCCTCGACGTCGCAGCCCTTGGCGATCGCGTGTCCGTGACCGCGGTGGGTGCTGGCGAGGTAGTCGTCCGGCGCGAGGGCGGCGCAGACGCCCGCCGCGACGGCCTCCTGTCCGCTGTAGAGGTGGACCGCGCCGGGGAGGTTCTTCGCCAGTCCGTGCAGGCGGTCCTCGAAGGCCCGGATCACGCTCATCGTCCGGTAGATCTCGGCGATCTGATCGAGCGTCAGATCGGTGGTGCGGGATGTGCCCATGGGGTCGCCTCCTCGGCTCTCCGGGGGACGGCCGGCGGGGCGCCGCGCGCCTCGTTCGCCGGTCGTTCTCGTGGCCCGACTCCATGAGGGTAAGTGCTCACTCACATGGGTGCAACCAAGTGTCCGAATCCGTCACCGCCCCCTCCCCCACCCGGCCGTCCCACCCTTGCGCCCTGCGCAACCACGCCCCTAAGGTCTTGTCCCGGGTGGATTGGGATCACGGCATAGAAACGCACGACGGGCTGATACTGCGGGGTCCGCCGTGCCAGTTTTCGGACATGCTCAGGAATTCCATTTCCCCGCGCCAGGAACGCCCGTGCACAGTGGGTAAGACGCGAGCGACGGGGGGATCTCAGGAACCATGCTGGACCAGATACTCAAATCCTCCGGCAGGGCCGACCGAAGACCGACAAACCTGGCCGTGAGCGGCGTCGGGGCGCTCGCTACGCGCGGTGAACGGAACACCTCCGACCGGATCGGACGCCTGGTGAACACCCTGCTCGGGCTGGTCACCGGTATCGGCGCGGCCGGTCTGCCACCGGACCGACCGCGTCCGCGACCGGCCGGCCTGCCGGTCGACGAGCCGGAGTCCGGCTGTCCGGCCGCAGCCGCCCGCCTCGACGAACGCCGCCGCGTCCGCCGCGAGTTGCACGACTCGCTGGCGCCCCGGCTGGCCGCCCTGCACATGCGCATGGAACTCGCCGGTCTCACCCTGACCGGCGACGCCGACCAGGCCCCGGCCCTGTTGGCCCAGGCCAGGGAGGACGTCAGCACCGCGATCGCGGACGTCCGCCAGGTGATCCGGGACCTCGACACCTCCGAGCCCCGGACCGTCACGTCCAGCGGCACGCTGCGCCAGTTCCTGTACCGGCAGGCCCGCGCCTTCGAGGAGGCCGGGGCCGGGCGGCTCCAGGTCGTCACCGAGCTGCCGGCCGTCCTGGACGATTTTCCGACACGTGTCCAGAAAGAATTGAAGAACATCTCCGGCGAGGCCGTCGCCAATGTCGCCCGGCACGCCCGGGCCTCGGTCTGCCGGATCTCCGCGTCGATCGGCCCGGAGGGCCTCGACCTTTCCATCGAGGACGATGGGATCGGAATTTCCGGTGACGCGGCACGCGGAATCGGACTTCCGTCGATGTGCGTGCGCACCAGAGAACTCGGCGGCGTTTTCTCGGTCGAGACCACGACCCCGCACGGCACCGTGGTCCGGGTCCGACTGCCGCACTCGGCGCTCGTCGACGGCACCGGCCGGCTCGACTGAGGCACCCTCGTCCCCTTTCCCCCCGTCCCCGGGCGGTCCCGGAGTCCGTGTTCGACCGACCCGTGCCATTTCCCGTGGCCCCGCACGTCCACCGAGTTGACCGTGTTCCCTCACCCTCCCCTAGGAGCCCCCATGGATCCGGCCGTACCTCGAAACCTCCGCATCCTGGTCGTCGACGACCACGAGCTGTTCCGGGCGGGTTTGCGCCAACTCCTGGACCGGATCGACTCGCTGACGGTGGTGGGTGAGGCGTCCAGCGGGGCCGACGTGCTCTCCGCCGTCGAGCGGCTCGCCCCGGACGTCGTCCTGATGGACATCGGCATGCCCGGCACCGACGGCATCGAGGCGACCCGGACCCTGCTGGCCCGCCACCCCCGGGTGGCGGTGGTGATGCTGACCGCCGACGACAACGACGACTCCATCGTCGCGGCGGTCCGGGCGGGCGCCCGGGGTTACCTGGTCAAGGGGGCCGGCCTGGACGACGTCCGCCGGGCGATCACCGCGGTCAGCCAGGGCGGGGCACTGTTCGGCCCGGAGGCCGCCGCCCACCTGCTGGCCCAGGTGCGCCGACCGGCCCCGGAGCGCGAGCCGTTCCCCGACCTCACCCCCCGGGAGATGGCGGTGCTGACCATGCTGGCCGACGGCCGCAACAACGCGTACATCGCCAACGAGTTCGGGCTCTCCATGAAGACGGTGCGCAACTACCTCTCCCGGATCTTCAGCAAGCTCCAGGTCGCCGACCGCGCCGAGGCGGCCGTCCGGGCCCGGCGCGCCGGGCTCGGGAGCTGAGCCGGAGGGCCGGCGGGGCTCCCGGGCCGGGCCGCGCCGCCGGTCACCGCTCCAGCAGTTGCGCCCAGAGCTCCTCCTCGCGCCGGCTCAACGGCTCGGCCGGCGCCCCGGTCCGCTCCGGGTGCCACTCCGGCACGCCCACCGGCGGCAGGACGTCCTCCGGCTTCCGCGGTCCCGGCAGGGCGGAGGGCGAGGTCATCGCCCCCATCGCCAGCCCGAGCCAGATCAGTCCGTCCGCCAGGTAGCGGCCGGCCCGCCGCGCCCAGCGGCGCAGCAGGAGACGGCGGTGGGCACGGCGCAGGGCGGTTCGCATCGGGGGGCCTCCGGCGGGACGGCAACGGGGGAAGCGGTGCTACCGCCATCCTGCGGACCGGCCGTCCCACCGTCATGGGTCGGGAATCCCCAACACGCTGGGAACCTTTCCTCCCCCGTCCCCGGCCGCCGCACCGCGCGCCGGGGACGGGATCACGGGGATCCCGGGCGCGCCCCCCGCCCGCGGGGCGCGCCCCGTCCGGCTACGCCCCGGCGGGGACGAGCACGATCTTCCCGGTGACCGCGGCGGTCTCCATCGCGCGGTGCGCGTCCGCCGCCTCCTCCAGCGCCATGGTGCGGCCCACCCGGGGGCTGACCTGCCCCTTCTGCAGCAGCTCCAGCACGGTCGCGAGGTCCTGCTGGTACGCGGCCGGGTGGGACTTCTCCAGGCTCCAGGCGTTGTAGAACAGCGTCCGCCGGCCGTCCGGGACCAGCTTCGGCAGCACGATGCCGCCCAGGAAACCCTGGGCGCCGGTCAGCAGGTCCCGCTTGTTCCCGTCGAGCGCCGCGTTCTGGCCGAAGCCGACCATCACCCCGCCGCGCCGCACCGCCTGGTACGAGCGCAGGAAGTGCCGGCCGCCGATCGGGTCGAACACCGCGTCCACCGCGCCGCCCGGCAGACCGCGCACCACCCGCCGGAAGTCCTCGGCGTCCCGGTCGATCGGGCGCCCGCCGAGCGCCCGCACCTGGTCGGCCCGGGCGGCGGAGCAGGTGCCGTACACGGTGACCCCGGCGAGCGCGGCCAGCTCCAGGAAGGCCGTGCCGACGCCGCCGGACGCCCCGTGCACCAGGACCGTCCCGCCCCGCCGGACCTCGGCGACCCGGTGCAGCATCTGCTGGGCGATGAAGTAGTTCAGGGCGAGCGCCGAGGCCTCCACGGGGTCGACCCCGTCGGGCAGCGGGACCAGGCGGTTGGCGGCCACCAGCGCGTACTCCGCGTAGCCGCCGCTGCGCACCAACGCGACCACCCGGCTGCCCGGTTCGGGGGCCCGGGTGCCCGGGCCGACCTCGTCCACCACCCCCACCAGGTCGTATCCGGGGGTGAACGGCCGCTTGGGCCCGCCGGGAATCACGCCGGCACGGAGCAGAATGTCACCGTAGGAGACGCCGGCGGCGAGCACCCGGACCCGGACCTGGCCGACGGCCGGTGCCGGGAGCTCGTCGCTGGACAGCCTCAGGACCTCGGCTCCGCCGAGCCTCGGCACACTCACGTGGCGGTACCTCATCGTGGCCTCCGCAGTATGGGGGATGTCGTGACGGGAGTGGCGCCGGTCCTCCGCGGGGGCGGGCCCGGGAGGCGGACGCCGCCGCACCGTTCCCTGCCCCCGTATTTTTATATAGACTGAGTGTACAATGAATGTGATAGCACCCGCCTCAGGAGACGTCAACAGCCCATGAGCCCACGCCAGTACCGAGCCGGCCAACGCCAGGTAGCCGCCGAACAGACCCGCACCCGCATTCTGGAGGCGGCCTGCGAGCTGCTCACCGGGGAGAAGGGCCCGGCTTCGTTCAGCATGGACGCCGTCGCCAAGACCGCCGGAGTGGCGCGGATGACCGTCTACTACCAGTTCGACTCGAAGACCGGCCTGCTGGAGGCACTCTTCGACGATCTGGCCCAGCGCGGCGGAATGGCCGGGATGCCCGCGGCCTTCATGGCACCCAGCGGCCGGGAGGCGCTCGCCACGGTGCTCGACGTGCTGACCGGCTTCTACGCCTCCGGCCGGGTCGCGCTGCGCCGGCTGCGCGGCCTGGGAATCCTCGACCCGGAGCTCGACACCGCGCTGCAGAGCCGCGGCGAGCGGCGGCGCGGCGGCCTCCAGGTGGTGCTCGGCCGGCTGCTCGCCGACCGGGACGCCGAGGTCGACGACGCCGCGCTCGACGAGCTGGTGGAGATGCTGTTCATGCTCACCAGCTTCGAGACCTTCGACCTGCTGGCCGGCCCGAACGACGACAGCGGGCCGGTGGCCCGCCGCGTGGAGGAGCTGATTCTCGCCGTTCTCGACCGTCGTCTCGCGACGGCCTGACGGCCGGGCGGCTCCCCGTCCACCCCGCGGGGGCCGGTCGCCCGGACCCCGCTCACCGCACCACCCGCCGCCCGGCGACCCCCCTCCGGTCGCCGAACGACGGTCGGCGGCGCGGCGGCCTTCCTCCCCAGGACACCGCCGCGCCGCCTTCCCTTTTCCTCACGGGCCCGACGGCCCGCTCGGTCGCGACCGGTCCGCCGCGCCTCCCGGCGCCGCACCCCGTCGCCCGCCCCCGGCCGGGACGCCCTCACCCCGGAGCACCACCACCGGGGTTCCGGGCCGTCACCGCGCCGGAGCAGTCCAGATCGTCCGCGTCGTCCGCCGTCAGGCGATCTCCGCCTCGGCGCCCGCCGTACGGCGCGGGCGCTGCTTGGGCAGGATCACGCTGGCCGCGATCAGCCAGATCAGGCCACCGAAGCGGGCGATCGGCAGGAAGAAGCCGAGGCTGGTGGAGAGCAGCGCGAGGGTCCCCAGGACACCGATCCCGGCGAGCACCAGGCCGGCCCAGGCGAAGCCCTTCGGCCCGAAGCCGAGCAGCAGCATCGGCACGGCCACCCCGGCCAGCATCACGGCAAACGGGACGACGTGCCCCGGCCCGCCGGAGGCGAAGGTGAGGTCGGCCAGCGAACGCGCCAGCGACGCGTCGCCGAGGTCCCCGGCCCGGGAGGCGACCCAGACGGTCAGGCCGCAGAGCGCCATCGAGGCGGAGGCGAGCACACCGGACACCAGCGCGATGCCGGGGCCGGGGGCGACCACACCGAGGCGGCGCAGCCGCTGGTAGACGATCGCGGCCCAGACCGCCAACGGGAGCGAGGCGCCGAACTGCAGCGTCCCGGACACCTTGGCGGCGGTCGCGTGGTCCTTGTAGTAGGCGAGCGTGTCGGCCGCGGAGTCGGTGGGCAGCGGGGTCTGCCGGGCCAGCACGATGGACACCACCATCAGTGCCGCGAACGCCACGGCGGGCAGCAGCAAGGGCGGACCTGACTGCTGACGCCGGGCGGAGGCGGCCGGCACCGCAGATGTCGTGGTCATGAGGGGGCTCCAGTCGAGAGCGGGTCGATGGGTCCGGAGGCCGACGCCGGACGGATCGGCACCGACACCGGTAGTTCCTTGTCCAGAATAGTTCACTCGGGGACATCATTGTCCACTGGTATCGTGTTTCCATGACCGAGACTCCCGACCGCGCCCCGTCTCCCCACCCGGGCCAGCAGGGATCCCAAGTCGCATTCCTCTTGTCCCAGTTGGGTGAGCACGCGGCCCAGGCCTTCGCCCGGCGGGTCGCCGAGCTGGACCTCACCCCCGCCCAGGCGGGCCTGCTCCGGGCGGTCAGCCTGGCCCCCGGCCAGCACCAGCAGGAGCTCGCCCGGCGGCTCGGGATGTCCCCCAGCCGGTTCGTGGCCTTCGTCGACGCCATCGAGGAGCGCGGACTGGTCGAGCGCCGGCGCAACCCCAAGGACCGCCGCTTCCAGGACCTCTACCTCGCGCCCAAGGGCGAGGAGGCGATGCGCGGACTCGCCGAAGCGGCGCTCGCCCACGAGGAGGCCCTCTGCACCGGCCTCGACCCGCAGGAACGTATCGCCCTGGCCGGACTGTTGCGCCGGGTCGCCGAGGCGCAGCAGCTCACCGCCGGGGTGCACCCCGGCTACCGCCGGCTCAACCCCCGGCGCGACGGGGCCCCGCCGCCGAGCCCGGCGTAGGCGGACCGCGCGCACGCGGCTCGGACCAGTCGGACCGCGAGCGCGCGGCCGGGCACCGTCGGACCGCGCGCACGCGAAGGCCCCCCGGCCGACGGCCGGGGGGCCCTGCACGAAGGAGCGGGCTCAGCCCTTGACGCAGACCACCTGCTTCAGGTGGGCCACGACCTCGACGAGGTCCCGCTGCTGCTCGATCACCTTCTCGATCGACTTGTAGGCACCCGGGATCTCGTCCACCACCCCGGAGTCCTTGCGGCACTCCACGCCCTTGGTCTGCTCGACCAGGTCGTGCGTGGTGAACCGCTTCTTCGCGGCGTTGCGGCTCATCTTCCGGCCGGCGCCGTGCGAGGCCGAGTTGAACGCGGCCTCGTTGCCCAGACCGCGGACGATGTACGACCCGGTGCCCATCGAGCCCGGGATGATCCCGAAGTCGCCGGCCCCGGCCCGGATCGCGCCCTTGCGGGTGACCAGCAGGTCGACGCCGTCGTAGCGCTCCTCGGACACGTAGTTGTGGTGGCAGCTGATCACCTCGTCGAAGGCGACCTTCGCCCGGGGGAACTCGCGCCGCACCACGTCCTGGAAGAGCGCCATCATCAGCGCCCGGTTGCGCTTGGCGTACTCCTGCGCCCAGAAGAGGTCCTGCCGGTACGCGGCCATCTGCGGGGTGTCCGCGACGAAGACCGCGAGGTCACGGTCGATCAGGCCCTGGTTGTGCGGCAGCGACTGGGCCACGCCCATGTGGTGCTCCGCCAGCTCCTTGCCGATGTTGCGCGAACCGGAGTGCAGCATCAGCCAGACCCCGCCGGTGTCGTCGACGCACACCTCGATGAAGTGGTTGCCGCCGCCGAGCGTCGCCATCTGCTGGGCCGCCCGCTCGCGACGCCACTTCACCTCGGACGCGACCCCGTCGAACCGCTGCCAGAAGTCGTCCCAGCCGGCGGTCGGGACGCCGTGCAGCTTGCCCGGATCGACCGGGTCGGCGTGCAGACCGCGGCCGACCGGGATGACCTGCTCGATCCGCGAGCGCAGCCGCGACAGGTCGTCCGGCAGGTCCTTCGCGGTGAGCGAGGTCTTCACCGCGCTCATCCCGCAGCCGATGTCCACGCCGACCGCCGCCGGGCAGACGGCGCCGCGCATGGCGATCACCGACCCCACCGTCGCCCCCTTGCCCAGGTGGACGTCGGGCATCACGGCGAGCCCGTGCAGCCAGGGCAGCGAGCTGATGTTGCGCAGCTGCTCCATGGCCTGGCCCTCGACGGCGGCCGGGTCGGTCCACATCCGGATCGGAACCCGGACGCCGGGTACCTCGGTGTACGACATGGTTCAACGACCTCCCAAGGTCGGACGGTTCAAGCGTAGGCGGGGTGTGCACCCCGGGGGGATGCCGCGCGAAGGGACCCGGCGCGACGCGGGGACGTCAGTGGTCGGCGGCGCTCAGGCGGCCGGGAGGCATCGGGAGGACGGTCTCGGGGAGCGCCGCTGGGATTGCTCGACCCGCATGGTGACCGCCTCCTCTCCGTGTGTGTACCGGGTGCCGGGAGACATCTACCCACGCACCGCGCGGCGGCCGCAACGGAATTAACGCAACGCCGCCGATCGGCGCCGGATCGGCGCCGGAACGCGAAGGGGCCCGGCAGAGCGTCGGAACGCTCCACCGGGCCCCGGGGCCCGTCCGGTCAGGCGCTGACCACGGTCACCTCGCCGATGCCCAGCTCCCGCACCCGGTCCGCGAACGCGGCGGCGTCGCCGACCAGGACGGTCACCAGCCGGTCCGGCGGGAAGGCCTTCACCACGGCCTCGGTGGCGGCGGCCGTCGACAGCTCGGCCAGCTGCCGGTAGACCTCGGCCTGGAAGTCGTCCGCCAGGTGCTGCTCGACCTGGTCGGCCAGCGTGCCGGCCACCGAACCCGCCGTCTCGTACTTCAGCGGTGCCACGCCGACCAGGAACTGCACGGCCTCGTCGCGCTCCGCGTCGGTGAGCCCCTCGGCGGCCAGCGTGCGCAGGATGGTCCAGGTGTCGGCCAGCGCCGGGGCGGTGGAGGCGGTGTCCACCGAGCCGCTGATCGCCAGCATGGCGCGCCCGCTGCCGTCGGCGGCCGAGCGCAGCGGCTGCGCGAACGCCCGCACGCCGTAGGTGTAGCCCTTCTCCTCGCGCAGCACCCGGTCCAGCCGGGAGGTGAGGGTGCCGCCCAGGCAGTAGGTGCCGAGGATCTGCGCGGCCCAGCTCGGGTCGTGCCGGTCCGGGCCGATCCGCCCGATCAGCAGCTGGGTCTGGACCGAACCGGGCCGGTCCACGATGATCACCCGGCCGGTGTCGTCGGCGGTCACCGGAGCGTGCGTACTCGGCGCGGCCGGCGTGCCCTTCCAGCCGCCGAGGGTGGACTCCAGGAGGGCCGGCAGGTCGGTGCCGGTGAGGTCGCCGACCACCACCACGGTGGTGGTGGCGGGCCGCACGTGCCCCTCGTAGAAGGCCCGGACGGCGGCCCGGTCGATCGTCTTCACCGTCTCGGCGGTGCCGCCGCGCGGGCGGGAGAGCCGGTCGGCGCCGTCGAACAGTGCCGCGTACAGCGCCTTGGCGGCCCGCCGGGCCGGGTTGGCCTGCTCGTGCACGATCTCGTCCAGCCGGTTGGCGACCAGCCGCTCGATCTCGTCCTCCGGCAGCGCCGGGCTGCCCAGCGCGGCGGCCAGCAGGTCCAGGCCGCGGGCCAGCCGGGAGGCCGGGACCTCCAGCGAGACCCGGATGCACGGGTGGTCGGCGTGCGCGTCCAGGGTGGCGCCGGCCCGCTCCAGCTCGGCCGCGAACTCCTCGGCGGAGAGCGTGTCGGTGCCCTCGCTGAGCGCCCGGGCGAGGATCGAACCGACGCCGTCCAGCCCCTCCGGCTCGGCGGCGAGCGGGGCGTCGAGCAGCACGTCGACGGCCACCAGCTGCTGGCCGGGGCGGTGGCAGTGCAGCACGGTGATGCCGTTGCCGAGGGCGGCGCGCTCCGGCGCCGGGAACGCCCACGGGGAGGGCGTGCCGGGCTGGGGCTGCTGGTGGAAGGTCATGGCGGGGACGTACTCGGTGCTCATACGGCGGCGCCCTCCTCGTCGGTCTCGGCGGTGGCAGCGGTGTCGGCGGCGGTGTCCTCGGCGGCTTCCTCGGCCGGGGTCGGCTCGTACACCAGGACCGCCCGGTTCTGCGGGTGCAGCCGCGCCTCGGCGACCGCCCGCACCTCCTCGGCGGTGACGTCGAGGACCTTGGGCAGGGCGTCGTTCAGCAGCTTCGGGTCACCGAACAGCACGGCGTAGCGGCAGAGTTCGTCGGCGCGCCCGGCCACCGTGGTGAGCCGGTCCAGCCACTCCCGCTCGATCTGCGCCTGGGCGCGCTCCAGCTCGGCCGCGGTCGGCCCCTCGGCGGCGAACCGGGCCAGCTCCTCGTCGACCGCCGCCTCGATCTGCTCGACGGTGGCGTCGCCCGAGGTCTTGACGTCCAGCCAGCCCAGGCTCGGCGCACCGGACAGCCGCAGCAGGCCGAAGCCGGCCGCCACCGCGGTGCGGTCCCGGCGGACCAGCCGGTTGTACAGCCGGCTCGACTCGCCGCTGCCCAGGACGGTCAGCGCCAGGTCGGCGGCGTCCGCCTCGCGGGTGCCGTCGTGCGGCAGCCGGTAGGCGGCCATCAGCGCGCGGGAGGGCACGTCCTCGCGGACGAGCTCGCGGATCTCCCGGCCGACGTTCTCCGGCAGCGAGCCGTCGCGCGGCGGCTGCTTGCCGTCGTGCGCGGGGATGCTGCCGAAGTACTTCTCCACCCAGGCGATCGTCCGCTCCGGGTCGATGTCGCCGACCACCGAGAGCACCGCGTTGTTCGGCGCGTAGTACGTGCGGAAGAACGCGCGCGCGTCCTCCAGGGTGGCCGCGTCCAGGTCGGCCATCGAGCCGATCGGGGTGTGGTGGTACGGGTGGCCGTCCGGGAACGACAGCGCGGTGAGCCGCTCGAACGCGGTGCCGTAGGGCACGTTGTCGTACCGCTGGCGGCGCTCGTTCTTCACCACGTCGCGCTGGTTCTCCATCGACGTCTCGTCGAGGGCGGCCAGCAGCGAGCCCATCCGGTCCGCCTCCAGCCAGAGCGCGAGCTCCAGCTGGTGGGCCGGCATGGTCTCGAAGTAGTTGGTGCGCTCGAAGCTCGTGGTGCCGTTGAGCGAGCCGCCGGCGCCCTGGACGAGCTCGAAGTGCCCGTTGTTGGAGACGTTGGCGGATCCCTGGAACATCAGGTGCTCGAACAGGTGGGCCAGCCCGGTGCGGCCCTTCACCTCGTGCCGGGAGCCCACGTCGTACCAGAGGCAGACCGCGGCCACCGGGGTCAGGTGGTCCTCGGAGAGGACGACGCGCAGGCCATTGGCCAGGCGGTGCTCGGTGATGGCGATGCCTCGCTGGGAGGCGGGGGCCGGGTTGGCCATGCGCTCGGGTCCTTCCCGTCGTCGACGTCGGGGGGTTCGTGTGGCGTCCCCCATTGTGGTGCAACGCGCGGGAGCCGTGGATGTGTCCGCGCGGACGGGGCGTTCGCCAGGGGCGGAAGAGGGGCACTGGCCGGGACTGTCGGCGGGAGGGTCCACAATGGGGGCGCCGAGCCCTGTTGACAGAACAGCCGACAGTCCCGGTGACACCGCGCCGACGAGACGCAGACGAGACGCAAGCGAGACGTAAGGGAGCCCCGCCGCGATGGCCCGCCGCAGTTCGCCGACCCCGCCGCCCGGAGACTTCGAGGAGCGCATCCTCGACGTCGACGTCGTGGACGAGATGCAGGGCTCGTTCCTCGAGTACGCCTACTCCGTCATCTACTCCCGGGCCCTCCCGGACGCGCGGGACGGCCTCAAGCCGGTGCACCGCCGCATCCTGTACCAGGCCAACGAGATGGGCCTGCGCCCGGAGCGCGGCCACGTCAAGTGCGCCCGCCTGGTCGGCGAGGTGATGGGCCGGCTGCACCCGCACGGCGACGCCTCCATCTACGACTCCGTGGTCCGCATGGCCCAGCCGTTCTCGATGCGGCTGCCGCTGATCGACGGCCACGGCAACTTCGGTTCGCTGGGCAACGACGACCCGCCGGCCGCGATGCGCTACACCGAGTCGCGGCTCACCGCCGCCTCGATGGCGATGGTCGAGTCGATCCACGAGGAGACCGTCGACTTCGGCCCCAACTACGACGGCAGCGAGCAGGAACCGCTGGCGCTCCCGGCGGCCTTCCCCAACCTGCTGGTCAACGGCGCCACCGGCATCGCCGTCGGCATGGCCACCAACATGCCGCCGCACAACCTCTCCGAGGTCGTCGCCGCCGCCCGCCACCTGATCAAGCACCCGAACGCCGACCTCGACACCCTGATGCGGTTCGTCCCCGGCCCCGACCTGCCCACCGGCGGACGGATCGTCGGCCTCTCCGGCATCCGGGACGCCTACGAGTCCGGCCGCGGCACCTTCAAGATCCGCGCCACCACCACCGTCGAGGCCGTCACCGCCCGCCGCAAGGGCATCGTGGTCACCGAGCTGCCGTACAACGTCGGCCCGGAGAAGGTCATCTCCAAGATCAAGGACCTCGTCAACGCGAAGAAGCTCCAGGGCATCGCGGACGTCAAGGACCTCACCGACCGCGAGCACGGCCTGCGGCTGGTCATCGAGGTCAAGAACGGCTTCGTGCCCGAGGCGCTGCTGGAGCAGCTCTACAAGCTGACGCCGATGGAGGAGACCTTCGGCATCAACAACGTGGCGCTGGTCGACGGCCAGCCGCTCACCCTCGGCCTCAAGGAGCTGCTGGAGGTCTACGTCGACCACCGCTTCGAGGTGGTCCGCCGGCGCAGCGACTTCCGCCGCCGCAAGCGCCAGGAGCGGCTGCACCTGGTCGAGGGCCTGCTGGTCGCGCTGATCGACATCGACGAGGTCATCGCGATCATCCGGTCGAGCGACAACGCCGCGCAGGCCAAGGAGCGCCTGATCGAGCGCTTCTCGCTCAGCGAGACGCAGACCGCGTACATCCTCGACACCCCGCTGCGCCGGCTCACCCGCTTCGACCGCGTCGAGCTGGAGCAGGAGCAGGCCAAGCTCAACTCCGAGATCGCCGAGCTGACCGAGATCCTGGAGTCGGACACCCGGCTGCGCAGCGTGGTCTCCGGCGAACTCGGCGCCGTCGCCAAGCAGTTCGGCACCGAGCGGCGCACCGTCCTGCTGGAGGCCGGCGCCGCGCCGGCCGCCTCGCTGACCGTGCCGCTGGAGGTCGCGGACGACCCCTGCCGGGTGCTGCTCTCCTCCACCGGCCTGCTCGCCCGCACCGCCGACGGCGAGCCGTTCGAGCTGTCCGAGAAGCGCGCCAAGCACGACGTGATCGTCTCCGCGGTGCCGACCACGGCCCGCGCCGACGTCGGCGTGGTCACCTCGGCCGGCCGGGTCCTGCGGCTGCCGGTCATCGACCTGCCGGCGCTGCCGCCCACCCCCTCGCCGACGCTGGCCGGCGGCGCCGCCGTCACCGAGTTCCTCCGGCTGGAGGCCGACGAGCGGGTCCTCGCGCTGACCACCCTGGACGAGTCCTCCCCCGGCCTGGCGCTGGGCACCGTGCAGGGCGTCGTCAAGCGGGTGGTGCCCGAATGGCCCGCCAACAAGGACGAGTTCGAGGTGATCGGGCTCAAGGACGGCGACGAGGTGATCGGCGCGGTCGAGCTGCGCACCGGCGAGGAGGACCTCGTCTTCATCACCTCCGACGCCCAGCTGCTGCGCTACCCCGCCGGACAGGTCCGCCCGCAGGGCCGCCCGGCCGGCGGCATGGCCGGCATCAAGCTGGCCGACGGCGCCCGGGTGCTCTCCTTCACCGCCGTCGACCCGGCCGTGGACGCGGTGGTCGTCTCGGTGGCCGGCGCCTCCGGAACGCTCACCGGCGAGGCCCAGTCCAGCTGGAAGGTCACGCCCTTCGAGCAGTACCCGCGCAAGGGGCGGGCCACCGGCGGGGTGCGCTGCCAGCGCTTCCTGCGCGGCGAGGACGCGCTCGCCTTCGCCTGGGCCGGTCCGGCGCCCGCCCGGGCCGCCACCGCCAAGGGCGCCCCGGTCGACCTGCCGGAGCGCGACCCGCGCCGGGACGGTTCCGGCACCCCGGTGACCACCCCGCTGGACACCGTCGCCGGGCCCGCGTAGTCCGGGCCCGCCGCACCCCGCGGGGGCGCCGACCTCGCCGGTCGGCGCCCCCGCGGCGTTCCCGCCCGGCCGCCGGCCGCCACCGGGCCGCCCGTCGTCGGCGGCGCTCCCCCGGCGGCCGCGCCACGGGCGGCGGGCAAGGGTAGCCTTACCGGCGTGAGCACCTGTGCGACGCTGTCGCGTGAACTGTCGGAGCCCCTGGCCGCCACCGCCGCGACCGCCACCACCTGGCTGCTGGTCGAACAGAACGGCCCGTGGGGGGCGAAGGCGCTCGGCGAGAGCCACCTGGACCCGGCGGTCGGCCGCGCGCTGGACGCCGCGACCGCGGGCACCGGCGTCCGGGTCGCGCTGATCCGCCGCCCCGGCCGGCACGCGGACTGCCTGCCGACCCCCCGGCACGAGGTGGTCGTGGCCCACACCGTCCCCGCCCCCGGACGTGCCTGGGTGCGCCGCGGCGCGGTGGCGGACCCGGCGGAGCTGCTGGCCCTGGACTTCGCCGCGCTGGGCGCCGGCGACCACGGCGGCTTCGGGGTGCCGCACGTCGGCGGCCCGATCGCCCTGGTGTGCACCAACGGCCGCCGCGACCGCTGCTGCGCCCTGCTGGGCCGCCCGCTCGCCGCCGACCTGGCGGCGGCCGGGCACAGCGAGGTGTGGGAGGTGACGCACCTCGGCGGGCACCGTTTCTCCCCCACCATGCTGGTGCTGCCGTACGGCTACGCGTACGGGCGGCTGACCGCCGAGTCGGCCAAGGAGGTGCTGGCGGCGACGGCGGCCGGCCACATGGTGCCGGAGTGGTCGCGCGGCTGCTCCGGCTGGGAACGGCCCGCCCAGGCCGCCGACCAGGCCGTGCGGACGGTCACCGGCGAGACCCGGGCGGACGCTCTGACCCTGGACCAGCGGCCGGACGGCGCGGGACGCTGGCGGGTCGGCGTCCGGCACGAGGACGGCCGGTCCTGGGAGGTCGAGGTGGCCGAGGCCGCCAGCGAGCCGCCCCGCCCGGAGAGTTGCGGCAAGGCGGCGGGCACGCCGTCCCGGATGGAGGTCACCTCGCTCCGCGAGCTCTGAACCACCCGCGTGCTCCGAACCACCCGTCCCGGCCCGCCCGCCGGTCGGGTCCGCGGACGGCCTCGACCCCCGGCGGACGCTCCGCCGGGGGTCGAGGGCCGTCGGGCAGCGCCCGGGGCGGGCCGTCAGGCGGCCCCGGCCCCGGTGAGCGCGCGGACCTCCAGCTCGGCGTAGCGGTCCGGGTCGGCCGGTTCCGGCGAGGTGAGGGTGCCGATCCACCCGGCCAGGAAGCCCAGCGGGATGGAGACGATGCCCGGGTTCTCCAGCGGGAACCAGTGGAAGTCCACGCCGGGGAAGAGCGCCACCTTGGTGCCGGAGACGACCGGCGAGAAGGTCACCAGCACCACCGCCGGGATCAGCCCGCCGTACACCGACCAGACGGCGCCGCGGACGGTGAAGCGCCGCCAGAACAGGCTGTAGAGCAGCACCGGCAGATTGGCGGAGGCGGCCACGGCGAAGGCCAGACCGACCAGGAAGGCCACGTTCAGCTGCTGGGCGAAGAGGCTGAGCACGATCGCCACCGCGCCGATCCCGACCGCCGCGATCCGCGCCACCAGGACCTCCTGGCGCTCCGTGGTCGCCGGTCCCCCGTCCGTCGTCGCGGTCGTCGCCGGCGCCGCCCCGGTCGTGGCCTCCGCTCCGCCGCGGGCCCGCCGGGAGGCCGGGACGACGGCCCGCCGACCGCGGGCGCGCCGCCCTCCGCGGCCGGTCCGCGGGCGGCGCGGGCGTCCCCGCCAGGCCCCCGCCCAGATGTCGTGGGCGAACGCGGCCGAGGAGGCCAGGGTGAGTCCGGCGACCACGGCGAGGATGGTGGCGAACGCGATCGCCGAGATCAGCGCGAACAGCACCACCCCGCCGGTCGAGCCGTTGCCGCCGCCGAGCACCAGGGCGAGCAGCGGGACGGCGGTGTTGCCGGCCGCGTTGGCGTGCCGGACCTCGGCCGAGCCGACCAGCGCGGTGGCCCCGAGACCCAGCGCGATGGCCATCAGGTAGAAGCCGCCGACCAGCCCGATCGCCCACATCGTCGAGCGCCGGGCGGCCCGCGCGGTGGGCACCGTGTAGAAGCGGGACAGGATGTGCGGCAGACCGGCCGTGCCGAGCACCAGGGCGAGGCCGAGGCTGAAGAAGTCCAGCCGGCTGGTGAAGCTCTTGCCGTACTTCAGCCCCGGCTCCAGGTACCGCTGTCCGGCGCCGCTGTGCTGGGCCGCCTGCCGCATCAGCTCGGCGACGTCACCGTGGAACCGGACCACCAGCAGCACGGTCAGCAGCACCGAACCGGCGACCAGCAGGAACGCCTTGACGATCTGGATCCAGGTGGTGGCCCGCATGCCGCCGACCGTGACGTAGACGATCATCAGACCGCCCACCGCCACGATGGTCCAGGTGCGGGCCTCGGCGCTGTTGGTCCCGAGCAGCAGCGCGACCAGGCTGCCCGCGCCGACCATCTGGGCGACCAGGTAGAACAGCGTGACCACGATGGACGCACCACCGGCCGCCGCCCGGACCTTGCGCCGGCGCAACCGCAGCGCCAGCACGTCGGCCAGGGTGTACCGGCCGGCGTTGCGGACCAGCTCGGCGACCAGCATCAGGACCACCAGCCAGGCGACCAGGAAGCCGATGCTGTAGAGCACGCCGTCGTACCCGAACAGCGCGATCAGCCCGGCGACGCCGAGGAAGGAGGCGGCGGAGAGGTAGTCGCCGGAGAGCGCGAAACCGTTCTGCAGCGGTGTGAAGTCCCGGCCGCCGGCGTAGAAGTCGTCGGCGCCGCCGCGGCGGCGACCGGCCCAGAAGGTGATCCCGAGGGTGACCAGGACGATGACGGCGAACAGCACCACCGCCAGGTCGTGGTGGTCACCGGCGGGGGCGACGGGGGGCGGGGTCGCGGTCCTCATCGCAGCTGGTCCTGGGTGTCCCAGCGCAGCGACAGGGCGGCCCGGTCGCGCTTGGTGCGGGCGTTGCGGGCGTAGAGCCAGGTCAGCAGGAAGGTCGTGGCGAACTGCAGCAGACCGAGCAGCCAGGCGACGTTGACCGGGCCGGCGACGGGCGTGCGCATCAGCCCGGGGGCCGCGGCCTGGGCGGCCACGTACAGCAGGTACCAGGAGAGGAAGACCCCGCTGACCGGGAAGACGAAGGACCGGTAGCTGTGGCGGATCCGCTGGAAGGCGAGGCTGCTCTGGACGGACCGGTAGACCTCGGTGCTGCCGTCGGTCCCCCCGTCGTCCTCCGGCTCCGGCCGGGATCCCGGTGCCGGTGCCCACCAGTCCAGTTGTCCACCCGGCTCGGGCCTTCTCGTCTGCTGTTGTGGCACGGCTGCTCCTGGGCCGGGGGGTTGTGACCCGACCCATGATGGGGGCGCCCCAACTCCCCAAACTCCCAACGCAGATACGTTCACTCGATGAGGTGATCGATGATCCGACAGACGCTCATCCGACTACTGCGGCGACCCGGTGATTCCGTGTCGGAAGGCGTACGCGACCGCTTGCGCCCGGTCCCGCACGCCGGTCTTGGCGAACAGGTTGTTGATGTGGGTCTTCACGGTCGCCGGGCTGACGTACAGCCGCCGGGCGATCTCGGTGTTGGAGAGCCCCTCCGCGATCAGTCCCAGCACCTCCGCCTCCCGCGCGGTCAGCCCGTCCGGCGGCTCCGCCGCCCGTTCCGGCCCAGGCTCCGGCTGCGGGCCCGGTGCCGGTGCCGGAACCGGGGACGCCCCGGGGGCCGCGTCCCCCGACAGCCGCTCCAGCAGCCGCAACTGCACCAGCGGCGAGAGCCCGGCCGCCCCCGACCGGACGTCCGCGATCGCCCGGGCGATCTCCTCGCCCCCCGCGTCCTTGGTGAGGTAGCCGCGCGCCCCCGCGCGCAGGGCCGGGAACAGCGACTCGTCGTCGGCGTAGGTGGTGAGCACCACCACCTCGGTGCCCGGGTACCCGGCCCGGATCCGCCTGGTCGCCTCGACCCCGTCGCAGCGCGGCATCCGCAGGTCCATCAGCACCACGTCCGGGTGGTGCCGCGCGACCAGCGCGACGGCCTCCTCGCCGTCCGCCGCCGAACCGACCACCTCGATCCCGGGCAGCAGCCCGAGCAGCATCACGATGCCCTCGCGCACCACCGTCTGGTCGTCCGCGACCAGCACCCGGGTGATCCCCGGCCCCGTCATGCCGGCACTCGCAGCAGCACGCGCCATCCTCCCTCGTGCGGGCCCGCCAGCAGGGTGCCGCCGAGCAGTTCCGCGCGTTCGCGCATCCCCAGCAGACCGTACCCGGCACCGCTGGCCGCCAGCCCGCCGGGCGCCTCCGCCCGCCCCGCGCGTTCGTCCCGCACCTCCAGCTCCACCTCCTCCGCCAGGTAGCGGAGCTCGACCGTGCAGCGCGCGCCGGGGGCGTGTTTGCGCACATTGGTCAGTGCCTCCTGCGCCGTGCGCCGGACGGCGAGCCCCGCCTCGGCGGCCAGCGGACGCGGCGTCCCGGTGACGCCGAACGCCACCCGCTCCCGCCCGGTCAGCTCCACCAGGTACTCGCCGACCGGGGTGAACTCGCCGCGCAGCGCCGACAACGCCTGCCGGGTCTCGGCGAGCCCGTCCTGCGCCATCCGCCGGGCGGCCACCACCCGCTCGCGGACCCGCTCCCGGTCGGTCCCCGCGTCCAGCATCAGCCGGGCCGCCTCCAGGTGCACCAGCTGGGCGGAGAGGCTGTGCGCCAGCACGTCGTGGATCTCCCGGGCGATCCTGGCCCGTTCGGCGAGCGCGGCGCTCTCCGCCTCCGCGGCCCGCGCGGCCCGCTCCTGGGCCAGCAGCCGCCGTGCGGTGCCGCGCGCCTCGATGTCCAGGCGCAGCAGGTAGCCGAGCAGCAACAGCCCGCCGACGGTGGCCGCGACGCTCAGCCAGGCGGCCCAGCTGACCGCCGCGTACGAGCCGAGCGAGGCACCCGCGGCGAGCAGCGCGGGCCCCACCGGCAGCCGGATCAGCGCGGTCACCGCCAGCCCGTACCAGAGCACGTCGGCGAGCAGGTAGGCCTGCCCCGCGTTGGCCAGCCAGGCGGCCGCGAACAGTCCGGTGGCCAGCGCGTACGCGGGCACCGGGCGCTGCGCCCGGCAGGCGTACAGGTAGCCGGCGGCGAGCAGGACCGCCGCGGCCAGCCCGGCCACCGCGACCACCACCCCCCAGCCCGAGTACCGGCCGTCGGAGAACGTGCCCCAGCAGACGGTCACCAGCAGGACGAGCCGGCCGACGGCGGTGAGGATCCTCCGGGGCCGGCTCTCGGCGTCGTGCTCCAGCCCCTCGCGGGACGGCCAGCGGGTCCAGGACCGCTCGGCCGGGGGTGTCTCCAAGATGCGTGCCTCCAGGGTGCGCACGGTGGTGGTCAGGGCAGCGCGGCGAACCGCCCCGGGGCCGGCAGGGCCCGGGCCCGCCACCGCACCACGAGCGAGCGGACCAGCAGCAGCACCGCCAGCCCCAGCAGCAGCGCGCTGCTCGACTGCCGCAGGTGCAGCGCCGCGCCGAGGCCGAACAGGCCGACGCGGATCGCGAGCATCCCGCCCCAGGCGGCCAGGGTCGCCCGGGTGCCCTGGGCCCAGAGCGCCCCGTCCGCCTCCTGCCAGAGCCGGACGGTCCAGCCCCACACCGAGCCCGCCGCGAGCACCGCGAGCAGTCCGCAGCCGAGCAGGGCGACCGACCAGGCGGTGTCCCGCCGGTCGATCAGCTGCGGGTCGCGGAGCGCGACCGCGCCGAGGACGAGCGGCAGCAGCCAGGTGCGGCGGTCGGTGTCCAGTCGGCGGGGGCGCATCTGGCGCCGGAGCACCAGCACCATGACCACCACCACGAGGGCGGCGTCGACCAGGGCGGGCATCGGGGTTCTCCGTCCGGAAGGAGGGTCTGTCTGACCTCTCCGACGCTACGGACCCGGCGCCCCCGGCTGATCGGCGCCGGGGTGGACAACGGGTGGCGGCGGGTGGAAGCGGCCGCGCCGGGGCCCTCCACCCGTGGGTGGAGGGCCCCGGCGCGGGCGGGACCGCCCGGGCGTCGACGCGCGGGCGGGTCGCTCAGGCGTCGATGCGCGAACGGTCCAGGGTCGCCGCCGAGTCCACGATGAACTCCTTGCGCGGTGCCACGTCGTTGCCCATCAGCAGGTCGAAGACCTTCTCGGCCTGCTCCAGGTCGCCCAGGTTGATCCGGCGCAGGGTGCGGTGACGCGGGTCCACGGTGGTCTCGGCCAGCTGGTCGGCGTCCATCTCGCCGAGGCCCTTGTACCGCTGGACCGGGTCCTTCCAGCGCAGGCCCTTGCGCTGGAACTCCAGCAGGGTGGAGCGCAGCTCGGCGTCCGAGTAGGTGTAGTGGTACTTGTCCTGGCCGCGCTTGGGGTTGGTGAGTTCGATCCGGTGCAGCGGGGGCACGGCCGCGAAGACCCGGCCCTGCTCGACCATGGGCCGCATGTACCGCTGAAACAGCGTCAGCAGCAGGCAGCGGATGTGCGAGCCGTCGACGTCGGCGTCGGCCATGAAGATGACCCGGCCGTAGCGGGCCTGGTCGATGTCGAAGGTGCGGCCCGAGCCGGCCCCTATCACCTGGATGATCGCCGCGCACTCGGCGTTCTTGAGCATGTCGCTCACCGACGCCTTCTGGACGTTGAGGATCTTGCCGCGGATCGGCAGCAGGGCCTGGAACTCGGAGTTGCGGGCCAGCTTGGCGGTGCCGAGCGCGGAGTCGCCCTCGACGATGAAGAGTTCGCTGCGCTCGACGTCGTCGCTGCGGCAGTCGGCCAGCTTGGCCGGCAGCGAGCTGGTCTCCAGCGCGGTCTTCCGGCGCTGGGCCTCCTTGTGCTGGCGGGCGGCGACCCGGGTGCGGGCGGCGGCCACCACCTTCTCCAGCACCGCCCGGGCCTGGACCTTCTCGTCCCGCTTGCCGGAGGTGAGGAAGGTCTTGAGCTCCTTGGCGACGACCGCCGCGACGATCCGGTTGGCCGCCGAGGTGCCGAGCACCTCCTTGGTCTGGCCCTCGAACTGCGGCTCGGCGAGCCGGACGGTGACCACGGCGGTGAGGCCCTCGGTGGCGTCGTCCTTGGTGATGTCGTCCTCGGCGACGCGCAGCAGCTTGCTGGCGCGCAGCACCTCGTTGACGGTCTTGGCGAGCGAGCGCTCGAAGCCGGTGACGTGGGTGCCGCCCTTGGGGGTGGCGATGATGTTGACGAAGGAGCGCAGGGTGGTGTCGTAGCCGGTGCCCCAGCGCAGCGCGATGTCCACCCCGAGGTGCCGGGTGACCTCGGTCGGCGTCATGTGCCCGAGCTCGTCCAGGACGGGCACGGTCTCCTTGAAGGTGCCCTCGCCGTGCAGCCGCACCACGTCGCTGATCGGCTTGTCGGGCGCCAGGAACTCGCAGAACTCCGCGATGCCGCCGTCGTAGCGGAAGGTGCTCTCGTCGACCTGCTCGCTCTCGGTGAGCCGCTCGTCACGCACCACGATGGTCAGGCCGGGCACCAGGAAGGCGGTCTGCCGGGCCCGGTTGTGCAGGTGCTCCAGGGAGAGCTTGGCGTCCTTGAGGAAGATCTGCCGGTCGGCCCAGTAGCGGATCCGGGTGCCGGTGCGGGTCTTGGGCACCTTGCGGACCCTGGACAGGCCGTTGCCCGCCTCGAAGGGGGCGTCCGGGCTGGTCTCGGTGAAGATGCCGGGGGTGCCGCGCCGGAAGCTGATCGCGTGGGTGTGGCCGCCGCGGTCGACCTCGACGTCCAGGCGGGCCGAGAGCGCGTTGACCACCGAGGCGCCGACGCCGTGCAGACCGCCGGAGGCGGCGTAGGAGCCGCCGCCGAACTTGCCGCCGGCGTGCAGCTTGGTCATCACGACCTCGACGCCGGAGAGCCCGGTCTTGGGCTCGACGTCCACCGGGATGCCCCGCCCGTTGTCGCGGACCTCGACCGAGGAGTCGTCGTGCAGCACGACCTCGATCCGGTCGCAGTAGCCGCCCAGCGCCTCGTCGACCGAGTTGTCGATGATCTCCCAGAGGCAGTGCATCAGGCCACGGCTGTCGGTGGAGCCGATGTACATGCCGGGACGCTTGCGGACCGCCTCCAGACCCTCCAGGACGAGCAGGTGCCGAGCGGTGTAGTTGGAACCGTCGTCGCCGGCCAGCAGAGCGGACGGCACGGTCGTTTCGGCACTCACGCGGCACTCTCCTCGGTGAAGGTCTGTCTCATCGGTCACATCCGGACAGGTTCGGACCGTCCGCCAGTGCAGCACACCGCACCGACAGCCGTTCCGCTGTGTGTGCGCACCCCTCCGCTGGGTGCGCAGCACGGCGAACCGGTCCCGCGCAGCTTGTACGCGCTCCGCGAACAAGGGCCGTGCCGGATTCGGGGCGCCGGGGCTCCATCTCCACCCGGTACCACCGCTCCTGGCGGATCGTGGGACCGGGCACAGGCTCCGGAACTGCCGTTATGCAGGCTACCGGGGCCCGGGACGGGGCTTATGCTCCAACCCAGCAGAGGATTATGCTACGCGGACTCCCACACCCGGTTCCGATCGGGCGTTCGAGCCGCAGGCGGATCCTGGGATCCGGTACGCATGAACCACCGGCCCCCGGGGCACCTCCTCATCAACACAGCAGAATCCTCAGAGAAGAAAAGCCACGAGCGGGAACGTTTTCGGCCTGGTTGGATGTTGACCCTGGTACGACAGCTCGTCGAGCTAGAGAAGAGGCGACGTGACTACTGTTCTGACCCCTGCGAGCCCGCTCACCGCGGCTGACCGCTGCGACCGCTGCGGCGCCCAGGCCTACCTGCGCGTCGTACTCGCCAGCGGTGGAGAGCTGCTCTTCTGCGCCCACCACGGCCGGAAGTTCGAGCCCGAGCTCAAGAAGATCGCCGTGGAGATACAGGACGAGAGCGGTCGCCTGGGCAGCACCACCACCGCCACGGCCTCCGACGACGAGCGCTGATCCGAGGCGCCGACAGCAGACCAGCGTCGAGCTGTGTCCGGCCGCGCACCGCGCGTGACCGGGTGAGCCGGGCAACCGCCCCTCCGGGGGCCGGCTGCCCGGCTTCGTCGTTCTCCCGGCCGCCACCCTCCGGTGCCGACCGGCTTCCGCGCCGTCCGCCGCACCGCCCGGGTGTTGCCCGATCGGCCAACACCCCGTGCCCGTCCGGCTACAGGACGGAACGGACGGCGTCGCCGACCGAGGCGATCCTGGTGTAGACGCCCGGGTGGGCCGCCTCGGCGCAGCCCGTTCCCCAGGACACCAGACCCGCGAGCCGGCCCGCGACCACCAGCGGACCTCCGCTGTCGCCCTGGCAGGCGTCCTTGCCGCCGCGCTCCTCGCCCGCGCACACCATGCCCCGGGCGTCGAACCGCCCGTCCTGGCCGCCCGGGTAGGCCTGGGCACAGGTCTGGTCCGCGATGACCGGCACGTCCACGCCCCGGAGCTGGGGCGAGTAGTCGCCGTGGCCGGTGGTGTCCCCCCAGCCGTACACCCGGGCCGGGGTCCCCGGCCGGTACGGCTCGGTCTCGCCCTGGCCCACCAGGTCGATCACCTGCCGGTTCTCCTGCGACTCGGCCAGGGTGACCACCGCCACGTCGTTCATGTTGGTGGTGAACGAGTAGTCGGGGTGGATCCAGACGTCCCGTGCCGTGACCTCGCGGCCGGCCGTGCCGCGCAGGTCGTCCCGGCCGACCACGATCCGCAGGCCGGGCCGGTCGACCTGGTGCCCACTGGACTCGTCGTAGAAGCAGTGCGCCGCCGTCACCACCTTGGTCGGGGTGACCAGCGCTCCCCCGCAGAACTGGCCCGAGCGGCCGGAGCCGAACTGCTGCCGGCTGGACAGTGCCACCACCCACGGGTGGTCGCCCGTGCTCTCCGTGGTGCCGCCGACGATCCGGCCCTGCGGCCGGGCCTGCGCGGCCGGGACCGCCGGGCCGAGGGCGAGCAACGGGGCGGGCAGGGCGGCCAGCAGCGCCAGCACGCCGGCCCGGCGGCGGCGGGAGACCGGTCCGGCTGCGGACCCGACGGGCGCGGCGGAGACGGCGGAGGCCACGGCGGAGGCCACGGGGGAAGGCGCGGGGGCGGGCGGTGCGGCGGGCAGGTCGGCGCGGTCCGGACGGTCCGGGGAGGGCAGCACCGTGTCTCCAGGTGGCTAGGCAGCAGGCAACCGGCACAGCGTAGGTGACCGGCTACGGTCCGCGACCGCTCATCGGCGGACCGCCACCCGGACGAGGGACAACGGCCACCCGGACGGTGACGGCCGTCCGCACCCGCCGTGGTCCGCCCGTGCCCGTGGGTACCCGACCGCACCCGTCCGCACCCATCCGTGTCCGACCGCACCCGTCCGTGCCCGGACAGCCGGAAGGCCCGGAGCGCGGAGCTCCGGGCCTTCCGGTGGGGGCCGTGGTACCGGCCCGTCGATCAGTCCAGGTAGTCGCGCAGCACCTGGGAACGCGACGGGTGGCGCAGCTTCGACATGGTCTTGGACTCGATCTGGCGGATGCGCTCACGGGTGACCCCGTACACCTTGCCGATCTCGTCCAGCGTCTTCGGCTGACCGTCCGTCAGGCCGAAGCGCATCGAGACCACGCCCGCCTCACGCTCGGACAGGGTGTCCAGCACCGAGTGCAGCTGCTCCTGGAGCAGGGTGAAGGAGACCGCGTCGGCCGGGACGACCGCCTCGGAGTCCTCGATCAGGTCACCGAACTCGCTGTCGCCGTCCTCGCCCAGCGGGGTGTGCAGCGAGATGGGCTCGCGGCCGTACTTCTGGACCTCGATGACCTTCTCGGGGGTCATGTCGAGTTCCTTGGCCAGCTCCTCCGGGGTGGGCTCGCGGCCCAGGTCCTGGAGCATCTGACGCTGGACGCGGGCCAGCTTGTTGATGACCTCGACCATGTGCACCGGGATGCGGATGGTGCGGGCCTGGTCGGCCATCGCCCGGGTGATCGCCTGGCGGATCCACCAGGTCGCGTAGGTGGAGAACTTGTAGCCCTTGGTGTAGTCGAACTTCTCGACCGCACGGATCAGACCGAGGTTGCCCTCCTGGATGAGGTCCAGGAAGAGCATGCCGCGACCGGTGTAGCGCTTGGCCAGCGAGACCACCAGACGGAGGTTGGCCTCCAGCAGGTGGTTCTTGGCCCGGCGGCCGTCCTCGGCGATGATCTCCAGCTCGCGCTTGAGCTTGGGGGCGAGCTTGTCGGCGGCCGAGAGCTTGTCCTCGGCGAACAGGCCGGCCTCGATCCGCTTGGCGAGCTCGACCTCCTGCTCGGCGTTGAGCAGCGGGACCTTGCCGATCTGCTTCAGGTAGTCCTTGACCGGGTCGGCGGTGGCACCGGCGACGGCGACCTGCTGGGCCGGGGCGTCGTCCTCGTCGTCGTCGGAGAGGACGAAGCCCTCCGACTCCTCCTCCGGAGCGTCCGCACCCTCGGCGGCGGGCTTGTCGCCGGGCAGGGCCGCGTCCTCGAGCAGCTCCTCCTCGCCGAGCAGCTCCTCCTCGCCGCCCTTGCCGGTGGCCTTGGCGGTGGTGGTCTTCTTGGCGGCGGCCTTCTTGGCCGGCGCCGCGGTCTTCTTGGCAACGGCCTTCTTGGCGACGGCCTTCTTCGCCGGAGCCGCCTTCGCCTCGGCGGCGACGGAGGTCGCCCCCTCGGCGGTGATCTCGGCGGACACGGTGCTGACCGGCGCGGAGACGGCCGGCACCGCCGGGGTGGAGATCGTCGCACCGGGCGCGATGCGCACGGGCGGCTTGGTCGGGGCCGACGGAGCGGCCGGGGTCCGGGTGGTGACCGCCTTGGTCGCGGTGCGCTTGGCGGGGCTCTTGGCAGCAACGCTCTTGCGCTTGGCGCCGGCCGGTTCGGCCGCGCTGACCATGAGGTCCACCCCCTCCTCAATCAGAACCTGGTTGAGGCTGCGCATGACGTTCTTCCACTTGGTGACCGGGATCTGGTCCGCCTCGAACGCCTGGCGCACGTCGTCACCGGCGATCTGCCCCTGGGCCTTGCCCCGCTCGATGAGCGCCAGCAGAGCCGCGGACTCGGCGATCTCGGGGGGAAGCGAACGGGATGTGCTGGCCGACACGAACAACCTCTCGGACGATGAGTGGACTCGAACCCGTACCGGCCGCCCGAGCGGGCGGGGAAGGAGATCGCGCGTCGGGCACGCGGTGTCGATTCCGACCGACTCGGGTTTGAGGACTGGGTTTGCAGGACGGCAGCAGCGCCGCGGACCAACACAGCATTCTGACATGTTGGGTTATTCCGGAGCTGCTCCCGCTCAGGAGACATCGCTGCTACTCGTCAAGTGTTACGCACGGCCTTCGTGTCGCGGGTCACACCGGTCGGTGGCCGCGGCCCGGGGCCGACCTCCATCATCCCCCACCCGCGCCGAAGCCATTCACCATGCACACGACATTCGCCTGCCCGGCGGGTGCCGGACGCTCGGTGGACGTACGGAGGCCCCCCGGCTGCACCGTGGCGGCAGCCGGGGGGCCGGGGTCGCGAGGGGGACGGCGGGAGGCCGCGGGAAGATCGCGGGCGGGCGGGTCGTGACGGAGATCGCGACGGGGGCCGCGACAGTGGTCGTGTCGGGGGTCGTCGTGACGGGGGTCATGACGGGAGTCGTGACGGGGCGGTCCGTGGACACGTCGCGGGGCGGGACGGCTTCGTCCGGTCGCCGAACGGTCCGCTCAGTGCTCCCGGGGCGCCGGGACGGACGGCTCGATCTCGGGGTGGACGGTGAGCAGCGCCCGCATCGTGGTCTCGGCGGAGGTGCCGTCGCCGGTGCCGAGCGCGTCCACCAGCCGGGCGTGCAGTCCGACCGAGGCCTCCGAGAGCCGCTCGCAGGAGGTGGCCGGCCCGCCGGACACCTGGAGCGCGCAGGCGACGATCCCGGAGAGGTGCTCCAGCATCCGGTTCCCGGCCAGCTGCAGGATGAGGCCGTGCAGCTCGGCGTCGGCCCGGACGTAGGTGGCGAGGTCCGCCTGGGCGCAGGCGTGGCCCATGATCTCGACCAGCTCGGCCAGCCGCTGCTGGACGTCCTCCCGGCCGTGGCCGGAGGCCAACCGGGAGGCCAGGGGCTCGATCGCCCAGCGGAGCTCGAACAGTTCCCGGCGCTGCTCGTCGCGCTGCGGGCCGAAGGCGCGCCACTCGATGATGTCCGGGTCGAGCAGGTTCCAGTCGCTGACCGGGCGGACCCGGGTGCCGACGTTGGGGCGGGCGCTGACCAGGCCCTTGGCCTCCAGGACGCGCAGCGACTCGCGGACGACGGTGCGGGAGACCTCGAACCGCTGGCCGATCTCCTCCGGCACCAGCGGCCGGTCGGCGCCGAGGTCGCCGGAGACGATCATCTGGCCCAGCTGCTGGACCAGCTGGCCGTGCAGACCGCGGCCGCGGCTGCTGGTGGTCTTGCGGCCGACCCGGGCGAGGTCCGACTCGGCGCCCTCCCAGCGGGGCGCCGGCGGGGTCGGCCGATCGGCGTACGAGAAGCGGTCCGGGTCGCCGGGGCCGTGGATGGCCCCGTCGGCGGAACGGGCGGGGGTCATGGTGGGGTGCGCAAGGGTACTCACAGGTCCTTTGTCGGCGATCGGCGGGCACAGCTTGAGAATTCTCGTGAAAAGCACACGAAAGGGTGATCGGCCGTGACTGGATAATTGACTTCTTATCAGGGCGAACCGCTCATCACGGTCACCCTTGGTCGATCTTGACGAACCGCCCCCGCCCGCCGGAGGGCTCAGAACGCCCGCCGCCGGGCCTGCACCACCAGGGTGACCAGCAGCAACACCAGCACCGGCGTCACCGCGGCGGTCAGCAGCGCCGGATCGGTCAGGGCCGGATCGACGAGCGCCCGACCGGTGAGCGCCTGACCCCCCTCCGCAACCCGACCGCCCCAGCCGTACACCCATCCGTACGCCCACTCGATCCCCGAGGGGAACGGCAGCAGCTCCGCGGTCCGGGCCGGCCAGGGCGTCCCGGTCTGCCGCAGGGCCAGCGCCACCCCGGACTCCAGCAGCGGCGGCAGCGCGCAGAGCAGCAGCACCCCGGCGACCGTGCTCCGGGTCAGCGCGGCGGTCAGCACCCCGGTCCAACCGGCCGCCACCACCAGCAGCACGAAGGCCAGCAGCGCGACCGGCGTCCCCTGCCCGGCCATCAGGGCCAGCGGGGCCGACGCCGCCGGCAGCGCGTCGAGACCGTCCAGCCCGGCCGGGGCCAGTGCCTCCGCCACCCTCCCGGCCAGCGCGGCCGGATCCGACCAGGCCGCCACCGCCACCCCGGCCGGCAGGGCGAGGTGCACGGTGACCGCGTCGACCAGCACCGTGACCAGGGCCAGCAGCGCCGCGAGGAGACCGGTCACCCCCAGCTTGGCCGCCAGCAGCCGCACCCGGCGGGGGTAGGACACCTGCGAGGCCGCCAGCCCCCGGTACCGCACCTCGTGCCCGTACGCCAGCGCGCCCAGCACTCCGGCCCCCAGGGCCGCGAACGGCAGCGGCACCAGCGGTACCGCCGCCGTCAGCAGCCGCACCGCCGCCGCACCCCCGAGGGCCCCGTCGGTCACCTGCCCGGCCAGCACTCCGGCGACCACGGCGTCGCAGACCACCACCAGACCGAGCAGCAGCCAGGTCGAACGCAGGCCGCGCACCCGGCGCAGCTCATAAGCCAGAACACGCACGGTTCACTCGCTCCGGGGGTCAGAGGTGACGGGAACAGTGGCCCCGGCCCGGTCCGCCCCCGCGGCCGCCCGGTCGAGGGGCGAGGAGGTCGGGGTCGTTGCCGGGGTGGCCGGGGAGGCCACCGTGGTGGGGGTGGCGGTCAGATCGCTCGGGTCGGACCGTCGGGCGGGCGCGGACCGCTCGGACGACGGGCGGGTGACGCGGCCGAGGCGGACGGTGTCGTCGCTCAGCAGGCCGTCGACCGACGCCCCGGGGCGGTCGTGCGCGTCGGTCTCCGGGGCGTCCGCCGAGCGCGCCAGGTCGCTGAGCCCGTCCCGGAAGAGCCGGTCCACCGCGACGACCGGCGAGGTCTCGTCCTCCCGCCGTCCACCACCGGCGCTCCGGGCCGCCGCCGCCCGCTCCCTCCCGGGGCCCGAGGCCGCGGCGCCCACGGCGGTCGCCGCGGCCGCAGCGGTCGGCTCGATCAGGTCCGTCGGGTCGGTCGGGTCGGTCGGACCGGTCGGACCGGTCGGACCGGTCGGACCGGTCGCGGCGACGATGCCGGCCGCGACGGCCGCGCTGCGGGCGACCGCCCGGGCGCCGCGCCGGGGCGCCAACGCGGACAGCGCGGTCACGGCCGGGGATGCGGGGGGCGAGGGGGTCGCGGCGACGGTGGCCGCGGCCGGGGGCGGCGCGACCGGCAGGGCGAGGGTGGGCGCGGGGTCCCGGTCCCGCCCGGCCGGCACCGGCATCGCCACCGTCGGGTCGGCCTCGTCGGCCTGCTGAGCCTGCCGGGCCGGTCGGGCCTGCTGCAGCTGCCGGGTCGGCCGGAGCTGTCGGATCCGCTGCGTCTGCCGGACCGCTCCGGCCGCCGCCGGTACCGTCGCGCCGTCCGCCACCGGCGCCGTCGGCACCCGGACCTCGGCGGAGTCGACCGGCGGAACCGCCCGGGGAGCGGGCTGCTCGACCACCCGGTCGGCGAGCTCGTGCAACAGGATGCCGTGGCGGTAGGCGAGTTCGCCGATCTCGGTCCGGCCGACGCCGGACACCGCCAGTTCGGCCCCGCCGTCCCGCCGGACCTGCGCGCCCTGACCGGCCAACAGATCGGCGAGCCGGGCCATCTGGGGACCCCGCACCGCGACCTCCGGGCTGAGCCGGGTGCGCCGGAACTCCGTCACCGACTGGTCCGCCGCCATCCGGCCCCGGTCCAGGGTGACCACCCGGTCGGCGACCCGCGCGGCCTCATGCGGGGTCCGGGTGGTGACCAGGACCGTCCCGCCGCCGGCCGCGAAGGAGCGCAGGAAGGCGTGGAACCACTCCACGTTGCGCGGCGAGAGGTCCTCGGTCGGCGCGTCCAGGAGCAGCGTGCCGGGGTCCCCGAGCAGTGCGGCCGCGAGGGCGAGCCTCCGGTGCATGCCGGGGGAGAAGGTACGCAGGCGCTGGTCGGCGACGGCCGCCAGCCGGGTCTGTTCCAGGAGCTCGTCCGCCCGCCGGGCGGGTGCCCCGGCAACGGCGGCCAGCATCCTGAGGTGTCCCCGCGCCTTCCGGCCGGGGTGTCCGGCGAGTTCCGCCGCCCCTGCACCGTCGCCCGGCCCGGACAGGACCGCACCGACCACGCGCTCCGGTCGGCGCAGCCGGCGGTAGGTGCGACCGCCGAAGAGGGTGACGCCCCGACCGCGCTCGAGTTCCAGCATCAGCCGCAACGCGGTCGACTTGCCCGCCCCCTCGGGACCGAGCAGGGCCGTCACCTCGCCGGGGCGGGCCTCGAAGGTCAGATCCAGCACCGCCGGAGGGCGTCCCCCGCGGTGGACCTCGGTCAGTCCGGTGATCTGGATCATCGCTGGCTGCTCCCATGCCCTCGGCCGACCTGGTCCGCGCGGCGGCGGGTCGCGCCCGCACGGTTCCGCGCCAGCACATTAGGTGTCCGCGCCGGAGATTCCGGGCATTACGGGAGCGCCACGGGCCCGCCGCCCGCACACCTCACCCGATCAGGGGACAATCCGATCCTGCGACGGAGACGCGCGGGCCGCAGAAGGCCCGCGGAAGCAGGAGGCCGGCGGGAGCAGGAGGCCGGCGGGAGCAGGAGGCCGGCGGAGGAGGGGCGGGCCGGGGACGGGCCGACCGCTCAGGACTCCGGGCGCAGCATCGGCGGATTGAGGACGTTGGCGCCGCCGGAGGTGAACAGCTGCGCGGGACGCCCGCCCTGACGGGTCGTCGTGCCCCCGGAGGGCAGCAGGAAGCCCGGAGTGCCGGTCACCTTGCGGTGGAAGTTCCGCGGATCGAGCACCACGCCCCAGACCGCCTCGTAGACGCGGCGCAGCTCGCCGACGGTGAACTCGGTCGCGCAGAACGCCGTCGCCAGCGAGGAGTACTCGATCTTGGAGCGGGCGCGCTCCACTCCGTCCGCCAGGATCAGCCCGTGGTCGAAGGCGAGCGGGACGCCGTCGACCTGGCTCGGGCCGAGGAGTTCGGTGACCGGGGCCCAGCGGGCGCCGCTGGCGTCGCCGCCGGCGCGCGGGGTCGGCAGGTCGGGCGCGAGCACCAGGTACGCGACGCTGACCACGCGCATCCGCGGGTCGCGCTGGGGGTGGCCGTAGGTGGCGAGCTGTTCCAGGTGGGCACCGGCGGCACCGGGCCCGGCCGCGTCGTGGCCCGGGGCGGAGTAGGCCCGCAGGCCGGTCTCCTCGGCCAGCTCCCGCGAGGCCGCCTCGGCGAGCCCTTCGCCGGGGCGGACGAAGCCGCCCGGGAGCGCCCAGTAGCCCTGGTAGGGCGGCTCGCCCCGGCGGACCAGCAGGGCACAGAGCGCGTGCTCGCGCACCGTCAGCACGACCAGGTCGACCGTGACTGCGAACGGGGGGAAGGCCGACGGGTCATAACGCGACATGGCGACGATCATAGTCGTCTCTCTGACGATAAGCACAGGCCCGCGTACGGACCGTGCTGTCGGGCCCCCGAGGGCCGGCCGCCGCGCGCGGACCGGTGCGGTCCGGACCGCGCGCGGGCGGCGGAGGCGGCGTCAGCGGGCCACCAGCTGGAGCTCGGCGGACGCCTCCTCGACCATCGCCACACCGATCCGGCTGACCCGCACCGAGAAGGGCTCGCCGGCGACCCGCAGACCGGTCAGCTCCAGTTCCCCGAGCGGTGCCGTACTGGCGGGGCGGACCAGCACCCGCCCGCCGGGGACGTCCGGCCGGACCCCGGCGAGCGCGAACACCGCGTGCGCGGCACCCGCGGCCGAGACCGCCGCCGGCCGGCAGGCCCCCGGGTGCGGGACCGGCGGGCAGCCGGGCGTCCACTGCTCCCCCGCGTACATCTCGGGCAGCCGTCCCTCGAAGTGGGCCGCCGCCGCGAGCAGCCCCTCCAGCAGGGCCCCGGCCTCGTTCTCGTGGCCGGCCTCGGCGAGCCCGGCGATCGCGAGCGCCGTCTCGTGGACGCGCACCGCCCCGCTGCGGTGGCCCAGCGGGTTGAACCGGGGGGACTTGGCGCTGAGCGTGCGCAGCCCCCAACCGCTGTCCAGTTCGGGCGCGGTCAGCCGCTGGGCGAGCAGCCTGGTCTGCTCACGGTCCAGCAGGGTCTCGTGGCGGCCCCCGTCGGCGGAAAGACCGGGGTCGAGGAGGTGGACCAGAGCGGCGGCCACGGCGGGCAGCGGCTGCCCGCCCGGGGCGAGTCCGGCGGCCGGTCGCCCGCCCGACAGGTCGTCCACCCAGAACCGCTCGCGGAACCGGCCGCGCAGCTCGGCCGCCCAGCTCCGCCACTCCTCGGCCCCGGGCCGGCCGAAGGCCGCCAGGAGGTCGGCGCCGTGCAGGGCGGCCCGGTGCGCCTGGGCCTGCACCTCGGCCCTGGCCGGCACCGGGTGGGCCGCCCGCTCCTCGACCGGACGGCTCAGGTCGGTGACGAAGCCGTCCACCAGTCCCTCGCGCAGCGCACCGAGCGCGCGCTCGACGGCCGGGAGGAGTTCGACGACCTCCGCCCGGGGCAGCCCCCACCGCCAGGCCTCGGCCAGCACGGTGACGAACAGCAGGGTCGCCTCGGTGGCGGTACAGGTGGGCGGCAGCTCGGGGCCGCCGTGCCGCAGCGCGCCGGGGAGCAGCCCCTCGGTGCGGCGGCCGCCCGGGCCGGGCCCGGCGGCGGGCTGCTGACGGCGGGCCAGGGCGCGCAGCGTGCCGGCGGCGAGCCGGGTGCCGAGCGGCAGGGTCAGCCGTGCCGCCCAGAGCGCGTCGGCCGGGGCGAGGCCGAACCGCCAGGGCGCGCCGGACGCGAGGTAGAGGTCGGTGGGCCGGTCGGGGTCGGCGAACAGCAGACCGCCGAGGGCGTCCAGTGAGCGCGACACCACCAGCGCCACCCGCGGATCGTCGCAGCGCACCTCGGGCTCGGCCCAGGGCAGCGGGACCCCGGCGCCGCGGCCTCCCGGCGGGCGCGGGGCGGGCACCGTGCTCTCCAGCTCGGTCCGGAGCTCGACCGACCAGCGCGCGCCCGGCTGGACCTCGAGGTCCCAGCGGAGCACACCGGCGCCGGCCAGGACGGCGTGCGGCGAGGGCTGGGCGCTGACCGTGGCGCTGTGCGTCGGCCCCACCCAGCGCAGCCCGGCGGACTGCACCTGGCCGGGCAGGTCCGGGGGTCGGTGACCGGCGGCGATCTCGCCGACCGGGCCGAGGTCGGTGGCGAGCGCGATCTCGAGCGGCAGCCGGGCCGGTCGGCTGCCGGCGTTGCGGACCGTGAGGGTCTCGACGCCGTCGGCGTGGCGCACCCGCTCGACGATGAGCGCCGGGTCCGGGTCGAGGTCCCCGGGGAGCCGGACGGCGCCCACGAAGCGGGCCCGGGCCGCCGTGGTCAGGGTGCCCTGGAGCGGGAGCGGTTCGATCCCGCCGAGCCGCACCTCCATCCGGGCCACCACCCGGACGCCGGAACGGTAGAACCCGTGCAGGCCCTGGCCGCGCAGCTGGCCGTCGGGGCCCGAGGCGGCCATCGCCGGCGCGTTCACACAGAGCACCGCGTGGTGGACCGCGGCCGGCTGCGGGCGCGGCGGCGCCGGCCGGGCCGGAGCGCCGGGGCCGGCCGGGTGGCCCTGTTCCGACCGGCCGACCGGTCTCGGTGCGCCGACCACACTCTCGGCCGGTGCGGCCTGTGGCGGCCTCATCGCGGTCACCGGACTCTCCTCCCCTCGGCGGTCCGGTGGCCGGTCAGGCCGATGGGCCGCGAGCATGCTCGATCGCGTGCTGGTTCCGAACCGGCGGACGCCCCCGCCGGTCTGTGCCGTGTCTGGCCGTACCCGGTGCCGGGCCGTGCCATGCGGTGCCGGGTACCGAGTCGGTACCCACTCCGCGTCGTTCCTCCCCGGGCGTCGTCGCGCCCGGGCGTCGCCGTGCCGTCCGGCGCCGTGCCCTCCGCCGCCGTGCCACGTGCTGCCGGGTCGAGCCCGACGATCCGGCCGCGCCGTGCCGCCGCGGCCGTCCCCCGCGGGCGGGCGACCGTCGGACGGCGGCCCGTTCCGCGCCCCGTCCGACGGCGACGTCGCCGGTGCCGGGCCGGGTCCCGGTCCGCCCCGCCCCGGGGCGGTGGCGCCCGGGCACAGGGCCCCCGGGGTGAACGCCGGAGACCGGCCACAGGTCACGCCCGCCGGGCGTCCGGGGTTCCCGCCCGGTGCACCGCCGCCGCCCGCTGCTGCCCGCTGCCGCCGGGTCGCCGATCCGTGGTCACCGGTCCGTGGTCGCGGCCCGACCGCACGGGCCGCCGGGTGGGCGGTCGCGGGCGGCTGCCGCCGGGGGCGGCCCCGGGCCGCGGCCAGGATACGGTGCGGGGGTCGCGGCCCCACCACCGGCAACCCCGGCCCGGACCGGCCCGACCGCTGTGACCAGCAGAGACCGAGGAGTTGTATGTCGACCGCCAGCCGGCTGCCCGGGATTGCCTTCACCGACCACGTCTTCCAGGTGCCGCTCGACCACGCCGCCCCACAGGGCGAGCAGATCGCGGTGTACGCCCGCGAGGTGGTGGCCTCGGGCCGCGCCGAGGACACCGAGCTGCCGTGGCTGCTGTTCCTGCAGGGCGGCCCGGGTGGCAAGGCCGGCCGCCCGCTCGGCCGGGACGGCTGGCTGGAGCGCGCGCTCGACGACTACCGGGTGCTCCTGCTCGACCAGCGCGGCACCGGGCGGTCCACACCCGCCAACCGGCAGACGCTGGCCCGGCGGGGCGGGGCCAAGGAGCAGGCGGACCACCTGGCGCACTTCCGGGCCGACTCGATCGTGCGGGACGCCGAACTGATCCGCCGCCGGCTGCTCGGCGAGGACCGCCGCTGGAGCGTGCTCGGCCAGAGCTTCGGCGGATTCTGCACCCTCACCTACCTCTCGATCGCTCCCGAGGGACTGGACCGGGCCTTCATCACCGGCGGCCTGGCCGGCCTGCGCAGTTCCGCCGACGACGTCTACCGGGCCGCCTACCCGCGGGTCGTCCGCAAGAACGAGGGCCACTACGCGCGGTTCCCGCAGGACGTCGAGGCGGTGCGGCGGATCGCCGCACACCTCGTGGAGGCCCCGGCCACCCTGCCCGACGGCGGGCTGCTCACCGTCGAGGCGTTCCAGGGCCTCGGGATGCTGCTCGGCGGCGGCAGCGGCTCCGGGACCCTCCACTACCTGCTGGAGGAGGCCTGGGTGGACGGCGCGACCGGCCCCGAGCTCTCCGACACCTTCCTCGCCGGCGCCCAGGCGCAGCTCTCCTTCGCGGCGGGCCCGCTCTACGCCGTCCTGCACGAGTCGATCTACGGCCAGCGCTCGGTGGACCCCGCCGGCACCGACTGGTCCGCCGAGCGCGTGCGCGCGGAGTTCCCGGAGTTCGACGCCCGCGCCGCGCTGGAGTCCGGCGCGCCCGTGCTGTTCACCGGGGAGATGATCTACCCCTGGCTGTTCGACACCGACCCGGCGCTGCGCCCGCTGAAGGAGACCGCGGAGCTGCTCGCGGCCCGCGCCGACTGGCCGGACCTGTACGACCCGGCGAGGCTCGCCGCCAACGAGGTGCCGGTGGTCGCGGCGGTCTACCACGACGACATGTACGTCGACACCGCCGATTCGCTGGAGACGGCGCGGGCCGTCCGGGGCCTGCGGACCTGGGTCACCAACGAGTGGGAGCACGACGGTCTGCGGGTCAGCGGGGGCAAGGTGCTCGACCGCCTGATCGCGATGGCGCGCGACGAGGTGTAGCACGCCCCCGCTCCGGGCCGTCGGGCGCCGCCGGAGGCGCCCGACGGACCAGGCGGGGCCGGCACGGAGGTCAACGGACACGGTGCCGCCCCCGCTCCGCCCCGCGCACGCCCCGGCACCGGCGCTGCCGGGTACCGCACGGGGAGACCGCCGCCCGCGGAGCCGGACGGCGGGTCCGCGTCCGGCAGAGGCCGCTCCGCCGCTCCGCGGCGCGACACCCCACGGCCCGCCCGGCTCCCGCCACCGCACCGGTGGCGGACCGGGAGGCGGACACCGCGCACCGCCGCCGTGCCGCGAGGCCCCCGGCCCCGCAGCCCTCCCCGGCGACGTCTCCGGAGGCCCGCTCGACGCCGCGCTCGTCACCGCCCCTCCCGGCGGCGTCCCGCCCGACACCGTTCCGCCCGCCACCGTCCTGGCCGGCCGGGGGTGCCTCCGGGTGATCGGGCCGCTCCGCGGCCCCGGACCCGGGCCCCGGCGCGGCGTCCTCGAGCGCCGGGCCGCCCGCCGGACGACCGCGCCGCCGTCGGCCCCGACGGGCCTTCGCCGGGGACGGTCCGGCTTCCCCGGCCGCCGGGCCGACGGCCGGGGGCAGACGCGGCCCGGGATCCTCGCCCTCGCCCCCGCCCTCGGCCGTGCCCTCGGCCTCCGCCCGCTCCCGCTCCCGCTCGGTGCGGCGACGGCGCTCCGCTTCCACGCTCACCAGCAGCGTCTCCGGCGCGAAACCGCCGTTCAGCGACTCGTAGAGCAGCTGCGCGAGCAGGTAGGAGGGGTTGCGGCGGAGCGTGTGGCCGAGCACCACCCGCGCCGTGGCGGTGTCCCCCGCGACCCACGAGACCCAGGCCAGCAGGGTGAGGGGCGGCGCGGCGCAGCTCTCGTAGGGCGCGACGCAGCGGGTGGCCAGGAAGGTCCAGAGCCGCCGGGCGGGCGCGAGCTCGGGCGGCCGGGCGTACTCGGCCGCGCGGTCCCGGAGGACCCGGTCCTGGAGCGCCAGCAGCAGCCGGGCCGCCCGGTCGTCGTCGAGCGCGGTGGCCCCGGCCATGAACTCCGCCACGGCCGCGTCGAGCAGGCGGGTGTTCTCCCGCCGGTCCAGCGACACCCGCCGCCCCGGGCCGGGGCCGTCCCCGGGGCCGGCCCCGGCCCGGGCGAGGGCGGTCCGCGCGGACTCCGCCCCCGGCGGGCCGACCGGGGCCAGCCCGGCCAGGATCTCCTTGCGGCTGCCGCGCGGCGCCAGACCGGCGACGGTCGCCGCGACCGCGACCGGACCGGGCCCGGGCACCCGGTTGACCGGGTGCCCCGCCGGGGCGCAGCAGCCCTCCCGGGTGCAGAGGAAGGACCACCAGCGGCCCGCCGAGACGCAGAGCGACTCCTTGACCCGCACACCACGGCTCTCGAAGGCCTGCCGCAAGCGCTCCGCGAGCGGCCGCAGCCGCTCCGCCACCGGCGGACCGTGCTCCCGTCCCGGCACCTCCTCGACCTGGTCCTGGCAGAGGTAGAGCAGGACCTGGACCGGGCGCCGCTCCTGCCGCTCGGAGAGCCGGACGAGCAGCGCGGCCGTCTCCTCCGCGACGGCCGGCCACTCCTCGGCCGACCCGGGGATGTCCAGCCGGATCACCCCGCCCTGGTGCAGGCCGGGCGGCTGGAGCCCGACGGCGACGATGCTGTCGTCGGGGAAGAAGCCGAGCAGGTAGGGCAGCGCCTCGGCCATGTCGGCCGGGCCCCGCATGGTGATCGGACGGCCCCCGGGGCCGTCGCCGAAGGGAAGGGCGATGTGTTCGTTCGTCATGGCCCGAAGGCTGTCCCAATTTTTCGGAGCCCCCGAAAATTTCCGCCGAATCTGTGGATAAACCCGGCCTGTGAATAACTCCTCCCTCGTTCGGCGTAGCGCCGAGCCACTCTCCCGGGGGAAATTCGGCGTCCGTTCAGCAGAAGAGCGGATGAAATTCCTCCGGGCTTCGCGCTCTCCTCACCCACCGCCGTTCGCCCCTTGTCGGTCGCTCGGGGTTACATGGACGCCATGGAGCAGCCGAAGACCCACACCACCGCCACCCCCGCCGACCGCGCCGAGGTCCGGGCGCGGGCCGAGGCCGTCCTGCGCGAGCTGGCCGGCCCCGGCGCGACCCTCCGCGAGGACCAGTGGACAGCCATCGAGGCCCTGGTCGTCGACCACCGCCGGGCCCTGGTGGTGCAGCGCACCGGCTGGGGCAAGTCCGCCGTCTACTTCATCGCCACCGCCCTGCTGCGGGCCCGCGGCGCCGGCCCGACGGTGATCGTCTCGCCGCTGCTCGCCCTGATGCGCAACCAGGTGGACTCGGCCGCCCGGGCCGGGATCCACGCCCGCACGATCAACTCCGCCAACACCGATGAGTGGGACGCCGTCCAGGCCGAGGTCGCGGCCGGGGCCGTGGACGTCCTGCTGGTCAGCCCCGAGCGGCTGAACAACCCGGACTTCCGCGACCACGTGCTCCCCAAGCTCGCCGCCTCCACCGGCCTGCTGGTGGTCGACGAGGCCCACTGCATCTCCGACTGGGGCCACGACTTCCGCCCCGACTACCGCCGGCTGCGCACCATGCTCGCCGACCTCACCCCCGGTGTCCCGGTGCTGGCCACCACCGCCACGGCCAACGCCCGGGTCACCGCCGACGTCGCCGAGCAGCTCGGCACGGGCGCCGGCGACGAGCACGCGCTGGTGCTGCGCGGCCCGCTCGACCGCGAGAGCCTCACCCTCGGCGTGCTCACCCTGCCCGACCCGGCGCACCGGCTGGCCTGGCTCGCCGACCACCTCGACCGGCTGCCGGGCTCCGGCATCGTCTACACCCTCACGGTCGCCGCCGCCGACGAGGTGACGGCCTTCCTGCGCGAGCGCGGCTTCCCGGTGGCCTCCTACTCCGGCCGCACCGAGGACGCCGAGCGCCGCACCGCCGAGGCCGACCTGCTGGCCAACCGGGTCAAGGCGCTGGTCGCCACCTCCGCGCTCGGCATGGGTTTCGACAAGCCCGACCTCGGCTTCGTGGTCCACCTCGGCTCCCCCAGCTCCCCGATCGCCTACTACCAGCAGGTCGGCCGGGCCGGGCGCGGGGTCGACCGGGCGGAGGTGCTGCTGCTGCCCGGCCGCGAGGACGAGGCGATCTGGCGGTACTTCGCCTCGCTCGCCTTCCCGCCCGAGGAGCAGGTGCGCAGGACCATCGACGCGCTCGCCGAGGCCGGCCGGCCGCTCTCCACCGCGGCGCTGGAGCCCCGGGTGGACCTGCGCCGCGCCCGGCTGGAGACCATGCTCAAGGTGCTCGACGTGGACGGCGCCGTCCGCCGGGTCAAGGGCGGCTGGACGGCCACCGGCCGGAGCTGGGAGTACGACACCGCCCGCTACGCCAAGGTCGCCGCCTCCCGGGAGGCCGAGCAGCGGGCGATGCGCGAGTACGCGGCGGCCACCGACTGCCGGATGGAGTTCCTGCGCCGCCAGCTGGACGACGAGCAGGCGGCGCCCTGCGGCCGGTGCGACAACTGCGCCGGACCCCTGCACGGGCCGGAGGTCTCGGCGGAGGCCCTCGAGGCGGCCCGGGCCGCCCTCGGCCGGCCCGGCGTCGGCTTCGAACCGCGCCGGCTCTGGCCCACCGGCATGGACGCCCTGGGCGTCCCGCTGAAGGGCCGCATCCCGGCGGGCGAGCAGGCCGAGACGGGCCGGGCGCTCGGCCGCCTCTCGGACATCGGCTGGGGCAACCGCCTGCGGTCCCTGCTCTCCGACCAGGCCCCGGACGGACCGGTCCCCGGTGAGGCCGTGGACGCGCTGGTCACCGTGCTGGCCGACTGGGCGCGCGGGCCCGGCGGCTGGGCCGGCCCGGCGGCGGCCGACGGCACCCGGCCGGCCCGGCCGGTCGGTGTGGTCACCATGGCCTCCTCGACCAGGCCCCAGCTGGTCGGCAGCCTCGGCGCCCGGATCGCCGAGGTCGGACGGCTGCCGCTGCTCGGCCGGATCGAGTACGCGACCGGGCAGCCGCCGCACGGCTCGCGCAGCAACAGCGCGCAGCGGCTGAACGCGCTGGCGGGCGCGCTCGTGCTGCCGCCGGAGCTGGAGTCGGCGCTGGCCGCCGCCGGCGGACCGGTGCTGCTGGTGGACGACCTGGTCGACTCCGGCTGGACGGTCACCGTGGCCGCCCGGCTGCTGCGCCGGGCGGGGGCGAGCGCGGTGCTGCCACTCGTACTGGCGGTGCAGGGCTGACGGAGCCGCGGGGCCGACGGGATCCGTCGGAGGGGTCGACGGGAGATCGTCGCGGGAAAGGAGGAACGGAGGTGTCCGAGGTACTTCGGAGCGCCCTGCGGTGCGGTCGGATCGCGGTCCGGAGGCGTACGGGCCGGTTTCGCGCGACCGTGGAATATATCCGGCAGAACGTTGGCTTTCGGGCGGCGTTCATCATTTCATCGTTGCCGCTTCACCCCTTCTGCCCTGAGAATTGGACCGTACCCGGAGCCCAGTCCCATGGACCGTGCCTTCGGCGTACGCAGGTACCCGCGTGCCCGTGGGTCGGGAAGGAGGATCGTGATCAGCGGCATCGACCGAGGTCAGTATCCCCTCGCCCGGAGTTCGTCGCCCAGACGGGTGCTCGATCTGGAGGCCTGGACGGCCTCGGGGATCCCGTTGCTCCGCGATCCCCGCGATTTCGTGCTGGAGCTGCACCAGCGGCACCTGCCGCAGCCGGGCACCGTCGTGGTCGCCGTCCTGGACCCCGAACACCGGGTGACCGCCTCGGCCTCCTTCGCGCCCTGGCCGCACGACGCGGACGGCTGGCAGCACCGGAACGCGATCCTCGCCCATCTGCGCCAGGTCACCCCGCACGACCTGCGCCTGCCCAACCCGACCCGGACGGCCGTGCTGCTGCGCTGCCGCGAGGGCGCGGCCGGCTGGACGGAGCAGGACGGTGCCTGGATGTGGGCCCTGGCGGACGCCGCCTCACTGCACGGGCTCCGCTGCGGGGCGTACGTCGCGCTGACCCCGGCCGGCTGGCAGATCCTCGGGGACGGACGGAGCGGCCGCAATCCGCACGCGGGTTCGTGGGCGGAAGGCCCGGTCCACACCGTGACGGAGCTGCCCCCGCGCACGGCCCTGGAGGGCGCGCGCGGCCAGCGGGCCCTGCGGCAGGGGCCCGAGCGCCCGCAGCGGTCCCGGCAGGGCGACCGCCCGTGGACGCCCGCCCGTGTCACGGCGATCGAACCGGCCCGGCGCACCGGCACCCGCTGACCGGACGGCCACCCGTCCGCGGCCCGTGACGGCCCACGCAGGCTCGGCACGGACCCGGCGCGGCTCGACGCAGGCCGACGCAGGCCCGGCGCCGACCGGACGCCACCGGAGACCGCACGCCCGACCCGGGACACGACGAGGCCCGGCACCCCTCGGGTACCGGGCCGGGCGGTCGACGGATCACGGGGCCGCGCCGGCCCCAGGACGCCCCGCGGTCGCGGGCGGCGTCCACGGGTCTCAGGCGGGCAGCCTGCGCGGGGCCGCCGCACCCGCGGCGGCGAGCGGCGCACCGGTGGTGGACGGGTCGGTGCCTCCGCAGATCACCAGCAGCGTCTCCGCATGCTGCAGCGCCTTGGCGTACGCCGCCGCGGCACGGTCGGCCGGGCCACCGTTGACGGCCAGCACGACCACCGGTCGGCGGACCGGACGGGTCAGCTCGGCGTCGGCGTAGAAGACGTCGCCACCCTCGGCGAGTTGCGCCCAGTAGCGCTCCTCGCCGAAGGAGAGCTCGTGCTGCTGCCACGGGTGCGCCGCGCCGACGGTCAGCACCAGGACGGTGCCGGGCTCGCGGCCGGCGTCGAGCAGTTGGTCGACGGTCTCGTCGGCGCGGTCCAGCGCCTCCGCCTCGACGGCGGGGACGTGCCGCACCTCGACCGACGCCGGGCGGGGCGCGGGTCGCGGCGGACCGGGCTTGGGGGACGGCTTCGGCGACGGCCCCGGGCGGTCCGCGCGGGCGGCCGTCGACCGCGGCTGCGTCGGTCGCGGCGCGGGGCGGGGGCCCGGCACCTGGACCGGCGCGCCGCCGGCGGCCGACGGTACGGCGGTGGTCGCGCCGCCGGTGGCCGGCGCGCGGCGGGCTTGTGCGTCCGACGCGCGGGGACCGGGAACGCCGGGGCCCGGGATGCTCTCGCTGATCTCCGGCTCCTCGGGGAAGACAGGCATACCCGGATATCTATCAAATGCCGGTCGGACGCGCACGGGCGCCCCACCTGTCGGACACCACGATCCGCTCGGTCCGCGGGCGAGAACGTCCCGACGTGCCGTCAGAAGCCGAGCGCGAGCTGCTCCCCGGCCGCCTCCGCGGCGGCTGTTCCGCCGGGGCCGGGCACCACCCGGATCCGCTTCAGGTGGCGCCACTTGGCCAGCCCGTCCAGATAGGCCCAGGAGAGGCGGTGGTGTTCGGTCGGCCCGAGTTCCTCCAGCGCGGCCCGGTGGACCGGGGAGGGGTAGCCGGCGTTGTCGGCGAAGCCGTACTCGGGGTGCGCCTCGCCGAGTTCGGCCATCATGCCGTCGCGGTGGACCTTGGCGAGCACGGAGGCGGCGGACACGCAGATGCACGACTGGTCGCCCTTGATCACCGTGCGCACCCGCCAGGGTCCGCCCAGGTAGTCGTGCTTGCCGTCGAGGATCACCGCGTCCGGCTCCACCGGCAGCGCCTCCAGCGCCCGGACGGCTGCCAGCCGCAGCGCGGCCGTCATCCCGAGCTCGTCGCACTCCGAGGCGGAGGCGTGACCGAGCGCGTACGCGGTGACCCAGTCGGCGAGCACGGGCGCGAGCGCCTCGCGGCGGAGTTCGGTGAGCAGCTTGGAGTCGGTCAGCCCCTCCGGGGGCCGGCGCAGGCCGGTGACGGCCGCACCCACGGTGACCGGCCCGGCCCAGGCGCCGCGACCGACCTCGTCGAGGCCGACCACGATCTTGGCGCCGGCGCGGCGGAGCGAGCGCTCGACGGAGTGCGTCGGCGGGACGATGGGCATGAGGGGAGTCCGTTCAGCTGGTCGGACTCCAGCCTAAGCCACCCCTCCGCACCCCCGGTCCGCCTCACGCCCACCCCACGCGCCCGCCCACGTCCGCCCCACGCGCCCACCCCACGTCCGCCCCAGGCGTCCCGCCACGCGTGTCCGCCTCAGGTCCGGATCAAGGGGATCAGGACCTCGTCGACCAGCTGGTCCACGAACTCGGGGCCGACCTGCCGGCCGCAGACCTTCACCCGGTACAGCAGCATCGCCGGGACGACGTCGGCGACCAGCGGGGTGGCGGCGTCCGGCCGGACGTCCCCGCGCTCGGCGCCCCGGCGGAGGATGTCCAGGATCACGCCCTTGGTCGGCTCGATCATCCGCTGCGCGATGAAGTCCTTGAACAGCTCCGCCTGTTCGTGGTCCAACTCGGCCATCACCGCGCTCATGGCACCACCCGCCCGGGAGCGGGCGACGGAGGCGAAACTCTCGACGAGGTAGTGGAGTTCCTCACGGGCGGACCCGAAGTCCGGGGTGTCGGTGGGGCGTGGCAGAGTGGAGTCCAGGGCGTCGATGACCAGTTCCACCTTGGACGCCCACCGCCGGTACAGCGCGGCCTTCCCGGTCCGGGCGGCGCCGGCGACCCCTTCCATCGTCAGCCGTGCGAACCCGCCGGAGGTGAGCTGATCGAGCGTCGCTTCGAAGATCGCCGCCTCCAGCTCCCGCCCACGCCGCCGCACCGGCCGACCCAGGGCCTCGGCCACGGCCTGGACGGGGCAGGAGCCCCGCACGGTCTCGGGCGCCCGCTCCGCCTCCGCCCGGGGGGTCTTCCGGCCGGCGGAACGGTCCGCCGCCTGGCGCCGCACCAATTGATCCATCATCACCAACCCTAAGGAACGCTTGCGTTCATAATCTCACCGACGCTATCGTCCACAGTAGTGAACGATACCGTTCCTTCATAGCCCGCGGGACGCCGTCGGGCCGTGCCGGACCCAGGGGTCCACAGCATACGAAGCAGTAGCCAGCAGGGGGCATCAACTTGGCTATCTCCGACACACTCAGCAAGAACTCTCCGGCGCAGAGCGGGCGCAGCCCGAACAAGGGCATCACCCTCACCGTCATCGCGGCCACGCAGCTGATGGTGGTGCTCGACGCCACCATCGTGAACATCGCGCTGCCGCAGATCCGGGACGCGCTGGACTTCTCCACCACCAACCTCTCGTGGGTGATCAACGCCTACACGCTGACCTTCGGCGGCCTGCTGCTGCTCGGCGGACGCGCGGGCGACATCCTCGGCCGGCGCCGGGTCTTCATCGCCGGCACGCTGCTGTTCGGGCTGGCCTCGCTGCTCGGCGGCTTCGCCCAGGACGGCGGCATGCTGCTGGCCGCCCGCGCGCTCCAGGGCATCGGCGGCGCGATCTGTTCGCCGACGGCCTTCGCGCTGATCGCGACCAACTTCGAGGAAGGGCCCGAACGCAACCGGGCCTTCGGCGTGTTCTCCGCGGTGGCCGGTTCGGGCGCCGCGATCGGCCTGCTGGCCGGCGGCCTGCTCACCGAGTACCTCGACTGGCGCTGGGTCTTCTTCGTCAACGTGCCGATCGCCGTCCTGATCGCCGTGGCGGCGCCGCGCTACATCGCCGAGTCGGAGCGCCACCCGGGCCGGTTCGACCTGCCCGGCGCGCTCACCTCGACGCTCGGTCTGGTCGGCCTGGTCTACGGGTTCATCCGCGCCGCCTCCGACGGCTGGACGGACCCGATCACGCTCGGCTCCTTCGCCGCCGGCGTCGTCCTGGTGGCCGCCTTCGTGGTCATCGAGACCCGCACCGCGCAGCCCATCACCCCGCTGAAGCTGTTCGCGGACCGGAACCGCACCGGCGGTCTGGTGATGATGCTCTGCCTGGCCGCGGCCATGTTCGGCATCTTCTTCTACATCACGCTCTTCGTGCAGGGACCGCTGGACTACAGCCCGCTCAAGGCCGGCTTCGCCTTCATGCCGATCAGCGTGTCGATCATCGTGGCCGCCCAGCTGGCCTCCAGCCTCCAGGTCAAGTACGGCCCGAAGCCGTTCATGGCGGGTGGCGCGCTGCTGGTCACCGTCGGGCTCACCTGGCTGACCTTCATGAACGCGGACAGCGGCTACATCGACGGTGTCCTCGGCCCCACGGTGGTCTTCGGCTTCGGCATGGGCCTGGTCTTCGTCCCGGTGATGCTGCTCGCCGTCGCGGGCGTCTCCGGCGAGGAGACCGGCGCCGCCTCCGGCCTGCTGAACTCCATGCAGCAGATCGGCGGATCGCTCGGCCTGTCGATCCTGACCACGGTGTTCGCGCACTACGCGACCGCCGAGGCCAAGGTCCAGCTGCCCGGCTTCATGGCCACGGCCACCCCGGAGCAGAAGGCCTGGCTGATGGAGAAGCAGGAGTTCCCCAAGGGCACCGGCGCGGCCAACGAGGTGCTCGCGCAGGGCATCTCGCACGGCTTCATCGTGGGTGCCGTGATGGCGGGCGTCGCCTTCGTGATCGCCGTCTTCGCCATCAAGGCGAAGGCCTCCGACCTGCCGTCGGACACCGCCGGCGTCGCCGTGCACTGACCCGGTCGACACCGACCGGGCCGGCCGTACCGGCAGAACGTGCGGGGCCGGCGCATCCCGCTCCCCCGCCGACGGACCCCGGGCTCAGCCCTCGAAGGCGTAGTCGCGGCTCATCCCCACCCGGTCGCAGGCGTCCTCGGCGTACGAGTAGTGCTCCGGCACGGGCCGTTCGGCGAGGATCCCGTGCGCCCGCGACTCGGCCAGACTGGTGGCGTACCAGGGCGCGTCGCCCTTCGTCCGCAGGTCGTACCCCAGCAGGCTCAGCGCACAGGTCCGGTAGTCGCCGGGCAGCCGGTCCAGGGTCGGAGCGGCGTCCGCCGAGAGGTGGCGGACGTTGCGCAGGTCGATCTGCCCGGTCCGCTCGAACCGGGCCACGTTGTGCTCCGCGACCATCGCGTCGGGCCCCATCAGCCCGTAGCCGGCGGCGGCCAGTGCCGCGCTCAGCACCGCCGCGCGCGGCAGCCAGCCGGCCGACGGGGTCAGACCCGCCACGATCAGCAGCACGAAGACGACGCCCAGCCAGAGTTCGACCGCCAGCACCCAGAGCCGGAGGGTGGTCAGGCCGGAGGCGTCCACGTAGAACCACATCCGCCCGAGCGCCGCGGCCACCACCACCAGGGTGAGCAGGCAGAGCGCGCCGAGCATCAGCCGGACCAGCCGACGGTCGGCCTCCGTCCCGCGCGGGGCCCAGCGCTTGGCGACCGCGACGACCACCAGGGTCAGCACGGTGACCACGAGCAGCTGCCAGAAGCCCTGCCGGGCGTACTCGGAGCGGCTCATGCCGGTGCGCTCCAGGACCGCATCGGCGCCGCCGAGCACCACCACCGCCTGGATCACCACGAAGGCGCCGAACATCAGGTTCAGCGCGGCCATCGGCAGCACCCACTCCAGGCGGCCCCGGGCGCGGCCCGGTCGGACCGGCGTGCGGTCCCAGCGACGCGGACCCGCGGCGATGTGGGCGAAGCCCAACGCGGTCGCCAGACCGAGCACGAACAGGGCGGCCCGGGCGGGGAGCTCACCGAGGTCCAGGCTGGGGACGAGACTCTCCAGCACGTTCGCCATGGCCGCGTCCGCCCCGGCGAACAGGGCGCCGAACACGGTCAGCAGCACCACCGCCACCAGGACGCCCTTGAGCACCGGCACCACCTGGCCCCGCTCGCCCGCGCGACGGCCGCGCAGGGTCCGGCCGGCCCAGACCAGGCCGGGCACGAGCTGCCAGAGCAGGCCCGGCAGCGCGAGTAGGACGCCGGTCCAGCGCCGCCCGCCGTGCAGCGCCAGCGAGGCCAGGCCCACCGCCGAGGCCGTGCTCAGCAGCACCGGCCAGTCCGCCTCGTACAGGGCCGGAACGGCGAGCAGGGCGAGCGCGAGCGCGCTCCAGAGCACGGTCCAGACGCGCGGCCGACGGCCGGCCGCCCGGGCCGCGATCCCGGCGCCGGTGGTGACGACCGCGGCGCAGAGCAGCAGGTTGACGCCGAGTCCGTCGATCAGCAGCCAGGAGCTGAGCAGACCGGCGAGCACCGCCGCCAGCACCGTCCGGCCGGTGGCCGGGGCCTTCCGCTCCGGGTCGCCGGCCCGCAGCCACTGGAACGGCTGCGGCACGGGGGCCCCGGCGACCCGGTAGGGGTCGGCGCCGAGGGCGCCACCCGGGCCGCGTCCGCCCACACCGGGGCCGCCACCAGGACCGGGGCCGCCACCGGCACCGGCACCGGCACCGGGCCGGGACGGCACTCCGTCCGCGGCGGGTGCACTGAATCCGGACATGGGTTCCCCCTCAATGGTCGGGTGGGCGTGCGGACGCCACCCTCCGGGCGGCCCGCCGACGGGCACGCGGAACCACACCGGTGACAGCACCGGGCACCGCGGCCGAAGCCGACTGTAGACCATTCTGAACAGGTTCAAAAACCTCGGACCCGGCTCTGTCACACCCCTGTGACAGAGCCGGGTCCGAGACCCGGAAGCCCCTCTGAGCCGGAGTCAAGGCCGGCCCGCGGACCCTCGGCGCGCCCCTCCCGACCGCCCGACGCCTGACCGCCCGACCGCCCGACCGGGGCTCGCCAACCGCCCGACCGCCGTCAGTACGTCCCGTACAGCGAGTACTGGAACGCGTCCTTCACCGCCGGCCCGAAGCTCGTCGGCCACGTCCCGAACGGCACCACCGTGTTGCTGTAGGCCCCCTGCCCGGCGGCGCCCGTCGAGTAGTTCATGTTGTTGAGCGTCGCGCTCGGGCCGTTGCTGTTGTAGACGAACCAGTACGACGTACGGGCGCTCAGCGTGAGGTCCACCGGCAACGAGTTCCACGCGTTGGCGGTCAGCGTGCCCGACCCCGTGGTGGCGACCAGGGTGCCGGGCGAGCCGCCCGCGTCGGTGTAGACGGCCAGCTGGTACTGGTTGTTGGGCGCCGCGGCGACCGGTCCGGCGTGCACGCTCAGCGCGGTGAGCGCCACCGGGTCGGCGCCGGTGGTCACCCGGCTGCCGTTCAGGTGGTTGGAGTCGGTGTCGTCGATGAGCGAGCCCACCGCCGTGTTCCCGATCGTCCGCGGCTCCGCTCCCCCGGTGGTGAAGGAGAAGGTGTACGGGGCGGCCAGGGCGTTCCCCGAGCGGTCCCGGACCCCCTGGACGGTCGCGGTGTACCCGGTGGTCAGGGCCAGCGGGGCGGTCGGTGTGAGGACCACGCCGTTGGCCGCCGCGTCGTGGGTGACCGCCCCGGCGACGGCCGCGCCCCCGGCCGTGGTCCTCAGGGTGACGGACCCGCCGGTCACGCTCGCCGGGTCCAGCGGCTCGCCGAAGGAGAACCGCACGGCCGTGCCCGGCGCGACCCCGTTAGCCCCGCCGGCCGGGCTGGTGCCGATCACCGTGGGCGCGGTGCTGTCCTGGCCGTAGCTCGCGCTGTACGAGCCGACCGCGCCGTCGAAGAACGCGTAGGCGACGCCCTTGACCGTCTCCACCCGGTACGGCACCGGGCGGCCCCCGGAGGTGATCCCGGTCAGCGTGCCGGCGGCCGCGTCGACCGGCAGCGTGGCGCGCAGGCCGGTCGCCCCGCCGGTGATGTCGAAGGTCAGCGCGCTCCCGTTCCAGGCCAGCCCGGAGAAGGCCGAGCCGTTGCGCCCGTCCAGCCAGGTGAGCATCTGCCGGCCGGACACCACCGGCACGCCGCGCGCCTTGGCGGCGGCGACGACCGCGTCCGAGGCGGCGGAGGCGGCGAAGTCGGTGTGGATGTTGGCGGTCAGCGCCGCGTAGTAGCCCTTGGCCCCGTACGCGGCGTCGAGCAGCGTGTTGACGGTGCCCGGGTACGTCTGGCCGGACTCGTCGGTGAGCTGGGTGGTGGCCTGGTACTCGTCGATCACGCTGCCGTCGGTGTCGGCGAAGCGCATGATCTGCCCGGTGCCGTTGAAGTAGCCGGGCCGGTCCTGGGTGAAGTCGGACGGGTAGAAGTAGTAGTCGGTGTCCAGCCGGATCCCGTTGGCGAGTTTGGTCTTCGCCTGGGTGGCCCAGTCGTCCCACTCCACGCAGTGCGTGCGGCTGCTCGACGGGTTCGGCAGGGCTGGGTACTTGGCCCGCCACGCCGCCAACTGGTCGCGGTAGTAGCCCTGCAGGGCCGAGGTGCTGCCCCAGGGGCGGCAGTTGGTGGCGACGTGCACGCCGATCTCGAAGCCCTGGTCGCTGTACGCCTTGGCCTGGGCCGGGGTGAGCGGGTCGTCGGTGTAGATGTACGAGGAGCCGCGGACGCACTCCCAGTTGGCGACCGAGCAGCCGGGCGGGCTCTGCGCGATGTAGCCGTCCCAGCGGCCGGCCGTGCCGCCCACGCCGTGGTCGTCGCCGGTCATCACCACGACGGCCTTGACGTCGCGCGGGAAGTACCAGAACCGCGGCAGCGGCTTGGCGGTGGAGGCGAGCTGGGTGAGCAGGTTGGCGAGCAGCCGCTGCTGCTCGTCGGCGATCGGGATCAGCGCCTTGTCGAGGTCGTTCCAGTCGGGCTGGCCGCCCGTCCCGAAGAACATCTCGCTGGCCTCGTAGCCGTCGACGCCGTCGCGCTGCTGGCCGGCCCAGGCGATGTTGCCCTGGCGGGTCTGCACCACCGACCGGGCGAGGTCGTAGCTGAAGGCGGCGGCCCGGCCGCTGCCGGCCGTGCGCAGGCTGACCGCCGGGTTGGCGGTCGCGGTCGCGGCGTCGCTGTACAGGGTGGCGACGGCGGTGGCTCCGTTCAGCGTGTAGAGGTCGGCGGGGCCGTGGTAGCCCATGGTGTCGCCGGTGATCCCGGCGCCCGGTGCGGCGCCGGTGTTGACCTTGAGGTAGGCGTCGGCGCGGGTGCCGGCCGCCGGGGTGAGCCCGAACAGCGGCGCGAGCTGCCGGTCCGGGCGCATCGCGACCAGTCGGCCGCCGCCGTTGGTCCAGGTGGTGAACAGGGTCGCCTGGGCGGCGGTGAGCGGCATCTCGCCGAGCAGCACCACGTCGGAGGAGGCGAGCAGCCCGGAGGTCACGGCCGAGATGTCCACCTGGCGGTAGGCGTTCAGGCCCTCCGCCTTGAGGATCTCCGCCAGGTACCGGGTGTAAGGATTGGCCTGGCTGGTGACCAGCAGGACCGGGCCCTCCGAGCCCGGACCGGCGCCGGGGGCCGGGGGTGGCGGGGCCGCCTCCGCGGTGTAGATGGCGTGGATCGAGAAGCTCAGGCCGCTGCTGGTGACCGAACCCGCGGTGGCCGGCCAGCTGCCGAACGGCTGGCCGCCGTTGCCGTACACGCTGGTGCCGCCCGGGCTGTACCGCAGGTTGTTGACCGTGGGGCCGGAGCCGTTGGTGTTGTAAGCCAGCCAGTACGGCGTGTTGGCCGCCAGGGTGGCCGTCAGCGGCACGGTGTTCCAGCCGGGGCCGGTGAGGGTGGCGGTGGCGCTGTTCGCCAGCAGGGCGCCGGGGCTGCCGCCGTTGTCCCGGTAGATCGCGGTCTGGAAGCGGTTGTTGGGCGCGGCGTCCACGCTGTCCACGTACACCGAGACGCTGCTGACCGTGCCGCCGGCCGAACCGGTCACGTAGCGCGAGGCGTTGAGGTGGTGGGAGTCCGCGGTGTCGGCGGCGGCGCCGACCTCGGTGCTGCCGAGCGTCATCGTGACGGCCGCCGCCGGGGGCGCGCCCGGGCCGGCGACCAGCGCTGCCGCCGTGGTCAGGGCCGCCAGCAGGCCCCCGGTCCGCCGCCACCACCGTCCGCCGGCGCCGCGCACCGGCCCGTCGCCCCGTACCGACCCGTCGGTCCGTCCGCGCCCGCGTCTGTCCGTCCGTCCGTCCGGACGTGTGCCCGTGTCTGCCATGACCGCCCCCCTGTGTCATCTCGGCCGACCAGCCCCTAACGGTGTACCGGTAACCCGGCGACCGTGTCCACGAAATCGCCACATTCGCCCTGGAACGGCCGGAACCCTGACGCGCCCGGGCCGGACGGGGCAACCGCGCGACGGCGGACGGCGCGGACCAGCCGGACCACCCGGAGCGCCCGGCGCACCCGGCGCACCCGGCGCACCCGGAAGGATCAGCCCTTGACCGAACCGGCCAGCAGCCCGCGCACGAAGTAGCGCTGGAGGGCGAAGAACACCCCCAACGGGATCACGATCGACAGGAACGCCCCCGCCGTGAGCAGCTCCCACCGCCCGCCGAAGGAGCCGGACAACTGCGCCAGCCGGACCGTCATCGGCGCCACCTCCGGCGTACCGCCGGCGAAGGTGAGCGCCACCAGCAGGTCGTTCCAGACCCAGAGGAACTGGAAGATCGCGAACGAGGCCAGCGCGGGGGTGCAGAGCGGCAGCACGATCGAACGGAAGATCTTGAAGTGCGAAGCGCCGTCCACCACCGCCGCCTCCATCAGGTCGCGCGGCAGCTGGGCGATGAAGTTGTGCAGCAGGAAGATCGCCAGCGGCAGCGCGAACATGGTGTGCGCCAGCCAGACCGGCGCGTAGGTGCCCTTGAGGTCCAGCGCCGGCAGCAGCGTCAGGGAGCCCAGGTGCGCGCCGCCCGAGAACAGCTGGAGCAGCGGGATCAGCGCCATCTGCAACGGCACCACCTGGAGCGCGAAGACCACGAAGAAGAGGGTGTCGCTGCCCCGGAACCGCACCCAGGCCAGTGCGTAGGCGGCCATCGCCGCCAGCGCCAGCGGGAAGAGGGTGGCCGGCACGCTGATCGCCAGCGAGTTCACCAGGAAGGGCATCAGCCCGGTGGAGACTCCGGAACCGCCCTCGAACAGCACCGTGTGGTAGTTGTCCAGGCCGAGGTCCGGATGGAGCAGGACGTTCCACCAGCCGTCGGCGGTGACGTCCCGTTTGGGGCGCAGCGAGGTGGCCAGCAGCCCGAGGGTGGGGACGGTCCACAGCACCGTCACCACGATCACGAAGACCGAGGCCAGCGGGGAGGAGAAGGCCTTCCGGACGGCGCCGCCGTCCCGACGTACGCTCATCGGACCGCACGCTCCTTGCGCAGCTGGAGGATGTTGTAGGCCACCAGCGGCAGCACCGCGAGGAAGAGGATCACCGCCAGCGCGCTGCCCCGCCCGGTGTTGAACTGGACGAAGGACTGCGAGTACATCTCGTTGGCCAGCACCTGGGTGCCGAAGTTGCCGCCGGTCATGGTGCGGACGATGTCGAAGGCCTTCAGCGTGGTGATCATCACCGTGGTCAGCACCACCACCACCGTGGTGCGGATCATCGGCACGGTGACGTACCAGAAGAGCCGCACCCCCTGGGCGCCGTCCAGCCGGGCCGCCTCGGTGACCTCGTCCGGGATCGCCTTGATGGCCGCGGAGAGGACGACCATGGCGAAGCCGGTCTGCACCCAGACCATGACGGCCATCAGCAGGAAGGTGTTGAGCGGCTGGGAGAGCATCCAGTTCGGCGGATCGTCCCAGCCCAGGGCGATCGCCACCTGGCTGAGCAGGCCGATCTGCTGCTGCGAGGGGTCGCGCGACTCGTAGACGAACTTGAAGATGATCGAGGCGCCGACCAGCGAGATCGCCATCGGCATGAAGATCAGCGACTTGTAGACGGCCTGACCGCGCATCCGGTCCACCAGCAGGGCCAGGACGAGTCCCAGCCCGGTGGCCGCGAACGGCGCGATCACCAGCCAGAGCGCGGTGTTGACCAGCACCTCGCGCACCGAGTCGCTGGTGAACGCCCAGCCGAAGTTCTCGCCGCCGACGAAGCGGCTGCTGTCGTCGCTGTAGAGGCTCAGGTAGACGGTGCGGACCAGCGGCGCGACCAGGCCGAGCAGCAGCAGGACCAGCGCCGGGCCGAGCAGGACCAGCACGGCCAGCGGGCGGGCGAGCCGGCCGGAGGCGCGGCCGGCGGCCAGGAAGACCAGCAACAGGATGCCGAGGAAGCCGGCGATCGCACCGAGGCCGTTGCCGAACTTGACCATCGCGTCGCCCCAGGCACCGGCGGCGAGGGACATGGCGTGACGTCCTTTCCCAACGGGGGCGGGGAGCCGGGCGGAACGGGACCCGGCCGGAACGGGAGAACCGGGCGGAACGGGAGAACCGGGAGAACCGGGAGAGCTGCACGCGCCGCGGGCCACGGGGCACCGAACGCGGAGGCACGGACACGGACACACCGGACACGGAGACACCGGGCACGGCGGCGCGGAGGGGCGGGCGGTGCGGGTGGGTGGCCCCGCACCGCCCTGCGGCAGGTGGTCCTGCGACGCGCGCCGCTACTGCGGCCAGGCGGCGTCGATGTCCGCGGCGGTCTTCTGGATCGACTGTCCCTCGGCGAACCAGGCGGTGAGCGACTTCCACTCCTGCCCGGCGCCGACCGCGGCCGGCATGAGGTCCGAGCCGTCGAACCGGAAGGTCGCCGCCGGGTCGGTCAGCGCGTCGGCGGAGATCCGGTCGATCGGATCGGTGTACAGGCTCTTGTCCACGCCCTGGTTGGCCGAAACCCAGCCGGTCGCGGTCTTCACCCGGCTGCTCGCCCAGTCCGCGCTGGACAGGTAGTTCTGCACCGCCTGCACCTCGGGACGGCTCGCGAACGCGGTGAGGAACTCCCCGCCGCCCTCGACCGGGTTGGGCACCGACGGGTCCACCGCCGGCAGGTGGAACGCGAAGATGTCGCCCTCCGGCCCGATCTTCGTGTCCTTGGGCCACTGAGCCTTGTAGAACGACGCCTGTTGGAGCATGAGGCACTTGCCGGTGAGGATCGGCGCACCCGCGTCCTGGAAGGTCGTGGTGGCGATCGACTTCACGTCACCGTAACCCCCGTTGACCCAGGCCGGGTTCTGCATCCAGTCGGCGACCGTCTTCATCGCCGCGGCGATCTTCGGGTCGGAGAACTTCACCTTGTGGCTCACCCACTGGTCGTACACCTCGCCGCCGAACGACCCGAGGACCACCTCCTCCAGCCAGTCGGTGGCCGGCCAGCCGGTGGCCGTGCCGGAGGCGATGCCGCCGCACCACGGCTTGGCGCCGCCCGCCTTGGCGATCCGGTCGCTGAGCGCCATGAGGTCGGCCCAGGTCTTCGGGACGTCGTAGCCGGCCTGCTTGAAGGCCTTGGGCGAGTACCAGACCAGGGACTTCATGTTGGCACTCATCGGCGCCGCGTAGAAGGTGCCGTTGACCGAGCCGTAGGTCTTCCAGACCGGGCTCCACTTCTCCTGGTTCGCCACGGTCTGCTGCGGCGGCTTGACCACCTTGCCGCTCTTGACCATCTGCGCCAGCAGACCGGGCTGCGGGACGATCGCGAAGTCCGGGGCGTTGCCACCGCTCACCCGCACCGGCAGCTGGGACTCGAAGTCGTTGCTGCCCTCGTAGCTGATCCGGATGCCGGTGCAACGGCTGAAGTCGGCCCAGGACTTCTCCAGGTTGTCCGACTCGGGACTGAGGATCGAGGCGAAGACCGTCACCGTCGTGCCGCCGTGGCCGGCGTACGGCTGGAAGCGGGCGCAGTCACCGGACAGGGTCTGGTTGCCGCCGTCGCCCGAACCCCCCGAGCTGTCGGAGCTGTTGGAGCAGGCCGCGGTCAGGGCGACGGCGGCCAGCAGGGCCACCGCGGCGAACGGGCGGCGCCGGGGACGGCGGGCGGCGGGCGGGGGTGGCACGGTCGTGGACGGCACGGTCGGGGTGGGAGTCAACGCGGTCCTCCTCGCCAGGGCGCGAACGCTCGGCTGTACGACAGAACGACAATGCGCTGTACCGGAGTTCAAGACTCGACATGGACGCGGCGGCCGGCCGATCCGACGACGTTAACGCAGTCGCCACGTGCCGCCAAGGTCCAGGTACGCCCTTCCTCCCCGCGTGCCCCAGTTGTGACCCGGCCCCCCGGACGGCCACGCCGCGACCACGCCAGGGCCACCAACGGGACACAGGGGCCACGAACGGGACAGGGCCACGACGGCGACGGCGACGGCCCCGCCCGGAGGACCGGACGGGGCCGCGGACGGAACCGGACGTCAGAACAGCCGGACCGGCAGCTCCTTCAGCGCGTTCACCACCAGCGAGCCGCTCGGCCGCAGCTCCTCGTCCGGCACCGCCAGGGAGAGGTCCGGGAAGCGCTCGAACAGCGCCGGCAGCGCGATCCCCGCCTCCAGCCGGGCCAGCGGCGAGCCCGGGCAGACGTGCGGACCGTGCCCGAAGGACAGGTGCCGGATCGGGTCCCGGGTGATGTCGAACAGTTCGGCGGTCACCCCGTGCTGCGCCGGGTCCCGGCCGATCGCGTTGTACGAGATCAGCACCGGCTCCCCCGCCGGGATCACCGTGTCGCCCACCGCCACGTCCTCGGACGTGAACCGGAACAGGAAGTTGCTGGTCGGCGGCGTCCAGCGGAGCGACTCCTCCACCACCGCGTCCCAGCCGACCTTGCCCGCCCGCACCAGCGCCAGCTGGTCCGGGTGGGAGAGCAGCGCCCGCACCGCGTTGCCGATGAGGTTCACCGTGGTCTCGTGACCCGCCGCGATGATCACCCGCAGGGTGGCCGCCGCCTCCGCGTCGGTCAGCGCGCCGCCCTCGGTGTCGGCCAGCAGCAGCACGCTCGCCAGGTCGTCACCGGGGGCCGCACGGCGCTGCGCCACCACGCCGTTGACGAAGGCGTTCAGCCCGGCGATGGTCGCCTGGATGCCCTCCGGGTTCGGCCGGGCGCCGAAGAACCGCTCGTAGAGGTCGCGCAGACGGGCGTGCTCCGACTCCGGGACGCCGAGCAGCGAGCAGATCACCGTCATCGGCAGCGGGAAGGCGAAGGCGGACTTCAGGTCCACCAGCGGTTCGCCGGACGCCAGGGTGTCCAGCAGCTCCCCGGTGATCGCCTCGACCTGCGGGCGCATCAGCTCCACCTGGCGCGGGGTGAACGCGTGCGCCACCAGGGCCCGCAGCCGCCGGTGCTCGGCTCCGTCGGTGGTCACCATGCTCGGACCGGGCACCGCCAGGCCGATCAGCGGCCAGGTCTTCGGCACGTCGCCGCGCTGGAACGCCGCCCAGTGCCGGGCGTCCTTCACCAGCCGGGCGTCGGTCAGCAGCTCACGGGCGGCCGTGTGCCGGGTCACCGCCCAGGCGGCGACGCCGCCCGGCAGCTCCACCGGCACCACCGGGCCGGCGGCACGCAGCAGCGCGCCCTCGGCGGCGTTGTCGCGGGCCAACGGATCGAGGACGAACGGGGCGGGGGCGGGGGCGGTCATCGACGGCAGCTCTCTCTCGGTTCTGGTACTGCGGCCCGGGCGGCCCCGGGGTCCTGCCGGCCGGCGCCAGGGCCGGCCGGGGCCGGCCGGGCGCGGTCGGATGCGGTCAGGTGCGGTCAGACGCGGTCGGACACGAAGGTGCGGTCGGGCACGGTCGGGCGCGGTGGGGTGCGCGGGTTTCAGCCCGCGTACCCCGGGGTGAACGACACCGGCAGCGCCACCAGCCCCCGCACCCAGGCCGACGGCCGCCACACCAGCGCGTGCTCGGCCACCGCCAGCCGCAGGTCCGGCAGCCGGTCCAGCAGCACCTCCACCGCCGTCGTCGCGATCACCTCGGCCGCCTCCTGCGCCGGGAACGGGCAGCCGTGCTCGCCGTACGAGTAGCTCAGGTACGCCCGGTTGCCCTCGGCCGGCCGGCCGTCCGCCTGCCGCACCGACGGGTCCGCGTTGGCCCCCGCGAAGCCCAGCAGCAGCATGTCCCCGGCGGCGATCCGCTGCCCGCCGAGCTGGGTGTCCCGGGTCGCCCAGCGACCGGCGAAGATCTGCGTCGGGGTGTCCTCCCAGAGCGCCTCGTTCAGCGCCTGGCTGATGCTGCGCCGCCCGCCCGACAGCGAGGCGGCGAACCGCTCGTCGGTGAGCATCAGCCGCAGCGCGTTGGAGATCCAGTACGAGGTCGGCTGGTGACCGGCGATCAGCATCACCCGCAGGTCCCGCATGATCTCGTCGTGGTTCAGCCCGGCCCGGTGGGCCAGCATCCGCGAGGCGACGTCGTCCCCCGGGTGGGCGGCCTTCTCCTCGACCAGCTCCAGCATCACGGCGAGCAGCCGCTGCGCGCCGGCCGGGGCGTCGGGGCCGCCGTCCAGCATGGTCAGCAGCCCGTCGATGAGCACCGGCGCCTGCTCCTCGCTCAGCCCGAGCACCCGGCAGAGCACCAGCAGCGGCAGCCGGTGGGCGTACTCGGCGACCAGGTCCGCCTCGCCGCGCCCGGCGAAGTCGTCGATCAGCCGGTCGGCCAGTTCCTCGCAGTGCTTGCGCAGCTCGTACGGGTCGACGGCGGCCAGCGCGTCGGTGACCGCCCGCGAGCGCCGGACGTGCTCCTCGCCCTCGGCGTAGAGGATCGACGGCACCGGGGCCATCATCGGCTTCAGCGGCCAGTCCTCGGCCACGGTCGCCCAGCCGGTCCAGCGGCTGGAGTCCCGGCCGAACAGCTGCGGCTGACCGGTCACCAGCTGGAGCTCGCGGTAGCCGATGACCAGCCAGGCCGGTACACCGCCGGCGAGTTCGACCGGGGCGACCGGGCCGTGCGCCCCCCGCATCTCCCGGTAGACCTGGGAGGGGTCGGTCTGGAAGCGCGGCCCGTACAACGGGGTGGCGCCGGCGTGCGCCGGGCAGCCCGGCGGCGGGGTGGCGGCGGGCTCGGTCACGGGGTGCTCTCCTCAAGGACGGGGGCGGCGGTGCCGACGGCGGGGGTGCCCGCCGCCTCGGCCTCGACCCGGGCGGTCAGGTGGCGGACCAGCTCGATCAGCACCTGCTTGCTGGACTCCCGGTCCCGGGCGTCGCAGTCCACCAGCGGCACCTCGGGCGGCAGGTCGAGCGCCTCGCGGACCTGGTCCAGGGTGTGGGTCGGGTCGCCGAAGTTGTTGCGGGCGACGACGAACGGCGTGCCGTGGTGCTCCAGCCGGTCGATGGCGTACCAGGAGTCCGCGAGCCGCCGGGTGTCCACCAGGACGACGGCCCCGAGGGCGCCGGAGAACAGCCGGTCCCAGAGGAACCAGAACCGCTCCTGCCCCGGCGCGCCGAACAGGTACAGCACCTGGCTGGCGGAGAGGGTGATCCGCCCGAAGTCGAAGGCGACCGTGGTCGAGCGCTTGCCCCAGGCGCCGGTGGGGTCGTCGATCCCCTCCCCCGCCCTGGTCATGGTCTCCTCGGTGTTCAGCGGACGGATCTCGCTGACCGCGCCGACCAGGGTGGTCTTGCCCACGCCGAAGCCGCCGACCACGACGATCTTCAGCGCGTTGTCGGCGGTCCGGCGCAGCGGCGTCCACCCGCCCGGACGGGGGTCCTGGCCCTCAGAGCTGTTGGAGTCCATGCAGTACCTGCTTCAACGTGTCGAGATCGGGCAGCCGGGCCTTGTTCGGTGCGAACCGGGGGTGGCGGGCGGTGATCGACCCGGCCTCCAGCAGGTCGCCGAGGAGGATCTTCACCACCGACACCGGCAGCGCCAGCTCCGCGGCGACCTCGACCACCGCGATCGGCGCCCCGCACATCCGCAGGATGCGCGCGTGCTCCGACTGCATGCCCGGCGCCGGCTCCCGCTCGGCGACGATCAGCGTGACCAGGTCGAACGCGTTCTCCGGGGCCCGGCTGCGGCCCCGGGTGATGGTGTACAGGCGGTCCGGGTCGTCGTCCCGGCCCGACCGGACCTTCCGTCCGTCGGTGTTCCCCCCGCGCCCGCTCATGCCCGGGCGCTCCCGTCGGTCACCGGACCGTCCGCCCCGACGGCGTCCTCCCGGGCGGGGGCGCTGAGGTGGACGCCGATCTGCTCGATCAGCCCGTGCATGTTGTGGCCGACCACGCCCACGTCGGCGTCCTCGTCGGTGACCACCGCGAGGTGGGCGCCCTCGCCGGCCGCCACGATGCACAGCACGCCGCCGTGGAACTCGGTCATCGACTGCCGCACACCGCCGGTGCCGTCGCCGAACTCGATGGACGCGCCGTGCGCCAGGCTCTGCAGTCCGGAGGCGATCGCGGCGAGCTGGTCGGCCCGGTCGTTGTCGAGGCCGGAGGTGTGGCAGAGCTTGAGGCCGTCGGCGGAGAGCACCAGGGCGTGCCGGGTGCCGGGGGTGTTAGTCAGCAGGTTTTCCAACAGCCAGTCGAGGTCGCGGTCGGTGGCACTGCTCATCAGAAGTCCTTCTCGGTGACGGGGGAGGCGTCGGAGGCGTGGTCCGTGGCGGACCGGGGGCCCGCGGTGTCCTGGACCGGTACGGCACCCTCGACCGGTGCGGGGGCACCGGCGGTCGTGGCGGGGGCCTCGGCGGTCGGTGCGGGGGCACCGGCGGCCGGCGCGGGGGCGTCCGCGGCCGGCAGGGCGGCCCGGCGGAAGGCGCCGAACCGGGCCGCGGCGCTCACCCCGTCGGGACGGACGGGCCGCTCGGCGGGGGCCGCCGCCGGGGCGGCGGAGGTCAGGGTCTGGCCGCGGCGGCGCTGCGGCAGACCGCTGTCGGTGGTCCGGGCCTGCGGGGCGGGCGCCGCGGCCGGCGCGGGAGCCGGCACGGGCACGGCGGGCGCGGCGGGCACGGCCGGCGCCGGACGGGCGGGGGCCGGCGCGGGGGTCAGCGCCGGGCGCGGGCCCGCGGTGACGGCCCGTTCGACCGGGGCGGGCAGGGGTGCGGGCAGCGGGGCGGGCACCGTCGCGGGGTGCGTGACCAGCTGCTGCGGGATCAGCATCACCACGCCGGTGCCGCCGCGCGCCGACGGCCGGAAGGAGATCTGCAGCCCGTGCTTGCGGGCCAGCACCCCGACCACCGCGAGGCCGATCCGGGTGCCCGCCGACAGCGTGGTGAGGTCCAGCGCCTCGGCCGAGACGGCCCGCTCGGCCCGGCGCAGCCAGCTGTCGCTCAGGCCCAGGCCGCTGTCCTCGACGGTGATCGCCAGACCGGCCGGCACCTCCTCGACGTAGACGTGCACCTCGGCCGGCGGGGCGGAGAAGGTGGTCGCGTTGTCCAGCAGCTCGGCGAGCGCGTGCATCACGCCCTCGGCGGCGAACCCGGCCACCGCGGCCGTGCTCGCGTTGTGCAACCGGACCCGCTGGTAGGCCCCGATCCGGCCGAGCGCGCCGCGCAGCACCGACTCCACCGCGATCGGCCGGCCCCAGCGCCGGCCGGAGCGGGCGCCGGTGAGCACCGCGATGCTGTCGGCCATCCGGCCCGCCTGGGCGGTCGAGTGGTCCAGGCGCAGCAGGTCGCCGAGGACCTCCTCGTCGTGCCGGTGCTGCATCTCGCGCAGTTCGGCGTGCATGCTGGTGGCCAGCGCCTGCACCCGGCCGGCGGCGGTCGCGCAGACCGCCAGGGCGGCGGCCCGCAGCCGCTCGCCGCGGCCGACCTCCTCGGCGACGGCGCGCAGCAGCGCACGCTGCGGGTGGTCGCGGTGGGCGGCCAGCGCGGCGTCCACGGTGGCGCCGCTCCGCAGCCGCTTCACCACCTCGGGCAGCACCTCGTCGGCGAGCCGGTCCAGCGCGGCCCGCCCGGCGCGCTCGGTCTCGGCCTCCGCCCGGGCCAGGGCCGCCTCGGCGCGGGCGGCCGCGGTCTCCTGCTCGGCGCGGGCGAGCCCGGCCCGGGCCTCGTCCCGTTCGGCCTCCGCGGCGGCGGCCCTGGCCTTGGCGGCGGCCTCGGCCTGCTTGGCCGCGCCGGCGACCACGAGTGCCGCCATCGAGTCGTCGCCGGTCTCGCTCAGCTCCAGCTCCAGCCGACGGGCCCGTTCGGTGGCGCTGCCGGCCAGCCGGACGGCGATCAGCCAGAGCGCGGTGACCGCCGCCACGGCGACCGCGGTCAGCGGCTGCCCGGCGTCGAAGGCCCGCATCACCCCGACCGGCCCGGCCACCGCCGCCAGCAGGGCGGCGGCGGCCACCAGGGCCTTGGTACGCGCGTCGGGTCGACGGCGGGGCCCACCGTCGGGGCGGGAGGTTTCTGTCATCGGTGCGGTGTCCTCGGCAGAAGTCGGGCGAATGCGCGACCGCCCGGCCGACGTCGTGGAACGTCTCCGGGCGGTGATTCGGTTCACGCAGTCGGCCGATCATATCCATTCAGACGATGTGCTCAACCGGCAAGTTGACGGTCAGTCTCTTCCAGCCACGCTCCGTATACCACTTTGCCGCCATCCCCTCACTCGATCGCCACCTCCACCGCACGCCGCACGGCGGCGAAGTCCAGCCCGTGGTCGGCGATCACCCGCGCCCCGAGACCCTCGCCCTCCCGGAGCACCCCGAGCAGCAGATGACCGACCGCGATGTGACCGGACTTCAGCCGCAGCGACTCGCGCAGCGACAGCTCCACCGCCTTGCGCGCCCGCGCGGTGAACGGGCTGCGCCCCACCCGCCCCTCGGACCGGAACCACCCCCGCCGCCGGGGCTCCTCCGCCGGCGGCGGGTCCAGGGCACCGGCCCCGAACGCGGACTCCACCGCCTCGCGGACCGCCTCCAGGTCCACCCCGATCGAGGCCAGCGCCTGCGCGTCGTCCCCCGTCCCGAGCAGCCGCCGGACGGCCTCCCGCGCCGTCGCGTGGTCGAGACCCGCCTCGATCAGCACCCCGGCCGCCGGGTCCGCCGTCTCGGTCAGGATCCCCAGCAGCAGGTGCTCGGTGCCGACGTGCCCGTGCCGCAGCTGCGCCGACTCCCGCCCCGCCTGCCCGACCACCCGGCGGGCCTCCTCGGTGAATCGCTCGAACATCGCTCAGTCCCCGTCCTTCCCGCTTCCACCGGCACCGCGTTTCGCGTACTTCTTGTGGACCGCCTGCCTGGTCACCCCGAGGCAGATCGCGATGTCCTGCCACGACCAGCCCCGGTCCCGCGCGCTGTGGACCTGCAGCCCCTCCAGCCGGTCCGCCAGGTCCCGCAGGGCCCGGACCGCCCGGAGCCCGACGGCCGGGTCCCGACTGGCGGCCGCGGCCGCCAGCTCTCCGCTCTCGCTCATACTGTCAACCTAGGTTGACATCGCCGACGTGTCAACCAAGGTTGACAGAAATGCCGAAAGGGCGGGGCGAGGACACCGTGTGTCCTCGCCCCGCCCTCAGCGGTCGCTCACCTCATCCCGAGGCGCGGGCCCCGCTCAGCTGCAGCCGCTGGTGGAGCCGCAGCCCTCGCAGAGGTAGCAGCTGCCGGCCCGGCGCATCTTGGTGCCGCAGGAGAAGCAGAGCGGCGCGTCGGCGTTCAGGCCCAGCTGGATCTCGATCAGCTCGGTCGAGTTGTGGGCCTGGGCCGGAGCGGCCTTCGGCGCCGGGGCGGCGGCCGGGACCGGGGCGGCGGCCGGCTTGGCGGTCACCGGGGCGGACTGGGCCAGCGTCTCGGTGTCCAGCTCCTCCTCCGCCTCCAGCGGCTCGTAGGACCCGGTCTCCAGGTGGCGCGTCCGCTCCTCGACGGAGTGGATGCCGAGCGCCGAGCGGGTCTCGAACGGCAGGAAGTCCAGCGCCAGGCGACGGAAGATGTAGTCGACGATCGACTGCGCCATCCGCACGTCCGGGTCGTCGGTCAGACCGGCCGGCTCGAAGCGCATGTTGGTGAACTTCGCGACGTAGGTCTCCAGCGGCACGCCGTACTGGAGGCCGACCGAGACGGCGATCGAGAAGGCGTCCATCATGCCCGCGAGGGTCGAACCCTGCTTGGACATCTTCAGGAAGACCTCGCCGAGACCGTCGTCCGGGTAGGAGTTGGCGGTCATGTAGCCCTCGGCGCCACCGACCGTGAAGGAGGTGGTGATGCCCGGGCGGCCCTTGGGCAGGCGCTTGCGGACCGGACGGTACTCGACGACCTTCTGGACCGCGACGGGGGCCTCGTCGGCCTTCTTCTCGTCGTCCTTCTTCTTGGCCGAGAGCGGCTGGCCGACCTTGCAGTTGTCACGGTAGATGGCGAGCGCCTTGACGCCCATCTTCCACGCCTCGAAGTAGATCTCCTCGATCTCCTCGACCGTGGCGGACTCCGGCATGTTCACCGTCTTGGAGATGGCACCGGAGATCCACGGCTGGATCGCCGCCATCATCCGGACGTGACCCATCGCCGAGATGACGCGCTCGCCCATCGCGCAGTCGAAGACCTCGTAGTGCTCGGCGCGCAGCCCCGGGGCGTCGACCACGTTGCCGTGCTCGGCGATGTGGGCGACGATCGCCTCGATCTGCTCGTCCTGGTAGCCGAGGCGGCGCAGGGCGCGCGGCACGGTGCCGTTGACGATCTGCATCGAGCCGCCGCCGACCAGCTTCTTGAACTTGACCAGCGCGAGGTCGGGCTCCACGCCGGTGGTGTCGCAGTCCATCATCAGGCCGATGGTGCCGGTCGGGGCGAGCACCGAGGCCTGGGCGTTGCGGAAACCGTTCTGCGCGCCGATCCGCAGGACGTCGTCCCAGGTGGCGGTGGCGGCGGTCCAGACCGGGGCGTCCAGCTCGTCGACGGAGACCGCGGCCTTCGAGGCGTCCGCGTGCTGCTTCATGACCCGCTGGTGCGGGGCGGCGTTGCGGGCGTAGCCGTCGTACGCGCCGACCACACCGGCGAGTTCGGCGCCGCGGCGGTAGGCGGTGCCGGTCATCAGCGAGGTGATGGCACCGGCCAGGGCGCGGCCGCCCTCGCTGTCGTAGGCGTGGCCGGTCGCCATCAGCAGGGCGCCGAGGTTGGCGTAGCCGATGCCGAGCTGGCGGTAGGCGCGGGTGGTCTCACCGATCTTCTCGGTCGGGAAGTCCGCGAAGCAGATGGAGATGTCCATCGCGGTGATGACCAGCTCGACGACCTTGGCGAAGCTCGTGGCGTCGAACGTGTCGTCCTCGCGCAGGAACTTCATCAGGTTGAGCGAGGCCAGGTTGCAGCTGGAGTTGTCCAGGTGCATGTACTCGGAGCAGGGGTTGGACGCGTTGATCCGGCCCGACTCGGGGCAGGTGTGCCAGTGGTTGATGACCGAGTCGTACTGGATGCCGGGGTCGGCGCAGGCCCAGGCGGCCTCGGCCATCTTGCGGAAGAGCTTCTTCGCGTCGACGGTCTCGATGACCTCGCCGGTGAGGCGGGCGCGCAGGCCGAATTCGGTGCCGTTCTCGACGGCCGTCATGAATTCGTCGCTGACCCGGACCGAGTTGTTGGCGTTCTGGTACTGGACGGAGGCGATGTCGTCCCCGCCGAGGTCCATGTCGAAGCCCGCGTCGCGCAGGGCGCGGATCTTCTCCTCCTCCTTCACCTTGGTCTCGATGAAGGCCTCGACGTCCGGGTGGTCGACGTCCAGGACGACCATCTTGGCCGCGCGGCGGGTGGCGCCGCCCGACTTGATGGTGCCGGCGGAGGCGTCGGCGCCGCGCATGAAGGAGACCGGGCCGGAGGCGTTGCCGCCGGAGGTGAGGAGCTCCTTGCTGGAGCGGATCCGGGAGAGGTTGAGGCCGGCGCCGGAGCCGCCCTTGAAGATCATGCCCTCTTCCTTGTACCAGTCGAGGATCGACTCCATGGAGTCGTCGACGGCCAGGATGAAGCAGGCGGAGACCTGCTGGGGCTGCTTGGTCCCGACGTTGAACCAGACCGGGGAGTTGAAGCTGAAGACCTGGTGGAGGAGGGCGTGGGTCAGCTCGTGCTCGAAGACCTCGGCGTCGTCCGCGGTGGCGAAGTAGCCGTTCTTCTCGCCGGCGGCGCGGTAGGTGAGCACCACGCGGTCGATGATCTGCTTGAGGCTCCACTCGCGCTGCGGGGTGCCGAGGGCGCCGCGGAAGTACTTGGACGTGACGATGTTGACGGCGTTGACCGACCAGAAGTCGGGGAACTCGACGCCGCGCTGCTCGAAGTTGATCGAACCGTCACGCCAGTTGGTCATGACGACGTCGCGCCGCTCCCAGCTGACCTCGTCGTACGGGTGCACGCCAGGGGTGGTGTAGATGCGATCGATCCGCAGGCCGCCCTTGGGCGCCTTGCCGGCGCCCTTGCCCGCGGTCCGGTCGGACTTCGACCCGCGTGCGGAACCGCTCGTGGTGTCTGTCACTTCTGTTCCTCCTCCTGGTTGGGCAAACGCCCAATGTGCCCCGAAAAGTCCGGGCACGGCTGGTTCGCTCTTCCGGTGTGCGGGCAGGCAGGGTCTCACCCACCGCGCACGATTTGTCATGGTCTGTGCGCCGTTTCCGGGCACACGTCGACCCCGGGGGGCCGAGGGGGGTGCGCCGACCCCGGAAAGGGGCCGGTGAAGGGGCCGGGCCGGTTAGGGCGCGGCGGCGGCGACGGGCACGCAGGCACCGTCCGCCTCGGGAGCGGGCCGCTCGGCGCGGAGTTCCGCGATGGCGGCCTCGAAGTCTTCCAGTCCGTCGTACGCCTGGTAGACGCTGGCGAAGCGCAGGAAGGCGACGACGTCGAGTTCCTTGAGCGGGCCGAGTATGGCCAGCCCGACGTCATGGGTGGTGAGCTCGGCGTTGCCGGTGGCCCGCACGCACTCCTCGACCCGCTGGCCGAGCTGGGCGAGGGCGTCCTCGGTGACCGGGCGGCCCTGGCAGGCCTTGCGGACGCCGGAGATGACCTTCTCCCGGGAGAACGGCTCGGTGACACCGCTGCGCTTGATGACCATCAGCGCGGCCGTCTCCACGGTGGTGAAACGGCGGCCGCAGTCCGGGCACTGCCGACGACGGCGGATGCAGCTGCCGTCCTCGGTGGTCCGGCTGTCGACGACGCGGCTGTCGGAGTGCCGGCAGAAGGGGCAGTGCACCTGAGGATCCCTCCTTGGCGGGACGTGCGGACGGGTCGAGTCTATGCGATCCGGGGGCACAGGAGGCAACCCGATCTTGAGGCCTCGACCACAAGTACTGGGCCACGGAGAGGACTGTAGCCACTACATGTAGGTCTCGGAGGGAAGCGGAGGCCTTGGCGTGTCGACTCGGACTAAACTGCCGGAGTCGACTTCGGATCGAACATTTAATCGATGTACAACAAAGCCTTGATCGAGTCAGCCAACTCCCGAATAATTCACTCGAACGTGTGTTTGGCGCAACCTTTCGATACGAGGTGCGTTGGGCTGGAAAAAGGAGAGGACAGCCGTCGAGAGGGGCAGCCGTGAACGCCGTCGAAAGCAACACCATCCCGGTGCAGGAACACTCCCAGCTCAAGGTGGGGCAGCGCACCACGAATCAGCAGAGTGTGGACGTCACCATGGACCGTAGCGAAGATCATCGTCTCTCCGGGCCGGGCCTTTCCGGAGTCGGGCGCGTTCCGGACCAACCCATCGAACACTCCCCCGTCCTGGACGACGCCCACCCGGCGCCGACCCGCTCCGCGCCCGGCCGCCCGCCCGGCATCCGCACCGACGAGGCCGGGCTCACCGAGCGCCAGCGGCGGGTGATCGAGGTCATCCGGGACTCCGTGCAGCGCCGGGGCTACCCGCCGTCCATGCGGGAGATCGGCCAGGCCGTCGGCCTGTCCAGCACATCCTCGGTCGCCCACCAGCTGATGGCCCTGGAGCGCAAGGGCTTCCTCCGCCGGGACCCGCACCGCCCGCGCGCCTACGAGGTCCGCGGCGTCGAGGTGGCCCGGCCGAACACCGCCGAGACCGCCGGCCGCCCGTCCACCTCGTACGTGCCGCTGGTCGGCCGGATCGCCGCCGGCGGGCCGATCCTGGCCGAGCAGACGGTCGAGGACGTCTTCCCGCTGCCCCGCCAGCTGGTCGGCGAGGGCGAGCTGTTCGCGCTGACCGTGCGCGGCGACTCGATGATCGAGGCGGCCATCTGCGACGGCGACTGGGTGACCGTCCGCCGCCAGCCGGTGGCCGAGAACGGCGACATCGTGGCCGCGATGATCGACGGCGAGGCCACCGTCAAGCGCCTCAAGCGCGAGGACGGCCGGATCTGGCTGATGCCGCACAACCCGGCGTACGAGCCGATCAACGGTGACAACGCCACCATCCTGGGCAAGGTCGTGGCGGTCCTCCGCCGGCTCTGACCGGTGGCGGCCCCGCGCAGCGGCGCGGCCGCCACCGCACCCCGGCACCACAGGAACCGGCACGGCAGAAACCGGCACGGACGGGAAGGGGCTCCCCGCACACCGCGCGGAGCCCCTCCGGCCTGTCCCGATTCCGGCTCGGCCCTGCCTCGGCCGTGCCCTCAGCTCCGCTTCACCACCGGCCGGACCGGCGGCGCCGAGGCGTCGATCGACGCCAGCGAGCGGCGCACCTGGTTGCGGTCCGTGGTGTACCAGAACTCCGGCATCGAGGAGCGGAAGAAGCCGCCGTAGCGCTTGGTCTCCACCCGGGGGTCGAGCACCGCCACCACGCCCCGGTCCTCCGCCGCGCGGACCAGCCGTCCCGCGCCCTGCGCCATCAGCAGCGCCGCATGGGTCGCCGCGACGGCCATGAAGCCGTTCCCGCCGCGCTGTTCGACGTCCTTCTGCCGGGCGCTCATCAGCGGGTCGTCGGGCCGCGGGAACGGGATCCGGTCCATCACCACCAGCTGGCAGGCCGAACCGGGCACGTCCACGCCCTGCCAGAGCGACAGCGTGCCGAACAGGCAGGTGGTCGCGTCCGAGGCGAACTCCCGGATCAACTCGCCCAGGGTGTCCTCGCCCTGGAGCAGGATCCGCTGGTCCAGCCGCTCCCGCATCGCCTCGGCGGCCGCCTGGGCGCCGCGCATCGAGGAGAACAGGCCCAGCGTCCGCCCGCCGGCCGCACCGATCAGGTCGGCCAACTCGTCCAGCATGTCCGGCCGTTCGGGATCGCGTCCGGGATCGGCCAGATGCCGGGCGACGTACAGGATGCCCTGCTTGGGGTACTTGAACGGCGAGCCGACGTCGATGCCCCGCCAGCTCGGCACCGGCTCGTCGTCGGAGCCCGCCCCCGCCGTCTCCGGGGTGTCGCCCGGCGTGCGGACGTCCGGCAGCCGGGCCTCCGAGGGCAGTCCCACCGAGGCGGCCACCCCGTTGAAGTCGCCGCCGAGCTTGAGGGTGGCCGAGGTGAGCACCACCGAGCGCTCCTTGTACAGCCCCTCGCGCAGCAGCCCGGAGACGCTCAGCGGGGCGACCCGCAGCGAGGCCGTGCCCAGCCCGTAGCGGTCGCTGCGCTCGATCCAGACCACGTCGTACTCGGAGTCCCGGAGCAGCCGGTCCGCGGTCTCGTGCAGGCTCTCGGCGGAGGCCATCGCCTGCTTGCGCACCGCGTCCTCGTCGCTGAGCCCCTTGTCCCTGGTCTCGCCGAGCGAGGTGATCACCTGACGGGAGGCGTCCCGGATCGCCGTCACGGCGTAGCCGAGGTACTCCGGCAGCTCCTCGACCCGACCGGGCTGGGCGGTCTCCATCAGGCCGTGGTAGTTCTCGGCGGCCGCCTGCAGCGCGTCCACGGCCTTCTCGTTGGCCAGCCGGGCGGCCCGCTTGACCGCGCGGTTCACCGCGCCGACGGTCAGCTCGGCGGTGGCCGCCCCGGTGACCCGGTTGACCAGTTCGTGCGCCTCGTCGATGATCAGCAGCCCGTGCTCGGGCAGCACCGGCGCGCCCTCGATCGCGTCGATCGCGAGCATCGCGTGGTTGGTGACGACGACGTCGGCGAGCTTGGCCCGCTCCCGTGCCTTCTCGGCGAAGCACTCCTGGCCGTACGCGCAGCGGCTGGCGCCCAGGCACTCCTTGGAGGTGACCGAGAGCTGGGCCCAGGCCCGGTCGGAGACGCCCGGGGTCATGTCGTCCCGGTCGCCGGTCTCCGTCTCGTCCGCCCAGTCGCGCAGCCGGAGCACCTCCTGGCCGAGCTTGCCGGCGGGCCCGCCCATCGCCTCGACCGGGTCGAACAGGCCCTCGCCCTCCTCGCTCGGAGTGCCCTCGTTGGCCCGGTGCAGGCACAGGTAGTTGGAGCGGCCCTTGAGCATCGCGAACAGCGGGCGGCGGCGCAGCACCGGATGGAGCGCCTCCACGGTGCGCGGCAGGTCCCGCTCGACCAGCTGGCGCTGGAGCGCCAGGGTGGCGGTGGCGACCACCACGCGGTCCCCGTGGGCGAGGGCCGGCACCAGGTAGGCGAGGGACTTGCCGGTACCGGTGCCGGCCTGCACCAGCAGGTGCTCGCCGTGGTCGACGGCGTCCGCGACGGCCTCGGCCATCCGGAGCTGGCCGGGGCGCTCGACGCCGCCGACGGACACCACCGCGGCGTGCAGCAGCTCGGGGATGCGGGCTCGGGGGACGGCCTCCACCGGGGCGTCCGCGGCGCTCCCGGCCTCGTCGGCGTCCTCGGCGGGGAGCTGGGATTCGGAGTCGTTCGTCATGACCCTCCCACCCTACGGGGCGGGGGTGACAATCCGGTCCCGTCGCGGGGGCGGGAGCGCCGTCCCGCCCGCGGCGAGCGGGTTGGGGACGGTGCCGTGCCGGGCGGCGTGCGGGCGGTGCGGGCGGTCCCCGTAGCCGTCCAGCAGCAGCCGGTTGCGGTTCAGGCAGAGCCGGTCGATCCGCGGCCGGAACAGGTCGAACAGCGCGAACCGGTCGGCGAGTTCCGGGAACCGCGCCTGGTGGCGGAGGATCTCGGCGCGCAGCAGCGCCCAGAACTCGGCCTCGGCCAGACCGGTCCGCGCCTCCAGCAGCGGCGCCAGGTAGCGGTACACGCCGATGAACAGCCCGGAGTGCAGGAACTGGCACAGGCCCTGCGGGTCCTCGCGCAGCAGCACCGCGGCCACCTCGGCGGGCAGGCCGCGCAGCTCCGGCAGGTCCTGGTCGCTGAGGTTGACGTCGTCGACGAAGTCCTTGACCGCCAGCCGGACCGGCACGTCCCGCTCGTCGAAGATCAGCACGGCGTTCTCGCCGTGCGGGGAGAAGACCAGCCCGTACCGGTAGAGGAAGTGCAGCAGCGGCGGCAGCATCGCGGCGAACAGCCGGGCGGTCCACTCGGCGGGGGTGAGCCCGGAACGGGCGACCAGCTCGGCGACCAGCGGCCGCCCGTCGCTCCCGGTCTGCAGCAGGGCGGCCAGGGTGCGGCCGCGCTCGCCGGGCGCCAGGGCCGGGCCGAGCGGCTCGCGCCAGATCGCGCCGAGCAGCTCCTTGTACTGGTACGGGGCCTCGGGCAGCTCCCGGTAGACCGGGTGGTCGACGGTGACGGAGGCGATCTCGCCGAGCAGCACCACCCGGCACTCCTCGCGCAGGAACGGGTCGGCGTCGCGCAGCCCGTGGATCCAGGCGGTGACGGCGGGCGCGACCAGGGTGCGCTCGGTGGGCAGGCCGCGCCAGACCAGGGTGTTGAGGATGGCCAGCGGCAGCTTGACGGTGCAGCGCTCGGGGCGGCTCTCGTTGAAGAACGAGCGGATCGACTGCTGGGGCAGCCGCAGGTCGCCGTCGGTGCCGAGCGGGACGATCTCCCCGGAGGCGATCCACGGGGCGAACAGCGGCACCACGGTCTCGTCCCACTGCCAGGGGTGGACCGGCAGCAGCAGGTAGTCGTCGGCGGCGGTGCCGAGCGGGGCGCGGAGCGCGGCCGGGTCGTCCAGCTCCCCCCGGTAGAGCCGCTCGGGGTCGGCGAGACCGGGCACGCCCCGGTACTCGGCGAGCCGGCGGTGCACGGCGATCCAGGGCAGCGGGCGCGGGGTGCGGGCCTCGGGCGCCCAGCGCGCGGCGTCGGCGGCGGAGAAGCCGATCCGCCCCTTGTTGGGGACGATCCAGGGATGGCCGCCCTGCCTGCCCTCGAGCTCGGTGTGGCCGAGGTCGGCGAGTTCGGCGGCGGTGAGGCCGGTGGCCAGCAGGTGGGCGTCGGCGATCAGGGTGGCGGTCAGCTCGCGCAGCAGGTGGCCGGTGGTGTCGCCGCGCAGCCCGAGGGTGTGCCGGGCGTGGACGAGGAAGCGCAGCGGGTCGAGGCCCTCGGGGTCGTCGCAGGTGACCGAGCCGGGGTCGACCAGCCAGCCGTCGTAGGCGCCGCGCCGGGCGGTGAACCGGTACTCGGCCCCGGGCAGGGCGAGGAGGTGGCCGCCGGGCTCCCCGGTCTCGACGGGGGTGACGAGTTCCTCGTAGGCGAACTCGCCGAGCATCTTGGCCAGCAGCGCGCGGCCGGCCCGCTGCCAGTGACCGGCGGTGAGCTGCGGCGGCAGGTACAGCGGCGGTTCAGCGGCCGGCGGTTGCGGCACGGGTCGGCTCCTGGGGTCGGGGAAGAGCGGGAACGGAAGCGGAAGCGGGGGCAGCCGCGGAAGCGGGGGCGGGCGGTGCGAAGCCGGTCCAGGCGGTGCGATCGGGCAGCCGGTGGACGGTCCGCCCGGTCACCGCGTTGAGGATCACCGCGGCCCGGTGGGCGCCGAGCCCGAGGTCGGGGGTGCCCACCCCGTGGGTGTGCAGCTCGCCGTTCTGCACGTACAGCCCGCCGGTGAGCTCCGGCCGGGTGGCCACCCGGTGGTCGAGGTCGACCCGGTACCGGCCGGCCCGGTCCCAGTCGACCAGGTGGGCGAGCGGTTCCAGGGCGGCCGGCCGGGCCGCCCGGTAGCCGGTGGCGAGCACCACGGCGTCGGTGCGCAGGACGTGCCCGGTGCCGGAGTCGGTGTGCCGGCAGTCGAGTTCGAGCCCGCCGCAGGGGCCTGGCCGGGCGTCGGTGACGGCGGTGCCGGGCGTGATCTCGACCGGCTCGCCGCCGACCGGCCGGCCGACGGTGCGCTCGTACAGGTGGTCGTGGATCTCGGCGAGGGTCTCGGCGGACGCGGCCTTGTGCAGCTGCCACTGGGCCTCGACCAGGGTGTCGCGGACCCCCTCGGGCAGGCCGTGGAAGTACCGGGTGTAGTCGGGGGTGAAGTGCTCCAGGCCGAGCTTGGAGTACTCCATCGGCGCGAGCGCCCGGGTGCGGGTGAGCCAGCGCAGCCGGACACCGTCGCCGTCGTGGCGGCGCAGCAGGTCGAGGAAGACCTCGGCGCCGGACTGCCCGCTGCCGACCACGGTGATGTCCCGGGCGTCGGCCAGGCCGTCGCGCCGGTCGAGGTAGTCGGCGGAGTGGAAGACCCGCGGGTGGCCGTCGAGCCCGGCGAAGGCCGGGGGCCGGACGGGCCGGGTGCCGACGCCGAGCACGACGTTGCGCGCCTCGACGGTGCGCTGCCGCCCGGTGGCGGTCTCGCGCAGCTCGGCGCGGTAGCGGTCGCCGGTCCAGTGCAGGGCGGTGACCTCGGTGCCGAAGCTGCAGTTGGCGAGCCGGTCGGCGGCCCAGCGGCAGTAGTGGTCGTACTCGCGCCGGGTGAGCTGGAAGCGCTCGGTGAAGTAGAACGGGAACAGCCGGTCCTCCTCGCGCAGGTGGTTGAGGAAGGACCACGGGCTGGTCGGGTCGACCAGGGACACCAGGTCGGCGAGGAACGGCACCTGCATCCGCGCGCCCTCGACGAGCATCCCGGGGTGCCAGCGGAACTCCGGGCGCGTGTCGCAGAAGAGGGTGCGCAGTCCGGGGACGGGCTCGGCGAGCGCGGCGAGGGAGAGGTTGAACGGGCCGATGCCGACGCCGAGCAGGTCGTAGGGGCCGGGCGGGGGTGCTGGGGTGTCCATGAGGCGGGTGCAGTCCTAGGCGGGGTGCGGGGTGCGGTCGCGGACCATCAGGGCGGCCCGCTTGTCGGGCAGGTCGAGTTCGGCGGCGAGCCGGAACCCGGCCCTCCGGAAGGCGCGGACGGAGCGCCGGTTGCGCAGGTCGGGCTCGGCGACCACCCGCTGGCAGCGCGGACGCTCCCGCAGCAGGCGGTCGGCCAGGGCGGCGAGCAGGGTGGCGCCGACACCCCGGCCGCGGCTGTCGGCGGGTCCGAGCAGCAGGTGGACGCCGGTGTCGTGGGGCCGGGCCGGGTAGTGCGCGGCGAGCGGGTCGAGGTCGGCCCGGTAGACCTCCCAGTAGCTCATCGGGGTGTCGTCGAGCAGGCCGAGGCAGGGCAGGCTGCGGCCGTCGCCGTCGAGCTGGGTGCGCAGGTGGCGCTCGGTGACGGCGGCCGGGCCGGCGAGTTCCCAGAACGCGGCGACCTCGGGGTCGTTCATCCAACGGGTGAGCAGGCCGAGGTCGGCGGGGAGCCGGACCGGGCGGAGCCGGAACTCCCCGGCGACGGTGGTCATGGCCCCCCACCCGGCCGGGTCCGCGGCATCCCGGCCGACCGGTTCCCCGGCCCCGTCCCGGGCCTCGCGGCGGCCCCCGGTCGGCCCTTTCACGCGCCGGCCACCGGGTTGGCGAGGTCGACGTAGACGGACTGGGTGGCGACCGGGCCGACCAGTTCGTCCAGGCCCTGGATCCGGGTGAGCAGATTGGCCTTGCAGGGCAGGGTCGGGGAGTCGAGCAGCAGGCCGGGCAGCGCGGAGCCGGTGGCGGTGGCGGCGGGTCCGGCCAGGAAGCCCCGGAGCGCGGCCAGCAGCACGGTCTCGTCGGCGAGCCGCTGCGAGCCGAGGGCGCCGATCAGGCCGAGCACGTGGTTGATGCCCAGGTAGTAGGCGAAGTGGTGGTCGATCACCGGGTCGTCGAGGAAGGTGTCGCTGCGGGTGCCGAGGCCGGGCAGCCGGGCCGTGAGCCGGTCGGCGGCGCTGTGCCGGTAGTAGTAGCCCTGGTTGTCGCGGTAGCGGCCGCCGTTCGGCCAGCCGTCGGCGTCGAGCAGCACGAGGCTGTTCTGCTGGTGGGCCTCCAGGGCGATGCCGGCCCGGCCGTCCAGCCAGAGGACGGGCAGCACCACCGCGTCCAGGTAGCGCAGGAACCATTCGGCGGCCACGGTCGGCAGCGGCCGTCCGGTGCGGGCGGCGAGCCCGCGCAGCAGGTCGCCGAGCCGGGACGGGACGGTGTCGCCCCCCTCGGGCCCGCCCGCCGGATGGGGCCGTTCGGCGACCAGGCCGGCCACGCAGTAGGCGCGGTCACCGGGGGCGAAGGGCTGGGCGCGCAGCACGGTGTCCAGGCCGCCGGGGTCGCCGAGGCCGGGGTGGTCGACGCCGATCCAGGCGGGGTCGCGGACGATGTCGAAGCCGGGGTGGGCGGCCCGCCACTCGGCGCCGAGCCCGCTCTCCAGCAGCCGGTGCATCTCCAGGCCCCGGTGGAGCTCCTTGCGGAGGTTCTCCCGGCGGGAGTTGGTGATCCGCAGGCCGAGCGAGAGCTTGAGCATCCAGGGGGTGCCGGGCCGGTAGACGGTGCGCACCGAGGAGGTCGGGTACCAGGCGGCGCCGGCCGGGCCGAGGTCGTGCAGCCGGCCGGCGGCGAGCAGGGCGGCGACGGCCGGGCGGTGGGCCAGTTCGCGGGCCTGCCAGGGGTGCAGCGGCAGGGCGGCGGTGCCGGGCGGCAGCAGCCCGGGGTCGCCGAGGAGCTGGGCGGTGATCCGGTCGGCGCTCTCGGTGAGGGCGGAGCCGGCGGCGAGCAGCTCGCGGTCGACGGCGTACCAGTGCAGCTGGAAGGAGCCGTGCAGTTCGGGCGAGTAGGCGGCGCTCTGGGCGGGGCCGAGGCCGTCGCGGCTCTTCGGGGTGGGGTGCAGGGGGTGGCCGAGCAGCAGGGACTGCTCGGCGGCGAGGAACTCGGAGCGTTCGGGCCCGCCGGGCACCGGGGCGGTGGCGGCGCGGTGGTGGGCCAGGATGTCGGCGGTGCGGACCACCGAGTCGGCGACCCGGGCGGCGAGGTCGGCGATCTGCCCGGGGTCGGGCCGGGCGGCGGCCGCGGCGGCGAGCAGCGCGGCGGCGGTGACGGCGTCCACCGGAGCCCCCCGGGAGTCCCCCGCCGCGCCGGCCGCGAGGGTGGCCGGTCCGAAGCGGTGCCAGCCGGCCGGCGACCAGTGCCGGACGGGGGCGGAGAGCCGGGCGGCGCCGCCGAGGACGGCGATCCTCAGGTGCCCGTCCGGGCCGGGCGCGGCGCCGGTCTCCCGGGCCCAGCAGCGCAGCAGGGCCTCCAGGGCGGCCTGCTCGGCGGCGACGGCCGGGTCCGGGTGGAGCAGCCGGTCGACCTGGACCGGGCCCGCGGTGGCGGCGGGGCCGGGGCGGTGGGCCGGGATGTCGGGCGGGGCTCCGGTGAGGGCGGTGCTCAATGCTGCTCCTTGGTGCGCGTGGAGTGCCGACGCGCGTGGGGTGGAGATAACTGGCGGGCGCTCGCACCGTCGCGTCAGGTAAGGGTTACCTATCCCTGACGGGTGATCACAAGAACGGCTCACTCGTCCGGGTGAAGATCGGTGAATGTTCACCGTTCAGGGGGGAACGCGGGCCCCGCGGTGCCAACGAGCCGGCCGCCGGCGCGTCACAGATCGGTGACCGCCGCGGCCGACCGCAACCCGGGGGCCGCCCGGTGCCGTCCTGGTGGCCAGTGGCAGACTCCAGCACGGCGGTCCGCCGCCTCACCGAACTACCAGGGGGACAGCACACATGCCAGCGATCCACCGGTCAGCCGCAGCCGCGGTCCTCGCCGCGGGGACCCTGCTCGCCGTCACCGCCTGCGGCCCCGACGGGCCTTCGGGCGGCGGGGGAACCGCCGCCCCGCCGCCCTCGCCGGGCGTCTCCGCCTCCGCCACCGCCGCGGGGGGCGGCGGCGCGATCGGGGGCATCACCCTGCCCACCGGCCTGCCGACCAGCCTGCTGGACGGCCTGCCGAAGAGCTGGGACGACCTGACGAAGTGGAAGTTCGAGGACTGGGACAACTGGGCGTCCAAGCACGTCTTCAACAACCCGATCGTCAAGGACTTCTGGAACCCGGACAAGATGGGCGACTCCAAGCCGGCCGACCCGGCGCCGCCCACCGCCAAGCCCGCGGACGACGCCGGGGTCACCGACCCCGAGCCGGCGGTGGTCAAGGCCGTGCCGGTGCCGCGTCCGTACACCAAGCAGCCCTCGGGGAAGGTGTTCTTCTCCGCCGAGGGCGGCCGCGGCAACTGCTCGGCCACCGTGGTCCAGGACCCGGCGCACCCGGGCAGGAGCAACCTGGTCTGGACGGCCGGCCACTGCGTCCACCCGGGCAAGGGCGGCAGCTACTTCAAGGACCTCGTGTTCGTCCCCGCCTACAACAACTCGGGCGCCTCCAGCGGCGGCAAGAAGGCACCGCTGGCCGAGCTGGCGCCGCTCGGCACCTGGTGGGCCAAGGACGTGGTCACCTCGCCGCAGTGGCTGGTCGAGGGCGGCGGGACGGGTGACGCCGCGAACCAGTACGACTTCGCGATCATGCGGGTGAGCAACCAGAACGACACCGGCAAGTCGCTGGAGGAGACGGTCGGCGGAGCCGTCCCGGTCTGGTTCGACGCCCCGCGCGACAAGCTCTCCGTCAACGCCGTCGGCTACCCGCTGTACAAGCCGTTCGACGGCCAGGAGCTGTACAAGTGCGAGGGCGGGAAGCCGACCCGGCTCTCCTTCGACCCGAAGCGCCCCTCGATGCTCACCGTCGGGTGCAACATGACCCAGGGCTCCAGCGGCGGCGGCTGGTTCGCGCCGATGCCGGACGGCAAGCTCGCGCTGGTCTCCAACACCTCGATCGGCACCCAGGACCACACCTCGCTGAGCGGACCGTACCTGGAGACGGTCGCCAAGCAGGCGCTGGACTGGATCGCCAAGAAGAAGTAGCCGGACGCGCCGAACGGCCCCGGCCCCCTCCCGCGAGGAGAGGGGGCCGGGGCCGTTCGCGTGCGGTGCGGACGCGCGGTCCCGCCGTGCGGCGCGACCGTCCGGTGCGGATCAGCCCCCGGGCGTCAGCGCCACCGCGAAGGGCTCCAGCTCGGCGGCCAGCTCGGCCGGCACCTTGGCGTGCAGCAGGGTGCCCTCGGCGGTGTGCTCGGCGCCGAGCAGCTCGCCCTCGGCGTGCACCCGGGACACCAGCGCGCCCTGGGTGTACGGGACGAGCGCGTGCACCTCGACCGCCGGACGCGGCAGCTCGTCGTCGATGAGCTTGAGCAGCTCGTCGATGCCGGCGCCGGTGCGGGCCGACACCACGATGGCGTGCGGCTCGCGACGCAGCAGCCGCTGCAGGACGTGCGGGTCGGCCGCGTCGGCCTTGTTGATCACCACGATCTCCGGCACGTTCTGCGCGTCGACCGAGACGACGACCTCGCGGACGGCGGCCAGCTGCGTCTCCGGCTCGGGGTGCGAACCGTCGACCACGTGCAGGATGAGGTCCGCGTCGGCGACCTCCTCCATGGTGGAGCGGAACGCCTCGACCAGGTGGTGCGGCAGGTGCCGGACGAAGCCGACGGTGTCGGCCAGGGTGTAGACCCGGCCGCTCGGGGTCTGCGCCCGGCGCACGGTCGGGTCGAGGGTGGCGAACAGCGAGTTCTCCACCAGCACGCCCGCGCCGGTGAGCCGGTTGAGCAGGGAGGACTTGCCGGCGTTGGTGTAACCGGCGATGGCCACGGACGGCACCTGGTGACGCTTGCGCTCCTGGCGCTTGGTGTCGCGGCCCTTCTTCATGTCGGCGATCTCCCGGCGGAGCTTCGCCATCTTCTCGCGGATCCGCCGCCGGTCGGTCTCGATCTTGGTCTCACCGGGACCACGGGTGGCCATGCCGCCGCCGGACGAGCCGGAGCCACCACCACCCATCTGCCGGGAGAGCGACTGACCCCAGCCGCGCAGGCGCGGCAGCATGTACTGCATCTGCGCGAGCGAGACCTGCGCCTTGCCCTCGCGGGACTTGGCGTGCTGGGCGAAGATGTCCAGGATCAGGGCCGTCCGGTCGACGACCTTGACCTTGACCACGTCCTCCAGGTGGATCAGCTGGCCCGGGGTGAGCTCACCGTCGCAGACCACGGTGTCGGCGCCGGTGGAGGCCACGATGTCACGCAGCTCCTTGGCCTTGCCGGAGCCGATGTAGGTGGCCGCGTCGGGCTTGTCACGCCGCTGGATGACGCCGTCCAGCACCTCGGAACCGGCCGTCTCGGCCAGCGCGGCGAGCTCGGCCATCGAGTTCTCCGCCTCCTCCAGGGTGCCGTCGGTCCAGACACCGACGAGCACCACGCGCTCCAGGCGGAGCTGGCGGTACTCGACCTCGGTGACGTCCTCGAGCTCGGTGGAGAGGCCGGCGACGCGGCGCAGCGCGGCACGCTCGCTGCGGTCGTACTGGTCGCCGTCGTAGTGGTGGTCGAGGTCCTCGTCGATGGCCGCGAGGTCCTCGTCCATGAGGGCTTCCGCCCGCAGACCGTCCAGGCGGCGCGGGGCGTCGGCGTGGTCGCGGGTGTCGAACGTGGAGGTCATTCTGTCCTTAGGCTGCTGGAACGGGTGGCCTGTGCGCGACCGTACGGACGGTCGTGCCGGGAGTCTGCCCAGCTGCCGCCCCGTGTACCACTCGGGCGAGGTGTGAGCTACCCCTCGGGACCGCGGGTCGGGCTGAGACTCCTCTGCCCCCTGAACGCCGCGGTCCGGCCGTGAATTCCCCATGATGTTCGCACGCCGGGCGCGTGCGGGTCATCCTCATTTCCCTCCGGCGGCGCCGGGTCGTCCGCGCGCGGGCCGGCCGGGGCGGGCGGGGCCGCCGGGACCCGGCCGGGACCGCCGCCGGCCGGGGCGTGCGGGCGCTCCACGTCGTACACCCCGGAGACCCGCAGCATGGCCCGCAACACGGCGGCCAGGACCGCCGGGTCCGGCAGCTCGACGGTGTAGGTGTGCCGGACCCGCAGCTCCTGCGGCGGCTCGACCTCGGCCGAGACGATGCCGACGCCCTCCGCCGAGATCGCCGCGGTGAGGTCGGCGAGCAGCCGGGGCCGGTTGAGCGCCTCGGCCCGCAGGGTCGCCCGGTAGCCGCCCGGCGGGGCGCCGCCGGGGCTCCAGCACACCTCCAGGGCGCCGCGTCCGTCGGCCCGCATCCGCTCCCCCGCCGGGCAGCCGGTCCGGTGCACGGCGACCGCGCCGCCGCGGATGGGGTAGCCGACGATCCCGTCCGGGGGCACCGGGGTGCAGCAGCGGGCCAGCCGGACGGGCGCGCCCGGGCGGTCGGCCGCGGTGACCGGGACGGCGGGCCGTCCGGCGGCGACCGGGTGGGCGGGCGGCGCGGGCTGGCCGGCCGAGGGGCCGGTGCGGACCACCGGGCGGCGCGGCGGGTGGTCGGCCAGCCAGCGTTCGATGGCGAGCCGGGCGGCCGGGGTGCGGGCGTGCGCGAGCCACTCGGGGGCGGGGCCGGACGGCTCGGCCCGGCGCCGGCCGCCCTGCCCGGCGCCGGCCCCGACCTCCTCGTGACCGCCGGGCCCGTCCGAGCCGTCCGAGCCGTCCGAGCCGTCGGTGAGGATGGCCACCCGGTCGCCGTCCTGCAGCACGGTGGAGAGCGCCGCCAGCCGGCCGTTCACCCGGGCCCCGATACATCGGTGCCCGGTCTCCTCGCCCAGCAGGTAGGCGGCGTCCACACAGGTCGCGCCGGCCCGGAGCTGAAGCGTTTCACCGCGCTCGGTGACCACGGTGATCTCGCGGTCCCCGGCGAGGTCGGCGGTGAGCGCGGACCAGAAGGCGTCCGGGTCCGGGGTCTCCTGCTGCCACTCCAGCAGGCGGGAGAGCCAGCCGGGCCGGGCCGGGTCGGTGCGGTCCAGCTCGTCCGCGGCCTGGTCGCCGCCGCGCGCCCCGGGCTGGCGCGGGTCGCCGAGCGCCACCACCCCGGTCTCGGCGACCGCGTGCATCCGGCGGGTGCGCACCAGCACCTCGACCACCTCGCCGCCCGCCAGCGCGACCGCGGTGTGCAGCGACTGGTAGAGGTTGAACTTGGGCGCGGCCACGAAGTCCTTGAACTCGCCCGGCAGCGGCGTCCAGCAGGTGTGCAGTTCGCCGAGCACCGCGTAGCAGTCGGCGTTCTCCTCGACCACCACCAGCAGCCGCCCGAAGTCGGCCGGCTGCGGCTCCTGCGGCCGGCCGTCCCGCCCGTGCGCGGCGTCCCGCTTGAGCAGCACCCGGTGCAGCGAGACGCAGTGCCGGGGGCGGACGGTGACCTCCGCGGCGATCCCCGCCTCGGCGAGCTGGCGGCCCAGGGCCCCGGCGAACGGCGTCAGCAGGGTGTCCGGCCCGTCCTCGTGCCGGGCGAGCAGGGCGCGGCTGCGGGCGTGCTCCTCCGGGTGCAGGGTGGCGAAGACGATGTCCTCCAGCTCGGCCTTGAGCACCTGGATGCCGAGCCGCTCGGCCAGCGGGATCAGCACGTCCCGGGTGACCTTGGCGATCCGCACCTGGCTGGCCGGCTTCATGTGCCGGATGGTGCGCATGTTGTGCAGCCGGTCGGCGAGCTTGATGACCATCACCCGGACGTCGTCCCCGGTGGCGACGAGCATTTTGCGGAAGGTCTCCGCCTCGGCCGCCGCGCCGAAGTCGACCTTCTCCAGCTTCGTCACCCCGTCGACCAGGTAGGCGACTTCGGGGCCGAAGCCCTCGGCTACCTGGCTCAGCGTCAACTCGGTGTCCTCCACGGTGTCGTGGAGCAGCGAGGCGACCAAAGTGGTGGTGCCGGCGCCGAGTTGGGCCAGGATCATGGTGACGGCGAGCGGGTGGGTGATGTACGGCTCGCCGCTCTTCCGCTTCTGGCCGCGGTGACTCTCCTCGGCCAGCCGGTAGGCCCGGCCGAGGAGGCCGAGGTCGGCCTGCGGATGGTGCCGGCGGTGGGCCTGGACCAGCGGTTCGAGGGCGTCCGGCACCGGCGGGCGGCCGGTGGCCAGCAGCGCGGCCCGCCCGGCGCGGCCGAGCGCGGCCCGGCCCAGTCCGCCGAGCGGCCGTCTGGGCCCGGCTTGCCGTGCGGACGTCGGCTGCCCCGCCAGGGGCTGCCCGGCTTCGATGGTCATCGGCACCTCCGGCAGCAGTACCGGGGGCGTGGGCCGACCCGGTGGTCCATGCTACCGAGCAGAGCACGTTCCGCGGTGCCCCGCTTCCCGTCCGTCATCGCTGTCACCCGAACGGGGGGATTCGATCCCGTACGAAGTGGGGAAACGCGACCGGCCGAACCGACTGACGAACCGACCGGCCGCGGACCCGTCGGTCACACGCCGCGGATCAGCTCCGACCAGGCCGGGTCCAGCTCGCCGCGGGCCACGATGACCGCCGGCCCGGTCTTCTCCACCCGGCCGTCCGGGTGCTCCGTGATCGTCAGCCGGCCGCCCAGCACGTCGACCGCGTACGTCACGGCCTCGCCGGTGACCGCCGGGTCCACGCCGTCCCGGCGGGCGGTCGCCACCGCCACCGCGCAGGCACCGGTGCCGCAGGACCGGGTCTCGCCCGAACCGCGCTCGTGCACCCGCATCGCGACGTGCCGCGGCCCGCGGTCCACCACGAACTCGACGTTGACGCCCTCCGGGTAGGCGCCCTCGGGGCTGGTCGCCGGCGCGGTCCGCAACTCGCCGGCGTGGTCCAGGCTCTCGACGAAGGCGACCGCGTGCGGATTGCCCATGTTGACGTTCAGCGCGGGCCAGCTGCGCCCGTCGACCGTGACCTCGATGCCGTCCGGACCGGGCAGCGCGGCGCGCCCCATGTCCACGGTGATCTCGCCGGGCGTGCCGTCCGCGGCGTCGGCGGCGACCCGCACGGTCCGCAGTCCGGCCCGGGTGGCCACCGGCAGCTCGCCGGGCCCGACCAGTCCGGCCTCGACCAGGTACCGGGCGAAGACCCGGACGCCGTTGCCGCACATCTCGCCGATCGAGCCGTCGGAGTTGCGGTAGTCCATGAACCACTCGGCGCGGTCGGCCTGGTCGGCCGCCGCCGGGTCGGCGGCGGAGCGCACCACGCGCAGCAGCCCGTCACCGCCGATGCCGGAGCGGCGGTCGCAGAGCGCGGCGACGGCCTCGGGACCGATGGTCAGCCGGCCGTCCGGGTCGGGGACGATGACGAAGTCGTTCTGGGTGCCGTGCCCCTTGAGGAAGGGGAGGCCGACGGGCTGCGCGGAGGATGCGGTCACCCTCCCGATGGTACCGACGCACCCCGGACCCCGGTCCTCCGGTTCCGCCCCGTGGACGGGCCGGGGACGGGCCGGGGACGGGCCGGGGACGGGCCGGGGACCGATCTCGGACGAGCCGCGGACGAAGCGGGGACGAGCGCACGAGCGGCGCGGGCGCGCGGCCGACGCTAGCGTCCGGAGAGCCGGACGACCCGCCAGAGGGCCAGCGCGCAGGCGGCCAGCACGATCAGGGTGTAGATCACGATCGCCTTCCACCCGGCCCGTTCCCCGGTGCCGCGGCGCGGCAGGCCGGGCCACTTGTAGCCGGCGTGCCGGGCGGCCATCGCGCCCCAGCCGAGCGAGGCGGCGGTCAGCAGCAGACCGAGCATCCCGATCATCGCCGAGCCGGTCCCGGCCGAACCGAAGGCCAGCGGGAAGGCGAACATCAGCGACCCGGCGGTGGCCAGCAGCGCGATCGGCAGGGTCTGCCACCAGCGGAGCCGGCGCCGCGGCCGGATCTCCCGCTCGTGCACCGCACCGGCGGGGGCGCGGGTGTCGAGCGCCGGCAGCGCGACCGCGTAGGAGGTGGGGGCGTCCAGACCGGGCAGCACCGGCAGGTCGGGCAGCGTCGAGGCGTCGAGGTCGGCGGCCGGTGCCGTGGCACCGCCGCTGCCGGGCCCTCCGTTCAGGGGCCGTCTGGCGCTCCGGCCGGGGCCGGTACCCGTGGACACGCGGCCTCCCCTGACAGTTCGACACGAGTGCGGACTCGCGGCCTGGCACGGTCGGCCCACCCGGGTCGACCCTTATGACATCGATGATGGCATGTCCAGGGTGGCGTTCCGGGCCTGACCGGGGTCGGCGGGTGATCCGTGGCCATCACGTGATCCGGCCGTGACCGCCGGGCTGTCCTGCACGGCCGTCTGCGCGCGCAACTGCACCGCCGGATGGCCGGAAACCGCTCACCGGACGACGGATTCCTGACGGCCGATCAGCTCCAGCGAGCGGTCGAGCAGCTCGACCGGGTCGGTCCCGGCGGGCCGGGCGAGCCAGTGGATCCGGTCGTCGCGGCGGAACCAGGACTCCTGTCGGCGGGCGAACCGCTTGGTGGCCCGGACGGTCTCGGCCCGCGCCTCGTCCTCGGTGCAGGTACCGGCGAAGTGGTCGAGCACCTGCTGGTAGCCGAGCGCCCGGGAGGCCGTCCGCCCGTCGCGCAGCCCCAGCTGCTCCAGCGCCCGCACCTCGTCCAGCAGCCCGTCCCGCCACATCCGGTCCACCCGCAGGGTGATCCGCTCGTCCAGCTCGGGACGCGGCACCGCGACCCCGATCTGGACCGCGTCGTACACGGCGGTGTTGCTCGGCAGGTTGGCGGTGAACGGCTGCCCGGTGATCTCGATGACCTCCAGCGCCCGGACGATCCGCCGGCCGTTGCCGGTGAGGATCGCCTCGGCCGCCGCCGGGTCCAGCTCGGCCAGCCGCCCGTGCAGCACGAACGGGCCGACCCGCTCCAGCTCTTCCTCCAGCCGGGCGCGGACCGCCGGGTCGGTGCCCGGGAACTCCATCTCGTCGATCGCCGCCCGGACGTACAGGCCGGAACCGCCGACCAGCACGGGGGTGCGGCTGGCCGCGAGCAGCCGGTCGATCTCGGCCCGGGCCAGCCGCTGGTACTCGGCGACGCTGGCGGCCTCGGTGACGTCCCAGACGTCCAGCAGGTGGTGCGGGATCCCGCCGCGCTCCACGGCGGTGAGCTTGGCGGTGCCGATGTCCATGCCGCGGTAGAGCTGCATCGAGTCGGTGTTGATCACTTCGCCGCCGAGGGCGCGGGCCAGGGCCACGGCCAGGTCGGACTTGCCGGCGGCGGTCGCGCCGACGACCGAGACGACACGGGGGCGGTTGGGCTGGACGGTGGGGGAGCTGCTCACCGGTCAAGTCTGCCAAACAACGCCGACCCGCCGTCGGGGCACCCGGGCTCACCCGGTTGCACCCGTTTTCGGCCGCCGCGTCCCCTTGCGAACGGTTCGGCCGTGACGGACGTTGTTGAGAGAGACGGAGAGGAAGGGTGAGGCGTCATGGGTCTGATGGACAACCTCAAGGGCAAGGCCGAGGAACTCAAGGAGAAGGCGAGCGAGTTCGCCGGCAAGCACAGCGACCAGATCGGGAGCGCGGTGGACAAGGCCGGCGGCGCGATCGACAAGGCCACCAAGGGCAAGTACAGCGAGAAGATCGAACACGGCACCAGCAAGGCCAGGACCGCCGTGGACGACTTCGCCCACAAGCCCGAGGACGCCGGGACGCCCGGAGCGGCCCCCGGCGCCACCCCGGAGAGCCCGGCGGGCGGCGCCGCCCCCGGACCGACCGGCGCGACCGGCACACCCCCCGGCAGCACCCCCGGGGGCCCGACCGGCGGCACCCCCGGACCGGCCGGCCCGACCGGAGGCCCGACCGGCTGACCCGGCCCGACGGCGGCCGCGGACACGGCTGCGACCGCCGCCGCGGCCCCGGCCCGGGGCTCAGCTCCAGGAGGCGACCAGGTACCCGACCCCGTACGGCGCGTCCTGGTACCCCAGCCGCGCGGTGAGGCCGGCGCCCTCGGCGGCGCCGGCCAGCACCTGCCAGGGCGCCCGGCCCTCGGCCTTCAGCTCGGCGGCCAGGCCCGGGTCCAGCGCGGCCAGCGCCGCCGTGTCCGCCGCGCCCAGCGCCCGCGCGAGGGCGGCGTCGAAGCCCTCGGCGCGCTCGTCCAGGTACCCCGGCGCCTTCAGCGAGCGGCAGGCGCTGCCGTCGCCCATGACCAGCAGTCCGACCCGCTCGGCCAGCCCGGCCAGGCCCTGCCCCAACCCGAGCATCCGGTCGGCGGCCGCGTCCGCCGGCACCGCGCAGGCGTGCGTCGGCAGCGTCACCCCGGCCCGGCCGAGCAGCCAGGCGCCGACGGTCAGCGAGGGCGCCAGCTCCGGCCCCCCGGCCCGGCCACCGGGCAGCGCGGCCACCAGCGGCACGCCGTACCGGTGGAAGGAACCGGCCCCGCCCTCGGTCCACACCTCCGCCTCCGGCCCGGTGCCGACCACCACGATCAGCTCCGGCCCGGCCGCGAGCACCGCCCCGACCGCCTCGTCGCAGGCCGCGCGCAGCGGCTCCAACTCGGCCGCCGCCCCGGCGGCGACCTCCGGGACGAGCAGCGGCGGACAGGGGCACACGGCGGCGGCAACCAGCATGTGGATCACTCTAGCCAAGAACGCGGAACGGCCCGGCGGGACCGTGCGGTCCCGCCGGGCCGTTCCGGTGGCGGTGGTGCCCCTCCCGGGGCGGCGGATCAGTCCCCGCAGCAGGCGCCGCCGGCCGGGGCGGCCGGCGGCAGGGCCTGCGGGGCGCCGATCGACGGCAGGCCCAGCATCACGCCGGCCGGCTTGGCGGCGGGCACGCCCCGGCGCTTCTCCCAGGCGTCACCGGCCGGGGTGCGCCGCACCGCGAGCGTCGGCCCCTCGGCCAGCAGGTGGTGCGGGGCGGCGTAGGTGATCTCCACGGTGACCATGTCGCCCGGGCGGACCGGCTCGGCGGGCCGGGTGAAGTGCACCAGCCGGTTGTCCGGGGCGCGGCCGGAGAGCCGGTCGGTCCGGTCGTCCTTCTTGCCCTCGCCCTCGGCGACCAGGACCTCCAGGGTGCGGCCGACCTGCTTCTTGTTCTCGTCCCAGGAGATCTCCTCCTGGAGGGCGATCAGCCGGTCGTAGCGGGCCTGGACGACGGCCTTCGGGATCTGGTCGTCCATCTCGGCGGCCGGGGTGCCCGGGCGCTTGGAGTACTGGAAGGTGAAGGCGTTGGTGAAGCGGGCCTCGCGGACGACCTTCATGGTCTCCTCGAAGTCCTCCTCGGTCTCGCCGGGGAAGCCCACGATGATGTCGGTGGAGATCGCCGCGTCCGGCATCGCCTCCCGCACCTTGCGGATGATGCCGAGGAAGCGGTCCTGGCGGTACGAGCGGCGCATCGCCTTCAGGATCCGGTCCGAGCCGGACTGCAGCGGCATGTGCAGCTGGTGCATCACGTTCGGGGTCTCGGCCATCGCGGCGATCACGTCGTCGGTGAAGTCGCGCGGGTGCGGCGAGGTGAAGCGGATCCGCTCCAGGCCCTCGACCTGGCCGGCGGCGCGCAGCAGCTTGGAGAAGGCCTCGCGGTCGCCCAGGTCGGAGCCGTAGGCGTTGACGTTCTGGCCGAGCAGGGTGACCTCGATGACGCCCTCGCCGACCAGCGCCTCGATCTCGGCGAGGACGTCGCCGGGCCGGCGGTCCTCCTCCTTGCCGCGCAGCGCGGGGACGATGCAGAAGGTGCAGGTGTTGTTGCAGCCGACCGAGATCGCGACCCACGCGGCGTAGGCGGACTCCCGGCGGGTGGGCAGCGTGGAGGGGAAGGTCTCCAGCGACTCCAGGATCTCGACCTGGGCCTTGCGCTCGACCGCGGCCCGCTCCAGCAGGGCCGGCAGGTGACCGATGTTGTGGGTGCCGAACACCACGTCGACCCAGGGGGCCTTGGAGACGATGGTGTCGCGGTCCTTCTGGGCCAGGCAGCCGCCGACGGCGATCTGCATGCCCTTGTGGCGGCTCTTGACCGGCGCCAGCTGGCCGAGGTTGCCGTACAGCTTGTTGTCGGCGTTCTCCCGCACCGCGCAGGTGTTGAACACCACCAGGTCGGGGTCGCCCTCCTGGCCCGCCTTGACGTACCCGGCGTCCTCCAGCAGCCCGGAGAGCCGCTCCGAGTCGTGGACGTTCATCTGGCAGCCGTACGTGACGACCTTGTAGCTCTTCGATCCGCTGTCACCGCTCACCCGACCAGGGTACGGGCACTGGTGGAGCAACTTTTCCCGGCGGCCGCCCGGGCGCCCGCCACCGGGCCGGGGCGGCGCGGACGGCCGACCTTCCCGCCGCTCCCCCCTCCCGTTCGCCGCACGCGCCTGGCACTATCCCTGCATGGCCTCCAGCACTCCTTCGCGTCTGCGCGCCGCGGCCCGTCGGCCGCTGTGGCGGATCGTGGCGGCCCTGGTCCTGGTGCTGGCCGGCCTGGGCGGCTGGTGGCTGTCGGAGACCCGCTCGACCGGTTACCCGCGCGGCGAGACCCGCCTGGCCACCGGCGTCCAGCGCGGCGTCTACGACCGGTACGGGCAGTTGCTGGACGCCCACCTGGCCAAGGCGATGCCAGGGGTGCGCCTGGAGCTGGACAACTCCGAGGGCTCGGTGGACAACCTCGCCCGGGTCACCTCCGGCCGGGACGACTTCGCGATCGCCACCGCCGACGCGGTGGCCCAGTACACCGGCCCCGGCCGGGAGAAGCTGCGCGCGATCGCCCGGCTCTACGACGACTACCTGCAGCTCATCGTGCCGGCCGGCTCCCCGGTGCACCGCGCGGCCGACCTCAAGGGCCTGCGGGTCGGCGTCGGCCAGTCACTGTCCGGCGTGAACCTGGTGACCCGCCGGCTGCTGGCCGCGGCCGGTCTGGACCCGGACCACGACATCAGGCCGGCCCCGCTGGGCATCGGCGACGCCACCGACGGGCTGCGCCGCGGCGAGCTGGACGCCTTCTTCTGGTCGGGCGGGCTGCCGACCAGCGCGCTCACCGACCTGTCCGACCACGTCCGGATCCGGCTCGTGCCGCTGGGCGACCTCGCCGAGGCCGTCCACATGGTCGAGGGCGGCGGGACGGACGCCTACCGGGCCGCCACCATGCCGAAGGGCACCTACCCCAACGCCGAGCCCGAGGACGCGGTCGCCACCGTCGCCGTGCCCAATCTGCTGATCACCCGCGCCGACGTGGACGACGACCTGGTCCAGGGCATGACCCGGGCGGTGATCGACAGCCGCGACCAGATCGGCGCCCAGGTGCACGCCGCCCAGCTGGTCGACCTGCGCACCGCCGTCTACACCGACCCCCTCCCGCTCCACGAGGGCGCCGCCCGCTACTACCGCTCGGTCAAGCCCTGACCCGTCCGTCCTGACCCGCGCCTGTCGGGGGCGCGCGGCACCGCGAGGGTGACGGCGAGGCCGGAGGGGGTCGCCGTGCCGAAGGTGAGGGAGCCGCCGGCCGCCAGGAGGAGGGTGCGGGCGATCGACAGGCCGAGGCCCGAACCGTCCACGTTCTGGTGCCGGGTGCTGCGCCAGAAGCGGTCGCCGGCCCGGGCCAGCTCCTCCTCGGTGAGGCCCGGCCCCTGGTCCGAGACGGTCACCGCGACCTCCTCGCGCCGCACCGCGACCAGCACCCGCACCCGGCTGCCCTCCGGTCCGAACTTCAGGGCGTTGTCGACCACCGCGTCCAGCGCGCTGCCGAAGCCGATCGGGTCGGCCAGGCCGAGCGCCAGCGCCGGGCCCTCCCAGACCAGCTCGATGCCGCGCCGACCGGCCAGCGGCCGCCAGGCGTCCACCCGGGCCAGGGTGAGGGCGGCCAGGTCGGTGGGCTCCGGTTCGGGGCGGGCGTGCTCGGCGGTGGCCAGCCCGAGCAGGTCGTCCAGCACCCGGGCCAGCCGGGCGCCCTCCTCACGGACCCCGCCGAGCTCCTCCTCGTGGCCCTCGGGCAGCTCCAGGCCCAGCACCTCGACCCGCAGCAGCAGCGCCGCCAGCGGGTTGCGCAGCTGGTGCGAGGCGTCCGCGACGAAGGCCTTCTGCTGGTCCAGGGCGAGCACCACGTGGTCGGCCATCTCGTTGAACGAGCGGGCCAGTCGCTGCAGCTCCGGCGGACCGCCGCCGGGCGCCACCCGGGCGTTCATCCGACCGGTGGCGATGTCGTGGGTGGCCCGGTCCAGGGTGCGGACCGGGCGCAGCACCCACTCGGTCAGCCGGGCCGCGAGCAGCACCGCGACGATCATCGCGGCGGCCTCGCCCGCCCCGATCACCAGCCACTTGCGCACCACCCGGGTGCGCAGCGCCCCGGTCGGGGACTCGCTGAGCACCACCGCGACCACGTCGCCGTCCCGGACCACGGGGGTGGCGACGGTGAGCGTCCGGTCCGGGGTCCACGGCCAGACCTGCGGCGGGTTGTGGCTGCGCCGGCCGTCGAGCGCCTCCTGGAAGGCCGTGTCGCCCCAGCCGCTGGAGGGCACCCGCCAGTCGGCCGGGGCCACCGCTATCGGCATGCCGTCGCGCTGGAAGATGCCGATCCGCACGCCGTACAGCTCGTGGTAGCGGACCACCTCGGCGTCCAGCGCGTGCCGGCGGCTGAGGTCGCCGGGGGCCGGCTGCGGGTCGCCCTTGAGCGCGGACTCCAGTCCGGAGACCCCGGAGGTCGGCAGGTCCTGGGCGAACCGGGCGGCGTCGTCCAGCCGGTCGACCACCACCCGGCTCTGCTCGGCGGCGGCGAAGGCCGCGGCGAGCGGCAGCCCGAGCGCGGCGAGCACGCAGAGCATCAGCGCGATCAGGATGCCCAGCAGGCGGGTGCGCACGTGCGGTCAGCGCTCCGCGCGGGCCTGGGACGAGCTGTCGGCGGCGGGCACCGGGCACTCCGGGATCAGCCGGTAGCCCACGCCGCGGACGGCCTCGACCAGGCCGGGCAGCGCGAGCTTGGTGCGCAGCGAGCCGATGTGCACCTCCAGGGTGCGGCCGTTGCCCTCCCAGCCGCTGCGCCAGACCTCGCTGAAGATCTGCTCGCGGCGGTAGACCACGCCGGGGCTCTGGGCGAGCAGCGCCAGCAGGTCGAACTCCTTGCGGGTGAGCGGCACGTCCCGGCCGTCGACGCTGACCCGGCGGCGCTCGCGGTCGATCACGATGCCGCGGGACTCCAGCGGGCCGCGCTGCTGCGGGACGGCGTCCGGGGCGGGCGCGGCGACGGCGGCGGGCGCGGCGCCGCGGCGGGCGACGGCGTGGATCCGGGCGAGCAGCTCGCCCATGTCGTACGGCTTGGTGACGTAGTCGTCGGCGCCGAGGTTGAGGCCGTGGATCCGGGAGCGTATGTCGGCCCGCGCGGTCACCATGATCACCGGTACGCCGCTGCCGGCCCGGATCCGGCTGCAGACCTCGAAGCCGTCCCGGTCGGGCAGCCCGAGGTCGAGCAGGACCACCCGGTAGGGGTCGTTCCCGTCCGGGACCAAGGCGTCCAGCGCCTCGTGGCCGCTGCGGGCGTGCCGGACCTGGAAGCCGTGCCGGCCCAGCACCGCGACCAGCGCGGCGGCCACGCGTTCGTCGTCCTCGACGAGCAGCAGTCGCATGGAAATCTCCTCCTCTCCCGGACGGTCTCCCGGGGGCTGTCCCGCGGTCGCCGTGCGATCTTCACGGCCCCCTGCCGGGCATGTCCCGGTTCTGCGCAGTATGGGCCAGCGAACGCCCGGACGCCAGGCTCGGCCGGTGGCCGCCCGCGGTCACCGGGGCTCCACGACCGTCCGCGCCGCGGGCCGTGGACGCTGTCACTGTGCCCCTACCGGCGCCGTGTGAACAGCGATCGCCCGGCGTGTGTCCGGATCGTGATCCTCAAATTCCACTCAGATCGGCTGACGTGGCATCGTCACGGCTCCTATGGTCACCCCACCGAGGGCTGCGGCTCCGCCGGCTGCGGCCCTCGGATTCCTACCACCATTGCCGCCCAAGGGAGTTCGCACCCACGGGCCGACCCCGAGGGAGCAGGCCCGATGACCACGAGCCGCCACACGGACTCCCGCGCCGACGCCGCTCCCCTGGTGGTCCTGCGCAACGTGAACAAGCACTTCGGCGCTCTGCACGTGCTGCAGGACATCGACCTGGAGATCCAGCAGGGCGAGGTGGTCGTACTGATCGGCCCCTCCGGCTCCGGCAAGTCCACGCTGTGCCGGACGATCAACCGGCTGGAGACCGTCGACTCCGGAACGATCACCATCGACGGCCGCCCGCTGCCCGCCGAGGGCCGGGAGCTGGCCCGGCTGCGCGCCGAGGTCGGCATGGTCTTCCAGAGCTTCAACCTGTTCGCCCACAAGACCGTGCTGGAGAACGTGGTCCTGGGCCAGGTGAAGGTCCGCGGCATCGCCCGCGACAAGGCCGTGGCGACCGCCAAGGAACTGCTGGAGCGGGTCGGCGTCGGCGCCCAGGCCGAGAAGTACCCCGCCCAGCTCTCCGGCGGCCAGCAGCAGCGCGTCGCGATCGCCCGGGCGCTGGCGATGAACCCCAAGGTGATGCTCTTCGACGAGCCCACCTCGGCGCTCGACCCGGAGATGATCAACGAGGTGCTGGAGGTCATGCGCCAGCTGGCCGCCGACGGCATGACGATGGTCGTCGTCACCCACGAGATGGGCTTCGCCCGCTCCGCGGCCAACCGGGTGCTGTTCATGGCCGACGGCCGGATCGTCGAGCAGAACACCCCCGAGGCCTTCTTCACCGCGCCGCGCTCCGAGCGCGCCAAGGACTTCCTCTCCAAGATCCTGCACCACTGATCCCCCGGTCCGGCCCCCGGCCGACGGCGGCAGAGCCGCCGCCGTGTGCCCGCCTGCCCGAAAACGCTCGTCCCTTCGCCAGAGCCCGGTCGACCCGTGGCCAAGCCCGAGGAGAACTACCCTCATGAGGACTCGTCGCACCTTCGCCGTCGCGCTCTGCGCCATCGCGCTCACCGCCACCGCCGCCTGCGGCAAGGACGGCACGCCCGGCAGCAGCAACGCGTCGTCCGGCGGCTCCGCCGCCCCGGCGCTGCCGACCTACACCGTCAAGACCGACGTCAAGGTGGACTCCGCGGTCCTGGCCGAGGCCAAGAAGCGCGGCCAGCTGATCATCGGCGCCAAGTCCGACCAGCCGTTCCTCGGCTGGGAGGACCTCGCCAGCGGCGACCGCAGCGGCTTCGACATCGAGATCGCCAAGATGGTGGCCGCCGACCTCGGCTTCACCCCGCAGCAGATCAAGTGGCAGACCCTGGTCTCCTCGCAGCGCGAGCCGGCCATCTCCAAGGGCCAGATCGACTTCTACGTCGGCACCTACAGCATCAACGACGAGCGCAAGAAGACCGTCTCCTTCGCCGGCCCCTACTACGTCGCCGGCCAGGACCTGCTGGTCAAGAACGACAACACCGCGATCACCGGCCCGGACTCGGTCAACGGCAAGAACGTCTGCACCGCCACCGGCTCGACCTCGATCAAGAACATCGAGAAGTACTCGCCGAAGATCACCCAGTTCGACACCTACTCGGCCTGCGTCGAGAAGCTGATGTCGGGCGAGGTCGACGCGGTCACCACCGACGACGCCATCCTCAAGGGCTACGCCTCGAAGTACGCCGGCAAGCTCAAGGTCGTCGGCCAGCCCTTCACCAAGGAGAACTACGGCGTCGGCCTGGGCAAGGACGACAAGGCGCTGCGCGACGCGATCAGCGACGCCCTCAAGGCCCACCAGGACAACGGCGACTGGAAGAAGGCCTACGACGCCACCCTGGGCCTCTCCGGCGCCGCCGCGCCGCAGCCGCCGGCCCTGGACCGCTACTGATCCACCCGGTGCCCCGGGTCACCGGGGCACCGCTCCCCTTCATCACCGAAACCTGAGAGGAGGGCCGCCGGATGGGCTTCCTGTTCGAGGACGGCAACTTCGCGCTGTTCCGCGACGGCTTCCTGCAGACGATCGAGCTGAGCGCGCTCAGCGCGCTGCTCGCCCTGCTGCTGGGCACCCTGCTGGCGGCCTTCCGGGTCTCCCCCGTCCCGGTGCTGCGGGCCTTCGGCACCGGCTGGGTGACGATCTTCCGCAACACCCCGCTGACCGTGCTGTTCTTCGCCGTGACCTTCGGCCTCCCGCCGCTGGGCGTGCACTTCAGCCACCTGGTCTTCGCGGTGCTGGCGCTCGGCAGCTACACCGCGGCGTTCGTCTGCGAGGTGCTGCGCTCCGGCATCAACACGGTGCCGCTCGGTCAGGCGGAGGCCGCCCGCAGCCTCGGCATGACCTTCGGCCAGACCCTCACCCAGATCGTCCTGCCGCAGGCGGCCCGGACCGTGCTGGCGCCGATGAGCAGCGTCTTCATCGCGCTGCCGAGGAACTCGGCGATCGCCGGCGCGTTCAGCGTCGGCGAGCTGTACAGCGTCCAGCAGGGCTTCTCCGACGGGGACGGCTACTCGATCTTCGCGATCTTCTTCTGGGTGGCCTGCGCCTACCTGCTGATCAGCGCCACCGTCGCCCTGCTGTTCCGTTTCCTGGAGTCCCGACTGGCGGTGGCCCGATGAGCAAGCTCTTCACCCGCTCCGCGACGGCCAGCGTCCTCTACGACGCCCCCGGCCCGAAGGCGCGCACCCGCAACCTGGCCTTCGGGGTGCTCTCGCTGCTCGGCATCGCGGGCCTGCTCTGGTACGCCTTCGTCACGCTGAACGACAACGGCCAGTTCGACGCCGGCCTCTGGGACGCCTTCCAGTACACGACCATCCAGCAGCGGATCGTCGACGGCCTGGTCTCGACCCTGAAGGCCTTCGGGCTGGCGGCGGTGTTCTCGCTGGTGCTGGGTGCGCTGCTGGCCGCCGGTCAGCTCTCCGAGCACAAGCCGGTGCGCTGGGCGTGCGTGTCCTTCGTCCAGTTCTTCCGGGCGATGCCGCTGCTGATCCTGATCGTCGCGCTCTACTACGGCTTCTTCGCCAAGGAGCCGATGTGGGCCCTGGTGCTCGGCCTCACCCTCTACAACGGCTCGGTCCAGGCGGAGATCATCCGCAGCGGCGTCAACGCGGTGCCGCGCGGCCAGGGCGAGGCGGCGTACGCGCTCGGCCTGCGCAAGACCCAGGTGATGACCACCATCCTGGTGCCGCAGGCGGTCCGCTCGATGCTGCCCACGATGATCGGCCAGCTGGTCGTCACCCTCAAGGACACCTCGCTGGGTGCCATCATCACCTACCACGAGCTGCTCTTCGTGGGGAAGGCCATCGCCACCCAGCCGCTGAACGCCGCGGGCTTCCCCTACATCCCGGTGGTGCTGGTGATCGGGCCCGTCTACATCGCGATGTGCCTCCTGCTCACCGCGCTCGCCCGGTGGATCGAGGCACGCGGCCGACGCGGCGCGAACCGGCGCACTTCGGCTGCTGCTTGACGGACACGCAGGTGATCTGTTGCATTGCTCTTCGTGACACCATCCGGGAGCATCCACGCGGCATATGACGGCAACCTCGCGGCCGACCCGTGCTCCGAGGACCACGGCGCCCGTCCGGGCCCGGAGGGACCGGCATGGACCCGGTGATCGTGGTCGGGGCCGGGCCGGTCGGCCTGGCCCTGGCCCTCGCCCTCGCCCGGCACGAGGTGCCGACCGTGGTGCTCGACGAGGGCTCCGGGCTCTGCCCCGAGAGCCCTCGCAGCGTCGTCATCGGCGCCGACACCGCCGCCTTCCTGACCCGGATCGGCTACCCCCGGGCCGTCTCCGACGCCGCCCGCTGGGACGCCTTCGCCGTCTGGCGCCGCCGCCAGGAGGTGCTCCGGATCGACCTCGCCGACACCCCCGTCCTGCACCTGCCCCAGCACCGCCTGCAGCGCGGCCTGCGGGACGCCCTCACCGGCACCCCGCTGGTCAAGCTGGTCCCGCTCCACCGGGTCACCCGGCTCGACCAGGACCACGACGGCGTCAGCGTGCTCACCCGCAACCCGCAGGACGGCACCGAGACCTGGTGGCGCGGCAGCCACCTGGTCGGCTGCGACGGCGCCCGCTCGGCCGTCCGCAAGCTGCTGAAGATCCGCTTCCCCGGCCGGCCCGCCGTCGACCGGAGCGCGATCGCCACCGTCCGGGTCGACCTGCCGTTCACCGGCCCCCGGCTGCACCGCGAGCCGCCGTGGCGCGGTGACCGCGAAGCCACCGCCCGCCCGCTGCCGGACGGCGTCTGGCGGCTCGACTGGCGGCTGCCCCCGGGCCGGCCCGCCCCCACCGAACCGGTCGACCCGCACGCCACCTGGCCCGGCATCGTCACCGGCGACACCCTGCTCACCCGGGTCACCGCCACCCTCACCGGCTGGTGCGGCGAACTCCCGAAGTTCGACCTGCTCGCCGCCGCCGACCACACCGCCCAGCAACGGCTGGCCGCCCGGTTCCGGGTCGGCCGCTGCTTCCTGGCCGGCGACGCCGCCCACCTGCACGGCGCGCTCGGCATGCAGAACCTCACCGACGGCCTGCGCGACGCCGACAACCTGGCCTGGCGGCTCGCCCTCGCCTGGCACCTCCACCCGAGCGGCCCGCAGCCCGGCGGCTCCCTGCTCGACGGCTACGAGGCCGAACGCCGCGGCGCGGTCGGCGCCCGGCTGCGCGCCGTCGACCAGGCCATGCCGCTGCTGCGCCCCCTGCGCGGCTGGGCGCAGACCCGGCGCTCGCTGCTCACCGGTTCGTTCCGCAAGCACGCGCCGATGCTCGCCGACGGGCACCTCGGCACCGGACGGTTCGGCGGCGCCCCCGCCTACCCGGCGGCGCCCTCCGGCGTGCCCGGGCGGGTCCCGGTCCAGCGCGGCGCCCGCACCACCACCTCGCTCAGCGAACTGCTGCCCGCCACCGCGCCCGGGGTGCTCGTCCCGGACCTGCCGGTGCTGGCCACCGACGGCACCCCGGACCAGTTGCACGCCCGGCTCGGCACGGGCTTCCTGCTGCTGCTGGTCGCGCCCGGCACCGCCGTCTGGTCCGCGGAGCGCTGGCTGGGCGCCGGGCTGATGCCCCGGCTGGCCGAGGTCGCCGCCTCGCTGCCGGTGCCGGCCGAGGTCCTGGTCACCGAGGCCTACCCGGGCGCCGGCCCGCACACCGTGCTGCTGATCCGGCCCGACGGCCACCTGGTCGGGGTCACCCAGGGCGCCGCCGCCGACGACCTCCGGACGCTGGCCGACGGGGCCAGGGGCGGCCCGCCCCCGCTCCCCGGACCCGACCCGGAGGCCCCGGGCCCCGAAGCCGCCGGCCCGGGCGCCGGCGCGAACGGTGTCCCGAACGGTGTCCCGGCGGACGACGGGAGCCTGACCGCAGGCCCTAGCGGGCCACCTCGGTCGCCCGGCTCTCCCGGACCACGGTGACCCGGATCTGGCCGGGATAGGTCAGCTCCTCGGCGACCTGCTTGGCGACCTCGCGGGCGATCACCTGCGCCCCGAGGTCGTCCACCACCTCCGGCCGGACCATCACCCGCACCTCCCGGCCGGCCTGCATCGCGTAGACGTTGGCCACGCCGTCGTGCGCCCGGGCGATCTGCTCCAAGCGCTCCAGCCGCCGCACGTACGTCTCCAGCGACTCCTTGCGCGCGCCCGGCCGCCCGCCCGAACAGGCGTCGGCCGCCTGGGTGAGCACCGCCTCCACCGTCCGCGGCTCCACCTCGCCGTGGTGCGCGGCGATCGCGTGCACCACGTCCGCCGACTCGCCGTGCCGCCGGGCGAACTCGGCGCCGACCGCCGCGTGGCTGCCCTCGACCTCGTGGGTCAGCGCCTTGCCGATGTCGTGCAGCAGCGCCGCGCGCCGCACCGGCTCCGGGTCCACCCCGAGTTCGGCCGCCATCGTCCCGGCCAGGTGCGCCGACTCCACCAGATGGCCCAGCACGTTCTGCCCGTAGGAGGCCCGGTAGCGCAGGGTGCCGAGGGTGCGGACCAGCTCCGGGTCCATGCCGGTGACCCGGACGGCGAGCAACGCGTCCTCGCCCGCCCGCACGCAGCGGCGCTCGACCTCCGTCCGGCTGCGCTCGTGGACGTGCTCGATCCGCAGCGGGTGGATTCGGCCGTCCTCGACCAGGTGCTCCAGGGTCAGCCGGGCGGTCTCCCGGCGGACCGGGTCGAAGCAGGAGAGCTGCACCACCGAGGGCGTCTCGTCGATGATCAGATTGACGCCGGTGACGGCCTCGAAGGTCCGGATGTTGCGGCCCTCGCGCCCGATCACCCGACCCTTCATCTCCTCGTTGGGCAGCCGGAACACCGACACCGCGGTCTCGGCGGTCTGCTCGGCCGCCAACCGCTGGATCGCCCCGGCCACGATGACCCGGGCCCGCTGCTCGCCCTCCTCGCGGGCGGCACGCTCGATCTCCCGGACGGTGACCGCCGCCTCCCGGCGGGCCCGGGACTCGGCCGCCCGGACGAGTTCGGCGCGGGCCTGCTCCGGGGAGAGCCCCGCGGTCCGCTCCAGCTCGGCCGCCCGGCGCCGGACCAGCTCCTCGGCCTCGTCCCCGGCACGCGCCAACGCGGCGGAGCGCTCGGCCAGTTCCGCCTCGCGGTCGCGCAGCCGGTCGAGCTCCCCGGCCAACCGCTCCTCGCGCCGGTCGAGTTCGGCGCGCAGCCGGTCGGCCTGTTGCTCGGCCTGCCGCCGGGTGCGCTCGGCCTCCGCGACGGCCCTGCGCCCGGCCGCCCTGAGCCGCCGGGCCAGCAGCCAGGCCGTCGTCAGGGCCACCGACAGAACGGCCACCAGCAAGGAGGCGGCCGATCCGGCGCTCACCGCGATCCTCATGCTGCCCACTCCCCGTCCCGCCGCGGCGCACCGCCCGGAACCAGCGTGCGGCCGCCCGGAACCGCCCGGTCACAGGCATGGCCGGGAGTGCGGCCGGGGGTGGCCGAGGGATGATCGACGTGCTCCCGCACTGAGTGCGAGGCTAAGCGCGGGTTACGAAACGGTCAAGACTGGCCAGGCAGTTGACCAACCCTCGGGTAACTTCCGGGCGACGGGGCCCGGCCGGGGCGGGCCCGACACCTCAGCCCCAGGCCTCAGCGCCGGGCTCCGGTCCCGGGCTCAGCCCCGGGCCGCAGTCCCCGGGCCGCAGTCCCCGGGCCGCAGTCCCCGGGCGTCAGTCCCCGGCGTCAGTCCCCGGCGTCCTCGCAGCCGAGGTCCTCGTCGTCGGCGTCCCCGTAGCCGGCCGTGGCCCCCTCCTCGTCCAGGGCCTCGCGGACCACCCGGTAGGCCAGGCCCTCGGAGTAGCCGCGCCGGGCGAGCATCCCGACCAGTCGCCGGGTGCGGGTCTGCCGCTCCAGGCTGCGGGTGCTCCGGAGCCGGCGGTCGACCAGGGCCCGGGCCGCCTCGGTCTCGTCGTCGTGGTCGAGCTGGGCGAGGGCCTGTTCGGCGAGCTCCCCCGAGACGCCCTTGGTCCGCAGCTCCTGCGCCAGCGCACGCCGGGACAGACCGCGGACGCTGTGCCGGGACTCCACCCAGGCCCGGGCGAACGCCCCGTCGTCGATCAGCCCGACCTCCTCCAGCCGGGTCAGCACCTCCTCGGCGACCTCGTCCGGGATCTCCCGCTTGCGCAGGGCGTCGCCGAGCTGCTTGCGGGTCTTGGCCGCGCCGGTGAGCAGGCGCAGGCAGATGTCCCGCGCCCGGGTCTCGGGATCGGCCGGCTCCTCGGCGCGGGCGCGCCGGCCGGCACCGCCCCGTCTCCCCGGGCCCTCGCCGGTTGCCTCCCGGTCCGCGTCGAAGTGGCTCGCGCCCCGAGCAGCGCCGCGCCGGGTACGGCCGGACCGCCGCCCGGTCCGTTCCTCGGGGAACGCCGGAGCGGAGTCGGCCACACCCCCGTGACCGGCCGTCCCCGCTCCGCCGCCCCGGCCGTCCCCGGTGTCAGCGCCGCCTGCGCCGTCGGCACCGACCGGTCGGCCGGGCGACTGCTCGGCCTCCAGCGCCGAACGCCGTCGGCGGCGCCCCGCGGGCAGGTCGGCGGCCGTGACGAGCCCGAGCTCGTCGACGCCCGCCGGGCGGCCACCCGAACGCTTCGCCGCCCGGGCAGGCGCCGGCGCAGCCCCCAGGTCGGGCTCCGGTTCGTACTCCGGGCCCGGCTCCGGTTCGGCGACGGCCGCGAACCAGTCCGGCGGCCCGTAGTCGTCGTCCTCCGGGCCGGCCGGTCCACTGTGCTGCGTCAACGGCTCAGGCCTTGGCGGCCGCCGCCGTCTTCTTCGCCGCGGCCGTCTTGGCGGCGGTCGCGGTGATCGGCTTGGCCGCGCCGTCGGCGGCGACCGCCGGCGCCTCGGCCTCGGCCGGCTCCGCCAGCTTGGGGCCGATGCCCAGCTTGCTCTTGATCTTGCGCTCGATCTCGTCGGCCAGCTGCGGGTTGTCCTTCAGGAAGTTGCGGGCGTTCTCCTTGCCCTGGCCGAGCTGGTCGCCCTCGTAGGTGTACCAGGCACCCGACTTGCGGATGAAGCCGTGCTCGACGCCCATGTCGATCAGACCGCCCTCGCGGCTGATGCCCACGCCGTAGAGGATGTCGAACTCGGCCTGCTTGAACGGCGCGGCGACCTTGTTCTTGACGACCTTGACCCGGGTGCGGTTGCCGACCGCCTCGGTGCCGTCCTTCAGGGTCTCGATCCGGCGGATGTCCAGCCGGACGGAGGCGTAGAACTTCAGCGCCCGACCACCGGTCGTGGTCTCCGGCGAGCCGAACATGACGCCGATCTTCTCGCGCAGCTGGTTGATGAAGATCGCGGTGGTGTTCGACTGGTTCAGCGCACCGGCGATCTTCCGCAGCGCCTGGCTCATCAGACGGGCCTGCAGACCGACGTGCGAGTCACCCATCTCGCCCTCGATCTCCGCGCGCGGGACCAGCGCCGCCACGGAGTCGATGATCACCAGGTCGATCGCGCCGGAGCGGATCAGCATGTCGGTGATCTCCAGGGCCTGCTCACCGGTGTCCGGCTGGCTGACCAGCAGGGCGTCGGTGTCCACGCCGAGCTTCTTGGCGTACTCGGGGTCGAGCGCGTGCTCCGCGTCGACGAAGGCGACCGTGCCGCCGGCCCGCTGGGCGTTGGCCGCCAGGTGCAGGGTCAGCGTGGTCTTGCCGGAGGACTCGGGGCCGTAGATCTCGATCACACGGCCGCGCGGGATGCCGCCGACCCCGAGCGCGACGTCCAGGGCGGTGGAACCGGTGGAGATCACCTCGACCGGCTCGTTCGCCTTCTCGCCGAGGCGCATCACCGAGCCCTTGCCGAACTGTCGCTCGATCTGGGCGAGTGCCGTCTCAAGGGCCTTCTCGCGGTCCGTACCTGCCATGGCTTCCACCCTCGGGTTCTGTGCTGTGCGCTTCATCGTCCTCGACGCTACTGCGTCCCACCGACAATCGGCCCCGACCGGGCTCTGCCTGGGGAAAACTCTGCGCCGGAGAGTACAAAGAACAAGTGTTCGAATCAAGCCGGAAGCCTTCGTCCTACTTCCGCCCGGAGTCCCCGCCGACCATCCGCCGCAGCCGGCGGGCCGCCTCCCGCCGCAGCTCCCGACGCTGCCGGCGCTGCTCGCCGCGGTCGATCCGCGGGTCGGTGGCCACCTCGTAGCGGCGCACGTACGTCCCGACGAAGCCCTGCAGGGTGGCCGCCGCCGGGATCGCGATCAGCGCGCCGACCGCGCCGAGCAGCGCCGCCCCCGCGATCACCGAGCCGAACGCCACCGCCGGGTGCACGTCGACCGTCCGCGCGGTGATCCGCGGGTGCAGCAGGTAGTTCTCGATCTGCTGGTAGACCACCACGAACACCAGCACCCAGACCGCGTCCACCGGCTGCGGCGTGGTCAGCGCCACCAGCACCGGCAGCGCCCCGGCGAGGTAGGTGCCGATGGTCGGCACGAACTGCGACATGACGCCGACCCAGACCGCGAGCGCGGCCGCGTACGGCAGGTCCAGCAGCGCGAACATCACCCAGTGCGCGAGCGCCGAGGCGACCGCGAGCAGGGCCCGCGAGTAGAGGTAGCCGCCGGTCTTGGCCAGCGCGATCTCCCAGGCCCGCAGCACCTCGGCCTGCTTGGCGGGCGGCAGCATCGAACAGACGGTCCGTCGCACCCGGGGCCCGTCGGCGGTGAAGTAGAAGGTGAAGAGGCCGACGGTGAACGCCTGGAAGAGCCCGCCGAGCAGGGTCGAGGAGACGCCCCAGATGTTGTCCGCGGCCTGCTGGGCGTAGGTCTCGATCGCGCCGGAGTCCTTGAGCAGCTTCTTCTGCAGCTCGTCCAGCGAGAGGTCCTGCTGGAAGGTGCGGTTGATCCAGGCGATCAGGTTGTCCAGCAGGTGCGGGAGGTCGCCCGCGATCTTCGCGACCTGGTCGACCAGCAGGGTGCCGAGCGCCGTCAGGAAGCCGGCCACCGCGACCGCCAGCGCGACGAAGACCAGGAAGGTCCCGACGCCCCGGCGCACCCCGCGGGCCGCCAGCCGGTCCACCGCCGGCTCCAGCGCCAGCGAGAGGAAGAAGGAGACCAGCAGCATCACGAAGAGGTCGATCAGCTGGTGGAAGGCCCAGTCGGCGAGCTGGAACAGCCCGACCAGCGCCAGGGCGAGCACCATCGCCCGCGGCAGCCAGGGCGGCATCCCGGAGCCCCAGAGGCCGTCACCCGCGGTCCGGCCCGCCGCCGGACCCGAGGGCGGGGCGGGCGGGGAGGCGGGCGGAGGGCCCGCGGCCTCGTCGGCGACCTGCGCCGACCTGTCCGAATTCTGCTGTTCTGCGCTGCTTGCCACCCGCACAGTTTGACCCATGCCCGACGAACGTTCGAGCATCGGTGGAGGGTTCTCCGAACGGGGGCCGGGGCCGGTCCGGCACCGCGCCGAGGGTCAGCGGAGCACCGCGGAGACGCCCTGGGTGTCGCAGACCACCCGCCAGACGTCCTTGGCCTCCCAGCCCGCCTCCAGCGCCTGCCGCACGGTCCGCCCGCCCAGCTCGCTCATCACGTGGTCGCTCGCGAACGACTCCGCGTACGCCCCGCCGAAGTGCTCGTCCATTCGCCGCCAGAACTCCGTCAGCCTCATGCCCACCAGTATCCCGGACCGCCCCGGGGCCGTGCCGGGCCCTCAGGGCCGCCAGTCGGCGGCCGTCAGGGCGTACTCGACCTCGCCGTGCTCGCTGCCCGGGATCGCCTCCGGGTGGTCCTCGTGGAAGGTGCGCACGTACGAGAGCCCGGCCTTCTCCATCACCCGCCGCGACCCGCCGTTGACCGCCATGGTGTACGCCACCACCCGCTCGACGCCGAGGTCGGTGAAGCCCCGGCGGATCAGCGCCCGGGCGCCCTCGGTGGCGTAGCCGTGCCCCCAGGCCGGGCGGCGCAGCCGGTAGCCGAGCTCGACCTCGGCGCGGTCGCCGTCCGGCGGCCGGAACTCGAACCAGCCGAGGAAGGCCCCGCCGTCCCGCTCCTCGGCGGCCCACCAGCCGAGGTCGCCGTACCGGCGGTAGTGGTCGAAGTAGAGCGGCAGCAGGGTGTCCTCGACCACCGCGCGCGGGGTCGGCCGGCCGCCGGAGAGGTAGCGGGTGACCTCCGGGTCGGCGTCCAGCTCCACCAGGGCGTCCACGTCGTCGGCGGTGAAGCGGCGCAGCACCAGCCGCTCGGTGGTGAGGAAGGCGTCCATCCCACGATCCTCGCCGGTCCGCCCCGCCGCGTCACCCGGTTTTCCGCCGACCCGTCGGATCCACGCCGTACGGCCGGACGCCGCCCGGAGGCGGTGCCCGGTCAGCGCGGCAGCGCCAGCGTCCCGGCGCCGTAGTACTCCCGGTCGCCGCAGGCGTGCGGGCCGGGCGGGCAGGCGGCGTCCGCCGTGGCGGCCAGCAGCGCGGCGAGCCGGTCGGAGTCCCAGTCCGGGTGCAGCGCGGCGGCCACCGCGACCGCCCCGGTGACGTGCGCGGCCGCCATCGAGGTGCCGGCCAGCGCGGCGTACCGGCCGCCCGGCCAGTCGGAGACCACCGCCCCCTGCGCGCCGCCGTCCGGATCCCCGCCGGGCGCGGCGAGCGAGACCCGCCCGCGTCCGTGGTTGGTGTAGGCGGACGGGCGGCCGTCCCGGTCGACGGCGGTCACCGTGACCACGCCGGGCAGCTCGCCGGGCAGCCGGACGCACTCGGGACCGACGTAGCGGGACTGCGGCGGCCCGGTCGTGCGGTCGTTGGGGCTGCGCTCGTCGGCGCGGGAGGCGTTGAGGTCCTGCGCGTCGTTGCCCGCCGAGGCGACCACCACCGCGCCCTTGCGGCGGGCGTACTCGGCGGCCCGGCCGACCGCGGCGGTCAGCGCGGCCTGGTCGGCGTCGCCGGGGCAGTTGTACTTCCACGGGTCGGCGAAGTAGCTGTTGTTGATCGCCCTGGCCCCGTGGTCGGCGGCCCAGAGCATGCCGCAGACGATGTTCTCGGCGTAGTACTGGCCGAGCGGTCCGAGCAGCCGGACGGCGGCGATCCGCACGCCGGGCGCGACCCCGCCGACGCCGCGGCCGTCCCGGGCGGCGCCGACGATCCCGGCGACATGGGTGCCGTGACCGCTCTCGCCGACGCCCGCGTCGGGGCGCCAGGAGCCGGTGCGGGCGTCGGGGCGGCCGTCGGCGCAGGAGGCGGAGCTCCTCGGGTCGACGGCGGCGCGCAGATCGGGGTGGGTGTCGTCGACGCCGGAGTCGAGGACGGCGACCAGCACCCCGCGCAGGGCCTCGGCGGCGGGGGCGTCGGGGCCGCGCAGGAGGTTGGGGGTGGCGTCCGCGCCCGCACCGGGGGCGGCGCCGAGCAGGGCGAGGTTCCAGGCGTCCTGCTCGGCCGGGTCGGGGACCGTGACGGTGCCGTCGTCCCCGCCGTCCCCGGCTCCGGCACCCGCGACCCCGTCCCCGGCCCCGGCCCCGGCCGCCGCGGCGCCGCCGGCCCGGAAGTCCCCCGCGCCGTCCAGCGGCCGGGGCGGTCCCGGCACCGGCGAGGTGCGGGTGGCGCCGACCGCGGCCACCCCGGGGCGGCCCCGGACCTTCTCCGCGAAGCCCCCGCCCGCGTACGCGAGCACCACCCCGATCTGCGGGTACTCCTGGACGACCTGCCCGCCGGCCGCGCGGGCCTCGGCCGCCGCCCGGCCGGCCCCGTCGGCGTCGGCCCGCTCGGCCAGCACCAGGTAGCTGAGGTAGGAGCGGCCCGGCCCGGCGACGTAGGGCACCGCCCCGCCGACGACCAGCGCGGTCAGCAGCATCGCGAGCAGGATCCGGAACGGCCCCCGGGCCCGGCGCCGGGAAGCCCCGCCGGAACCGGCCGTCCGGACCGGCACGGGCGGCCGCACGGGCGGCCGGTCGGGACCGCGGCCGGGGACCGGGACGGGACCGCGGCCGGACGGGTCCGCCTGCGCCATGGCACGGTCTCCGCTCGTCGGTCCCGGCGGCCGTGCCGGAGCCGGCCGGCCGCAGGAGGTCTGGTCTCCGCAGGAGCATTACGGGTGTCTGAATCATCACCATATGATCGGTTTGTTCGCCTCGCCTTCCCGGTTGCCCCGAACGGCAGGCGTCCCCCGCGCCCCGGCCCCGTTGTCAGTGCCACCGGGCACCATGGGGGCATGGCGACCGAGCACCCGACCCCGAGCCCGGCCGACCCGCTGGCCGGCTTCGCCCCCGCCACCCGGGCCTGGTTCACGGGTGCCTTCTCCGCGCCCACCACCGCCCAGGCCGAGGCCTGGCGCGCCATCGCCCGGGACACCGACGTCCTGGTGGTCGCCCCCACCGGCTCCGGCAAGACCCTCGCGGCCTTCCTCTCCGCGCTGGACCGGCTCAGCAGCACCCCGCCCCCCGCCGAGCCCAAGCGCCGCTGCCGGGTCCTCTACATCTCCCCGCTCAAGGCCCTCGCGGTCGACGTCGAGCGCAACCTCCGCGCCCCGCTGGCCGGTCTGCGCCAGGCGTCCGTCCGGCTCGGCCTGCCCGAACCGGACGTCCAGGTCGGCATCCGCTCCGGCGACACCCCGGCCGCCGACCGCCGGCGCTTCGCCACCCACCCGCCGGACATCCTCATCACCACCCCCGAGTCGCTCTTCCTGCTGCTCACCTCCGCCTCCCGGGAGGCGCTGCGCGGCATCGACACGGTGATCCTGGACGAGGTGCACGCCGTCGCGGGCACCAAGCGCGGCGCCCACCTGGCGCTCTCCCTGGAGCGGCTGGACGAGCTGCTCGACCGCCCGGCCCGCCGGATCGGCCTGTCCGCCACCGTCCGCCCGGTCGAGGAGGTGGCCCGCTTCCTCAGCCCCGGGCGCGGCGCCGAGGTGGTCCAGCCGCCCGCCGCCAAGGAGTTCGACCTCTCCGTGGTCGTCCCCGTCCCGAACCTCGACGACCTGCCCGCCGCCCCCACCGTCGGCGGCGCCGCGGAGAGCGACCCGCAGCGCCAGGCGTCCATCTGGCCGCACGTCGAGGAGCGGATCGTCGACCTCGTCCAGGCCCACCGCTCGACCATCGTCTTCGCCAACTCCCGCCGCCTCGCCGAGCGGCTCTGCAACCGGCTGAACGAGATCGCCCTGGAGCGCTCCGGCGGCGCCCCGCTGCCCGAGGCGCACGGCCCCGCCCAGCTGATGGGCGGCTCCGGCGCCGCCCGCGGCGCCCCATCGGTGATCGCCCGCGCCCACCACGGCTCGGTCTCCAAGGAGCAGCGCGCCGTCGTCGAGGAGGAGCTCAAGGCCGGGCGGCTGCCCGCCGTGGTCGCCACCTCCAGCCTGGAGCTGGGCATCGACATGGGCGCCGTCGAGCTGGTGGTCCAGGTCGAGTCGCCGCCCTCGGTGGCCTCCGGCCTCCAGCGGGTCGGGCGGGCCGGCCACCAGGTCGGCGCCGTCTCCACCGGCGTCGTCTTCCCCAAGTACCGGGGCGACCTCGTCCAGTCCGCCGTGGTCACCGAGCGGATGCGGGCCGGCCGGATCGAGGCGCTGCGCGTCCCGCGCAACCCGCTCGACGTCCTCGCCCAGCAACTGGTCGCGATGACCGGGATGGACACCTGGCAGGTCGACGAGCTGCTCACCCTGGTCCGCCGGGCCGCGCCGTTCGCCACCCTGCCGCAGTCCGCCTTCGACGCGGTGCTCGACATGCTGGCCGGCCGCTACCCCTCCGACGCCTTCGCCGAGCTGCGGCCCCGCCTGGTCTGGGACCGGGTGGCCGGCACCGTCACGGGCCGCCCCGGCGCCCAGCGGCTGGCCGTCACCTCCGGCGGCACCATCCCCGACCGCGGGCTGTTCGGCGTCTTCATCGCCGGCGCCGACCCGAAGAAGGGCGGGGGGCGGGTGGGAGAGCTGGACGAGGAGATGGTCTACGAGTCCCGGGTGGGCGACGTCTTCACCCTCGGCACCACCTCCTGGCGGATCGAGGAGATCACCCACGACAAGGTGCTGGTCACCCCCGCCCCCGGCATCCCCGGCCGGCTGCCGTTCTGGAAGGGCGACTCCCTCGGCCGCCCGCTCGAACTCGGCCGCGCCCTCGGCGCCTTCACCCGCGAGCTCGGCGCCCTCGACCCGGCGGCCGCCACCGCCCGGCTCAAGGAGGCCGGACTCGACGACTGGGCCGCCGGGAACCTGCTCGACTACCTCACCGAACAGCGTGCCGCCTGCGGCCACCTCCCCGACGACCGCACCATCGTGGTCGAGCGCTTCCGCGACGAACTCGGCGACTGGCGGATCGTCGTGCACTCGCCCTTCGGCGCCCAGGTGCACGCCCCCTGGGCGCTCGCCCTGGCCGCCCGGCTGCGCGAGAAGCACGGCCTCGACCCACAGGTCATGCACGCCGACGACGGCATCGTGCTGCGGCTGCCCGACGCCGACCTGCTCGACCCCGGCTTCGACTTCGCCGGCCCGACCGCCAAGGCGGTCACCGACGACGCCCCGGTCGGCGCCGACGCCGCCCTGTTCGACCCCCAGGAGATCGAGCAGCTGGTCACCGACCAGGTCGGCGGCTCTGCCCTGTTCGCCTCCCGCTTCCGCGAGTGCGCCGGACGCGCCCTGCTGCTCCCCCGCCGCAACCCCGGCAAGCGCACCCCGCTCTGGCAGCAGCGCCGGCGCGCCGCCCAGCTGCTGGAGGTCGCCGCCGAGTACGGCTCCTTCCCGATCGTGCTGGAGGCCGTCCGGGAGTGCCTCCAGGACGTCTTCGACGTCCCCGGCCTGGTCGAGCTCATGGGGGACCTCGAGTCCCGCGCGGTCCGCCTGGTCGAGGTCACCACCCCCGAGCCCTCCCCCTTCGCCCGCTCCCTGCTCTTCGGCTACGTCGCCCAGTTCCTCTACGAGGGCGACTCCCCGCTCGCCGAGCGCCGGGCCGCCGCCCTCTCGCTCGACTCCCGGCTGCTGTCCGAACTCCTCGGCCAGGCCGAGCTGCGCGAACTGCTCGACCCCGAGGTGCTCGCCGAGCTGGAGGCCGAGCTCCAGCGGCTCACCCCCGAGCGCCGGATCAAGGACGCCGAGGGGGTCGCCGACGCGCTGCGCCTGCTCGGCCCGCTCAGCGAGGCCGAGCTGACCGCCCGCGGCGCCGAACCGCTCTGGGCGCTCGAACTGGAGGCCGCCCGCCGGGTGATCCAGGTCCGGATCGCCGGCGAGCAGCGCTGGTCCGCCGTCGAGGACGCCGGCCGGCTGCGCGACGCCCTCGGCACCCCGCTGCCGGTCGGCGTGCCCGAGGCCTTCACCGAACCGGTCAAGGACCCGCTCGGCGACCTCCTCGCCCGGCACGCCCGCACCCACGGCCCGTTCACCGCCGCCGAGGCCGCCGCCCGCTACGGTCTCGGCACCGCCGTGGTCACCGGCACCCTGCACCGGCTCACCGCCACCGGCCGGCTGGTCCAGGGCGAGTTCCGCCCGGTGGACGACCACACCGCCACGGTCGAGTGGTGCGACGCCGAGGTGCTGCGCCGACTGCGCCGCCGCTCGCTGGCCGCCCTGCGCCAGGAGGTCGAGCCCGTCCCGCCCCGCGCCCTGGCCGCCTTCCTGCCCCAGTGGCAGCACCTCTCCGGCCACCGGCTGCGCGGACCGGACGGCCTGCTCCGGGTGGTCGAACAGCTCCAGGGCGCCGCCCTGCCCGCCTCCGCCCTGGAGAAGCTGATCCTCCCGGCCCGCCTGAGCGACTACTCCCCCGGGCTGCTGGACGAACTGACGGCGGCCGGCGAGATCGGCTGGGCCGGCGCCGGCGCCCTGCCCGGCAAGGACGGCTGGATCAGCCTGCACCTGGCCGAGAACGCCCACCTGCTGCGCCCCGAACCCGTCCCGCCCACCGTCACCCCGGTGCACACCGCACTGCTGGAGGCGCTCAGCGGCGGCTACGGCCTGTTCTTCCGCCAGCTGGTCGCCCACCTCCCGGAGACGCCCGAGCCGGAGATCGTCGAGGCCCTGTGGGACCTCGTGTGGGCCGGCTTCGTCAGCAACGACACCCTGGCCCCGCTGCGTGCCCTGCTCGGCTCCGGCCGGACGGCCGGCTCCACCGCGCACCGCGCGCCCCGGGCCACCCCGCGCGGCCGCTACGGCGGCGCCGGGCGCCCCCACGGCCGGCTCGGCGGGGCCCTGCGCAGCGGCCCGCCGACGGTCGGCGGGCGGTGGTCGCTGCTGCCCCCGTTCGCCGCCGACCCGACCGTCCGGGCCACCGCCCAGGCCCAGGGCCTGCTGGACCGGCACGGCCTGCTCACCCGCGGCACCGTCGTCGCCGAGCGGGTCCCGGGCGGCTTCGCCGGGGTCTACCGGGTGCTCGCCGCCATGGAGGAGCGCGGCCGGGCCCGTCGGGGCTACTTCGTCGAGGGACTGGGCGGCGCCCAGTTCGCCATGGAGGGCGCCGCCGACCGGCTGCGCTCGGTCAACGGCCGGCTGGAGCGGGCCCGGGGCGTGGAGTGGCCGGCCGCCCCGTCGGCCGAGCCGCCGCAGGCCCTGGTGCTGGCCGCCGCCGATCCGGCCAACGCCTACGGCGCCGCGCTGCCCTGGCCCGAGCCGCCCGCCGGGGCCGCGGAGGCCGGGGGCAAGGCGCACCGGCCGGGTCGGAAGGCCGGCGCCCTGGTGGTCCTGGTCGACGGCGAGCTGTGCCTCTACGTCGAGCGCGGCGGCAAGTCCCTGCTGGCCTGGCCGGAGGACGGGGCGACGCTCGCCGCCGCGGCGGCCGCACTGGCCGGGGCCGCCCGGGCCGGGGCGCTCGGCAGCGTCACCGTCGAGCGGGCCAACGGCGAGCCGGCCCTCGGCTCCGTCCTCGGCGCCGCGCTGGAGGAGGCCGGCTTCCACGCCACCCCGCGCGGTCTGCGGCTGCGGCCCTGAGCCATCGGCTGCCACCGGCCGCTGTCGGCCGGTGGCGGCGGTGGCGGCCGGCCCGGGACGGATCGGCGGCGGATCGGCGGCGGATCGGCGGCAGCGGGCCGATGGGCCGGAAAGGGCCCTGGAAGAGACCGAAAAGCAGCCCCGGTCCGGACGAACGACGCCGTGCACCGGCTGACCGGCCCCGGACGCACGACGAGGGCCGCGGGACCTCAAGGTCCCGCGGCCCTCGTCCGCGTTCTGTCACCCGACCGGAGGTTCGGCCTCCGGCCGTGGGTCCGGTTCACCCGTCCGACGTCGGGTCGGGCCGGTGGACCACCGGTCGGCGTGGACCGGGATCAACCCGAGGCCCCAGCCGCCGGCCGCCAACAGGCCCAGCATCGCGCCGTCGGGCAATCGCCCGGCTCCGGTCGCCAACCACCAGCCGAACCCGACGGCCAGGACCGTCAGGAGGACCAGGACCACCGGACCCCGCCGGGACCGCACCCGCCGGAGCCGTATTCGAGCCCCGGCACGCATCGCCGCCGCACTCCGCACGACCGCCTCCTTCGCTCAACCCGGGCTGGATGCAACCCGTTCCGAGGCCAGGTCAGGCGGCGACCACGTCCATCGCGGCGGCCTTGGGCGAGATGTTCGCCCGGTCGGTACCGGGGGCCGGCAGCGGTACCGGTTCGAGCACCGGCCTCAGCAGTTCACCTTCGGAGAGGGTGGCCATCGCCGCAAGTTCGGCGAGCGACAGTTCGTCGCTGACCTCGCGCATGACCTCGGACATCCGGACGTCGAGTGCGTCGCAGATGGCGGAGAGCAGCTCCGAGGAGGCCTCCTTCTGTCCCCGCTCGACCTCGGAGAGGTACCCGAGCGAAACCCTGGCGGCCGCCGACACCTCGCGGAGTGTGCGGCCCTGGCGCTGGCGCTGCCGACGCAGTACATCGCCCAGTAGGCGACGGAGCAGGATCATCGGTGCCTCCCTCCTCGGACTGCGGATCGAGATGTCACGCCCCCACCGTACCGCCTTGCCCGCTTCGCGTGCGGGGACCATGGTCGTGTTCACTCTGGGCTGCAAGGCTGTCCCCTCCCCTGTTTCGGTGTCGCACCCGGGCCGGCGGGCACCTCGTCGTACCCTCCGGGCGGCACCTGGTCACCACCGCGCCACTCGTTCGCCACCTGGTTTCTGCCCAACCGGGACCCCCGATGTAACACGATCCTGCAGTCGTGCGATGCCCGCACGCCAGTTCGGCAGATCTCGGTTCGGTGGAGATCCTGCGCACGGCCCCCGGCGGGTGCCCGGGGAGGCGGCGGTGCGCGGGCGGTGGGACGGACAGCGGGACGAACGGTGGGAGTGGTGCGGACGACGGCCCGGTGGGTGGGCGTGCTCGGTGCGGGTGTGCTCTTGTGCTCGGTGCGGGCGTGCTCAGTGCGTGGGCGGACCGGACGGGAGCCGCCCGACGAGCAGCTCCAGAGCGGCGGTCACCGCCCCGTGACGGATTGTGGCACGCTCCCCCGACAACCGGGGCGAACTGACCAGACTTCCCCCCGGGCCCGCCACCGCGAGGTGTACCGTGCCGACCGACTGCCCGTCCTGCGGCTCGGGGCCGGCCACCCCGGTCGTCGCGACCCCGTAGGTGGCACCGAGCAGCTTCCGCACGCCCTCCGCCATCTGCCGGGCCACCACCGGGTGGACCGGGCCGTGGACGGCCAGCAGGCCCTCGTCGACGCCGAGCACCGAGGCCTTCAGTTCGGTCGCGTAGGCCGTCACCGACCCCCGGAAGGTCGCGGACGCCCCGGGGACGTCCACCAGCGCGGCCGCCAGCAGTCCACCGGTCAGCGACTCCGCGACGGCCACCGTGCCGCCCTCCGCCCGCAGCGCGGCGTGCGCCCGCTCGGCCAGCCCCAGGTCCACCGACCCGTCCGTCGACCCGTCGCCCGGGCCGTCCCCCGACCCGTACACCGGCCCGTTCACCGGCTGCCGCGCCCCCTCGTGCTCGTGCTGCGGCCCCTGCTGCGCCCCGTCGTCCGACCCGATCGCGGCCCGCACCGTCCCGGCTCTACCGCTCATCCCGACGTCCCTCCCTCGCGCTCCCCCGGGCCCGCCCCGGAGTACCCGCCATTGTGGGCCCGGAGGGCCGTCGGGGGGCCGCTTCGGCCCGACTTCACCCGGCCGTGCGTCGCGCGGCCAGGCCCTCCCGGCGCAGGCGCAACGCCTGCCCCACGTAGTCCAGCGCGGTGCCCACCGTCAGCAGCACCGCGACCCCCATCAGCACGGCCCGGGCGGTGGCCAGCCAGCCGGTCAGCTCCAGGACGTACATGCCGACCGCGATGCCCTGGGTGAGCGTCTTGATCTTGCCGCCCCGGCTGGCCGGGATGACGCCGAAACGGATCACCCAGAACCGCATCAGCGTGATGCCGAGTTCGCGGGCCAGGATCACCACGGTGATCCACCAGGGCAGGTCCCCCAGCACCGACAGCCCGATCAGCGCGGCACCCATGATCGCCTTGTCGGCGATCGGGTCGGCGATCTTGCCGAAGTCGGTGACCAGCCCCTTGCGCCGGGCCAGCTCGCCGTCGAACAGGTCGGTGATCATCGCGATGGCGAAGGAGGCCCAGGCCACCGAACGCCACTTGGGGTCGTGGCCGCCCTCGGCGAACAGCAGGGTCACGAAGACCGGGACCAGCAGCAGCCGGACCATGGTCAGCACGTTCGCGATGTTCCAGATCCCGGGCGCCGGAGGCACCGCGGCCGCCGGTCTGCCCGGGTGGGCCGCGGTCGGGGCGCCGGGCCCCTGGGTCATGCCCCGGCTCCCGGCGCCCGGCGGACCCGCACCTGCTCCAGCGCCTCGGCGACCAGGTCGACGCCCTCGCTGGCGACCACCCGGGCCCGGTAGAACTGCCCGACCTCGGGGTCGTCGAGGCCGAGGAGCGTGGTGGCGCCGTCCGTCTCGGGGGCCTGGTGGGCGGCGCGGCCCTCGACCAGGTCGCCGTCGACGAACTCGACCAGCACCTCGATCTCGGTGCCGATCCGCTGCTCGGCGCGCTGGGCGGTCATCTCCTCGGCGAGCCGGCTGAGCCGGGCCAGCCGGTCGGCGACGACCTCCTCCGGCAGCTTGTCCTCGTAGGTGGCCGCCTCGGTGCCGTCCTCGTCCGAGTAGCCGAAGACGCCGATCGCGTCCAGCCCGGCGTTGGTGACGAACCGCTCCAGCTCGGCGAAGTCCTCCTCGGTCTCGCCGGGGAAGCCGACGATGAAGTTGGACCGGGCGCCGGCCTGCGGGGCCTTGCCGCGGATGGTGCCGAGCAGCTCCAGGAACTGGTCGGTGGAGCCGAAGCGGCGCATCCGGCGCAGCACGGCCGGCGCGGAGTGCTGGAACGACAGGTCGAAGTAGGGCACCACGTCGGCGGTGCCGGTCATCGCGTCGATCAGCCCGGGGCGCATCTCGGCGGGCTGCAGGTAGGAGACCCGGACCCGCTCGACGCCGTCGACCGCGGCGATCTCGGTGAGCAGGGTCTCCAGCAGGCGGATGTCGCCGAGGTCCTTGCCGTACGAGGTGTTGTTCTCGCTGACCAGGACGACCTCGCGGACGCCCTCCCCGGCCAGCCACTGGGCCTCCTGCAGGACGTCCGAGGGGCGGCGGGAGATGAACGAGCCGCGGAAGGCGGGGATGGCGCAGAAGGAGCAGCGCCGGTCGCAGCCGGAGGCGAGCTTGACGGAGGCGACGGGGCTGTCGTCCAGGCGCTTGCGCAGGGTGCGCGGCCCGGAGGCGGGCGCGACGCCCTCCGGCAGGTCCTCGGGGGCGCCGTGGCCGGGCAGGGCCACCTCGGTGGCGGCGGCCTGGCGTTCGACGGGGCTCAGGGGAAGCAGCTTGCGGCGGTCGCGCGGCAGGTGCGGGGCGTGGTGGCCGCCGGACAGGATGGTCTGCAGACGGTCGGAGATGTCCGAGTAGTCGTCGAAGCCGAGCACACCGTCGGCCTCGGGCAGCGCGTCGGCCAGCTCCTTGCCGTAGCGCTCGGCCATGCAGCCGACCGCGACGACCGCCTGGGTGCGGCCGTGACCCTTGAGGTCGTTGGCCTCCAGGAGGGCGTCGACGGAGTCCTTCTTGGCGGCCTCGACGAAGCCACAGGTGTTGACGACGGCGACGTCGGCTTCGGCTGCGTCGTCCACGAGCAACCAGCCGTCGGCCTCCAGTCGCCCGGCGAGTTCCTCGGAGTCCACCTCGTTGCGGGCGCATCCGAGCGTGACAAGGGCGACAGTACGGCGATCAGGCATAGGGCCAAGATTAACGCGCGGCCGCCGGAGCCGTTCGCCCCGGAGGCCGCGCGCCCCGTCCGGCCGGGTTCCCGGCCGGTCCGACGCCCCTCCCGATCAGCCCGCCTGCGGGTCGCCGGGGGTGTACGTGACGTGCACCACCTGGCCGTTCTTGCCCGCCGGACCCAGGTCCTTGCCGTTGACGTACACGTGCACGGCGCCCGCGTTGCCGATCACCAGCTTGATCTGCTTGGGGTCGGTGAAGGTCTGGTCCTGACCTTCCTCGATGTTGTTCTGGAACAGCGACTTCCCGCCGCCGTCCACCGCCGAGACCCAGCTGGTGTCCTTCTCGGCGACCAGCTTCACGGTGACCTTGTCGGCCGGGGCGGCGGCGATCGCGGCGGCGCTGGGCGCCGGCGCGGGCGGCTGCACGGTCGGGGTGGGCGCCGGGGCCACCGGGGCGACCGAGCCGGTGCCGGAGCCGGAGGGCAGCGGGGCGCTGGCGGAGCCGGTGGTGCCGGCGCCGCTCTTGCCGCTCACCAGGTTGAAGCCGATGATCCCGACGACCGCGACGATCGCGGCGACCATCGCCGCCGTCCAGTTCGGCCGGCCCCGGCCGGGGACCTTGATCGGGCCGCTCTCGATCAGCTCGGTGGGCCGCCGGGAAGCCGGGGAGCCGCCGTGCGCGGCGTCGTAGCGGGCCACCAGGGCCTCGCCGTCGACGCCGACCAGCTGGGCGATCGCCCGGATGTGGCCGCGGGCGTAGAAGTCGCCGCCGCACCGTCCGAAGTCGTCCTCCTCGATGGCGTGCACGATCGGCACCCGCACCCGGGTGGCACTGCTCACCTGATCCACCGTGAACCCGGCGTCGATCCGGGCGGCGGACAGCACCCGCCCGATGCTCGGGGCATCGGCGGACTGTTCCGCGGCCCCGGAGGGCACGGCGGACGACGCGGCGTTCTCGCGGTCGGGGGACTTGCCGATGGTCACGGTGCACGCCTTTCGAGCGGTTGGCCACCTGCTGGGGAACAGTCTAGGGGCGTGGGCGGATCGTTTCTCAAGCGGAACAGGCCCGAATGCGCTCGCCCGCCCCGGCTCGGGGCCGGGCGTGCACTGACCGCCCGTCAGTGCGGGGGCCGCCGTCTCCGGGGCCCCCGTACCGGGGCGGCACATCGGCCGTCGCCCGTGGGACGCCGTGCGCATCCGATCGGTTCCGCACCGGCCGCCTACCCCCGTCCGAACGGGTGAACACCCGTCAGCGTCCCGGACGCCCCCCGGACGCCCCCGGGGGCGCGCTCAGCCGCGGATGGTGACGATCACCGCGTCCAGCTCGTCCGGCTTGACCAGGACGTCACGGGCCTTGGAGCCCTCGCTCGGCCCCACGATGCCGCGCGACTCCATGAGGTCCATCAGCCGGCCGGCCTTGGCGAAGCCGACCCGCAGCTTGCGCTGCAGCATCGAGGTGGAGCCGAACTGGGTGGAGACGACCAGCTCGGCCGCCTGGATCAACAGCTCCAGGTCGTCGCCGATCTCCTCGTCGATCTCCTTCTTCGGCCCGCCGCCGACCGTCACGTCGTCGCGGTAGACGGCCGACAGCTGCTCCTTGCAGTGCTGCACCACCGCGGCGATCTCGGCCTCGGTGACGAACGCGCCCTGCATGCGGATCGGCTTGCTCGCGCCCATCGGCAGGAACAGCGCGTCGCCCTTGCCGATCAGCTTCTCCGCGCCGGGCTGGTCCAGGATGACCCGGGAGTCGGCCATCGCCGAAGTGGCGAAGGCGAGCCGGGACGGCACGTTGGCCTTGATCAGACCGGTGACCACGTCCACCGAGGGCCGCTGGGTGGCGAGCACCAGGTGGATGCCGGCCGCGCGGGCCAGCTGGGTGATCCGGACCACCGAGTCCTCGACGTCGCGCGGCGCGACCATCATGAGGTCGGCCAGCTCGTCGACGATCACCAGCAGGTACGGGTACGGCGTCAGCTCGCGCTCGCTGCCGAGCGGCGGGGTGACGGTGCCGGCCCGGACCGCCGCGTTGAAGTCGTCCACGTGGCGGAAGCCGAACGCGGCGAGGTCGTCGTAGCGCATGTCCATCTCGCGGACCACCCACTGGAGGGCCTCGGCGGCCTTCTTCGGGTTGGTGATGATCGGCGTGATGAGGTGCGGGATGCCCTCGTACGCGGTCAGCTCGACCCGCTTGGGGTCGACCAGCACCATCCGCACCTCGTCCGGGGTGGCCCGGGCGAGGATCGAGGTGATCAGGCAGTTGATGCAGGACGACTTGCCCGCGCCGGTCGCGCCGGCCACCAGGATGTGCGGCATCTTGGCGAGGTTGGCCATCACGGTGTGGCCCTCGACGTCCTTGCCCATGCCGACGACCATCGGGTGGGTGTCCTCGGCCGCGGTGCGCGAGCGCAGCAGGTCGCCGAGGTTGACCATCTCGCGGTCCCGGTTCGGGATCTCGATGCCGACCGCGGACTTCCCCGGGATCGGGCTGATGATCCGCACGTCCGCGCTGGCCACCGCGTACGCGATGTTCTTGGCGAGCGCGGTGATCCGCTCGACCTTGACGGCCGGGCCCAGCTCGACCTCGTAGCGGGTGACCGTCGGGCCGCGGGTGAAGCCGGTCACCCGGGCGTCCACCTTGAACTCGCCGAAGGTCCCGGTGAGCTGGGCCACCACCTCGTCGTTGAGGGCGCTGCGGGCCTTGGCCGGGCCGCCGCGCTCCAGCAGGTCGAGCGGGGGCAGCGCGTAGGTGAGGCCCTCCCCGAGCTGGAGCTGCTCCATCCGGACCGGCGCCGGACCGTGCTCCTCGGCGGCGCCGGGGCCCCCGCCGGTGCGGGCGGCCGGCACGGCGGGCTCCTCCGGCGGGGCGGTGCGGTCCTGCACCTGGTGCATCATGTCCGCCACCGCCGAGGAGGCGGGCACGCCGTAGACCAGCGCGCCGTCCAGGTCGGCGGCGGCGCCGGCGGCGATGTTCCGGGTGGCGTACGGGTCCAGGGGCTCCTTGGCGAACATGTCCGGCCCGGCGGACTCCCCGTCCGGCTCCGGCTTCCGCCGGCGGCGGCGCCGGCGGGCGCCCACCTCGTCCGAGGGGTCGTCCTCGCCGGAGTCCACGGTGAAGGGCAGGGCCGCGGGGTCGGCGTCCTCGGGCGGTTCGTGGGAGAACTCACGCTCCGGCGTGCGCCCCCCGTGCCCGGTGTCCTGCGGGCCGGCCTCGACCACGCCCAGCCGGACGCCGACCGCGCGCATCCGCTCCGGGATCCGGTTGACCGGGGTGGCGGTGGTGACCAGCAGGCCGAAGAAGGCGAGCAGCAGGAGCAGCGGCACCGCCAGGGCCGGTCCGGCGGCGGCCATCATCGGGGTGGACGCGGCCCAGCCGATGATCCCGCCGGCGGTCCTTATCCGGGTCGCGCCGCTGCCCATCACGGGCGCGCCGCAGCCGATGTGGACCAGGCCGAGCACCCCGACCAGCAGGGTGCTCAGACCGATCATGATCCGCCCGTTGGCCTCCGGCAGCTCCGGGTGGCGCATCAGCCGGACCGCCACCGCGGCCAGCAGGAAGGGCACCAGCACGTCCAGCCGGCCGAACAGGCCGGAGACCACGTTGGTGGCCGCCTCGCCCAGCCAGCCCTGCGGGCTGAACCAGGTGCCGGCGGCGGTGACCAGGGCCAGCGCGAGCAGCAGCAGGCCGACGCCGTCCTTGCGGTGCGCCGGGTCGAGGTTCTTCGCGCCGTCGCCGAAACCGCGGAAGACCGCGCCGATGCCGTGCGCCGTCCCGAGCCAGAGGGCGCGCACGGCGCGGAAGAGTATCGGCCGGGGCGCGGGGGGCGGCGGGGCGGCCGGCTTGGCCGCCGTCCGCTTCGCCGGGGCGGCCTTCTTGGCGGCCGCCTTCTTCGCGGGCGGCTTGGCCGGAGCCTTCGCCACGGCCTTCTTGGACGGTCCCGGACTCGGGTTGCGTGCCGCGCTTCCGGGCGTACGTGTGGCCATGGGTCAGCAGCCTACCGGGGCGCACCAGCTGTGCCCATGTCGTCCGGCCGGGGTGCCCGGACGTGTCGCCGACACACCGTCACGGCGGTCGTGTTCACCCGGACGGGCGAGCGCCGGGGCCCGACGGGAGGCCGCCGGGCCCGGGCCCGGGGCGCGCTCAGTCGGTGCCGGGGCGCAGCGCGTCCAGCGCCCGTCGCAGGCCGGCCAGCTTGCGCTCCAGGTGCGCCGCGGTGGCCGCCACCCCGCTGTCCTCGGTGCCGTCCAGCTGCTTGGTCAGCGACTCGGCCTGCTCCTCGACGGCGGCCAGCCGGGCCGACAGCTCGCCCAGCAGCGCGCCGCCGATGGCCGGCTCGGCGCCGCTCGCCTCCAGCTGCAGCCGCAGCAGCGCGGCCTGCTCCTTCAGCTGGCAGTTCTTCATGTAGAGGTCGACGAAGACCGAGACCTTGGCGCGCAGCACCCAGGGGTCGAACGGCTTGGAGATGTAGTCGACCGCGCCGGCCGCGTACCCGCGGAAGGTGTGGTGCGGGCCGTGGTTGATCGCGGTCAGGAAGATGATCGGGATGTCCCGGGTGCGCTCGCGGCGCTTGATGTGGGCGGCGGTCTCGAAACCGTCCATCCCCGGCATCTGGACGTCCAGCAGGATCACCGCGAAGTCGTCGGTGAGCAGCGCCTTGAGCGCCTCCTCGCCGGAGGCCGCCCGGACCAGGGTCTGGTCCAGCGCCGAGAGGATCGCCTCCAGTGCCAGGAGGTTCTCCGGCCGGTCGTCGACCAGGAGGATCTTCGCCTTCTGCATTACGACGCGCCCTCCTGTCGCCTGCCTACCTGGGGAAGGCACCCGCGTACTGCCCACCGCTACCCCGGCCATGCTAGCCGCACCCCCTCGCCCGGCACATCGCTCCGTCGCGTCCGGATCCGGAGCGGCGCGCAGTCAGTGCACCGGCGTACGCTCACCAGCGAGTCGTCACTCGGTCACTGTTCGCAACGATCGGTGACCCTACCCGGTTCCCGGCCCTCGCCGCCAGCAAACCGCCCGCCCCACCGGCGTGAACCCCGGAGCGTACTCCGGGATTCACGCCCCCGCCATCCGACCGGGCCGAACTCGGGCGTGCCCGGGGCCTCCTGGGCCCCGGCGCCCGGCGGTCAGGACTCGGTCAGGACTCGGTCGGAACTCGGTCAGGACTTCCGGACGGTGAGCCACTCGTGCATCACCGACAGCAGGTGGTCGGTCTCCACCGGCTTGGTGATGTGGTCGGTGGCACCGGCCTCCAGGGACTTCTCCTTGTCGCCCTTCATCGCCTTGGCGGTCAGCGCGATGATCGGCAACCCGGCGAACTGGGGCATCCGGCGGATCGCCTCGGTGGTCGCGTACCCGTCCATCTCCGGCATCATGATGTCCATCAGGACCAGCGCGACGTTCTCGTGCTGCTCCAGCATCTCGATGCCCTCGCGGCCGTTCTCCGCGTACAGGACGGTCAGGCCGTGCTGCTCCAGCACGCTGGTGAGGGCGAACACGTTGCGCACGTCGTCGTCGACGATCAGCACCTGCTCGCCGTCGAAGCGGGTGTCGCTCCGGCCGGCGGAGCGGAGCGTCGACGCTGCCTCCGGGACCCGTCCCTCGGCCGTCCGGCCCTCCCCCGTCCGTCCGGCGTCCCCGCGCAGGCCGGTGGGCCGGGCCGGGGCGGACCTGCCGTCGGCCGGCGGCAGGTCCAGGGCCGCCGCGCGACGGCGCTCGACCGCGCCCCGGCGGCGGACCTCGACCAGCTCGCGCACCTCCTGCGCCCAGTGGTCGGCCGGGTTCTCGCCCACCGGCACCGGCGTTCCCACCGGGGTCACCCCGACCGAGGCGCGCAGCACGGGCGCGCTCGGGCCCGCCTGGCCGCCCGCCTCCGGGGCCTCGGCCCGCAGCGGCAGGTAGAGGGTGAAGGTCGAGCCCTTGCCCAGCTCGCTCTCGGCGTGGATCTCGCCGCCGAGCAGCCTGGCGATCTCCCGGCTGATCGACAGCCCGAGACCGGTGCCGCCGTACTTGCGGCTGGTGGTGCCGTCCGCCTGCCGGAACGGCTCGAAGATCTCCCGCAGCTTGTTGCCCGGGATCCCGATGCCGGTGTCGGACACCGTGAAGGCGATCAGCGGGTCGTCCGGGTCGTCGATCGCGCCCGCCTCCAGCAGCTGCTCGCGCACGTGCTGCGGCACGTCCCGGCCGGCCGGGCTGATCGAGAAGTCCACGGCACCGGTGTCGGTGAACTTCACGGCGTTGGAGATGAGGTTGCGCAGCACCTGCTGGAGCCGCTGCTCGTCGGTGTGCAGGGTGACCGGCAGGGCCGGCGAGACCCGGACGCCGAACTCCAGGTTCTTGTCGAGCGCGACCGGCTGGAAGGTCGCCTCCACGTAGTCGACCAGCTGGACGAGGGCGATCCGGGCCGGCCGGACGTCCATCTTCCCCGCCTCGACCTTGGACAGGTCGAGGATGTCGTTGATCAGCTGGAGCAGGTCGGAGCCGGCACCGTGGATGGTGTCGGCGAACTCGACCTGCTTGGGCGACAGGTTGCCCTCGTTGTTGTCGGAGAGCAGCTTGGCCAGGATCAGCAGCGAGTTCAGCGGGGTGCGCAGCTCGTGCGACATGTTGGCGAGGAACTCGCTCTTGTACCGGGAGGCCAGCGCGAGCTGCTCGGCGCGCTCCTCCAGCACCTGCCGGGCCTCCTCGATCTCGCTGTTCTTGATCTCGATGTCGCGGTTCTGCTGGGCGAGTTGCTCGGCCTTCTCCTGCAACTCCTCGTTGGTGCGCTCCAGTTCCTCCTGACGCGCCTCCAATTCGGCGGACCGCATCGAGAGTTCCGCGGTCAGCCGCTGGGACTCCAGCAGCAGGCCCTCGGTCTTGGTGTTGACGCTGATGGTGTTGACGGTGACCCCGATGAGGTCGGCGATCTGGTTGAGGAAGTCCAGCGCGACGGTGGTGAACGAGCTGAAGGTGGCCAGCTCGATCACCCCGAGCAGCCGGCCCTCGAACAGCACCGGCAGCACCACGATGTGGGCCGGCGAGGCCTCGCCCAGGCCGGAGGCGATCTTCAGGTACCCGGGCGGCGCCTCCTTGAGGATGATCGCCCGCTTCTCCACCGCCGCCTGCCCGATCAGCGACTCACCGGGGCGGAAGGTCGTCGGCATGGCCCGCCGCTGGTAGCCGTAGCTGCCGATCAGCCGCAGCACCGTGTCGTTCTCGTCGTCGTCCTCGGTGATCAGCTCGGCGGTACGGCCGGCCGGCTGGGCGAGGAAGAACGCGCCGTGCTGCGCCGAGACCACCGGGGTGAGCTCGGTCATGATCAGCGAGGCCACCGCCTCCAGGTCCCGCCGCCCCTGGAGCAGACCGGAGATCCGGGCCAGGTTGGTCTTCAGCCAGTCCTGCTCCTGGTTGGTGCGGGTGGTCTCGCGCAGGTTGGCGATCATCTGGTTGATGTTGTCCTTGAGCTCGTCGAGCTCGCCGGCGGCGTCCACGTCGATCCGCAGCGACAGGTCGCCCCGGGTCACCGCGGTGGCGACCTGCGCGATCGCGCGCACCTGCCGGGTGAGGTTGTTCGCCAGCTCGTTGACGGACTCGGTGAGGTCCTGCCAGGTGCCGTCCACCCCGGGCACCCTGGCCTGGCCGCCCAGGCGCCCGTCGGTGCCGACCTCGCGGGCCACCCGGGTCACCTCGTCGGCGAACGCCGACAGCTGGTCCACCATGGTGTTGATGCTGGTCTTCAGCTCCAGGATCTCGCCCCGGGCGTCCACGTCGATCTTCTGCGACAGGTCGCCGCGCGCCACGGCCGTGATCACCAGCGCGATGTTCCGCACCTGACCGGTCAGGTTGTTGGCCATCAGGTTGACGTTGTCGGTCAGGTCCTTCCAGATGCCCGCCACGCCCGGCACGCCCGCCTGGCCGCCCAGGATCCCGTCGGTGCCCACCTCGCGGGCCACCCGGGTCACCTCCACCGCGAAGGCGGAGAGCTGGTCGACCATGGTGTTGAGCGTCCCGGCCAGCGCCGCGACCTCGCCCTGCGCCTCGATGGTGATCTTCTTGGAGAGGTCGCCCGAGGCCACCGCGGTCGCCACCTCGGCGATGTTCCGCACCTGGCTGGTGAGGTTCGACGCCATGAAGTTGACGTTGTCGGTCAGGTCCTTCCAGATGCCCGAGACCCCGCGCACCCGGGCCTGCCCGCCGAGGTTCCCCTCGGTGCCGACCTCGCGGGCCACCCGGGTGACCTCGTCGGCGAACGCCGACAACTGGTCCACCATGGTGTTGACGGTGGTGACCAGCTCCAGGATCTCGCCCCGGGCGTCGACGGTGATCTTCTTCGAGACGTCGCCGCGGGCCACCGCGGTGGTCACCTCGGCGATGTTGCGGACCTGGCTGGTCAGGTTGTTGGCCATCAGGTTGACGCTGTTGGTCAGGTCCTTCCAGGTGCCGGACACCCCCGGCACGCTCGCCTGGCCGCCGAGGATGCCCTCGGTGCCGACGTCCCGGGCCACCCGGGTCACCTCGTCCGCGAACGCCGAGAGCTGGTCGACCATCGTGTTGATGGTGTTCTTCAGCTCCAGGATCTCGCCGCGCGCGTCCACCTGGATCTTCTGCGACAGGTCGCCGCGCGCCACCGCCGTGGTCACCTGCGCGATGTTCCGCACCTGGTCGGTGAGGTTGTTCGCCATGAAGTTGACGTTGTCGGTGAGGTCCCGCCAGACGCCGGCCGCCCAGGGCACCTGCGCCTGACCGCCCAGCCGTCCCTCGGTGCCCACCTGACGGGCCACCCGGGTCACCTGCTCGGCGAAGCCGGAGAGCTGGTCGACCATCGTGTTGATGGTGTTCTTCAGCTCCAGGATCTCGCCGCGCGCGTCCACCTCGATCTTCTGCGACAGGTCGCCGCGCGCCACCGCCGTGGTCACCTGCGCGATGCTGCGGACCTGACCCGTCAGGTTGTCCGCCATGAAGTTCACCGAATCGGTGAGGTCCCGCCAGACCCCGGCGACGCCGGGCACCTGCGCCTGACCGCCCAGCCTGCCCTCGGTGCCCACGTCCCGGGCCACCCGGGTCACCTGCGCCGCGAAGCCGTTCAGCTGGTCCACCATCGTGTTGACGGTGTTCTTCAGCTCCAGCATCTCGCCGGCCACCTCGACCGTCACCTTGCGGGACAGGTCGCCCTTGGCGACCGCGGTGGTCACCTGCGCGATGTTCCGCACCTGCGCGGTCAGCCGACCGGCCATGGTGTTGACCGAGTCCGCGAGGTCCTTCCAGCTGCCGGACACGCTGCGGACCTTCGCCTGGCCGCCCAGCTTGCCCTCGGTACCGACCTCGCGGGCCACCCGGGTCACCTCGTCGGTGAACTCCGACAGCTGGTCCACCAGCCCGTTGACGGTGCGGCCGATCTTCAGGTACTCGCCGCGCAGCGGGTGGCTCACCCCGTTGCTGTGCAGCGAGCGCAGCTCCATCTTCTGGTCGAGGTCGCCCTCGGCGATCGAGGTCAGCACCCGGCCGACCTCCGACATCGGCCGCGCCAGGTCGTCGATCAGCGCGTTGCAGTTGTCGACCGCCGCCATCCAGGCGCCCTCGCCGGCACCGGTCTCCAGCCGCTCGTTCAGCCGGCCCTCGCGGCCCACCGCCCGCCGCACCCGGGCCAGCTCGCCCGTCAGGTGCTGGTTGCGCTCCGCCACCTCGTTGAACACCGCGGCGATCTCCGCCAGCGGTCCGTCCCCGGGCACCGTCAGCCGGCGCCGGAAGTTTCCGTCCCGCATCGCCGTCAGCGCGGCCAGCAGCTTGCGCAACTCGGCCGGCTCGGCGCCGCGGTTGTGGTTGACACGCCGGCCGGCCGCGCTCCGCGGCGCGGCCCCGGGCCGTCCACCACGCTGAGCGGGCGGCGTCGTACCGGTTGCGTCCTTGGTGGCCGAACTCAACGGGCCCCTCCCAGATCGTGAACTGTCCGGCGGCCCCGCCGACGCGCCCCGGACGGGGCCCGCCGCCGGCAACCGTCCCGGCGTTACGTCCCGGTGGCCGCTCGGGGCCCACCGGAACCCGCAACGACCGTACTGCGCCGACCGGACATCGCGGACCCCCCAGTCTGGCAGCACTCGCGCCCGGTACAAGGCCGGTTGCGCTCGGTTGGTACCGCCCGGTGCGAAACGGGTGGGCAGAATCACCCTCCGGTGCCTGTTTCGACTCCCCGCCCCCGCGGGGAACCCAGCGGAAAGTAGGGTGGAGCGCTGCACCGGGCCACCGACCCGCCCCAGCGCCGCCGCCACCCCGCCGGCGCACCGGGAGTCGGCGCCGCACCCCGGGCAGCCAGGGCCAGAGCAGAGGAGACGTGGCAACGTGGTCACCGCGCGCGCAGCCGCCACCTTCGAACCCGTGGGCCGGTCGGCCGGTGCCGCCCGCTCCTTCGTCCGCGAGGCCCTGTTGGGCTGGGGCCTGCCGGAGGTCGTCGACGACGCCGTCGTCCTGGTCAGCGAGCTGGTCACCAACGCCGTCGTGCACGCCGGCACCGCCGCCGAGGTGTGCTGCCTGCGCGAGGACGGCACCGTCCGGATCGAGGTCACCGACCACCACCCCGAACGCGGCCTGCCCACCTTCGCCGACGTCCCCACCACCGCGTCCGACCACTACGCCGACGCCGACGGCGAGGGCGGCCGCGGCCTGCTGATGTGCGCCGCCCTCGCCGAACGCTGGGGCGTCGAGTACGGCTCCGGCCGCAAGACCGTCTGGTTCCGGCTCATCCTGCCCGCGCACCCCGCCGGCACCCGCTACGCGCTGCCCGCCACCCCCGGCGGCGAACTGCCCCGCAGCAGCGGCCCGGTGCACGTCGCCGTCGTCCAGCTCGACGACGACGGCCGGGTGCTCGCCTGGAACCCCGACGCCGAAGCGCTCTTCCAGCACCCCGCCGACACCGTGCTCGGCCGCCCCTGGGCCGACCTCGCGCTCTGGCCGCAGACCGCCGACGCCGGGCCCGGCCTCGGCCTCGCCGCCACCCTGCGGCTCGCCCGCTGGGAGGGCGGCTACGCCCTGCGCCGCGCCGACGGCAGCACCGTCGACGTCTACGGCGTCCAGGTCCGCCTGCGCGACACCGACGGCACCCCGTCCACGCTCTGCACGCTGGTCCTCGACGACCACCGCGCCGTCCTGCGCTCCCCCGCCCGCGCCCTGCCCGGCGACCGCTCCGAACCCGCCGCCCGGCTCGACCTGCTGGCCGGCCTCGGCACCGGCGAGGACCTCGACACCCTGCTCCAGCACACCGTCGAACGCGCCCGCGACCTGCTCGACGCCGACGCCGCCTACCTGCTGCTCACCACCGAGGACGAGACCGCCTTCGAGGTCCGCGCCGCCACCGGACTGCCCGCCGCACGGCCGCACACCCGCTTCCCCGTCGACACCGGCAACCGCTACGACTCACCCCGGCTGCCCTCCGTCCACGAGGACCTCGCCGCCCGCCCCACCGGCCTGCCCGTGCTCGACGACAGCGGACTGCGCTCCCTGCTCACCGTCCCGCTCAAGGTCGAGGGCCGGCTGATCGGCTCGCTCGGCATCGCCACCGCCGGCCCCGGCCGCTACGACAACGAGGACGCGCTGCGGCTGCAGTCCGCCGCCGACCGGCTCGCCCTCGCCGTCGAGTCCACCCGGCTCACCGAACTCGAACGGCTGCGCCGCGGCTCGCTCTCCTTCCTCGTCGAAGCCTCCGACCTGCTCGCCGGCACCCTGGAGCACGAGCAGACCCTGGCCCTGATGGCGCAGATGGCCGTCCCCACCCTCGCCTCCTGGTGCGCCGTCTACACCAACGGCGACCACGGCGCCCCCGCCTCGCTCGCCTTCGTCCTGCACGAGGACGAGGACCGCATCGACCCGCTGCGCGCCCTGCTCGACAAGACCGCCGCCCCGGACACCGGCCCCACCCACGGCGCCCGCTTCTGGACCGGTCCCACCGACACCGCCGACGGCAACGGCTTCACCCACGAACCCGGCCTCACCGGCCTCCTCGGCGAGACCGTCGTGCTGCCGCTGACCGCCCGCAACCGGGTGATCGGCCTGCTCGCGCTCGGCACCCCGAGCGGCGTCCGGTTCCGCCAGGAGGTCCTCGAACTCGCCGAGGACCTCTCCCGACGGGCCGCCCTCGCCCTCGACAACTCGCGCCTCTACTCCGAGCGCACCGCCACCAGCCAGGCCCTGCAGCGCAGCCTGCTGCCCCCGGACCTGCCGGACATCCCCGGTGTCGAGGTCGACGTCTACTACCAGGCCGCGGGCGAGGGCAACGAGGTCGGCGGCGACTTCTACGACCTCTTCCCGATCCGCGAGGGCACCTACGGCTTCGCCATCGGCGACGTCTGCGGCACCGGCCCGGAGGCCGCCTCGGTCACCGGCCTGGCCCGGCACTCGCTGCGCCTGCTCGCCCGCGAGGGCCTGGACGCCCCGCAGGTCCTCAGCCGGCTCAACACCGCGATCCTCGACGAGGGTTCGCGCAGCCGCTTCCTCACCCTGCTGTACGGCGAGCTGACGCCCCGCCCGGACGGCAGCACCGAACTCTCCCTGGTCTGCGCCGGCCATCCGCTGCCGCTGCGACTGCGCACCGACGGCCGGGTCGACCGGGCCGCCACCCCGCAGCCGCTGCTCGGCGTCATGGACGACCTCGACCTGACCGCCGAGCACCTGGTGCTCAACCCCGGCGAGGTCCTGCTCTGCGTCACCGACGGCGTCACCGAGCGCCGCGAGGGCCTGCGGATGCTGGGCGACGACGGCCTCGCCGAGGTGCTCACCGGCTGCACCGGCCTCACCGCCGGGGCGGTCGCCCTGCGCGTCCAGCGGGCGGTCGAACGCTTCGCCCCCGAGCCGCCCTCCGACGACATGGCCATCCTCACCCTGCGGGTGCCCACCCAACGGAGCGCCTGACCGCCGGCCGTCCGGCCGTCCGACCGCCCGGCCGCCCGGCCGCCCGGCCGCTTGATCTCCTGACCTGCGCCGGACGGAGCCGGGTCCGTCGGCTGTCGGAGCCTGAACGATCCACGACGGGACGCCGTCACAAAATGTGCTATTCACAAGGGTACAAGCCCGCTCACCCTGGGTACACAGATCTCACCCGGGGAATCCCCCGGCGGGGACGTGACCAGCGGTTCTCCCGCTGGCCCACTTTCTGACCGCAGCCGTCGCACGCTCCAGTCGTGCGCGCCCGGCGCGGTCCTGCGCCTTCACCTCATCGACACTCACCCGCGTTCACTGCGCCCTGCGCGCGCCCATGAGTGAAAGGAGCCTCCGGTGAGCAATGAAGCTACCGGGGCACTGAACGCCCGCTCCACCGGCGCCGACGCGGGTAACCTCGGTTACCTCGCACTCGGCCTGACCCTCCTCGCCTACGGGCTCCTCTCGACCGGCCTCTTCAGCGGCACATCCGCGGGGAACTCGGCCCATCTCGCCCACATCGTCGGCGGTATCACCCTGTTCGTCGCGGGCCTCTGGCAGCTCCGGGGCGGCGAGGGCTTCACCGGGACCGCCTTCACCGGCCTCGGCGCCTTCTGGGCCACCTGGTCCACGGCTTCCGGCGTCGGCAAGAACGCGGCCGGCCTGTTCCTGCTGCTGTGGGCCCTGCTCGCCCTCACCCTGACCGCGGCCGGCTGGAACTCGGGACTGTTCAGCCGCGTGGTCTACGGGCTGCTGACGGTCTCCCTGTTCCTCTCCGCGATCGCCACCTTCAACACCTCCGGCGGCCTCGCCAAGGCGGCCGGCTGGATCGCCGCGGCCTCCGGGCTGGCGGCCTGGTACTGGGCCACCGCGTCGCTGACCAACAGCGCGTGGGGACGGGACGCCCTGCCGGTCAAGTAACGGCGGGTGTACCGGTGGGCCGGACCCTCCCCCCACGGGGCCCGGCCCACCGGCATGTCCCGCGGCCGCCGACCGCTCAGCCGCGGGCCCCCACCCGCTCCCGTCCGGCCTCCGGCCGGACGTCCGTCGTGCGCCCGGCCCGCCACCGCGCGAAGCCGCTCTGCGCCGCGTACGCCAGCAGCAGGATCGCCACCGCCACCAGGCCGTCCGCCCAGAAGTGGTTGGCGGTCACCACCACGACGGTGATCGTCAGCACCGGGTGCAGCACCATCAGCCACCGCAGCGGACTCCGCGACACCCGCACCACCGCGACCGCCACCAGCACGCACCAGGCCACGTGGACCGAGGGCATCGCCGACAGCTGCGCGGCCTTGACCATCCCGCCGACCGTGCCGCCGTACACCGACTGGCCGTACTCCGCCGCGACGTCGACGAAACCCTTCTCCGGCAGCATCCGGGGCGGGGCCACCGGGATGAACTGGACGGCCAGACAGACCGCCGTCGTGATCACCACCGTGGTCCGCACCCACGCGTAGCGCGCCCGGTGTCTGAGGAAGACCCAGACCAGCACCGCGATCATCACGGTGAAGTGCATCGACGCGTAGTAGTAGTTCGCCAGCTTCACCAGCACCGGGTAGGGCGTCACCGCGGACTGCCAGGAGACCTCGTCGGGCAGCCCGACCGCCAGCTCCGTCCGGTGGATCCAGCGCGCCCGGTCCAGCGCGTGCTCGGTGCTCATCAGCGAGAGGCGCCCGACCAGTTGCCAGAGCGCGAACAGCGCCAACAGGGTGCCGGCCTCCCGCAGGACCACCGACACACCCGGCTTCCGCGCCCGGGCGGCCAGGTACGAGCCCCCGTGGAGAGCGACCGCGGCGCCCCCGGCGGACTGCCAGGTAAGGGTCAGGTTCTGCAACGGTTCGTGCCTCTCCACCGAGCTCGGACGTGGTGGGGAGACGTTAACGCAAAAAGACCCCCTCCTGAACCGGAGGGGGTCTTTTTGGAATGATTGTTCGGCGGCGTCCTACTCTCCCACAGGGTCCCCCCTGCAGTACCATCGGCGCTGTGAGGCTTAGCTTCCGGGTTCGGAATGTAACCGGGC
>JOHN01000006.1 GCA_000719695.1 Streptomyces sp. NRRL F-6131
GCCCAGCAGATCGCCATCGGCGAGAAGGTCCTCGCCGCCCAGGGCCCCGGCGCCTGGCCCGTCTGCTCCGTCAAGGCCGGCCTCACCAAGTAAGGCCACCAGCAACACCACGACACACGCCGCTGCACCCGCACCGCGCCCCCGAGGGCCGGTCCGGTGTCCAGCGGCGTCGTGCGTTCCCGGGCCGGACAGTCAGCCGCCCAGCCCAGGCCTTCAGGCCACGGGCGTCACCGAGGCCGACGCGGAGATCTCCGCGGCGACCGCCGCCGGGTCGACGGCGACGGTCGCCCGGGCGATGCCGTCCAGCCCCGGGTGGGCGCCGGCCCGGACGCCGCGCCGCCGCGTTGCGGAGCAGGTCGAGGTCGTTGATGTCGTTGCCGAAGGCGTTGTACCGGTCGATGCCCAGCGAGGCCAGGGCCTCCCACTTCGTCGTGGCGCCAGGCGCGAGGTCGATGATCGCCTCGTCGAGGTGGAGGTTGACGCTCATCCCGAGGGCACGGCAGGCCCCGGCGAGGACCGGCAGGAGGTCGCGGACCGGCCGGACGGAGGCGATGACCCGGTGGTGGCCGGCCCGCTCGCAGTCCTCGATGGCGCCGAGGACCCTGTCGTCGATCGTCCGCCCGTCGAAGCAGAGCGTGCCTCGATGTCGAAGACCGTGGTGCGGGCGCCAGAAATGATCATGGCGAGATGACAGTGACGCGCTGTCGACCGCCCGTCGAGCGCGATGCCCCCGGAAGGCCCGCCGCGGCCTCACCGGCCCGACCGAACGGCGCCGCTCCAGGAGCACCGGTCAGCCGGCCGGTTGCACGGCGGGTCCGCAGATCACAGAGTGGGATTGCACCGCACACGAACCCACCTGAGGGGACGACGATGTCCACTTTCCTCCAGGGCTTCGAGCGCGACCCGTCCCCCGCGCCCTCGCCGGTCGCGGACGGGCCGCCCCCGTGGCCGGAGTCGACGATGATCACCTACGACTCGTACCAGAACTACTGGACGTTGCAGGACGCCGCCCCCGATGTCTGGGGCTGCACGGGGCTCATGTCGGTGGCTCCGGTCACGACCGACTGCTACGGGACGAGCCCGCCCGGAACCCTGTTCCTCCTGCCCGGCACCTACGAGAACCCGGCCCCGCCGTACCCCGACGCCGAGGGCGTGACGTTCAACTGCGCGCCGCAGGCGCCGATCGTCGCAGCCACCGCCGGCCCGCTGCACGTGCAGATGTGCGACCTGCTCGGACAGCCGCCCAAGTACTACATCGGCTTCGGTGTGCTCTTCCCGCTGAGCGCGGGCGGCATGGGCTACAACAGCACGACCTGCAACGAGTACTGGTTCAACGGGCAACGGCAGCTGCCGCCCGACTGGCAGGCGTTCGTGCACCAGGCGCTGCAGTCCAACCTCGACGACCTGGCGCAGCGTCGCGTCGCCCAGCGCTCCTAGCCGGGAACGGTCGGGCGTGCGGTGGGCGAAGCGGTGTGGCGGGACGGAGTGCGGAGGGACGGAGCAGGGCGGGACGGGCGGTAGCCGGGGCCGAGGGAGGCCAGTTCGGTGTCCGTCAGTGGCGGTTCGTGGAGGGGGAGCACGCCCGGGGCGGGCCGTGCCCGCAGGAGGGCGCGGGCCGTGGCGGGGCGGGCCAGGTCGGTGGGGCGTCCTTCGAGGGTGCCCAGCCGGACGAGGGTGCCGAGGACGCTGTCGGCGTCGCCGCCCCTGCCGTTGGCGCGCACGGCGGCCGACTGGAGCCGGTCGCCCAGGCGGGCGCGGGCCCAGTCGGCGCGGGTCGGCCGGGCGCCGGTGACGTCCGGGTACAGCACGTCCTGGCCGGTGGCCAGGCCCCAGGCGGCCCGGGTGGTCCGGAAGACGGCCCGCTGAATGCTCCTGGAGACGCCCCGACGGGCCGGGCCGTGGCGCTCCAGGGTGCGGGCGAGGGCCAGGACGCCGGCCGCCGCGACGGAGAGGCCGTGCCCGTACGCGGGGTTGGTGTGCGCGACGGCGTCGCCCACCACCGCGAAGCCGTCCGGCCAACGGCGGCACCGGTCGTAGCGGCGGCGGCGGTCCGCGGTGTTGCCGTAGCGGCGTATGTGGTCGAGGGGGTGGCAGAGCGGCAGCAGGTCGGCGATCAGCGGGTGCGGCAGGGCGGCGGCGAAGTCGCGGAACCCGGCCTCGTCGCGCGGTGCGTCCGCGCCGCGGGTGGCGGAGAGGGAGATCAGCCAGCGGCCGTTCTCGATCGGGAAGACCGTGGCCGCCCGCCCCGGGCCGGCCCCCGGCCCGGACTGGATCGAGACCGAGGGGAAGGCGCCGGCGTTGTCGGGCGCCCGGACCAGCAGGGTCGCGTAGACCAGGCCGCAGTCGACGCGTTCCTGCGCGACGGCGGGCAGGCCCAGCTCGGCCAGCCAGTCGGGTGCGCGCGAGCCACGACCGGTGGCGTCGACCACCAGGTCCGCGGGGAGGTCGTGGCCGTCCGGCCACTCGCCGCCGCGCAGGCGGACGCCGGTGACGCGGCGGGCGTCGCCGAGCAGTCCCTCGCCGTGGACGCCCTGGAGGAGCTCGATCGCGGGGTCGGTGAGGACCCGGTCGCGAACGATCCAGTCCAGCAGGTCCCGGCTGAGGCACCAGCCGTGGGAGGCCTCGCCGATCCTGGGCAGCCAGCCGTGCGGGCCGAGCGTCACCAGGTCGCCGGGCAGGGAGAGACGGCGGGCCCCGGCGGCGGTGATCGCGTCGGTGAACCCGGGAAGCAGGGTCTCCAGGCTCGCCGCTCCCGAGGCCATCAGCAGGTGGCCGTGGCGCGCCTGGGGCAGACCGGCCCGCGCGACCGGGTCGGCGGGCAGCCGGTCCCGGTCGACGACGACGACCTGCTCCGCGTGGCGGGCGAGCACCGCAGCGGTGAGCATGCCCGCGAAGCCCCCGCCCAGGACGACGGCACGGCGCACCCCGGTACCGTGTGACCGGTCGATCGGTCGGTCCATCGGTCGGTCCATCGGCTGGTCCATCGGTCGGTCGGTCAGTCGGTCCATCCGTCGTTCCGTCCTCTCTCCTCGGTGGTTGCCGTAGCCGGCCGCTTCGACGCCGGTTCGACGCCGGTTCGACGCCGGTTCGGTGGCGGTCCGGCGCCACGGTTGCCGTGCGCCGCCGGACCGCGCCGTGGTTCACGCCCAGTCGGGCACGCGGCGGGCGCGCGGGTCCGGCAGGCCCAGCTGGTGCAGCCGGTCCAGCACGCTGAAGGGGCGGATGCCGAGCCCGGCCATGTTGTAGGTGGCCTGGTACCGGAGCCGCGGATTGCCGTCCATCCGGCGCAGCACCCGGCGTCCGATCGCCTGGCCGGAGCGCGAGAGCTGGGTGATCATGCGGGTCGCGTCGTGGCTCATCCGGTCCATGTGCCGCACCCAGACCGTGCGCTGCGCCTGGTACGCCTGCAGCGCCCGGTCGCCGGACGCCGGGGCCGGACGGGCGGCGAAGCCCCGCTCGGTCAGGCAGGCCGCCAGGGCCTCGGCGTCGGCGATGGCGGTGTTCATGCCCTGGGCCGCCATCGGGTGCACGCAGTGCGCCGCTTCGCCGACCAGGGCGAGGCCGGGGACGGCCAGCACGGTGGCGGTGAACCGCCACAGGTTGAGCAGTTGCCGACTCCCGAAGCTGTCCCGCAGCCGTTCCTCCAGCGGGCGCAGGGCGGGTGTCCCGTCCAGCAGTTCGCGGCACCACTGCTCCAGCAGCTCGGCCCGCTCCTTGCCGGTGCCGCGCAGCGTGTCGGGGCGCACCTGGGCGTAGAGCCGCATCCGGGCGCCGGGCAGCGGGTAGGCGAGGCGGAGTCCCTGGCCGGTGAGGTAGCTCGTCACTTCGGGTGCCGCTTCCGGGACGCCGTCGATGTCGAAGGAGAGCAGCCGGTGCGCGTACTCGGTGGAGGTCGTGTCGATGCCCGCCGCCCGGCGGAGCTTCGACGAGCGTCCGTCGGCGGCCACCACGAGCGGTGCGGTCAGCTCCCGGGTCTGCCCCTGCCAGGAGACGCGCACGCCCGCCACCCGTCGGCCGTCCCGGATCAGCCCCTCGACCAGCGCGCCGGACCAGAACTCGACGCGCTCCCCCAGGGACTCCCGCAGGGCCGCCAGGATCTCGGGGTAGTCGAGCGAGAACAGCAGGCGGTCCGCGCCGGGCATCGTCCGGTAGTCGAAGAGCATCAGGCGGCGGCCGTCCGCGTCGCGGACCATCAGTCGGCCGAGCGGAACGGCGCCGCGGTCCAGCAGCCGCGGCAGGACGCCCCAGCTCCGCAGGATGCGGACCGAACTGGGTTGCAGCACCTCGCCCTTGGCGATCGGGACGGGAACCCGCTGCTTGTCGAGCAGGAGGACGCGCAGCCCGGCGAGGTCCAGTGCGCGGGCGGTGGCAAGTCCGGCCACGCCGGCGCCGCAGACGATGACGTCCCAGGCGTGCGGGCCGGCGCCCGGGGTCGCGCTCATCGCGCCTCCCCCGACTCGGCGCGGGTCCGAGGCGCGAGCGGTTCGGTCAGCGCGAGCGGTTCGGTCGGCTCGGTCGGTGCGGTCGACCCCGACAGCTCCGACAGCTCCGACAGTGCCGAGAGCGCCGAGAGCGCCAGGCCCTGGGCCATCAGGAAGTCGCTGTAGTGCACGTGGTCCCGGATGTACACGCAGGTCCGGCCGGGTTCCCAACTCCCGTCCGGCCGCTGCTGTTCGAGCAGCCAGTCGGCGCCGCGCAGGGCCGGCGCGAGCTCCCCGCAGGCCGTGAGCGCCAGGACGGCCCGGGCGGTCTCGTCCACCGTTCCGGGTTCGTCCGGTTCGCCGGTGGACCAGGAGCCGTCCGGGAGCTGTGCGGCCCGCAGCCGGCCGACGGCCCGCCGGGCGACCGGGCTGCCGGCCCGGCCGAGCGCGGCCAGCAGGCGCAGGACGGCGGCCGTCGCCGGGACGACGCCCCGGTGCCAGAGGGCCTCGAACCCGCCGTCCGGCCGCTGACGGCGCACCAGCCAGCGCAGGCCGCGTGCCAGTCGGGGGTCGCTCGCGGGCAGGCCCGACTCGGTGAGGACGAGCAGTGCCTTGGCGGTGATGTACGGGCAGGGCCCGTCCAGCGGGACCAGGGTGTTGCGGACGAAGGTGCTCCACGAGCCGCGCCGGTCCTGTCGGGCGAGCAGCCACTCCAGGCCGCGGCGCAGCGCGGGGGCGTCGCGGTCGCCCTGCAGCAGCACCTCCAGCACGGCGAGCGAGTCGAGGACGTTCGGCCAGCCCTTGGTGCCGGACCAGGTCCAGCCCCCGGGTGGGCAGTCGTAGAGCGGGAAGGGCGCGGTCTGCTGGCAGTCCGCCAGCCAGTTCCTGGTGCGGACGAGACGCGGGTCGTCGGTGTGCCCGGCCGTGCCCAGGGCGGCCGCGGCGAAGGCGGGGCCGGTGACCTCGATCCGGGCGGTCTCCATCCCGTGGATCATGCACCAGGAGCCGTCGGGCTGAACGGTCGCCCGCAGGTAGTCGAGCCCGGCCGCGACGAGGCCCGGTCCGTCGGGCGTTCGCGGCCCCGGTCCGTCCGGCGTCCGCGACCCCGGGCCGGCGGGTCGCGGAGCCGGGGCGGTGCCCGCGCGGGCCGGAACGGCGCCGCTGACGGCCAGGGCCGTCACGACCAGACCGGTGAGCCAGGGGTCGCCGCCGTAGGAGCCGACGTCGCCCTCCTGCCGCTGGACCTCGCCCAGCAGGCGGATCGCCTCCCGGCGCGCGGCCGCCAGCGCACCGCGCGCGAGCGGGCCCGGGGCGCCGAAGCGCGACTGCAGCAGGGCGAGGGCGAGGAACGGCGGCGAGAGGTAGGAGAGCAGCCTGCGGCGCAGCGGCGCCGGCAGGAGCACCAGTTCGACCGGGACGCGCGGCAGCCCGGTGGCGTCGGCGAGTCCGGCCAGGGCGAGGACCAGCGTGCACAGCTGCCGGACGGTGCGGTCCTCGATCGCGTCGACGCCGCCGGTGGCACCGAGCCGGGCCAGTGCGCCGGACACCGCCTCGCGGGCCTTCGCGTCCTCGTCGGGACCGTGCCCGGGGACCAGGGTGAGGGCGGCCGCCGCCATGCAGGTGGCCACGGCGTCCGACGGGAAGCCTTCGAGGGTGCCCCAGCCGCCGTCGGGGTTGCGCACCCGCAGCAGCCAGGCGCAGCCGTCCGCCGCGAGGGTGCGGTCGGCCGCCGTGCCCGCCAGGTGCAGGGCGAGGGCGGCGCCCGCGGTGCCGGAGACCGCGGCGGGGCGGGGGTTGGTCCACGACCCGTCGGGCAGTTGGGCGGCGAGCAGCATGCCGGTGCTCGCGGCCACCGCGCCTTCGAGCCGGGTCTGCCGGTCGAAGCCGTCGTGCGTGGGCCGGTTCGGTGGGAGGGACATCGGCGCTCCGCGGAGTGAGGGTGGGGCCGGACTCGAACGGTGACGGAACGACACGTCAGGTCACATCACGCGGGCGACGCAGGAGTCGGCGAGCGCGGTGTACTGGGCCCGGACCGAGGGGGGCATCGGCACCAGGTCGAGGCTGGCGTGCGCCTTGGCCAGCGCCAGTTCGGCCTCGCGTTCGCAGGCCCGTCGGCCGCCGCACTCCTCGATCAGGCCGGCGGCCTCCAGCAGCACCGCCTCCGCGGCCTCTGCGGCTTCCGCTGCTTCCCCCAGCTCGCGCTCAGCCGCCGGGGTGCCGTCGTCGGCCAGCAGGTCCGCGAGCCGGCGCGCGACGGACTCGGAGGCGGCCAGGGCCGCGACCACGGGCAGGCTCTTCTTGCGCTCGCGCAGATCACCGCGCACGGGTTTGCCGGTGACGGCCGGGTCCCCCCAGATGCCGAGGATGTCGTCGACGCACTGGAACGCCAGGCCCAGCTGCCCCGCCGCCTCGGCGAGGGCGGCGACCGTCGGCTCGTCGGCGCCGCCGAGCACCGCGCCCATCGCGCTCGCGCCGGCCAGCAGGGCGCCGGTCTTGGCCATCGCCATCGCCTGGTACTCGGCGACGGTCACCGTCCCGGGGCCCGTCCAGGGGCGGGAGGTGAACTGGATGTCGCGCGCCTGGCCCTCGACCAGTTCGCGCAGCGCCACCGCGAGGTGGCCGGCCGCGGCCGGCCCGAGCGGTCCGCCCCTGGCCAGCAGCAGGTCGAACGCGAGGACCTGCAGCGCGTCGCCCGCCAGGATGGCCCCGCTGACGCCGAACTCCTTCCAGACGGTCGGCCGGCGCCGGCGCTCCTCGTCGCCGTCCATGATGTCGTCGTGGATCAGGCTGAAGTTGTGGATCAGCTCGACCGCCGCCGCGCCGGGCAGCGCGGCCTCCGCCGGTGCTCCGACGGCCTCCGCGGCCAGCACGGCGAGCGCGGGCCGGACGGCCTTGCCCGAGTCGAACTCCACCGGCGTACCGTCGGCGCGGCACCACCCGAGGTGGTAGGAGTTCATCACGGCCGTCCAGGGTTCGAGCAGGGCGACCGCCTCGCGCAGCAGCGGTTCGGTGAGCTCCCTGGCCCGTGTCGTCGTGTGCGCGGCCAACGTGTGCGTGGACGGAGTGTGCGTGATCGTCGTCATGGCGGATCCTTCCTGTCGCGGTGGTCGGTTCGGCGTGCTGCCGGCTCGGGCGATCGTGAACGGCCCGTTGATGAACGGCCCCGGGTCGGAGCGGGGCCGGAGCGTGGTGGGAGCGTGGTCGGAGCGTGTGGTGGGAGCGTGGCGGGAACGGTTCAGGCAGGGCGCCGGAAGACGTTGCTGCGGATCGCTCCGGCCAGCCACACCAGGAACGCGGTGAGCGTCACGCCGTAGACGGCCAGCCAGCCCCCGGGTACCCCGCCGTCGCTGCCCAGCGCACTGCCCAGCAGGCTGAGCGTGATCGCGCAGGCGGTGAGCGGCATGTGCATGGAGGCCCAGAAGGTCACGGCGTTCGCCCTGCCCGGCACCCGTAGGGCGCCGGTGACCAGGCTGCGGGAGACCCAGATCGCGACCGGGGAGACCGCGAGCACCGCGACCGCGCCGGCCGTGGGGACGACCCCGGTGGCCCAGAGCGCCACGGTCCCGGCGCCGACGGCGAGTTGGCCGCCGATGTAGAGGCGGACGAGCGCCGGTCCGTCGAGGGCGACGGCGAGGGTGTGCTTGCCGGTCCGCCGGTCGCCCTCGATGTCGGCGAGGTTCATCACTGACATCCGCAGGAACTGCAGGGCGCAGACCACGGCGGCGTAGACGAGGTCCGCCCGGGTCAGCGCGTCGGACTGCAGGGAGCGGGCGAGCAGCGGCCCCAGCCCGTACAGCACCACCGCGCAGGCCACCTCGCCCAGCGCGCGGTAGTTCAGCCGCAGCGGCGGGGCCGTGTAGAACCAGGAGAGCGCGGTGATCGCGGCGGCCATCACCCGGGTGCCCGTCGTCGGCATGACGGCGATCAGTCCGAGGGCGACGAAGAGCAGCACGAAGGCGGCGGAGAGGCTGACCATCGGGCGCAGCAGACCGCTCACCAGCACCCGGCTGCCGCCGGTCCAGCCCGTCGGTGCGCCGTTGGCCCGGTCGGCGTCGAGGTCGAAGTACTCGTTGCAGTAGTGCGTCATCAGATGGGTGCACCAGGCGAAGAGCAGGGTGAGGACGAACCAGCCGGGCCGGAAGGCGTGGCCGGCGTGCACCGACATGCTGACGCCGAGGCCGACCACCATCATGCTCTGGACGAGGAACTTGGGCCTGCCCAGTCTGACGAAGGCGCGCACGCGGTCGGCCCGCGGCAGTGCGGCCGCGGTGGCGGGCACCGGGGCGGGGACGGGGGCGGCGAGTCCTGTGCTGTTCATGCGTCAGCTCCCTGTGCTGCCGGGCACCGGAACCGCGGAGCGGTGTGCCTCTTCGAGGGGTCGGGGCGGGTTCGACGGGCCCGGCCCGCGCGGCCGGGCGAAGCGGCGCACCACCGGGAGTTCCACGTACCGGTGGAGCAGGTGGGCCGCGAGGAGGGACAGGGCGAGGAACAACGCGGTCGCGGCCATCGCCGTGGGCGTGGCCCAGCGGCCGCCGCCCAACGCCCAGTGGGCGATCATGACGACCGGCCAGTGCACCACGTAGAAGGCGAACGACGCCTCGCCGAGCCGCACCAGCGCCGGGCGGCGCAGCCAGGACCGCCGGCCGTCCCGGTCCGCGGCGGCGGCCGAGAGGATCAGCCCGCCCACGGGCACGATCGTCGCGGCGGCCGGGAGGAAGGAGAACGGCAGCGTCGCCAGGGCCGTCCCCAGGGCGACGACCAGGACGAGCCCGGAGAGCGCCATGCCCGGCGCGACGCCCCGGCCGGTGCGGACGATCCGCGCCAGCAGCATCCCGAGGACGAACTCCGGCAGCCGGCCGAGCGGGAAGAAGTAGGGGATCCAGAACTGCCACTGGGAGACCTCGACCTCGGGCACGATCCGGCCCCCGTGCGTCAGGGAGGCGATCAGCGCCACCAGCCAGACCGCGAGCACCGCGCCGCCGGCCGCCGGCCACAGCCGTTCGGGGCGGATCCGCCGCAGCCGGGGCAGCAGGAAGGGGAAGAGGAAGTAGCAGAACACCTCGACGGCGAGCGACCAGGTGACGATGTTCAGGCCCGCGGTGAAGCCGGGGCCGGGCAGCCACGCGTGCACCAGCAGCAGGTTGGCCGCGGCTGGCAGCCAGGGGAAGCCGCCGCCCTCCCCGCCCGTCACCGCGGAACCGGTCAGCAGCACGAACACGATCAACAGCGCCCAGACCACCAGGTGGTTGGGGTAGACCTTGGCGGCCCGGCGGCGCCAGAACGCGCGGGCGCTCTCGTTCCCGCGGGGCCCCGGGCGCTCGCCGGCGGACCAGGTGAGCACGAACCCGCTCAGCACGAAGAACACCGAGACACCCACCATGCCGAGCGGGAGCACGGCCTTCACGGCCTGCTGGGCGTCGTCGTCGCGGAACACCTTCGCGACGTACCAGGCGTGGGTGAGGAACACCCCCAGTGCGCAGAGGAACCGCAGCCCGGTGAGGGAGGGGTACCGTTCCACCTGCTGTCCCGCCGGTGCCGCCCCTGCGCCTCCCGCCTTCGAAGTCCTGCCGGCCCTGCCGGCCCTGCCTGCCTGACCCTCCGGCCCTTGGTCGGGCACGAGTCCTCTCCCTTCGTCGTCGTGGTGTGCTGGGGCGCGGCTCAGAGGTTGCCGCGACGTTCCTGTTCGCGCTCGATGGCCTCGAACAGGGCCTTGAAGTTCCCCTTGCCGAACCCCATGGAGCCGTGGCGCTCGATCAGTTCGAAGAAGACGGTCGGCCGGTCCTGCACGGGCTTGGTGAAGATCTGCAGCAGGTAGCCGTCCTCGTCGCGGTCGGCGAGGATCCGGAGGTCGCGCAGCTCGTCGACCGCCGCCCGGGTCTCGCCGACCCAGTCGCCGACGGTGTCGTAGTAGCTGTCGGGCGTGTCCAGGAACTCGACGCCCCTGGACCGCAGTTCGCGCACGGTCGCGACGATGTCGTCGGTGGCCAGCGCGATGTGCTGGACGCCCGGCCCGCCGTAGAACTCCAGGTACTCGTCGATCTGCGACTTCTTCCGCCCGACGGCCGGCTCGTTGAGCGGGAACTTGACGGCCCGCGCGCTGTCGGCGACGACCTTGGACATCAGCGCGGAGTACTCGGTGGCGATGTCGTCACCGACGAACTCCTTCATGTTGGTGAAGCCCATGACGCGGTGGTAGAAGGCCACCCAGGTGTCCATCCGGCCCAGTTCGACGTTGCCGACGCAGTGGTCGATGCCGGTCAGCAGGGGCCGCGGCGGCGCGGCGAGCAGCGGCTCGCGGTGGACGTACCCGGGCAGGTAGGGGCCGGTGTACGCGGTCCGTTCGACGAGACTGTGCCGGGTCTCCCCGTACGTGGCGATCGTGGCGGTCCGCACCGCCCCGTGCTCGTCGGCCGCGTCCCGGGGCGCGGCCAGGCTGGTCGCACCCCGTGCCACCGCGAGGGCGTGGGCGCGACGGGCATCCGGGACGGCGATCGCCAGGTCGATGACGCCGTCGCCGTGGCGGGCGACGTGCCCGGCGATGAACGCGGCCTCCTCGCCGACCGCGCGGACCACCGAGGTGAAGACGAAGCGGATGCCTCCGGAGACCAGCACGTAGGACGCCGTCTCCGGGTGGCCGGTCTCCGGGCCTCGGTAGGCGACGAGCCGCATGCCGAACGCGGCGGAGTAGTAGTGCGCGGCCTGCTTGGCGTTTCCGACCGCGAACTCGACGGCGTCGATGCCGAGGACGGGGAACGCCTCGGCGGACGCCGTCACCGCGGCCGGGTTCTGGGCCTGGGCCTGGGCAGTTGAGGGCAGCACAAGATCTGTCATCGGGTTTCCTTCGTGGACAGCCCCGGCGTCAGCACGGGGAGAAGACACGGCTTCGCCACGGATGGGCGCGCTCTGCACAAGTACACGCCGAACGTGCGAAGTTGAGCAGCGAACGCTGAACGATGAACGATGAGCGATGACCGGAGGGTGTGTTCGTCAGACGGCTGCAACGGCTGCAACGGCTGCAAAGGCCGCAGCGCCCGCAACCGTTCCGGGCACCCGCACATGCTTAGCCGGCCCTGGCCTCGCGGTCGAGGTCATGGCGATGGAGCCTGCCGACGATTGCCGCGCGCGGCAGGACCAGGAGGGCGGTGAGGCCGAGCTGCGAGTGCGGGCGGTCGGGCGGCCAGCCGGTTCCGGCCTCGGGTGGAACGGCCGCCGGGACGGCGTCCGGCGAAGGCGCCGACGGTGTCGAGGAATTCCGCGGGCGCTACGGGAATCGTGTCGATTCCGTGCGGCGGCGGTGGGCGGCGAAGGCGGTGGTCAGCCGGATCCGGCGACCGGTTCCGCACTCGTCTCCGGACAGCCGTAAAAGAATTCCGAAACGACTGCGGCGGGCATTCCGCACGCGTCGGAGAAAATATCGCGGACGGGCGCTCCGAGCCCCGCCGGCCTTCTGGACGCGCGTTCAGACAGAAGAATTCCCATGAGCTTTCCATCTCCCCCGTTGTGCGCATTGTTCGACTTTCGCGGTGAGACACCTCTCGAACCGCAGTCAGACAGGTCCACCCGCCGACCACTTCTGGAGAGCGGCGCGGGCGCTGACATCCAGGCGCTTTTCATCGGTCACGCTGCGCCGATCGGCAGGCGATTCGCCCGTCGACTCGCTCGGCGCGGAAGATGCTACGAAGATGCTGCCAAGAGGAACCAATGTCGGGATTCAGGTGGAACCGACCCTACGGAATCCACGCGTCCGCAAACATTTCTCACCCCCCAGGGAAATGTTGTGCCCGACGGAGGGGGCGGTTCCGTTCCTTCGCTCCCCCAGCGACGGGGACCACACTACCCCACCCCCGGCCCATCTCCCAGAGGATCCTTGACGAAGTTCGTGAGGGCCCGATCATTCACCGCGGAACGGATTCACCTGGTCCGCTTCCACCGTCAATTATTGACAGGATGTACAAGGTCCGGTTTTTCATGTTCCGATTTCCGGGCCCCCGGACCGGCGTTCCCTCCGACCGTTCCCTCCGACCGTTCCCTCCGACCGACCTCGAAGGGCCGACGGGAGGGAACGGCCGGAGCGAAGCACCGTCGTGCCGCTCAGCGCAGGTCGAACCGGTCCAGCTCCATCACCTTGGTCCATGCCGACACGAAGTCCCGGACGAACTTCGCCTCCCCGTCCTCGGAGGCGTAGACCTCGGCGAGGGCGCGCAGTTGGGAGTGCGAGCCGAAGACGAGGTCGACCGCGGTGGCCGTCCACCTCTTCGCGCCGGTGGCACGGTCCCGGCCCTCGAAGACGTTCGCCTCCGACTCCGAGGCCTGCCACTGCGTGCCCATGTCGAGCATGTTGACGAAGAAGTCGGTGGTCAGCGCCTCCGGGCGGTCCGTGAGGACACCGTGCGGGGAGCCTCCGAAGCCGGTGTTCAGCGCCCGCATGCCGCCGACCAGGACCGTCATCTCGGGCGGGGTCAGCGTCAGCAGGTTCGCCCGGTCGAGCAGCAGGGTCTCCGGCGACAGCTTCTCGCCCGCCCGCAGGTAGTTGCGGAACCCGTCCGCCCGCGGCTCCAGCACCGCGAACGCCTCGGTGTCCGTCTGCTCCTGCGAGGCGTCCGTGCGGCCCGGTGCGAACGGCACCGTCACCGCGTGCCCGGCGTTGCGCGCGGCCCGCTCGACCGCCGCGCAGCCGCCCAGGACGACGAGGTCGGCGAGCGAGATCCGCTTGCCACCGGTCTGCGCGCCGTTGAACTCGCGCTGGATCTCCTCCAGCCGCCGGACCGTCTCCGCCACCTCCGGCGTGTTGTTGACCTCCCAGTCCTTCTGCGGCGCCAGCCGGATCCGCGCCCCGTTGGCGCCGCCGCGCATGTCGGTGCCGCGGAAGCTCGCCGCCGAGGCCCACGCCGTGGCGACCAGCTGCGGAACGCTCAGGCCGGAGTCGTCGAGGCGCTTCTTGAGGTCGGCGACGTCCTGTTCCGTGACCGGCTCGTAGTCGGCCTCGGGGACGGGGTCCTGCCAGAGCTGCGGTTCCGGAACCCACGGTCCGAGGTAGCGGGACACCGGACCCATGTCGCGGTGCAGCAGCTTGTACCAGGCCTTGGCGAACGCCTCGGCGAGCTGGTCGGGGTTCTCGTGGAAGCGCCGGCAGATCGGCTCGTAGACCGGGTCCTCGCGCAGCGCGAGGTCCGTGGTCAGCATCATCGGGGCGTGCCGCTTCGCCGGGTCGTGCGCGTCCGGCACGGCGGTCTGCGCCGCGGGGTCGGTGGGCTTCCACTGCTTGGCCCCGGCGGGGCTGGTGGTCAGCTCCCAGTCGTAGCGGAACAGGTTGTCCAGGTAGCCGTTGTCCCACGTGGTCGGCTGGGTGGTCCACGCGCCTTCGAGCCCGCTGGTGAGCGCGTCGGCGCCCACTCCGCTGCCGTGCGTGTTGTGCCAGCCCAGGCCCTGCTGTTCGAGCGGGGCGGCCTCGGGCTCCGGGCCGAGGTAGGACGGGTCGACGGCGCCGTGGCACTTGCCGAAGGTGTGGCCGCCGACGATGAGCGCGACGGTCTCCTCGTCGTTCATCGCCATCCGCGCGAAGGTCTCCCGGATGTCCACGGCGGCGGCCAGCGGGTCCGGATTGCCGTTGGGGCCCTCCGGATTCACGTAGATCAGGCCCATCTGCACGGCGCCGAGCGGATTGGCGAGGTCGCGGTCGCCGCTGTAGCGCTCGTCGCCGAGCCAGGTGTCCTCGGGCCCCCAGAAGATCTCCTCGGGCTCCCAGATGTCCTCGCGCCCGAAGCCGAAGCCGAACGTCCGGAACCCCATGGACTCCATGGCGCAGTTGCCGGCGAAGACCAGCAGGTCGGCCCAGGAGATCTTCCGGCCGTACTTCTGCTTGACCGGCCAGAGCAGTCGCCGCGCCTTGTCGAGACTGGCGTTGTCCGGCCAGCTGTTGAGCGGCGCGAAGCGCTGGGCACCGCTGCCGCCGCCGCCCCGGCCGTCCGCGATGCGGTAGGTGCCGGCGGCGTGCCAGCTCATCCGGATGAACAGCGGCCCGTAGTGGCCGTAGTCGGCGGGCCACCAGTCCTGCGACTTGGTCATCAGCTCGATGACGTCCCGCTTGAGCGCGTCGACGTCGAGGGTGGCGAACTCCGTCGCGTAGTCGAAGTCCTCGTCCATCGGGCCGGCGGAGGGGGAGTGCTGACGCAGGACCTGGAGGTCGAGTTGGGTGGGCCACCAGTCGCGGTTCGTCCTGGGGCGGGTCTCCGCGGGGGTGGGGGAAGGAATTGCTGGGTTTTCGCTCTCGCTGCCGGACACGTCCGCCCCTTCTTCCTTGCTAGGTTTTTCTACCCTTTTGCCCGTATGGTCCCGCACCCGGGACCGTACGACGGGCAGAACACGCGGGTGCCTCCGCCGCCGGCGCCGCTCGGGCGGGCAGCGGCGCCGGCGGGCCGGCAGGGCAAGCAACCGCGAGCCGGGGCCGGGGGGCCGGGGTCAGTCGTCCAGCGAGGCCAGCAGGTCCCGCAGCAGGTCGTTGAGCCGGTCGACCCGCTCGGGGCCGAGCGCATCGACGGTGTCGCGCTGGACGGCGATGCCGGCGGCGAGCGCCGCGTCGACGGTGGACCGGCCCTCGGGAGTGAGGCTGATCCGCAGGCCGCGGCGGTCGTGCGGGTCGGGGGAACGGGTGACCAGACCGGCCCGCTCCAGCTTGTCCAGCCGGCCGGTCATCCCGCCGGTGGTCAGCATCAGGGTGGCGGTCAGCTCGCGCGGCGAGAGGGCGTAGGGCTCGCCGGACCGGCGCAGCGTGGCCAGCACGTCGAACTCGCCGCGCCCGATGCCGAACGGCGCGTACGCGCGCTCCATCCGCTCCCCCATGCCGCGGGCGAGCCGGTAGATCCGCCCGAAGGCCTCCATGGCGTACAGGCCGTCCGCGAGGTCGGGCCGTTCCTCTCGCCACTGGGCGGTGATGGCGTCCACCGGGTCGGCGACGGCACGGTGCGGGTCGGAGGCGGAGCCGGGGGTCGATCCGGAGGTCATGGTCATGGAGTCCAGTCTTCCACAGGATCGCTTACCGGGGAGCAGCTCGACGGGAAGCCACTTTGAGGCAAGCCGCTCGATGGGAAGCTGCTTGACAGTAATTCACTTAGTGCTAAGTTACTTACATGCTTTCGAAAAGGAGCCCGGGCTTCCCCGGCGAACGCAGCCTGATGACCGCCCTGGCGATCGACGCCCTCGGCAACGGCATGTACGTGCCGTTCAGCCTGGTCTTCTTCCGCCACGTCACCGACCTCCCGCTGGCCGTCATCGGCCTCGTCCTCACCGCCACCGGCCTGGCCGCGATGGTCGCCCTCCCGCTGGTCGGCAGCGCGGTGGACCGGTTCGGCGCCCGCCGCATGCAGATCGCCCTCCACCTGGTCCGGGCCGCCGGCTTCGCCGTCTACCCCTTCGCCTCCGCGCTGCCCGCCTTCATCGCCGTCACCCTGGTCACCGCCGTGGCCACCCGCGGCTACCCGGCCGTCCAACAGGCCAGGATCGGCGAACTCACCTCCGGCAGCGCCCTGGAGCGCGTCAACGCCCTCAGCCGCAGCCTCGCCAACGCCGGGCTCGGTGCCGGCAGCCTGCTCGCCACCCTGCTGGTCGGCCTGGCCGGCGACGGCGGCTACACCGTGGCCGCGCTGCTCAACGCCGTCAGCTTCCTGGCCGCCGCCGCCCTGGTCCGCCGTGTCCCGGACGTCCGTCCCGCGACCGTCCAGGGACCCGCGACCGTCCAGGGGCCCGCCACCGTCGACGGCCCCGGCCGGATCAGCAGGGCGAAGGCCGGTGGCGCGAAGGCCGGCAACGGGAAGACCGGCTACCGGGCCGTCCTGGCGGACCGGCCGTTCCTCGGCCTGGCCACCGCCAACCTGCTGATCTCCCTCGGCTACGCCGCACTCGCCGTCCTGCTCCCGGTGTACGTGACGAGCGTCCTGCACGCCTCCGCCTCGCTGGCCGGCCTCTCCTTCGCCGTCAACACCGTGCTCTGCGCCGCCCTCGGCGTCCCCGCCGGGATCGCCGTCCGCCGCTTCACCACCCGCAACCGGGCCGCCGCCACCGGCGCCGCGCTGTTCGCCGTCGGATTCCTCGCCCAGGCCCTGCTGGTGCCGGCGGCCGGCCGCTTCACCACCGCCGGACTGCTGGCCGTCGTGGTCGTGATCACCCTCGGCGAGATCGTCCACAACCCCGCCGCCTCGGCCCTGGTCACCGCCACCGCCCCCGCCGCCGTCCGCGGCCGGTACATGGCCACCTACCAGCTCTCCTGGTCGCTCTCCGCCGCCCTCGCCCCCTCGCTGCTCACCGGCCTGCTGGCCCTCGACACCCGGCTCCCCTGGCTGGCCCTCGCCGCCGCCACCCTCGGCGGCGCCGGCCTCCTGCTCCGTCTGGAGCGCCGACTGCCGGTCCACGCCGTCCGCCCGGAGGCGCAGCGGGCCGCCCTGACCACCGCGGCATGAGCCCCGCAGCCCCGCACACCTCCCCACCCCACGGCCCCTCACCTCCCCGGTCTCCCCGGCCTCCCCGGCCTCCCCGGCCTCCTCCGCCTCCTCCGCCCCGGGCGTCGGAGGCGGAGTCGTGTCGGGCCCGTGCGCGAGGAGGCCGGCGTGCCGGTGGATCCGAGTGAGACACGGGGCTGTCGAGCGAACCGGAGGACTCCGGTGCCGCCCTCGATCGGACGCCGTCGCGCTATGACGGGCGTCCGCCGAACCGCCAGTTGTGCACCTCGATGTCGGCGTACCGGTCCGGGGTCAGGACGGCGCGCGCCGTCTCCGGGTCCGGCGCCCGGAGCAACACCGCGGTGCCGAGCCAGGTGGCGCCGTCGTCGGACAGCAGCGGCCCGTGGGCGATCAGCTCGTCCCGGTCGGCGTCCACGGCGAGGTCTACGGCCTCCCCCGTCCCGAGGCCGATCACCAGGTACCGGTTGCCACCGGTCCGGCCGCCGGGGAAGTCCCACATGGTGCGTCCCAGCAGGTTGCGCCACCGCCGCACCAGCACGTCCCGGTAGACGCCCGCCTGGTAGCCCGGCTCCTCGAAGGCGAACGCGCGGGCGGCGGCGACATCGGGCAGGTCGACGATGTGCAGGCTGCCGGTCGGTACGCCGTCATCGGTCAGGGTCGGGCCCCGGGCGATCATCTCCTTCGCGTACTGGTCCATGTAGGACCAGTGTGCTTCCAGCAGTTCGTCGCGCAGCGGCAGGGAGCCCGGCCGGTCCCGGTGGTAGCAGAGAAAGTCCATGCCCCCATGGTCTTTTCGAACAGGCCACCGGGTCGAGCGGTTTTCGCCGTGACCCGCGACCCGCGACCTGCGACCCGCGGCCCGGCGGGGCGCCGGCGGGCCCGTGTCGGGCAGACTGGGCCCATGACCCGGGACACCGAGAACGGGCGGCAGCCACCGCCCGAGTTGCGCCCGTACCTGGCGGACCTCGCCGACCGCGTCCGGGAGGTCTGCGGGCCGCGGCTGGTGAGCGTGCTGGTGACCGGTTCGGTGGCGCTCGGGGACTACCGGCACGGGCGCAGCGACGTGGACGTGACGGTCGTCGTCGAGCCGGACGTACCGCGGGAGGCCCTGCGGGAGCTGGCCCGGGAACTCGCCCACCCACGGCTGCCCTGCCCGGCGGCCGGCCTCGAACTGGTGGTCTACGGCGCCGACTTCGCGGCTCGCCCCTCGGGAGCCGCCGGGTTCCTGCTGAACCTCAACACCGGCCCGCTGCTCCCGGAGCGCGCCGATCACGACGCCGCGGGGACACCGGCGTTCTGGTTCGCCATCGACCGCTCGATCACCCACCGGGCCGCGGTCACGCTGTGGGGCCGCCCGGCGCACCGGGCGATCGCGGAGCCCGGGACCGCCGACCTGTTCGCCGCCCTGCGCGCCTGCATGCGCGAACACACCGACGGCGAGGGGCACCTGGCGGACAACCGGGTGCTCAACGGCTGTCGCGCCCTGGTGTTCTGCCGCACCGGCCGCTGGACGCCCAAGCGAGCGGCCGGCCGACAGGTCGCCGCCGACGACCCCGCCTTCCGACCGCTGATCGAGTCCGCACTGCACAGCTTCGAACAACCGCGCCACGCCGCCTCGGCCGCCCTGCCCGCCACCGAGGTGCGGGCCTTCCTCACCCGGGTGCGCGACGAGGTCGACCGCGCGGCGGACGCGGCGGGCCACCCCACCGCGCCGTAGCACCGGCCGCACGCCGCCGCATCGGGATCCGGGTCGCGCGCCCGGCCCGCTGCCGGGGGACGGCAGCGGGCCGGGCGGGAGCGCGGGTGCGGGCGGTCAGCCCTCCTGACGCGCGTACAGGCCGCGGTCCACGCGCTGCGCCCGGCCGGCCCGGGCCAGTCGCTCCAGCATGGTGCGGACCGTGTTGACGTTGCCCGGCGTGGCGTCGATGTCCAGCTGGACCGTCACGTCGCGGGCGCGGAGCGGCCCGGCGGCGCCGCCGAGCACCTCCAGCACCTTCTCGGAGGTGGCACCGACCGCACGGCGTGCGGGCGAGGACGCGCCGGTCGCCTCGGTCTTCTCCTCCCCCGCGGGCTGCGCGTCGGCGGCGGGAGCGATCTTCTTCGCCACCTTCCGCGCGGCCTTCTTCGCGGGAGCCTTCTCGGCGGAAGACTTGTCGGCGGAAGACTTCGCGGACGTCGCCTTCTTCGCCGGGGCCTTCTTGGCAGCGGTCCTGGCGGCGGGCTTCTCCACCGCCGGCGCCTCGGCGACCGGCTGCTCGACGGCCGGTGCCGCGGCGACCGGTGCGTCGGCGACCGGCGCGTCGGCGGCCGGCGCCTCGGCCACGGCCTTCTTGGCGGCGGTCTTCCTGACCACCGCCTTCCGCGCCGTGGTCTTCTTCGCCGGTGCCTTCTTCGCGGGCGCCTTCTTGGCCGCGGCCTTCTTGGCCACCGGCTTCTCGGCAGCGGCCTCCGGAGCGGCGGCGGGCTCCTCCGCGGGAGCCACGGCCTGCGCAGGCTCGCCCTCCGCCGTAGTGCCGGCCTCCTCACCGCCGTCAGTCGCCGCCTCCGGCTCCCCGGCGGGGGGAGCGTCGGCGGAGGGGACGTCGGCGAGGGCGCGCAGGCTCTCGATGGCGCCGCGGACGGCGTTCTCCTGGGACACGACGGACGTCAGTTCGTCCTCCAGAAGCCGCCTGCGCGCCTCGATGTCGGGGAGTTCCGTCTCCAGGCGGGCAATGACGTCACCGAAGCGGCTTTCTGTCACGGTTCCTCGTTTCGTCGGTCCACGCGATGGCGGTGGGCTTGCACGCTCTCTACCCCGTTGTGGGGACCAGCTCAACATGAACGTGCACCCCGTGGCAGACATCCTGCCCCGTTGTTGTCGTCGCATCCCATCAAATGCCAACCCGATGCACAACAGCCCCCGTTGAACGCCTCCCGCGCCGGGGCCCGGACGCGGCGCGGAGGGGTCCCGACCCGACGCCCGGGTCAGCTCCACCTGGTCACACCGTCCAGGTAGACGGCGGTGCGGCCGGTCGCACCGGGGGCGGGGGTGAACTGCACGCCGATCTCCCGGACATGGGCGAGGTCGGACACCCCGGCCAGGTCGAGCCGCAGCGACCGTCCGTCCGGGCCGACGGTGACGGCCGAACTCTCGTTCCACGTCCAGCCGGAGGAGTCGCCGGTACCGGTACGCACGTACAACTTCGCGGTGGTGCCGGTCGCCTGGTCGCCCCAGGACGCGGTACCGGCGGCGACGGTGAGGACGGTGGCGCCGGTCAGGTCCGCGGGGGCGGTCCGCCGGAGGTGCACGGTGCCGCGGTCGGGTTCGACGTCGGCCTTGAGCGCCGTGCGGCGTTCGGCCGCGCCCTCGTCGGCGACGGCCCAGGGACCGGCCGCCGTGCCGGACCCGGACCAGCCCTCGGTGCCGTTCTCGAAACCGGCCAGCAGGCCGCCGCGCCGCATGTCGTCCAGGTAGACCGCGGAGCGGCCGGTCGCCCCGGCGGCCGGGGCGAACTCCACCCCGATCTCCCGGACATGGGCCCGGTCGGGGACCTTGGTCAGGTCGAGGACGAGCCGGGTGGCCTTGGTGTCCACGGTGACGGCGCCCGAGTCGGTCCAGGTCCAGGAGGAGGCGTCGCCGGTACCGGTGCGCACGTACAGCTTGGCGCGGCTGCCGCTCGCCTGCTCGCCCCAGGGCGCGGTGCGGGCGTCGACGCTGAGCACGGTGTCCCCGGAGAGGTCCAGCGGGCCGACCTTGTTGAGGTAGGCCGGGCCGGTGGCGAGGTCGACGTCGGCCTTGAGTGAACCGGCGCCGTGCGCGGACCACTCCGTGACCTGCCACGGGCCGGCGGCCAGGTGCCAGCCGTTCCAGCCCTGGGTGCCGCTCTCGAAGTCCTCGTACACCACCGGCGGGTCGTCCACGCCGGTGGCGGAGAGGTCGACCTCGCCGCGGTTGACCGTCCACGGGTCGTTCATCAGCTTGACGCCGTTGACGTTCCGGGCCGGACTCCACTCGTTGTTCCAGGCCAGGAAGTAGGCGGTGCGCGGGAAGCGCTCGTGCAGGGCGTTCACCCACCGCTCGTAGTCGAAGGTCCCGCCGGCGCCGGAGCCCGGGCCGATCTCGGTGAACGCGAACGGCTTGCCGAGCTCGACCAGTTTCTCGTAGCCGGTGATCGACGACGGGTCGGCCGTGTAGCAGTCCAGCCCGACCACGTCCGCGTACGCCCGGCCGACCCAGTGGGCGGTGGGGACGCCGGAACCGCAGTTCGGCGCGTACGTCCACAGCAGGTTGTGCAGGCCCTTGGCGCCGGTCAGGTAGTCGTAGGTGGCGCGCCACAACGCCGAGAAGTCGGCCGGATCCTGGCGGCCCCACCAGAACCAGTCGCCGTTCATCTCGTGGAAGGGACGGAACAGCACCGGCACCCCGGCATCGGACAGGCGTCGCAACCCGGCGGCGACGTCGTCGAGTTCGCCCCGCCAGGCCCGGCCCGCCACCGTTGTCGGGTCGGACAGCTGACGGAAGGCCGACTGCGGCAGCGGGGTCCGCCAGGCGGCGCCCGCGACCGGGTTCGGCAAGTGGACGCTGACCGACACCAGTCCGCCGCGCCCGGCGTGCTCGATCAACTCGGTGTCGCAGTCGGCATTGATCGCGGTCGGCGCCCGGTCGGCGTTCCACCCGCTCGCGTAGTCGCAGGCCAGCACGGCCGGGAACTGACCCGTCCGGTCGACGAGTTCGGCGACGTCCCGGTACTGGGTGGCGAAGTCCTTGCCGGATTCGGACGCGGCGCTGCCGCTGTAGCCGGCGAAGAACCCGGATGCCGTCCGGTTCCGCAGCCCCCGGTCCGGCAGTCGGGTGAGCCAGTTCAGCACCGCCCGCGTCTGCGGGCTCGCACTCGCGTCCACCGGCTGGACGACGGCCGACCCGACAACGCCGACAACGCCGGGCGCCGCGACCGCCGGTGTGCCGACACCCCCTCCGCCGAACACGGTCAACGCTGTCACCAGGCCCGCGGCCATCCGTCGACGCACGCTCATCGACACCCCCTTCGTTCCTCGGCAGGGTCGTGCGCCCCACCACCGGGCGACAAGACTAGAGGCTCCTCGGTCGCGTCGATCTTGGCCCGGGGCCGGCCCGGGCACCGGTTCGACGATCGGCCCCAGGAACCGCCGGACCCCGCCGCCCGTCCTCTCCACGGGGATTGCCGTGGACGCGACGCACCGCAGCCGGCCCCCGCAACCCTTCACCACCGAGGTCCGAGGAGATCCATGGTCGACACCGTCAACTCACTGGCCACGCGTCTGCACGAGGTGTTGGTGCGGTTCCTCACCGAAGGATCCCCCTCCGTCGCTGCCAGGGGCCTCCACGACGTCATCGCGCGCGCCGCGGTGCTCGGCCCCGACGGGGCCTGGATCGCCGCTTCGGGCCACGCGGGCCTCGCGGGGCTGGCGTGCGCGCAGGGTGAGACGGAGTTGACCCTCGCCCATCTGGAGGCCGCGGTGGAGGGCGGCTTCAACGACTGCGTGTCGTGCCACACGCCCCTCATGCTCCCGCTGCACCGGGAACCCCGCTTCCAGGACCTCTACGGGCGGATGCGCATCACCCAGGCCGACTTCGACGAACTCGTCTGGCTGCACCGGGAGATGCAGACCATGATCAGGGAGTCCCAGCAGGCGGCCGTCGACAACCTGGGCCGCCTCGACACCGGGGTGTCCTTGCTCCCGCACGCCCCCCTGCCGACCCGCACGCCGAACACCCTCGGTCTCCTGATCACCCGGATCGACGTCGCCGCGGTCCAGACCGCCCTCCAGCAGGCCGCCGTGAAGGCGGAGTTCCAGCGCAGCGCCGGGAACACCAGTCTCGAACTGGTCAGCGACACGTGGGACCACACCCGGGCCCGGCACGACGCCTGGTACGCCGACGACCTGGACGACCGGCGCCGCTACGCCGCCGAGGCCCGGGCCTTCGTCGAACGCCCCGGCGCCGGCACCACGCTCGCCCCCTGCCCGCCGCTGGGCTCGATCACCTACCCGGCCTGACACGGCCACCGCAGGGGTCGGGGCGGAGCCGCACCGGCGCGGTGGCCGGTGCGGCTGCCCGTCGGTACCGGACCGTCACACCACGGTCGGCGCTTCACGCCACGGTCAGCGCTTCCTCCTCGAGACCGTCGAGAACGAACCCGTTCTCGAAGCGCACCTTGTACCTGGTCCGGGCGGCGCCTCCGGTGCCGGCCCCTCCGGCACGGGCGACCTGCTGACGGAGGTCGTCGAGCAAGCCGGTCGCGAAGCCGCTGAGGTGGGCACCGCGGACCTGCTCGTCGAACTCCGCGAGGTAGTTCCGCCCTCCGCCGTTGTCCTGCGCCACGCCCGTGACGACGCCCGCCAGGCCCCCGCCCAGGAACAGCGGGCCGGGGAACGCGCCCCCGGCCGCGGTGACCTGCACGTCCCTGGTCAGCCTCACCCTCGCACCGGTGTCGTACGGCATGGGAGTACCCCCCTCGTTCGATCATGGTCCATGACCCTGGCGAGCGTAGTCGAGATGCCGCGGAAGGAAAGGGGGCCCCGGACGGATCAGCCGGCGTGGGCCTGCCCGGGGCCGGCGCTCGGGTGCGGTCGGTCAGAGCAGGCCGTGGTCCCGGGCGTACAGGGCGGCCCGGGTACGGTCGCGCAGGCCGAGACGGCCGAGGATGCGGGAGATGTGGTTCTTGACGGTGCCTTCGCTGAGGTGGAGCCGGGTGGCGATCTCGCGGTTGGTCGCGCCGCCCGCGATCAGGCGCAGCACGTCGACCTCGCGTCCGGTCAGCACCTCGGCCTGGCCGGGGGCGCTCGGAGCGGGCGCGGCCGAGCCGGGGACGGTCGGGCCGGGGACGGCGAGGGCCGCGGCGAGACGGGCCATCACTGAGGTGTCGAGCTGGGCGACCCCGGCATGGACGAGTCGTACGGAGCGGGCGAGTTCCGCGGAGGGCAGGTTCTTGAGGAGGTACCCGACGGCACCGGCCCGGAGGGCGCGGGCGACGTAGTCCTGGTCGTCGAAGGTGGTCAGCATGACGGTCCGACAGGTGGGTACCCGGGCGGCGAGGACGGCGGCGGTCTCGATGCCGTCCGTGCCGGGCATCCGGATGTCGACCAGGGCGACGTCCGGCCGGTGGGTGACCGCGGCCTCGACGGCCTGCCGGCCGTCGCACGCGGTGGCCACGACGGTGACGCCCGGCTGGATGCCCAGCAGGGAGGCGATGCCCTCGCGGACGAGCTCCTGGTCGTCGACGACCAGGACGCGCACCGGCGTGCCGGGATCCCCGGGGCCGCTCATCGGGCGCCGCTCGCGAGCAGGGGACTGCGCGGGACGGTCACGGTGACCACCGCTCCGCCGGCCGCCCGGGAAGCGGGGGCGTCGGTGCTGCCCACCGTGTCCGTGCCGTCGATGTCGACGCGCCCGCCGAGGCCTTCGACCCGTTCGCGCATGCCGCGGATCCCGAAACCGGTACCGCCCGCCGGCTCGGCCGGGCCGGTGGCGAAGCCCCGTCCGTTGTCGGCGACGACCAGCCGGGCCGTGGACTCCCCGTAGGCGGCGGTGACGTCGATGCGGGTCGCCCGCCCGTGCCGGTGAGCGTTGGTGAGCGCCTCCTGGGCGGCCCGGTAGAGGGCGGTGAGCGATTCCGCGTCGTACCCGGCCTCGTCGCCGGTGACGTGGAGGGTCACCGTCAGCCGGTCGTCACCGAGGTGGCGGACCAGGTCGGCGAGCGCCCGGGTGAGCGAGAAGGGACGGGCGTCGCGCAGCGCGCTCACGGACTCCCGCACCTCCGTCAGGGCACGCCCGGCGGACCAGCGGGCGTCCGAGACGGCCTCGGCGGCGGCCTGCGGATCGAGCGCGCGGAACGCCTCGGCCTTCTCCAACTGGATCGCGACGGCCGTGAGATGGTGCCCGAGGCTGTCGTGGATCTCGCGGGCGACCCGGTTGCGTTCGTCGGCCGTGGACAGCTCCGCCACCCGCAGCGCGTAGGCGGACAGCCGCTCGTGGGAGTCCGCCAGTTCGGCCAGGGCGCCCTCCAGCCGGGTCCGTGACCGCTGCTCCCGCACGGCGACCGCCGCCATCGACCCGGCCAGGGCCAGCGCCAGGCCGAACATCAGCAGGTCGGACACGTACTCCGTCCGCACCCACCACCGGGGCACCCACAGCGTGTAGCCGGTGACCAGCAGGGCGACGCAGCCCGCGCCGCAGAGCAGCCCGGCCCTGCGGCCGAAGGCGAGGTGGGCGGTGAACGGCACCAGGACGAACAGGGCCCGCGAGACGCCCGAGCCGTCCAGTGCCGCGACGGCCGAGCACAGCACGAGCCGAGCGGCCAGCAGGGCCGCCGCCGCGCGAGCGGGGGTGCCCGTCGGAGGGCGGCGCCGTTCGGCGAGTTCGAGCGCGAGGAGCAGCAGCAGGCCCGCCGTGAAGCCGGCGGTACGGCCGGCGTGCACGGGCCCGTCCGACACGGCGGTGTGGTACGTCCCGCCGGCCAGGACCGCCCCGTACAGCACGGGCGGGATCCACGGCACGACGGTCGGCGGCGCGGTCATCCGTTCCCCCTCCCATTCGCTCGTCACCGGGGACGATACGGGACCGGCGCCGGTGGGCGCGGGGTCGGCCCGAGGTCTGGCCGAAGGTCATGTGCCGATCGGCAGGGGTGGCCGTACGGCGGGGTGCCGCGAGGGCGGCAGGACTGGCCGTCCGGCACTCCTCGGCGCCCGGGCGCGCTGCCTACGGTCTGGCTGTCCCGATCAACCGCAGCACCCACTCCGAGGAGCCACGGACCCCGTGTCACGACTCACCCCGTCCCCCGCCTCCCGCTCGACGTCCCGGCGTTGGCGCCCCCTCGTCGCGCTCGTCCCCGCCGTCCTGGCGGTCGGCCTGCTCCCCTCCGCCGGGGCGAGCGCCGCCCGGTCCGCCTGCGAGGGGCAGCGCCTGCGCGTCCCTGGCGCGGAGCGCCTGGTCAGCCACTGCCTGGAGGACCTGACCACGGCCGGCACCGAGCCGCTCGGTCTCACCAGGCCGAAGGACTACGAAGGGCTCCAGTCAGCGAGCACGGTCAACCCCTCGCACGTGCCGGGCATCCAGCTCGACGGCTACTTCCCGGACACCTCCACCACCAACACCAACAACGGCTGGAACCACGACAGCCAGTTCGTGATCCGGCTGCCCGAGCACTGGAACGGCGGCCTGGTCGTCGCCGGTCCGCCCGGCACCCGGCGGCAGTACGCCAACGACCGGATCATCAGCGACCAGGTCCTGGCGAAGGGCTTCGCCTACGCCGCCACCGACAAGGGCAACACCGGCCCCGAGCTGTACAAGGACGGCGACCGGCCCGGCGACGCGATCCTGGAATGGCACCTGCGCGTCGCCCAACTGACCGTCGCCGCACAGCAGGTGGCCGCCAAGCACTACGGCAGGGCACCCGAGCGGACGTACGCCGCCGGACTCTCCGCCGCCGGCTACCTGGTCCGCTGGCAGCTGGAGCACTACCCCCGGCTCTACACCGGCGGCATCGACTGGAACGGCCTGCTGCTCACCCGGGACGAGCCCAACCTGCTCACCAACCTGCCACCCGCCCTGCGCGCCTACCCCCGCTGGGAGCGGCACGAGCCCGGCGCGGCCGAGGCGATGTTCGCCGCCGGCTACCCGGACGGCACCCAGGACCTCTGGAAGTCCCACTACTACGGCCTCTGGGACTCCCTGCAGCGCACGATCCGCGAGGAGCTGGACCCCGACTACGACGGTGCCGCCCAGGGCGGCACCCCGTTCTGCCACGAGGGGACGGGCGCCGGCTGCGACACCGACTACGACTACGCCGCCCGGCCCGGGAGCGTCCACGACGCGGTCGAGCGGGTCGCGCTGACCGGCCGGCTCACCCGCCCGCTGATCACCCTCCAGGGCACCTACGACGTCCTGCTCCCGATCACCCGCACGGGCGACGTCTACGACCGGATGGTGAACGACGCCGGCCGCGGCGACCAGCACCGGTACTACCGGATCGAGAACGGCACCCACACCGACGGGTTCCACGACATCGCGCCGACGCTCGTCCGGCCGATGCAGCCCTGTTTCAACGCGGCCTTCGACGATCTGGTGGCGTGGACCACCCGGGGCGTCACCCCGCCGCCCAGCCACACCGTCCCCCGGCCCACCACCGGCCCGACCACCGACTGCGCCCTCTGACGGTCCGACCACCGGGGCACCGAGGCCCACGGCCGGGGCCCGGTCAGTGATCGGGTCCCGGTCAGTGATCGGGCCCCGGCCGCCTCGCGCAGGGTGCGCCGCCGCGGGCCGGGGCTACGGTTCGTGGCGGCGGAGACGGGCGAGGTGGACGGTGAGGTCGGCGGTGATCTCGACCGTCTCCGGCAGGGCCCGCAGGATCCGGTGGAACACCTCCTCCTGGTCCCGGGCCGGCAGGACCAGATAGGCGGAGACGGTCGACAGGAGGCCGACGTAGTCGCGGGCGGTGACGGTCGAGTGCCGCTCGACGAAGGCCTGTTGTACGTCGGTGAACCACGCGGACCGCTGGAGTTCGGTGCCCGGCCACTGCAGGTGCCGCCCCGGGGGCGTTCCGTCGGGGGACGGCACGTCGTCGCTCTCCAGGAACGGCGCCCGGGCCGCGCGGACGGCCTCCGCCACCGCCGGATCGGCCGGCTGGACCGGCCCGCCGAAGGAGGCGAACACACCGCCGGGCTCCAGCAGCGCCGCCACGCGCGGCCACCGGCCCTCCGGCTCCGTCCAGTGCAGCGCGGCCGCCGCGTAGACCAGCCCGTACGTCGCGTCCGGTCGCAGCTCCTCGAACGCGGCCCGCACCGCGGTGACGTCCGCCGGGACGCGTCGGCGCAGTTCGGCGAGCATCGCGGCATCGGGCTCGGTCGCGGTGACCGTGACGCCCCGTCCGGCGAACAGGCGGGTGGCCTTGCCGGTTCCCGCACCGATCTCCAGGGCGGTGCGGAGCGGGCGACCCGCGTACGCCGTCACCAGCTCGAAGAGTTCTGCGGGGTACCCGGGCCGGTAGCGTTCGTAGGCTTCCGCCTTCGCTCCGAAACTCAGTGCGCGACTGGACACGGTGAGCATCCTGACACGAGGCGCACCGGCGGCGCGCGGACCTCCCCGCGGGCCCCGCCGGACGGCCGGAGGGTGTCCGGACCGTTCGCGCGGGAGCAGGAGGCGAGGAGGAGCGGTTCTGCGCCGCCTCTGGGCAAAGGCGGGTGGATTCCCGACAATGAGCATGTCACTCGTTCCGCCCGTTCCGTCCCCTCACACCCAACGGGGGTACCACGCCGTGTCCTTGACCACGCGTACACCGATGAGCCGGCGGGCCTTCACCCGCGCCGCCGTCCTGGGCGCCCTCGGGGCGGCGGGGCTGGCGGCCGGGGTGCCGCGGGCCCGTGCGTCGGACGTGCCGGGCGGCGCCGACTGGCTGGGGGCCGTCGACGCGCAGGCCCCGCTCGCCCGGCTCACCCTGCCCGGCACGCACGACACCTGTTCGCTGTACGGCGGACCGCTGACCCAGACGCAGACCCTCGCCCTGCCCGACCAGTTGACGGCCGGGGTGAGGTTCCTCGACATCCGCTGCCGGGCGATCGACGGGGTCCTGGCGATCCACCACGGGCCGGTGTTCCAGCAGGTCTTCTTCGGCGACGTGCTCAACCAGTGCCAGGCCTTCCTCGGCGCCCACCGGGGCGAGACCCTGGTGATGCGGGTGAAGCAGGAGTACTCCGGGGTCTCCGACGCCGAGTTCGGCGCGCTCTTCGCCGACTACCAGCGGCGCTGGCCGGGCCTGTTCTGGACGGAGGACCGGATCCCCCGGCTCGGCGAGGTGCGCGGCCGGGTCGTCCTGCTGGCGGACAACTCCGGCCTGCCCGGCATCCGGTGGGGCGGCGGTCGGACCGACATCGAGGACGACTACGACATCGGCACCATCTTCGAACTCAACTCCCGCAAGTGGCCGGAGGTCTCCGCCCACCTGACCGCCGCCCGCGCCGCGACCGACCCGCAGCGGCTCTTCCTGACCTTCACCTCCAGCTCCGGCTGGGGCCTGTGGCCGCGGCAGGCCGCCGACGCGATCACTCCCAAGCTGCGCGGCTACCTCGGCGGCCTCGACCGGTCGACCCGGCCGGTGCTCGGCACCGTCCCGATGGACTTCGTCACCGCCGACCTGGTGCGCTCGCTGTACGCGCTGAACTTCGGCGCCTGAGCGGGAGCGTCCGGGCGGGAGCGTCAGGGCGGGCGCGTCAGCCCTCCGGGAGGTGGTCGGCGACCAGGGCGGCGAACTCTTCGGGCGTGAGGATCCGGATGCCCAGCTCCTCGGCCTTGGCGCGCTTGGATCCGGCCTTCTCGCCCGCCACGAGCAGGGTGGTGCGCTTGGAGACGGACGAGGACGACTTGCCGCCCGCGCGCTCGACCAGGTCGTTCACCTCGCCCCGGGAGAGCGCGGCGAGCGGGCCGGTCATGCTGCCGGTGACGACCACGGCCTCGCCGGCGAGCGGACCGCCCGCCGGAGCCGGCTCCGCGTCGCCGGCCGACGCGGCGACGGCGGGGGCCTCGGGCTCGGTGACGGCCGTACCCACGCCGTGGGCGGCGAGCTTGTCCAGCAACGGGGCGAGCTCGGCGAGTTCGGCGACGACGAGCCGGGCCTTCTCCGGGCCGATGCCGGCGACCTGGGCCAGGGTGTCGGCGTCCGCCGCGCGGACGGCCGCCATGGAGCCGAAGTGGGCCGCGATCCGGCGGGACATGGTGCGCCCGGTGCCCCGGACGCCGAGCGCGCAGAACACCCGGCCGAGGGGACGGCTGCGGGCGGTCTCGAGGGCCGCGAGCAGATTGTCGGTGCTGGTTGCGCCCATCCGCTCCAGGCCCAGCAGTTGCTCACGGGTGAGGGCGAACAGGTCGGCGATGTCGGCGACCAGACCGGACTCGACGAGCTGGACGGCGCGGGTGCCGCCCAGACCCTCGATGTCGAGCTGGTCGCGGCCGGCCGCGTAGATCACCGAGGCGACGGCCTGGCAGCCGCGGCCCCGGGCGCAGCGCCAGCGCTGCTCGGTGGTGTCGATGGCGTCGCCGCAGCGGGGGCAGACCTCGGGAAAGACGATCGGGCGTTCGTCGCCGGTCCGCTGGTCGGTGAGCGGCGCCTCGACCCGGGGGATGACGTCGCCGGCGCGGTAGACGAAGACCTGATCGTTGATCATCAGGTCGCGGCGGGTGATGTCGGCGGGGTTGTGGAGGGTGGCGTAGGTGACGGTGACGCCGTCGATGACCACGGGTTCGAGGACGGCGCGGGGGGCGATGATGCCGGTGCGGCCGACGTTCCACTCGACGTCGAGCAGGCGGGTGACCTTGTGCTCGGCGGCGAGCTTGCGGGCGACGGCCCAACGCGGCGCGCGCGAGCCGGAGCCGGCGTCCCGCTGGTCGACGGCGGCGTCCGCCTTGACCACGACGCCGTCGATGCCGAAGGGCAGCGCGGCGCGCAGGGCGACGATCTCCTCGATGCACTGCTGCACCTCCTCGATCGTGGCGCAGCGCAGCGGGTGGGCCGCGGTGGTGGCGGCGGTGTTGGCACCGATGGCGGCGAGCCGTTCGAGCAGGGCGCTGTGGGTGAGGTCGTCGTCGAGGCCGACGGCGCCGTAGGCGAAGAAGGTCAGCTCGATGCGGTAGGGGCGGTCCTTGGCGCGCAGGGTGCCGGCCGCGCCGCTACGGGGGTGGGCGAAGGGCTCGGCGCCGTGCTCGGTGCGGATCCGGTTGGCCTGCTCGAACTGCTCGTGGGTGAGGAGGACCTCGCCGCGGAGCTCGACGTCGACGGGCTCGGCGAGCGCGGCGGGCAGGCCGAGGACGGCGTCGGCGGCGTGGCTGATGTCCTCCCCGGCGAGGCCGTCGCCGCGGGTGAGGACCTGCCGCAGGCGCCCGGCGCGGTAGCGGGCGGCCACCGCCAGGCCGTCGAGCTTCGGTTCGACGCACCAGGCGGCCACCGGGCGGCCCAGACGGCGGTCCAGTCCGGCCGCCCACTGGGCGAGTTCCTCGGCGGAGAACACGTTGTCCAGGGACAGCATCGGCACCGAGTGCGGCACGTCGCCGACGACGGCCCCGGCGGCGACCTTCCCGGTGGGCGAGTCGGGCAGCACCTCGTCCGGGTGCTCCTGCTCGTAGGCCTCGACGGCACGCACCAGGGCGTCGTACTCGTCGTCGCCGAGCGGGGTGGTGCCGTCGCCGTAGTAGGCGGCGGCGGCCCGGACGGCGGTGGCGACGGCATCGGCGTACTCGCCGGGAGTGAGCAGTGCGGCGTTCATGGACGACATCATCGCCACCACCACTGACAACGCCGCTCGTCCCGGCGTCCGGTGTCGGCCCGCGCGGCCGGCCGCGGGAGCCGGGAGCCGGGAGTCGGGAGCCGGGAGCCGGTTCGGGAGTCCGGGACCGTCAGTCGAGGCAGAACTCGTCGCCCTCGACGTCCTGCCTCACGACGCAGGACTCGTTCACACCGTCGGCGCGCAGGACCTGGACGCAGACCGCGCCGAGCGCCACCCGGCGGTCGCACTCGGCCTGGAGGACGGCGAGGCGCGGGCCCGCCCCGGAGGGTTCACGGCGGGCGAGCCTGTCACATCGTCACCCGGGGCTCGACCGTTCTTCCGCTCCTCGGGCCGACCGCGGTGCTCAGCGGACCAGGGGCAGGAAGACCGTGTCGACGATCTCCTCGAGGGCGTCGTCGGGCACGGGGGCGAAGGTCGTCAGGATGTCGTGGCGCAGCAGGTCGAAGGGGAGGGCCTTGGTGCGTCCGGTGAGGCGTTCCGGTCGGACCTCGCCGCGGGCGACGGCGCGGGCGAAGAGTTCGTCGAGGGCTTCCGCGCGGCCGGTCAGCACGGGGTCGCGCAGGTCTGCGGGGCCGGCACCGGTCTCCCGGTGGTAGTCGGCGAGGCGCAGGTTCATCACGGTGACGAGCCGGACCCGGGTGGGGGAGTTGATCTCCCGCATCAGGGCGAGGACGTCCTCGCGCAGGCTTCCCGTGTCGGGGAGGGCGACGCGGGACTCCCGGAGGGTGTGGACGACGGCGGCCCGGACGAGTTCGTCGCGGTTGGCCCAACGGCGGTAGAGCACGGGCGGGCTGGTGCCGGCGCGCTTGACCACCGCGTCCATGGTGAAGCGGGCGTAACCGTGCTCCGCGAGCTCCTCCCAGGCGGCGTCGAGGAGCGCCTTCTCCAGTGCCGGTCCGCGGCGTCGTTCGGCCATGCACCCTCCTTTAGACAGACTTGCCTTTCTTATTCTAGCGCCCTACCCTGACGGCCGTAAGATAGACCTGCGTATCTTAAGGTGGCTGTCGCCCATGCTGGGAAGCACTCCGAACACTCCGAACCGTTCCGACCCCGACCGGGTGGACCCCGCCGTGTGGCGCACGGCGATCGCCCTCGTCGTGGGCGCCCTCGCCGTCGTCTTCGACACCACCATCGTCAGCGTCGCGCTCGACGACCTGACGAAGGACCTCGACGCCCCGCTGTCCACCGTCCAGTGGGTGGGCACCGGCTACCTGCTGGCCGTGTTCGTCACCCTCCCGCTCGCCGGATGGGCGCAGGCCCGGTTCGGCGGCCGGCGCCTGTGGACCGCGGCCCTCGGCGTCTTCCTGCTCGGCTCCGTCCTGAGCGGGCTGGCCCCGGACGCCGCCTACCTGATCGCCTTCCGCGTCGTCCAGGGCGCGGCGGGCGGCATCATGATGCCGCTCATGGCCACCCTGCTCGTCCAGGCCGCCCGGGGCCGCAACATCGGCACGGTGATGGCCGTCATCACCGTGCCCACCGCGCTCGGGCCGATCCTCGGCCCCGTCCTCGGCGGCGTGATCCTGCACCTCGCCGACTGGCGCTGGCTGTTCCTCGTCAACATCCCGTTCTGCCTCGTCGGCGCCCGGCTCGCCCTGCGCCACCTGCCCGACGACCGCCCCGCGACCGACCGCCCGGGCGCGCCCCTCGACGGCGTCGGCCTGCTCCTGCTCTCCCCCGGCTGCGCCGCCCTCGTGTACGGACTCTCCCGGATCGGGGGCAGCACGGGTCTCGCCGACGCCGAGGTCCTCGTCCCGCTGATCGGCGGACTCGCCCTGGTCGGCGGCTTCGCCGCCCGGGCCCTGGCCCGCGGCGAGGGCGCGCTCGTGAACGTGCGGCTGTTCCGCCACCGCGCGGTGGCCTCCTCCGCCGGCCTGCTCTTCCTCGGCGGCACCGCGCTGTACGGGTCGATGATGCTGCTCCCCCTCTATTTCCAGCAGGTCCGCGGCGAGGACGCGCTCGGCGCGGGGTTGCTGCTCGTCCCGCAGGGGGTCGGCGCGCTCCTCGCCCGTGGCCTGGCGGGGAGGTACACCGACCGCCTCGGCCCGCGCGCGGTCGCCGTCGCGGCGTTCGTCCTGGTCGCGGTGACCACCGTGCCGTTCGGCTTCGTCACCGCCGACAGCGGCGCGCTGCTGCTGACGGCCGCGCTCTTCGTCCGCGGCGTCGCGCTGGGCGCCGCGATGATCGCACCGATGGGCGCCGCCTACGTCGGGCCGACCCACCGGGAGGTCCCCGACGTCAGCATCATCACCCGCCTCGCCCAGCAGATCGGCGGCTCGGTGGGCATCGCCCTCCTCTCCGTCGTCCTCCAGCACAGCACCCGCGCCGCCCGCACCCCGGACGCCCTGGCCGACGGCTTCGGCACCGCCTTCTGGTGGGCGGTGGCGCTCACCGCCGTCGCCGTCCCGCTCTGCCTGCTCCTGCCCGGCCGACCCGCCCCGACGGCCGGCGAGCCCGCGGCCGCCGACGGCGCCGTCGAAGCCACCTCCCCCGCCGAGGTCTGAAATCCGATCGTGCGGCAACGCTCCCGGTGAGCGCCCGTTTCCCGCCGAACCCGATCAAGAACAAGCACCGAGAACACCAAGGAGCACTCGTGACGATCACCCTCCGCCCGGGGACCACCGTGATGTTCACCGGGGACTCGATCACCGACGGCTGCCGGCTGGACAGCGAGGACGGCCTCGGCTTCGGCTACCCGCGGGGCGTCGCTGACGAATGGCGCCTCCGGCACCCGGACCGGCCCGTGACCTGGCTGAACACCGGGATCGCCGGCCACAAGGTGATGGACCTGGAGGCCCGGTGGCGGACGGACGTGCTCGACGCGCGCCCGGACGTGGTGTCGATCCTCGTCGGCGTCAACGACGTGGGCTGGCACACCACCTCGCCGGACGGCCGGGTCGTCCCCGCGGAGGAGTTCGCGGCCGGCTACGACCGGCTGCTCGCGCCACTGGCCGCGGCGGGCACCGGACTCCTCCTCGTCGAACCGTTCCTCCTGCCGGTCAGCGGCACCGTCGAGGCCGGTCACGCCCGGGTCGACGACGAGGTCCGCAAGGAATGGCGAGCGGACCTGAACCCGAAGATCCAGGCCGTGCGCGAGCTCGCCCGTAGGTACGGCGCGCAGTTGCTCGCGGCCGACGGCATGTTCGCCGAACTCGCCGCGACGACCGGCCCCGAACACTGGTCCGCGGACGGCGTCCACCCGACGGCCGCCGGCCACGCCGCCCTCGCCTCGGCCTGGCTGCGCCTGGTCGGATGACCGCCCCCCCCGCAAGGCAGGAGACGCAGCACCGAAGGGCCACCACCCGCCCGGACGTCCCACGGCCGGGCCTCGGCCGAGGTGCCGCGGCCGGGATTTCCGGGCGGGCGGCGCGCGGCGCCGTAGGCACCGCGGTGGTCGGGCTCGGAGGCCGGGCTCAGAGGTCGGGCTGGGTCGGGGACCACTTCTTCCCGTTGTAGAAGTAGGCGGGCGCGTCGCGGAGGCCGGCGGTGTGGAAGGGGCGGCCGTGGTTGTCGACCCTGAGCCGGCCCTGGCGGTCGCCGCTGCTCCAGACCAGGTAGAGGTTCCAGCTGACGTCCTGCGAGGCGGTGGAGGCGTCGACGTCGATGACCTGCGGGTCGGTCGCGGAGACGCGGTAGGGGAAGTCCGGGACACTGGACTTGCCCGGGCCCTCCTGGCCCGGCACGAGGACGGCCCGGGGCGCGGGCGCGTCGAGGTCCACCGCGAAGGACGCCGGAGTGAGGCTGCCGCCGCAGCCGGAGCCGGGGGTGTAGGCGTTCCACTTGGGTGCCGGTTGGGTGCTGACGACCTGGATGTACGCGGCGTGCAGGACGACCGGGGTGGCGCCGGTGCCCTGGGCGGTCAGCTGAAGACGCAGGTGGCCGCCGGGGACGGCTTGTTGGGCAGCTGCCCAACTTTCGGCGTCCGCCGAGGAGTCCGGCGGCGCGGTCACCTGACCCGGAGGCCGGGGCGAGAGGAACCACTGACCGCAGGGACTGCCCCAGTTGTCGGTGAGGACGTTGACATGGAAGGGCGCGGGGGCGTCGTCGGCCGGTGTCGAGGCTGTCGGCGTCGAGGCGGTCGGTGTGGGGGACGGCGAACTCGGCGGTGCGGCCGGAACGGTGACGGCGGGCCGGGACGTGGCGGCCACGGAGGCCGCGGACTGGAAGGTCGCAGGCTGGGAGACCACGGGCGGGGAGGTGACCACGGACGGGGCGGCCGAGGGTTCGGCGCGCCCCTGCAGCACGACCGCGGGCACCGCCACGACCAGGCCGACCACGGCCACCGCGCCGAGCACCACCCGGGACCGCCGCCGAACGGGACCGGTCGAGCGGCCCGGGACCGGCACGGTGGTCACCGTCACCGGCTCGTCCTGCGACTCCGCCGACGGAGCCGGTCCCTGAGGCGGAACCGGTTCCCGACCAGGGGCCGGCTCCGGAACAGAAGTCGGAGCCGGAGCGGTATCCGGAGCCGCCGGGGTCGGCTGGGGCTTCGCCGCCGCCCCCGCCTCGCGCCGCCGCGCCGCGTCGGCCACGATCCAGCAGCGGTGCAGCTCCACGAGTTCGGCGGCGGACGCCCCGCAGGCCCGCGCGAACCGCTCCACCGGCGCGTACTCGGTGGGGACCGCCGCGCCGTTGCAGTAGCGGTGCAGGGTGGAGGTGCTGGCGTGCAGCCGGCCGGCGAGCACCCCGTAGCTGTGGCCCGACCGTTCCTTCAGCGCCCGCAGCATGCCCGCGAACTCGTCGGTCTCCACACCCATGCTCTGACTCCCCGCACCGCGCCACGGCCCGGCTCCCCGCCGAACCCGCAGCTCACGGTACCGGTTGCCGTTCCGGGACCTCCAATCCCGGGTGGCGTGGGCGGCGCGCTCACGGCCGCTGCCGGTCCGCGGTGGAGGCGGAGGCGGCCGCGTCGGCCACGGTGCTCCGGTAGAGGCCCAGCTTCGGCTTGAGCACCCTCGTGCCCGGGCCGAGCGGGAAGTTGCGCGTCTCCGCGGTCGGCATGTGGTCGCCGTCGGCCAGCACGTCGAGCCGGTCGACCCCGGCGGCGGTGCCGGTGGTCGCGCCGCCGGGGTTGAGGTCGATCACGGCGTACGCCGTCCGCCCGGCCCCGAGCGGATAGGCGGGGGCGCCACCCAGGCCGCCGGGGACCAGGGGCGTGACGTCCTTGCTGCGGTCCGCGGCGCGCGAGTCGCCGAGGCTGACCAGCGGGTAGTAGCTCAGGCCGCAGGCCTGCGGGCCCTGGTTGTGGACCTCGATCACCCGCTGGGTCGCCGCCTCGGGACGGACGGTCACCCGGACCGTCAGGCTCTTGCCCTCGCACGGGTGGGTGTAGGCGTAGGAATCGCCGTCGGCACCGCCGGAGCCGCTACCGGAACCGGCGGGGGCGGACGGCTTGGCCGGGGCCGGGGCCGGAGCAGCCGAACCCGCGCCGCCCGGGGCTGCCGCGCCGGCCGACGTACCGGCGGGGTTCGGCGCACCGGCCGGGTTCGACGTACCGGCGGGCTTCGGCGCACCGGCCGGGTTCGGCGCACCGGCCGGGTTCGACGTACCGGCGGGCTTCGGCCCCGACTGCTCCGGACCGGCCGGACGCGGACCGGCCGGGTCGGTGCCGGCCGGGTTCGGGCCCGCCGTGTTGGGCGCGGCGGGCTTCGGGTCACCGACCACGTCGTCGGGCCCGCAACCGGTCAGGGCGAGGACGGCGCCGACGAGCGCGGCCGGAACGAACAGAGCACGACGAGTGGACATGAGGGATCCCCGTAAGCGGTGAGCGGATGAGAGAAGGCGATCGGCGCCCTGGTCGGCGCCCCGCCGAGCAGCACTCTGACCCGCCGTCCGTCCCACCCGCCAGGCTTTCCCGCCGATCCGGCACGCTGGAACGATTCCACCCCCTCCCACCTGCGGATTCTCCGCCGCCTGGAACGGCCCGGCGGGACGCGGCGGAGCGAGACGGGGACAGCCGGAACGACTCGACGGCCGGATCCGTCACTTTGGGTGTCGGACCGGTCACCCCTGGGCAGTCTCCGGGCGGGCGGATCCGCGGCGTGTCCACGGCCGGATCCCCGCACCGACACCAGGAGGAGGACGGCATGAGCCAGGACGCGGGACACGGCGACGGCGAGCGCGCGGAGGCAGGGGCGACGGGCGGCGCCGGTGGCGGCACCGACCGGGAGGAGGGGCTGCGGAGCTCCGCCGCCTTCCTGGTCGACGAGGCGCTCGGCTTCCTGTTCCCGGCCGCGCTCCGGGCCGCCGCCGACGTCGGGGTGGCCGATCACCTCGTGAACGGCCCCGCCTCCGCCGCCGAGCTCGCCGTCGCGACCGGCACCGACGCCCGCAACCTGCACCGGGTGCTGCGGCTGCTCGCCACCCGCGGCATCGTGGCCGAGGACGAGCGCGGCCGCTTCACGCTGACCGGGGCCGGGCAGGCCCTGCGCAGCGACGTCCCCCACTCCGCGCGCACGGCGATCCAGATGCTGACCGACCGCACCATGTGGCGGCCGGCCGGGGAGCTGACGCACTGCCTGACGGAGGGCAGCACGGCGTTCGAGAAGCTGTTCGGCATGCCGTTCTTCGACCACTTCGCCAAGGACGAGCGGACCGCCGCCGTCTTCCACGTGGGCATGGCGGCGATGTCCGACCCGGAGAACGCGCCCCTCGCGGCCGCCTACGACTTCCCGGCGAGCGGCACGGTGGTGGACATCGGCGGCGGCCACGGCGGTCTGCTGCTGGAGGTGCTGCTCCGCAACCCCGGGCTGGCGGGTGTGCTCTACGACCGCTCGCACGTCCTCGCCGGGAACCGGCTGGACGCGCACGGGGAGGTCGCGGGCCGCTGGACGCCGCAGGAGGGCGACTTCTTCTCCTCCGTGCCGGCGGGCGACGTCCACCTGCTCAAGCGGATCACCCACGACTGGGACGACGACAGCTGTGTGACCCTGCTCGGTCACTGCCGCCGAGCCCTGCGGCCGGGCGGGCGGGTCCTCGTCCTGGACGCGGTGGTCCCGCCGGGCAACGCACCCCACCAGTCGAAGGCGCTGGATCTGATGATGATGGCCTCGCTCACCGGCCGTGAGCGCACCGAGGCCGACTTCGCGGAGCTCTTCGGGAGGGCCGGACTGCGGCTGTCCCGGGTGATCCCCACGCCCACGGTGCTGTCGGTGGTCGAGGCCGTCGCGGCCTGAGCGGATGCGAGCTGCCGCGAGCAGGCCGGGGCAGGCCGCAGCAGGCCGGGTGCGAACGGCTCGGACGGGCCCGTTCCCGGTGTGCTGACCGCGGCCGCCCCACTATCGGATCCCGCCGAACTGCGTCGGCGCGCGGAAACGGGGTAGGGGCGGGGTGTACCGGCTTCCGCCACCCCGGCGATCGCCGGATGCCCGTCGGCTGTCGCCGCACTGTCTCCCGCACCCGCGCGGATATTTTGCCCCGGCCCACCCGCCACGGTGGAGCCTCGGTGGGCTGGGAGGCAGATCATGGCTTCCGACCGCCTGTTCCCGCATGCGGGCACCGCGGCCCCGGCCCCGGGCGACCCGCCCACGACGGGCCCGCCCCTGACGGACCCGGACCCGACGGACCCGCCCCCGACGGGCCCGGACCTGCGGATCGACACCGCGAGCATCGGCGGGACCCTCGTCTGCACCGTGGACGGGGACCTGCACCAGGACACCGAGGACCAGCTCCGGCGCGCCCTGGACGAGGCCCTCGACCGTCGGCCGGCCGTACTCGCCGTCCGGCTCTCCGCCGTGCGGCTGTTCACCGCCGGCGGGCTGAACGCCCTGCTCGCCGCCCGCCGGACCGCGCACGCCCGCGAGGTGCCGATGATCCTGGTGGCCCCCAGCCCGGGCGTGCGACGCGTCCTGGAGATCACCGGGGCGACCGGGGTCTTCCGGATCCGGCCGAGCGCCTGACCGGCGGCCGGCGGCCGACGGCCGGCGACCGGCGACCCGTCGGCACCGGGAAACCGGCCCCGGGGTGTAGGACGCGCTCCCCGGGGGGACACGCCCGAACGTGAACGCAACGCCGGCCTGCACGGGGACTCTCATGGATTCGCCGCACGCCACCACCGCTCTCCACCGCCGCCTGGTCTTCCCCCCGGACGACCGGGGCGGCTGCGTCCTCCGCGGGCTCGCCTTCACCCGGTTCGCCCTGGCCGGGTGGCGACCCGACGCGGACGACGCGTCCGTGGGCGACACCCTGCTGGTGGTGGCCGAACTGCTCGCCAACGCCGTGGACCACGCCGGCGGGCCGCTCTCCCTGGACCTTCGGCTCGGCGCGGACGCCGCACGGCTGCGCATCGAGGTCGCCGATCCGGTGGCCGCCGAACCGTACCTGCGGCTGGTGCCGCCGACCGAGCCGCACGGACGCGGCGTCCGCATCGTCGACCGGGTCGCCGAGGACTGGGGCAGCCGGCCCGAGGGCCGGGGGAAGACCGTCTGGGCCGAGTGCCGCCTGAGGTGAGCAGCCTCGGGACGGGGGCGGTCAGGCGGGCTGCCAGAGTTCGATCCGGTTGCCCTCGGGGTCGGTGACCCAGCCGAAGCGGCCGACGCCTTCCATGGACTCGCTCTCCTCGGCCACGTCCGCGCCCTTGGCCCGGAGCTGGGCGAGCATCGCGTCCAGGTCGCGGACGCGGAAGTTGAGCATGGTCTGTTGGGTGCGGCGGCCGAAGTAGTCGGTGCCGGACTCGAAGGTCGCGAAGACCGTCGGCCCGGCGTCCTGCTGCCAGAGGCCGTGCTCGTCGGCGTCCAGGCCGAGGCAGTCGCGGTACCAGGCGCCCAGGGTCTCCGGATCGGCGGCGCGCAGGAAGTAGCCGCCGATGCCAGTCACACGTTCCATGTTTCCCGTTCCTGTTCTGTCCGGTGGGGCGACGCCCGCTGGACGGCGCCCCGTGGGCCGACGCACATCCTTCTACCAGGCGAGCGGCCGTAGGTCACCGGCCGACGCGAGGCCGTCGTGACGCGGACCCACCGTCACATCCGTCTGGGCCGTGCGGAATTCCCTTCGGCGGAACCCTGGAAGGCTTTCCGGGCGCATGCGGACATACAGATCGCCGGAATTACGAATTCCACTTCCCGCACCACGGAAACACCTCGGACCGGTGGCCGGGTAATTCCCCCAGAAGTGACCCCAGCGCGGAACAGCTGCGGTGAAATCGGAAACAGGTGAGCAACGGGAGGAATCCACCTACGGCCGAGGCCCCGGCGTCTCACAATGGTCTGGACCAACTTCTCAAACACCTGGTCAGCGGCCTCTGCTCACGTGAGACGTCTCAAAGCGACGCCGGCCCCTCGAACCACATCCGCCCCTGCGGCAGAGTCGTTCCCCGTCGGGCGGTGCACAGCCTGGCGATGATCCGGGAATCGGATCTCCCCTCGACGACGAGGGCGTGCGGGATTCCCGATCCACCCATCGAGAGGCAGTGACATGAAGAAGAAGATCGCGGCCGCCACCCTGGCCGCCGCCACCCTGGGTACGGTGCTGCTCGGCGCCGCCACCCCGGCCCTCGCGAGCAGCGGGGGCTGCGTCTCCGGTGACGCGTGCCTCTACTACAGCCCGAACCTCCAGGGCGCCAAGTTCGGCAAGGGCGAGTTCGGCAACTACTCCGGCAACTTCGGTGGCGGCGGCGCCGGCAACGGCCAGCCCGTCATCAACAACGCCGCCTCGGTGTGGAACATGGACCACTACCACAACCTCCGCGTCCACTACCGCGAGTTCAGCGTCCGCGACAGCGGCCCGAACCAGTTCGTCCCGCACGACCAGTGGGTGAACCTGGGCTCCGTGCCGTGGAACGGCGGCTCGATCAACATGCGCAACAACAACCACTCGCAGAGCTGGGAAACCCTCTAGTCAGGCCCTGACCCGGGTGCCGGACCCCCGATCCACCGGGGCCCGGCACCCGGGTCGCACCCACCCCCGCCGGACCACCCGCCGGACCGCCCACAGAACCGCCCGCAGAACCACCCGTCGAACACGCCCGCTTCCACCCACGCGGGCGGGTGCCCGAGGAGCCCCGCATGACGTCCCCGCGCCGCGGCCGCCCGATGTCGGCCCTGCTGCTGACCACCACGCTGGCCCTGACCGCCGCCCTGGCCCTGACCGCCGGCTGTGCCTCCGGGTCCGCCGGAACCGCCGGAACCGCCGCCGCGCCACAGCCGACCGCCTCCCTCGCCCCCATGGCGCCGCCGCCGATCGGGGACGTCCCCCGGCTGAGCCGGGTGGACGACCGGGCCCTGCCCATCGAGGCCTACCTGCTGAGCGGGGAGCAGTTCCGGCAGTACGACGCGGCCCAGGGCGTGCTGGTCACCCGGTGCGTACGGCGGTTCGGCCTGGACTACGCCGCGCCGGCCCCGACCGCGCCCGGCGAGACCCAGACCACCCACCGGTACGACCCGGTCGAGATCTCCGACGTCTCCGTGAACGGCTACCACTCGCCGGACCCGAACCGGGGGAAGAAGTCCGGCGCGGCGCCGTCCCTCAGCCCCGACGTCACCACCGTGCTCGGCGCCGGCCTCGGACCGGACGGCAGGGCCGCCCCCGGCACCGCCGTCGAGTTCCGCGGCGAGAAGTTGCCCTCCGGCGGATGCATCGCGGACGCGCAGCGGCAGTTGACGGCGCGCGGCGGCACCGGCCGGGACGCCGACCTCGCGACGGGCATCAACTACGAGGGCTTCGAGCGCTCCCGCCAGGACCCCCGGGTGGTGGCCGTCTTCCAGGACTGGTCGCGCTGCATGACCGAGCGCGGGTACTCCTACGGCACGCCCGCGGACGCCCTGAAGGACCCGCGCTGGGGTGCCACCGCGACGCCCTCGGCCGAGGAGATCGCCACGGCCACCGCCGACGTCGAGTGCAAGGCCCGGGTCAATGTGGTGGGCGTCTGGTTCACCGTCGAATCCGCGTACGAGCAGGAGCTGATCCGACTGCAGCAGTCCGGGCTGACGGCGGCCAAGGCGGGCAACGACGCGATGCTGGAGGTCGCGCGGTCCGTGACGGCCGCGGGCGTCTGAGCCGCGGAGCTCCGAGCCCTCGGGCGTCCGGACCACGGGCTCCCGGCCCGGACGCGTCGGGGGACGACGCGTCCGGACCGGGGGCCCGTGCCGTCAGTTGACGTGGACCACCGGACTGCCGGCCCGGCCGGAGTCGGTCAGCGGGCCGTAGCTCGCGGAGAAGTAGCCCTCCCCCGGACACAGGCTCGACCCGCCGCTCTTGACGAAGTGCTCGTTGCGGAAGGTCAGGGTGTGGGTGGCGTTGTCGGAGGTGCCGGTGAAGGCGCCGCTGAGCTGGTAGGTGCAGGTGAGGGTGCCGAACCAGCTGTTCAGCACGGCCGAGGCCTGGATCGGCCCGGCGGCCCCGGCGGTGAGGACGACCGGGTGGCCGGCGCCGTCGCCGATCGCCAGGTTGTACGCGAGGTTGCCGACGGTGAGGCTCTTGACCGAGGTGACGCCGGTGACGTTGGCCGTGCAGGAGCCGAAGGTCAGACCGGTCAGGGATGCGGTCGCCGTCCCCGGCGCGTCCGGGTTGGTCAGCGCCTTCGCGGTGAACGGCGAGACGCCGCAGGTCACGCCGGTGGAGCCGGTGGCGGCCGAGTAGAAGGTGGCCTTGGTGCCGGCGGCGAGCGGTGCGACCAGGACGTCACCGGCGGCGACGGCCGGGCCGGCGGCGTCGCCGGTGGTCAGCACGGGGAGGGCGGCGGTCGCGGTGGGGGCGGCGGAGACGGGGGCGGCGCCGACGGCGAGCGTCGCGGCGGCGGCGGCCAGGGCAAGGCAGGTGCGGATACGCATGGCAGGTGCCTCGTTCTCGGTGGGGGGTGGCGAGCGGGCAGGGTGGCACTGGGTCAGCGGTGGCACACGGGCGGAGACGGCACGCCGGCGGGAGCCGGATGCGGGCGGGGCTTCCGGGGCCGCGAGGGGCCGGGAGTGGGGGCGTCCGGGAGCTGACTACGTTGTAGAGCGGTGTCCATGCACCGTCAAGGAGCTGGACAAGACTTGTTGACGAATCGTCAGCAAGAAGACGTCGAGGTCTTGCCAGGGCCGCCGGCCGCTCCCTACCGTCGAGTACCGCCCTTCCGGCGATCCCCGCCCCACCGGCGATCCGTCGAATCCGACTTCGTGCGCGGCCGCGCGCCGCGCACGTGCGAAGGAGCCCGCGATGCCCCTCCCCCACCCCCGGCGCTCCCGGCGCCTGCGGACCCTCCTCGGCATCACGGCCGTACTCGGCCTGGCCCTGCCCGGCTCCACCGCGGCGGCCGACACCGGCGCGCGCGAGCGCCCCGCCGCGGCCGGCACCGCCGCGCTGCGGGAGGTGATGTTCGTGGGCAACAACTGGGACGGCACCGCCGACGTCATCACCTCGCGCGGCGGCCTCACCCGGATCGGCCGGATCAACGTCGTCCCCGACAAGGACCAGCGGCTCACCGAGATCTACCTCAACCCGATCAAGCTCGGCTACTTCCTCGGCGTCCGGCTGGGCCCCGGCGAGGGCCACGACCAGCTCGTCGACGACATGTACTCCACCCCCGACGGCACCGCCGTCGTCGTCTCCCGGCCGAGCTTCGCCGACGTGGTGTCCGTCGACCTCGCCAGCGGCCGGATCAACTGGCGCTTCCCCGTGGCGGGTTACCGCTCCGACCACATGGCGCTTTCGCCCGACGGCACCCGGGTGGTGGTCTCCGCCTCCACCGCCAACACCGTGCACGTCCTGGACATCGCCACCGGCCGCCAGCTCGGCTCGTTCCGGACCGGCGACAAGCCGCACGAGAACCTCTTCACCGACGGCGGTCGGCGGATCTGGAACATGTCGATCGGCGAGGTCACCACCGCCCTCGACGCCCCCTGGCTGGACTGGACCAAGGGCGACCGCAGGATCACCGTGGCCGACGCCGAGACCTTCGAGACCGTGCGGGTCGTCGACATGCGCGAGCGGCTCGACGCCTTCGGCCGGCCCGACCTCTCGGACGCCGTCCGCCCGGCCGCGTTCAGCCCGGACGGCTCGACCCTGTACTTCCAGGTCTCCTTCTTCAACGGCCTCGTCGAGTACGACGTCGCCTCCGACCGGATCACCCGGATCAGGACGCTCCCCGTGAACCCCGCCACCAACGAGGACCGCACCACCTGGGTCAACGACTCCCGCCACCACGGCCTGGCGATGAGCCCCGCCGGCGACAAGCTCTGCGTCGCGGGCACCATGGACGACTACGCCACCGTCGTGGACCGCGGCACGCTCCAGCAGGGGCCGCTCGTCCCCGCCGTGAAGCCCTACTGGGCGACGGTCAGCGGTGACGGCACGTCCTGCATCGTCTCCGAGGCCGGGGCCGACCGGGTCAGCGCGATCGACTTCGCCACCGGGCAGCGCACCTCCTCCGTCGACGTCGGCGACCACCCGCAACGCGTCCGCCTCGGCCACGTGCCCGCCGGCTGGAGCGGCCCCTCGGCGCCCTGACCCGGAGGCGCCTCGCCCCGGGGACGCCCCGGGGACGCCCCGCGGCGCCCCTGCGGCGCCCGGCCGGCGGCCCGTCAGCCGACCGCCGCCGGGGCCGTGGCGCCCACCGAGCCGTCCGAGCCGTCCGCGCCGACCGGACCCGCCGCGGGCGCCGGTCGGCGCGGCAGGGCGAGCCGGGCGTACGCGCGGACGTCCGCGTCGGAGTCCGCGAGCCGCTCCCGCAGGGCCGCCGCCACCACCGACTCGGCCGACCGGGGGGCGAGGGCGCGCACCGCCGCCTTCCGGACGTCCGCCTCGCGGTCGCCCAACAGCGCCAGCAGCGGAGCCAGTTCACCCGCGACCGCGAGCGCCCCGGCGGCGGCCTGACGGATCCGCCAGGACGGCGCCGCCGTCGCGCCCACGGCGATCGTCGCCAGCTCCGGCGGGCAGCCGATCCCGGCGGCGCCGGTGAGGGCGGCGGCCCGCACCAGCGGGTCCGGGTCGGCCGCGAGCCGCACCAGGGCGGCCGCCGCGGACGGATCGCCGACCGTGCCCAAGCCCTCGGCCGCCGCCACCCGCACCTCTCGCGCGGCGTCCCCGGCGGCGCCCGCCAGCGCGGCCGCGTCGTCCAGGGCGACCAGACCGCGCACGGCCTGCAACCGCACCGGCACCGCCGCGTCGGCCAGGGCGTTGGCGAACCGCCCGGCCGTTCCGGTGCGCAGCACCCGGGCCAGTTCGAGCGCCCCGGCCCGGACCACCGGGTCGGCCGAGGACGCGGCCCGGTCGAGGTCCGGGCCGAGCGCCGGGCCGTCCAGCACCTCGGCCAGTTCGCGCAGTCCGGCCACGGCCGCCGCCCGGACGGTGTCGTCGGCGTCCGCCAGGGCCCCGGCCAGGGCGGTGCCGGTGCCGGGCGGCGCGTGCTCGGTGAGCACGGAGAGCGCCGTACGGCGCACCTCGGCCGCCGGGTCGGCCAGGAAGCCGGCCAGCCGGTCGACGGTGGGCCGGCCCTCGGCGATCCGCAGCAGTGCGAGCAGCCGGGGCGAGGCCGGAGCGGTGACGGGGGCCGGTCCGTCGGCGGGCCCGGCGGTCCTGGCCGGGGCGGCGAGGGTGCGGCCGACGGGCTCCGGGTGGACCTCGCCGAGCACGGTGACCGGGAGGTCGGGCGGCTCCAGGCCCTCCACCGGCACCAGGTAGGGGTGGACGGGGCGGGTGAGGAACTCCATCGCCCCGTCGGCGTTCCGGCGCAGGTTGAGGTGGCTGAACCAGCGTTCGTCGTCCCGACCGGGGTGGTCGACGCGCTGGTGGTAGAGGCCCCAGCGGCTCTCGGTGCGGGCGAGCGAGGAGCGGGCGGCCATCTCGGCGCAGTCCCGGATGAAGTCGACCTCGACGGCGCGCATCAGCTCGTGCGGGGTGCGGGCGCCCATCGCCGCGATCTCGCCGCGCATCCGGTCGAGGTGGTCCAGCACCAGGGAGAGCCGGGCGCCGGTCTTCGGTGGGGCGATGTAGTCGTTGACGAACCGTCGGAGCTTGTACTCGACCTGCGCCTGCGGCGGGCCGTCCGGGTTGCGCAGCGGGCGGTAGACCAGGGCGTGGGCCGCCTCGACCTGGTCCTGCGGCAGTTCGGCGCGTGCGGCGGGCAGGTGGGCGGCGGCGTGGGTGCCCGCGAGGTCGCCGAAGACGAAGGCGCCGATCATGTAGTTGTGCGGGACGCAGGCGAGGTCGCCCGCGGCGTACAGGCCGGGCACGGTGGTGGCGGCGTTCTCGTCGACCTGGACGCCGGAGGCGGAGTGTCCGCCGCACAGGCCGATCTCGGAGATGTGCATCTCGACGTCGTGGGTCCGGTAGTCGTGGCCGCGTCCGGCGTGGAAGGTGCCGCGGGTGGGGCGCTCGGTGGTGTGCAGGATGGACTCCAGGGCCTGCACGGTCTCCTCCGGCAGGTGGGTGGTGCGCAGGAACACCGGTCCGCGGTCGGAGGCGACCTCGGCGGCGAACTCGGCCATCATCCGGCCGGACCAGTAGTCGGAGTCGACGAACCGCTCGCCGTGCCGGTTCACCTGGTAGCTGCCGAAGGGGTTGGCCACGTAGGCGCAGGCGGGCCCGTTGTAGTCCTTGATCAGCGGGTTGATCTGGAAGCACTCGATGCCGCTGAGCTCCGCGCCGGCGTGGTAGGCCATGGCGTAGCCGTCGCCGGCGTTGGTGGGGTTCTCGTAGGTGCCGTAGAGGTAGCCGCCGGCGGGCAGGCCGAGCCGGCCGCAGGGGCCGGTGGCGAGGACCACCGCGCCGGCCGAGACGGTGACGAAGCCGCCGCCGCGGGTGTCGAACCCGGCGGCGCCCACCGCCCGGCCGCCGGCGGTCAGCACGCGCACCGGCATCACCCGGTTCTCGATGGTGATCCGTTCGCGGAGCCGGCGTTCGCGCAGCACCCGGTAGAGGACCTTCTTGACGTCCTTGCCCTCCGGCATGGGCAGCACGTAGCTGCCGGAGCGGTGCACCTGGCGCACCTGGTACTCGCCGTGCTCGTCCTTCTCGAACTTCACCCCGTACCCCTCCAGGCGCCGCACCATGGCGAAGCCGCGGGTGGCGGTCTGCCGGACGGTGCGCTGGTCGACGATGCCGTCGTTGGCGCGGGTGATCTCGGCGACGTAGTCGTCCGGTTCGGCGCGGCCGGGGATCACCGCGTTGTTGACGCCGTCCATGCCCATGGCCAGCGCGCCGGAGTGCCGGACGTGGGCCTTCTCCAGCAGCAGGACGTTCGCCCCGGCCTCGGCCGCGCTGATCGCGGCCATCGAGCCGGCGGTGCCGCCGCCGACCACCAGGACGTCGCAGCTCAGCCGGCGGGTGTCGGCAAGGTCGGGGATCCTCATGGGGTGCCTCTCTCAGGCGTGGGGCGTGGGGCGTGGGGCGTGGGGCGTGCGGTGGGCGGACGCGGCGGGCGCGGCGGGCGCGGGGTCGTCCGACCGTTCGCGTCGCATCGGCGGGCGGCGGGAGTGGTCAGACGACCCCTGGGGCGGGACCGGCGAGTCGCTCCAACAGGAGTTCCCGCAGCGCGCGGAGGGCCGGGGCGGTGCGGACGGCCGGGTCCGCGCGGGCCGCGGGGTCGCGGGGGTGCGGGACGTCGTGGACGCCGGCCAGGGTGCCGCCGCCGAGGACGGCGACCCGGTCGCCGAGCAGCAGGGCCTCGTCGACGTCGTGGGTGACCAGGACGACGGTGCAGCCCTCCCGCTCCCGGACGGTCAGCAGCAGTCGCTGCATCTCGGCGCGGGTCCCGGCGTCGAGCGCGCCGAAGGGTTCGTCCATCAGGACGGCGCGGGGCGCGCCGACCAGGGCGCGGGCGAGCTGGACGCGCTGGCGCTGGCCGCCGGACAGTTCGCGGGGCAGTCGGCGGTCCAGCCCGTCCAGGCCGACCAGACCGATCCACTCGGCGACCGGGGCCCGCCGCAGCGCGCGCGGGGTGCGGCGCACGGCCAGCGGGAGTTCGATGTTGCGCCGAACGGTCCGCCAGGGCAGCAGGCCGTCCTCCTGGAAGACCAGGGCCCGCTCGGCGTCCGGTCCGCGCAACGGGTGTCCGTCGGCGAGGAGTTCGCCGCCCGTCGGTTCCAGCAGACCGGCCAGGGCCCGCAGCAGGGTGGACTTGCCGCCGCCGGAGGGGCCGAGCACGGTCAGCAGTTCGCCCGGGGCGACGTCGAGGTCGACGCCGTCGAGCACCGGGTGCCCGGGGTGACCGAGGCGCAGGCCGCGGGCGGTCAGTCGCAGGCTCATGTCCGCACCTCCGCGGGGACGGTGGCCGGGGCGGCAGCCGTCCGGGACGGGCCGGTGGCCGGGCGGGCGGCGGTCGCGGCGGGCCGGGGCGCGGGCGCGGTCGGGGGCAGCCAGGCGGTGAGCCGGCGGCCGAGGAGTTCGACGGTGCCGGAGGTGAGCCGGCCGAGCAGTCCGATCGTCGCCATGCCGACGAAGACGCCCGGGTAGTCGAGCACCGTGTAGGCGGACCACGTCCGGTAGCCGACGCCGAACTGTCCGGAAACCATCTCGGCGGAGATGACGCAGATCCAGGCGACGCCGAGTCCGACCGACAGGCCGCCGGTGACGCCGGGCAGGGCGCCGGGCAGGACGACGCTCCACAGCACCCGGGCGCGGCCCGCGCCCATGGTGCGCACGGCCTCCTCCCAGAGCGGGGGGACGGCCCGGACGGCGTGCCGGGTGGCGACCAGGACGGGGAAGAACGCCGCGGTGCCGGTGATGAAGACGATCCCCTGCTCGTTCTCGGGGAAGAGCATGATCGCGACGGGGACCAGGGCGATGGCCGGGATCGGGCGGATCAGCTCCAGGACGGGGCCGAGCAGGTCGGCGGCCCAGCGGGACCGCGCGGTCAGCACCCCGGCGGCGACGCCGAGCAGGGCCGCCAGCAGGAATCCGCAGCCGATCCGCCGCAGGCTGTCGGCGAGGTCGTGCCAGTACTCGTCGGTGCCGAGCCGGCGGACGAGCGCCTGCCCGACCTGGACGGCGGTCGGCAGCTGGTCGAAGCGGAGCCAGCACCGGACCTTCCAGGCGGTCAGCAGCTGCCAGAGCCCGGCGAAGGCGAGCAGCGCGAGCGCCTGACGGGTCCGCCGCCGGGCTCGCGTGCCCCGGGCCCGGGCGGCGGCAGCGGCAGCGGCGGCCCTGAGCTCGTCGGCCCGGGACTCGTCGGCCCGGGGCGGACGGCCGGGCGGGCGGGACTCCGGTGGCGCGCTCACGCGGCCTCCAGGGCTTCCCGGTAGGAGAGCCGCCGGGCCTCCGAGTGGGCCGCCAGGTACGCGGTGGAACCGTCCTCGGTGGTGAAGGGCAGCAGCGCGTCACCGTCCCGCACCCACTGGTCCTTGTCCGCGAACCAGCGGGTCCCGGTGGCGGCGTCCGGCACGTAGGCGGCGCGGACCTTGCGGCCCGGCTCCTTCGCGGCCGACTCCTTCAGGGCCCGCAACAGGCACCGGGGGTCGGCGGCGGGGTGGGTGGCGTCCTCGCCCTCGTACCAGATCTCGCCGGCCAGCCGGGGGTCCTGGACGGGGCGGCCGCAGACCTCGTCGGTGCCGGTGATCCGGGCCGGAGCGACCTCGGGGAGCCCGGCCCGCTCCTGGTAGGACGGGTCGACGAAGCGGTCGACGTCCAGGGCCTTGAGGACGCCGACGGAGCGGAGGAAGGGCACGTCCGTGCGCAGGGCGTCCAGGAGCCCCGGGGCCAGCGGGGTGGCGAAGGTGGCGATGCCGTTGGGGCCGTTGTAGAGGTGCACGACCTCGGGCGGCAGGCCGGTGGCGTCGGCGACCTTCCGGCTCGCCTCCAGCGGGTGCTCGTTGACGAAGCGGGTGGCGTCGGCCTGGGCCCGCAGGAAGGCGCGGACGACGTCGGGGTGTTCGGTCCCGTACGCCTGCCGGATCACCACGCCGTGCAGGGTCGGGCGGCCGAGCGCGGCGCCGTCGTACAGCAAGCGGCCCTCCCCGGCGAAGACCACGGCGCCCGGCCAGGCGACGAACTGGGCGAGCGCGTCGACGCTGCCCGCCTTGAGCGCGGAGGCGCCGACGGCGGGCTGCTGGTTCTGCTTCTGGATCTCGCCGTCCGCCACCCCGGCCCGGGCGAGCGCCTGGACCAGGGTGCCGTCGGCGGCGGAGCCGACCGAGGTGGAGACCTTGCGGCCCTTCAGGTCGGCCAGGGTGTGCGCGGGCGAACCGGTGGGCACCACCACGGAGTTGAGGGCGCCGAGCAGGTTGTAGCCGGTGACCGAGACCAGCCGGGTGCCGGGGCCGCCCGCCTCCTGGGCGCGGGAGCCGTTGATGAGCAGCGGGTAGTCGCCCATCGAGCCGATGTCGATCTTCCCGGCGAGCATCTGCGCGGTGATCGGCGCGCCGGAGTCGTAGTCCTGCCAGGTGACCCGGTACCGGCGGCCGTCGGCCCGGCCCTGCTCGGCGAGCCGTTGTTCGAGGTAGCCCTGGACGCGCAGCAGGGTGCCGGCGGTCACGGTGTTGATCGTCTTCGACTGGTAGCCGACGACCACCTCGACGGCCCCGGGGTCGGCGGAGGCGGAGGAGCAGGCGGTCGCGGCGGTCAGCGAGGCGGCGGCGAGCAGGGCCGCGGCGGCGCGGCGCGGTCGGGCGGTCGAGCGGGCGGTCGCTCCGGCGGTGGCTCGGGCGGTGGAAGGCATCTGTCGGCACCTCAGCGAATCAGGTAGGGCATGTTGACGGTGACCGCGCCGGTGGGGCAGCGGGCGGCGCAGGGGCCGCAGTACCAGCACTCGTCCACGTGCATGAAGGCCTTGCCGCTCTGCGGGTCGATGGCCAGGGAGTCCAGTGGGCACATCTCCACGCAGAGGGTGCAGCCGTCGATGCAGAGCGAGGCGTCGATGGTCACGGGCACGTCGGAACGGTGGTCGGCGAGTGCCATGGGGCGTCCTCGGGTCGGGGTTCGAAGAAGCGGGTCAGGAGCGGGTCAGGAGCGGGCGCGGGGTCAGGGGAGGTCGCGCAGCAGGCTGCCCTGCATGGTGATGCGGTCGCCGCGGAAGCGGACGTACTCCAGGTCGACGGGCCGGCCGTCGGCCAGCGAGCTGAGCCGTTCCAGCATCAGCAGCGCCGATCCGCGCGGCACTTCGAGCACCGCGGCGGAGTGCGGGTCGGCGCTGACGGCCTCCAGGGTGATGTCGGCGCGGCCCAGCGACCGCCCGGTGACCTGCTCGATGAGGCCGAAGATGTCCTGGCCCACCAGGGCCTCGGCGGTCAGTTCGGCGCCGATGTCCGGCGCCAGGTAGGTGAGGTCGAGCGAGAGCGGCAGGCCGTTCAGCCGGCGCAGCCGCTCGACGTAGACCACGTCCGCGCCCTCGGGCAGGCCGAGGCGCCGGGCCACCGGGCCGGGCGCGCGGACCGGGCCGAAGGCGCGGACCTCGTTGACCACCTCGCCGTGCTCGTGCAGGGTCTCGGCGAGCCCCTGGAGGCGGTTCAGTCCGTGCGGCACCTTCTCCGCGACGACCAGCGTGCCCGAGCCGGGCACCCGGCGCACCAGGCCCTCGTCGCGCAGCAGGTCCAGCGCCTCGCGGACGGTGTTGCGCGAGGCGCCGAACTCCTCGGCCAGTTCGTCCTCGCGGGGCAGCGCGCCGTCCGCGAAGGCCTCGCCGAGCACCTGCCGGCGCAGCACGGCGGCCACCTGCCGGGCGCGGTCGGCGCGCAGCCGGCGGGAGCCGGGCCGGTGGGGGTTCTCGCTGGTCATCGGTGCTGCTCCGGGGCCGGGGACGGGTTCGGCGAGAACCATAGGGCCGCACCGGCCGGTTTTTCGTTGCCACGGCATTACGCCACCTGACGCACCGTGGGGTCCCCGCGCCACCTGCGCGAACGCGGGCCCCCGCGGGCGAACTGCCACCCGGGCGCGGGCGCCGTCAGGGGTCGAGGCCCTCGTCGCCGGACGTGCCGTGCAGCACCGCCCCGGCCGTGCCGTGCAGGACGGCGCCGGACGCCCGGGCCGACTCCAGACTGCGGGTGAGCGCCTCGGCGCCGGCCACGGGGTCCAGGTCCATGAGGCCGGGCGGCCAGGTGCCGGGCGGCACGACGAGCACCACGACCACGCCCCGCCCGGCGGCGGCCGACTGCCAGCCGGGCGAGGCGACCACGGCGGAGGCCGGCTCCCAGGCCTGCCGTCCGCCGACCAGCACCAGCCGGGTCAGCACGTTCCCTTCCAGCTCCACCACGGCGGTGGTGGCGGGCGGCTCGCCGGCAGCCAGCACGAAGCCGCTGTCCACCGCGTGGTCGACGAAGGCGTCGAAGAGCCCGGGGCCGATCTCCACGATCAGCTCCGCGAACGGCGGGCCGACCGCCACCGCCCGCACCGCCAGCGCCCACACCATCGGCACCGATCCGCCGTCGCCCGCGCCGTCCGTCTTGTCCGTCTCGTCCGCCATGCCCGGTCCAACGAGCCGGGAGCCGATCCGACGCGGCCGGGTTCCGTCCCCGGACGTCCGCGCGCCCTACGGTCACCCCGCGCCAGGCTGTCCGCGCACCGTACGGTCACCCCGCGCCCGGCACCGCCGAGCGCAGCCGGCTCTCCAGGGCGAGCACCTCGGCGAGGCCGGGACCGTACAGGGCCGGGATCTCGGCCGCGAGCCCGCGCAGCAGGGCGACCGCCTCCGTCGCGGCGGCCAGCGCCTCGGCGAGTTCGATGCCGGCCTCGGCGCGCACCCGGGCGTGGAACGCCAGGGCCATGCCGAGGTCGCCCCGGCGTGCCTGCGGGTTGAGCGCGGCCTGCTCCCGCATCATCGCGACCGCCCGGGTGGTGACCCCGGCCGCCTCGCGGAAGCGCCCCAGGTCGGCCAGCGCCGCCGCGTGCAGGGACAGGCAGTCGGCGAACAGCGCGCCGTGGACGCCGGGTTCGGCCCGGTCCAGTTCGTCGAGGACGGCGACCGCCTCGGCCGCGGCGGCCAGCGCCTCCGCCCGGCCGCCGTGCATCCGGGCCGCGTTGCCGAGTGCCATCGCCAGGTCCCGCCGGTGCACCGCCGGGTTGGCGAGCGCCAGCCGGCGGTAGAGCGCCACGGCCTCCTCGGCGCTGCGCAGCGCCCGCCGCGGCTGGTTGCGGGCGGACTGGCGGCGGGCCAGGTTGTTGACGGCCTGGGCGAGCCCGAGCGCGTGGGCGGCCGGGTCGGCCGAGGACAGCCGACGGTACAGGGCCGCGGACTCCTTGGTGACGTCCAGCGCCTCGGCGTGCCGGCCCAGCCGGGACAGCACCACGCCGAGCTGGTTGAGGGCGTTGGCGAGCTGCGGGCGGTACGCGGGGTCCGCCCGGGCCAGTTGCCGGTGCAGGTCGACGGACTCCCGGGTGGCGGCGAGCGCCTCCTGCGGGCGTCCGAGGCCCCAGAGCGCGGTGCCGAGCCCGAACAGGGTGGCGCCGAGCGGCGCGGTGAACGGCGCGGTCACCGCCTGTCCGCGCCCGAGGTCGACCGCCTCGGAGGCGGTGCGCAGGCACTCCTCCCAGCGGTTCAGCTTGGCCAGCGCCTCGCAGCGCAGCACCAGGACGTAGGCGAGTGCGGCCGCCGTCCCCGGGTCGGCGGGCCGGGTGGCGGCCGTGCGGTCCCGGAGGAGCCGGGCGGCCTCCTCGGTCGCGGCCAGGGCCTCCTCGTAGCGGCCGGCCAGCACCAGTCGGCCGCTCAGCTCGAAGGCCTCCCGGGCGGCGTCGGGCGGTCCGTCCGGCTGCGGCCGCCGCCCGGCCCTCGGCGTCTCGTCGGACATGGCTCTCCCGGGGGTCGGGGCGGCCGTCGACCGGTCGGACCGCCGCTCGGTGAAGGGAACTGACGGATCGTCGACTCGCCACCGGCACGCGCCGGACGGTCCGGTCAGTATGCCCGGCCGGACCGCCCGCGGACCGGGGAACGGCCGACTCCGGTCACCGAGGGGGCCGGCCGGTCACCGGCGGAGTCACCGGGGACCCGCGGGAGGCACCGGGGCGGGGAGGGTCACTCCGTCACCTTGGCGACGAACGCGGCGAGGTTGGTCACCGTGCGGTGGACCTTCTCCTCCACGGTGAGCGACTCGTGGAACTTGGTCCCGACCTCCTTCTTGCCGCGGACGTAGAGCGAGCACGCCAGGTCGGCGCACATGTACGCGCCCACCGAGTTGCCCTGCTTGCCGGCCTTCCCGGCCCGGGGTGCCACCAGCAGCGAGACGCCGCCGCTGTGCGGGGTGACGCAGAGCGAACAGATGCTGCGGCGGGCCTGCCAGGCGGCGGCGGAGGAGGCGCGCAGCGCGACCGCCACCGGGCGGCCGTCGAGCTCGGCGACGAGGTAGGCGCGGTCGGGGGCCTGCGGGTCGCGCCAGCCCAGGAAGTCCAGGTCGTCCCAGGGGCGCTCGGCCAGGTCGCGGGGGACGTTCAGGCGCGACGCCTCGCCCTTGGTGCAGTTGACGAAGGCGGCGCGGATCTCGGGTTCGGTCAATGGCTTCATGGGAGGCAACGTAAATTACCTAGGAATCCTAGGCAAATGTATTATGGCTCCAGGTGAGCGGGGGGCGGGCGAAGGGAACGGCATGGCACGCGTGGGACTGAACACCGAGCGGCTCACGGTCGCCGGGGCTGAACTCGCCGACGAGGTCGGCTTCGACAAGGTGACCGTCTCCGCGCTCGCCCGGCGCTTCGGCGTCAAGGACGCCAGCCTCTACTCGCACGTCAAGAACTCCCACCACCTCAGGACCAGGATCGCCCTGCTCGCCCTGGAGGAGCTCGCCGACCGCGCCGCCGCCGCGATCGCCGGCCGGGCCGGCAAGGACGCGCTGACCGCCTTCGCCGACACCTACCGCGACTACGCGCACGAGCACCCCGGCCGCTACGCCGCCGCTCAGCTCGACCTCGACCCGGAGACGGCGCGCGCGAGCGCGGCCGTCCGGCACTCGCAACTGACCCGGGCCGTCCTGCGCGGCTACCACCTCGCCGAGCCCGACGAGACCGACGCCGTCCGCCTGCTCGGCAGCACCTTCCACGGCTACGTCACCCTCGAACGGGCCGGCGGGTTCCAGCACACCCCCCGATCGGGCGGGGCCACCTGGGCCCGGATCCTCGACGCGCTCGACGCCCTCCTCCGGGCCTGGCCCACCGCCGACTGACCGGACACCGGCACCGGACCGCCACCGCCCCGCCCCGCCGACCGGCACCGTGGAGGCCGCGGACGCCGACGGACACCGCGCGAACACCGACGGACACCGCGGGAACGCCGACGGGCTCCACCGGGCGCAGGCCGGTGGAGCCGTGGGCGTTCGCGAGCCGGTTCCCGCTCCCGCACGGAGCGGGAACCGGACCCGTGGACCCGGCCGGGGCACGGTGTGGGGGTCCCACGCCCCGGCCGGGAGTCGGTCAGCCGGTGACCTCGACCACCGAGGTGCGACCGGCCGGGACGGTGACGGTGGCGTACGTCCAGACGGTCCCGTCGACCGTGACGGTGCGCGCCGGCTGCGCGGCGCCGTCGACGGTGACCCCGCCGTGGGCGCCGGTGAACCGCGCCGTCCAGGTGAGGCTGCCGCCGGCCGAGGTGTTGGTCAGCGTCGACCTGGTGGCGCCGTCGTGGCGCAGGGTCACCGTGCCGGAGCCGACCGGGACGGAGCTGAGCTGCAGCCAGCCGATCTCGGCGGGCAGGCCGGACGCGGTGGTCAGGGCGTTCCCGGCGGCGTCGGGCTGGACGCCCAGCAGGCCCTGGACGGTCTGACCGAGCAGGGTGAAGGCGATCTCGGGGTAGTCGCCGTTGAGGAAGCGCCCGGTGCTGTGCAGGGCGCCGGCCCGGTCGTAGACGTACCGCATCCACTTCCAGCCGTTCGCGGGCCGGTTGTGGGCGAAGAAGACGTCCGGCAGGTAGGTGGCGGCCTCCAGGTTCTCGGGCGCGCCGCTCCCGGAGGCCTGGGCGTCGATCCAGGCCAGGTAGTCGTTCTGCCGGGAGCCCGGGTCCATGATGCCCTTGAGCGGGATGAACCAGGAGTTCTCCTTGCCCCAGTCGCTGTACGCGGTGCCGTTGACGTCGTAGGCGCGCACCACCCGGCCGGGGTGGGCGGGATCGACGCTCCAGGTCGCGTTGAAGTAGGACTTCAGCGTGGCGGCCCTGGTGGTCAGCCCGGCGGCCGTGGCGCTGTCGCCCTTGGCGGTGGCCAGGGCGGCGGCGGCCAGGTAGGCGCGGTACTGGGAGGCGATGGCGTCGCCGGACTCGGCGAGCGTGGCGCCGTTCTCGTTGTAGCTGGCCACGCCGCGGAAGATGTCGCCGCTGGTGGCCTGGGCGACGGGCACGCCGCCGTTGTCGATCGGGCCGGTGTGGCCGGTGATGTACGGCCCGACGGTGCTCGCCACGAAGCCGGACAGCGCCGGGTCGTTCAGGTAGTCGGCGTCACCGGTCCAGGCCCAGGCCTCGTTGATCTTCTGGGCGAGTTCGAAGGCGGCGGGCAGCTCGCGGACGAAGGAGGTCGGGCTGTGGTAGTCGATCGACAGCGGGGTCTTGGCGTCGAAGTTGACGGCCCAGTACGGCATGTGGTCCGGGGCTCCGGCCGCCGAGGCGGCGAAGGAGCGGAGCATCGTCTTGGTGGCCCCGTCGAGCCCGAGCAGGTGGGCGCCGACCACCTGGTGGGCGAAGTCCCGCGAGTAGTAGGCCGAGCGGTACGGGTAGCCGGCCCAGTAGGAGGCCGCGTACGTGCCCTGGCCCGAGCCGCCGCTGTGGCCCTCGTCGGCGTTGAGCGCACCGGTGGCGCCCGGCTGGGAGGAGAAGGAGTTGGCCTTGGCCCTGGCCCACTCGAAGAGGGCGGTGACGGTGGGGTCGGAGGAGCTGATCCGCGGCGTGTTGGGGGCGGCCGGGGCGACCGTGAGGTCGTCGACGTTGACCCAGCCGCCGGGGGCCGAGCCGATCGCCACGGTGACGGTGTCGCCCGCGGCCACCCGGACTCCGGGCACGGTGTACTGGGCGTAGACGCTCTGCGCGGGGACGGTCACGGTGCCCGCGGTGACGCCGTTGACCTGCACGGTCAGGGTGCCGCCGGACGCGCCGGAGGCGATCCAGGCGCCGATGTCGTAGCCGCCGGCCTGCGGCGCGGTGGCGCTGCGGCTGATCCGGTAGCCGGTGCCGGCGTCCAGGTAGGCCTGGCGCGAGCCGCGGTGCGCGTTGTTCCCGGCGGTGCCGGTGTGGGCGGTGAACGTCCACCCGCTGCCGCCCTGTTCGAAGCCCGGGTCGCCGAAGACCAGCGGGTCGGCCCGGGTGAGCAGCCACTGCTGGTTGACGCCGCCGTGACAGGTGTACTGCTGGATCCGGGCGTTCGGCGTGGGGGCGCCGTACGGCAGGTCGAGGCAGAGCGCGCTGTTGGCGGGGTGGACGAGGACGGTGCCGTTGGCCGCGCTCTCCAGGGTGAACTGCGCGTTGGCGGAGTCGTCGCAGGCGTACTCGACGAGGGCCGCGCCGGGGGCGGTGGAGGCGCCCTCGACGGTGAGGCAGGACTGCGGGGCGGACCGGTCGGCCATCCGGTAGCCGCCGCGGCCGTTGGGGGTGAACTGCCAGCGCTGGCCGAGGAGGCCCTGGCAGGGCTGCTGGACGACCGGGGTCCGGTCGGCGCCGGCTCCCCAGAGGCCGCCCAGGCACTGGCCGCTGGCGCCGTTGGCGACGGTGTAGGTGCCGCCGGCGGCCACCGGTTCACCGGCGGCGCGGGCGGCGCCGGCGGGCAGCAGGGTGAGGGCGCTCGCGGCGAGGGAGACCAGGCCCAGATGGGCGTGGACGCGCAGGGCGCTGCGACGGGGTACGGGGTGGGGCAACGTATCCTCCGACATCGTTGTGGAAGGTGTGCCCCCGGCGGCCTCAGGCGGGCGGCCGTCGGGGGTGGTGGGGGGCGGTCGTGCCGCGCACGACCACTTCCGGCTGGAACATCAGCTCGCCGACCGGGACCTGGTGCCCGGACAGCAGGCCGACCAGGGCGCGGGCGACCTCGGCGGCCAGCCGGTCCACGGGCTGGCGCACCGTGGTCAGTGGGGGGTCGGTGAACTCCATGAGGGGGCCGTCGTCGTAGCCGATCACCGAGACGTCCTCGGGGACGGACAGGCCCTGGCGCCGGATCGCCCGGATCGCGCCGAGCGCCATCTGGTCGCTCGCGGCGATCACCGCGGTGACGCCGCGGGCCAGCAGCTGCTCGGCGGCGAACTGGCCGCCCTCGACCGAGTAGGTCTGGTGCACCACGAGCTGCTCGTCCTCCCCGAGGCCGAGCGCCGTCATGGCGGCCCGGTAACCGGCCACCCTACGGTCGGTGGGGCGGTTGCCGACCGGGCCGGCGGCCATGGCGATCCGGCGGTGGCCGAGCCCGTGCAGGTGGCGCACCGACAGTTCGGCCGCGTAGGCGTCGTCGGTGGAGAACGCCACCGAGGGGCTGTCCTCGAACCGGCCGTTGATGCAGACGTAGGGGACGGGGCGGTGTTCCAGCAGCTGGAGCACCTCGGGGTCGAAGTTCTCCAGGGTGTTGCTGGCGGAGCAGAACACGATCCCGCTGGCGCCGAGGTCCAGCAGGGACTTCAGGAAGTCGCGCTCCTGCACACCGCCCGGCAGCGCCGGGCAGACCACGGCCCGCAGGCCGTGCGGCGCCAGGGCGAGGCCGATCCGCTCCGCCATCACGCCGAAGATCGGGATCGACAGCCCCGGGGTGATCACCCCGACGATGCCGCCGGAGGCCGCGCCGCGCTCGTAGCCGAGCTCCTCCATGGCCCGCTCGACCACCTGACGGGTCTTCTGCGAGACGCCGGCCTTGCGGTTGAGCACCCGGCTGACGGTGGCCACGCTGACTCCGGCGCGCTGGGCGACCTCGGTGATCCCGATTTTCTCCTGCTCCACTTCCCTGCCCCCAATGCGTTGATCGTTTCGCCGGTCGGCCGTAACTATGTCATCCCGTGGCCCCGGTGACGTCGCACATGCCGCCGGCCGGGACGGCGAGGGAGTGCAGGCCCTCGGCGAGGTCGAGCAGGAGCACCGGCCGGGGCCGGCCGGCCGCGTCGTACGGCTCGATCCGGACCGTGCGGGCGGGCCCGCTCACCTCCAGCAGCAGGCGTCCGGTGGTCGAGGCGTTGACCAGGGTGAGCGACTGCCAGGGGCCGGTGGGCAGGGTGACCGGGCGGTCGTCGTAGGCGGTGACCACCCACTGGTCGCCGTGCCGGGAGGTGACCTGCGGGTACAGCTCGTCGGGCCGGCCGGGCTCGTGGTGGCCGCCGGTCAGAGCGGGGGCGAGCCGGCGCCAGGTGGCCAGCCAGAAGGCCAGCGCCTCGCGGTGCGGCGCGGGGAGTTCGGTGAGCCGGGCGGAGATCTGCGGCACCGAGTGGAGCGCGCCGTGGATCTGCCGGGCGAGCACCTCGGGCCCGCCGTCCGGGTCCCACATCAGCATGTCGGAGTGGACGGCCCCGCCGGGGGCGAGCATCGCGATGTCCAGGGTGCGGACCCGGTTGGCGACCGCGTCGGCCGGGCAGTCGATCGCGCGCAGCAGGTTGCCGTAGGCGGTCATGGCGGGGCCGGTGTAGCGCTGGCGCAGCTCGATGACGAAGTCGTCGCCGCGCAGCTCGCGGAGTACCTCGCGCAGCCGGGTGAGCAGCACGGCCATCGCCTCGCCGACGTCGGCGACCCAGCCGGGGCCGGCGTCCTCGGGGGCGGGGGCCGCGCCGTAGGCGACGGCCTCGTCGAGGAAGTCGATCTTCAGCCCGTCCAGGCCGTAGTCGGCCACGGCGTCCCGGCAGACCCGGACGACGTGGTCGCGGACCTCGGCGTGCCGCGGGTCGAGGATCCGGCAGTCGAGCCGGTGGACGTGGTGCGGGGCGAACCGGGCCCAGTCGCGGTGGGCCTCGGCGCGCTCGCCGAGCAGCAGCGGGGCGATCCACGCGGTGTAGCGCAGGCCGGCCGCCCGGACGGTCTCGACGTGGGCGCGCAGGTCGGGGAACTTGACCGGGTCGGCCGTCCAGTCGCCGCAGCCCGCGTAGCCGCGGCCGTCGCCGTGCCGCTGCCAGCCGTCGTCCAGGAACAGCTGTCCGCAGCCGAGTTCGGCGGCGAGCAGGGCCTCGCGCTCGACGCCGGCGGCGGTCACGTCCTGGGCGAAGGCGTACCAGGTGGAGTAGACGGGGGTGCGGCCGAAGTCGGGGGTGGGCAGCGGGGTGCCGCCGGGCAGGGCGGCGAACCACTCCCGCAGCTCCCGCAGGGCGGCGGCCAGGGTGGCGCCGGGTTCGGCGAGCCGCAGCCGGAAGGACTCCCCCGCGCCGAGCGGGAAGCGCAGCCAGACGCCGAAGCGCTTGTGCTCCTCGCTGACCCCGAAGCGCACGGCGGTCTGCCGGACGGTGCGGTCGGCGGCGAACGCGAGCACGGTGCGCCCGGCGGTGTCGTAGAGGCAGCCGGCCGGGGCGGAGTCCACCAGGGAGACCGGGCGCCAGGGCGACCAGTCGGCCGGCAGGGTGCGCTCCCACCCGGCGTTGGGGTGCCAGAAGCCGGCCGCGTCGCCGAGCGGGACGTCGAGGCGGACGGTCACCTCGGTGGCGGCGGTGGCGGTGAGCCCGACGGTGTTCCAGGCGGTGTCGGCGTCCTCGTGGGTCGCTTCGACGGCGCCGGGCGCGGCCTGGACGGTGATCCGGGCGCCGTGCAGGTGCAGTGCGTGCGTCCCGTCCTCCCACTGGTCCGGGGTGAAGGTGGGCAGCGCGGCGAGGTCGATGGAGCCGGTCTGCACGGAGGGCCTCTCTCGGGTCGGGGTCGGGTCGGGGGTCGTAACGGGGGTGGTGCCGGGGTCGGTACGGGGGTCAGTGCTGCGGTCGGGCGCCGGCGTGGTCACTGCTTGACGGCGCCGGCGAGCATCCCGGAGACGAAGTGCTTCTGCAGGAAGAGGAAGAGCACGGCCATCGGGACGGCCGCGACGGCGGTGCCGGTGAGCAGCTGGCCGTAGTCGACGTCGGAGCTGCCGGTGAGGGCGGCCAGGGCGACCGGGATGGTGTACGAGGCCGGGTCGCGCAGGGCGATCAGCGGCCACAGGAAGTCGTTCCACTGGAACAGGAAGAGGAACATCGCGAGCGCGGCGAGCGCCGGGCGCATGGTCGGCAGGGCGATCCGCAGGAAGAGCCGGAGTTCGCCGCAGCCGTCGATCCGGCCGGCCTGGAGCAGTTCGTCCGGCAGGGCGCTCATCGACTGGCGCATCAGGAAGATGCCGAAGGGCAGGGCCAGGTTGGGCAGCAGCACGGCCTGGTAGGTGTTGAGCCAGTCCAGGTTCACCATCATCTTGAACAGCGGGACGATGGTGAGCTGGGTCGGCACCACCAGGGCCAGCAGCAGGACGGAGAACATCAGGCCCTGGCCGCGGAAGCGGAACTTGGCGAAGCCGTAGCCGGCCAGGGTGCAGACGGTCCCGCCGAGCACGGTGTAGGCGACCGACAGCATCAGGGAGTTGAGCACCACCTGGCCGAAGCCGACGGACTCCTCCAGATGGCCCAGGTTGGTGCCCAGCTCGCCGCCGGGCAGCAGCTGCGGGGGCCGGCCGAAGATGTCGTGCGAGGTGTGGGTGGAGGCGATCGCGAGCCAGTAGAGCGGTGCGACCGTGAAGGCGAGCAGTGCGAGCATGCCGGCGGTGAGCAGCACCTGGCCGCGTCGGGACGCGCGGAACGCGGGGCTGGTGGTGGCGGCCATCAGTCCTCCTCCTTGGCGAGCTTGACCTGGACGAGGCCGAACAGCGAGATGATCAGGACCAGCGCGTAGCCGATGGCGGACGCGTAGCCGAAGTCGAAGTACCGGAAACCGGTCTGGTACAGGTACACGCCGATCGTGGTGGTGGCGTTGTCGGGGCCGCCGCCGGTCATGATGAACGGCTCGTCGAACAGTTGCAGGGTGCCGATGGTGGACAGCACCACGGTCAGCAGCAGGGCCGGTCGCAGTCCGGGCAGGGTCACGTGCCAGAAGCGGCGCAGCGGGCCCGCGCCGTCCACGGCGGCGGCCTCGTGGTGCTCGGCCGGGATCGTCTGGAGCCGGGCCAGGTAGATGACCGCGTTGTACCCGGTGTAGTGCCAGGTCAGCGCGAGCATGATGGACACCCGGGCCCAGAACGGGTCGTTGAGCCAGTGCACCTCGGGCAGGCCGACCAGCTGGAGCAACCAGTTGACGGCGCCGGAGTCCTGGTTGAGCAGGGCGCCCATCATCAGGCCGTAGGTGACCAGTCCGGTCACCACGGGCAGGAAGAAGCCCAGCCGGAACAGCGGCTTCCAGCGCAGCAGCGCGGAGTTGAGCGCCACGGACAGGCCGAGCGCGAGGGCGAGCATCACCGGGACCTGAACCACCAGGATCAGCGCGGTGTTGCCGAGCGCCTTCCAGAACAGCGGGTCGTGCAGCAGCCGCTCGTAGTTGCCGAGGCCGGTCCAGGTCTGGGTGGTGCCCTCGGTCCGGTACAGGCTGAGGACGAAGGACCAGGCCACGGGGTAGAGCCGGAAGGCGGCGAACAGGGCGAGGGCCGGGAGGACGAACAGGTACGGGGCGGCGGCGGGTCCGGGGCGAGGGCCGGTCCCGGCCCTCGCCGGCGTCGCGGTCGTCATGCCTGCGCCCTCAGCGTCTGCTTCACGAGCTGGTCGGCGGCGTCGCGCAGGACGGCGGCCGGCTCGGCGCCCTGGAGCAGGACCTTGGTCTGGGCGTCGTCGATGACCTTCAGCGCCCGGGCGTAGTCGGCGGTGTAGTTGGTCGGCACCGACGGCTTGGACAGCTCCTCCAGGAGCACCTCGGCGTACTTCTGGCCGCCGAAGAACGCGCTCTCGGTGTGGAAGGCCGGGTCGTCGTAGGCCTTGAGCAGGGCCGGGAAGATGCCCTTGTTCCGGTAGATCGGCACCTGGGACTCCGGCCGGGTGAGCGCGAACTCGGCGAAGGCGAACGCCGCCCGCTGGTTCTTGCTGGAGCCGGCGACGGCCAGGTGGGTGGAGTTGACGATCGCCGAGCGCGAGCCGCCGGGGGTGACGGCCGGCGGGAGCATCAGGCGCCAGTTGCCGCTCTGGTCGGCGGCGAGGGACTCCATGTAGCCGCCGTACCAGGCGGGGTTGGGGCAGACCGCGACCTTGCCGGCCTTCACCGCGGAGTCGTAGCCGGGCGAGCCGGGCGAGCCCTGGACGTCGAGCAGGAGCCCGGCGTCGTTCATCTCCTTGATCAGGGTGAGCGCCCGGACGGCCTCCGGGGAGTTGATGGTGATCTTGCCTTCCAGGTTGAAGTAGAAGGCGCCCTGGAGCTGGAGCAGCAGCTGGAAGAGGTTGGCCGAGTCGGCCTGGGAGGCGGAGCGGTCCACGGCGAGCAGCGCGGTGCCGGTGGCCTCCTTGACCTTCTTGCCGGCCGCGATGACGTCGTCCCAGGTGGCGAGCGAGGCGGCGTCCACGCCCGCCTTCTGGAAGAGGTCGGAGCGGTAGAAGAAGCCGCTGGCGTTGGCCTCCCAGGGGAGCGCGTAGACCTTGGACTCGCGGGAGACGGTCTGCCACAGGCCCGACGCGAAGGCGTCCTTGTGCTTGGCGGCGCCCAGGGCGGAGAGGTCCGCGAGGCCGCCGGGGAACTTCTCGATGTAGCCGGGCAGGTAGTCCACGCCGATGTGCAGGACATCGGCCAGGCCCTGGCCGCCGGCGGCCATCGCGATGGTGATCTTGTCCCAGATCGCCGGGTTGCCGATGTCCTGGACCGTCACCTTGACCTTGGGGTGGACGGCGTTGAAGGCCGGAATCAGGGCCTTGAGCTCCGCCGCCGGGTTCTTCCAGCTCCACACGGTGATCGAACCGGACAGCTCGCCGGTGCCGCCGGCGTCTCCGCCGCCGGAGTCCGAACCACCGCACGCCGCCAGAACCGAACCCCCGCCGGCAGCCACCGCGGCGGCGCCGATCCCCTTGAGGAAACCGCGCCGACTCGGCCCGCCCACGACTCTGCCACTCATGCCCGGATCTCCTTCGATCGGTCCGGGACCGCGCCGCACGCGGCGGTCCCGATGCTCTGCGGCGCACCGTCGTCCGGTGCCACCGCCCTCCCGCCGTTCGCGGGAACGGGAGTGAATCTAGCCAGGCCACGAAGGGTTAACAACAGTTTTCGAGAATTTTTCGTCATGCAGAGCGAAAAAGTTACAACGAAACGAGAGCTGGCTGACGCAGGCATGCCAAAGCCAGCGCCGCCGGCGGTCGGCGGCACGGGCGTCGCAGGTCAGCGGGTCGGCAGCTGGGCGGTGCCGAAGCGCCGGCGGTAGTCGGAGGGGGTGGTGCCCAGATGGTGGGCGAAGGCGCGGCGCAGGCTCTCGTCGCTGCCCAGCCCGCTGCGGCGGGCGGCGGAGGTGACGCTGTGGCCGTCCAGCAGCAGCTGCTGGGCACGGTCCAGGCGCACCCGCTCGACCCAGCGGGCGGGCGTGGTGCCGAGTTCGGCGCGGAACAGCCGGGTCAGGTGCCGGGTGCTCACCGCGGCGGCGGCCGCCATCGCGGGCAGGGTGTGGTCGGCGGCCGGATCGGCCAGGACGGCGGCGGTCACGGCGCGCAGCAGATCGCCCCGGGCCGGCGGGGTGGCCAGCGCGGTGGAGAACTGGGACTGGCCGCCCGGACGCTGCATGAAGACCACGAGTTCCCGGGCGATGCCGCGGGCGACGTCGGCGCCGTGGTCGTCCTCGACGAGCGCCAGCGCGAGGTCGATGCCCGCGCTGATCCCGGCGCTCGTGTGGAACCGGCCGTCGCGCACGTGCAGGGCGTCGGGCTCGACGCGGACCTCGGGGTGGCGACGGGCCAGGGCGGCGGCGTGGCGCCAGTGGGTGGTGGCGCGGCGGCCGTCCAACCGGCCGAGCGAGGCCAGCACGAACGCGCCGCTGCAGACCGTGGCCACCCGCCGCGCCCGGGCGGTGAGCTCCCGCGCGGCGGCCAGCAGCTCCTCGTCGGGCCCCCGGCCGGCGAGGTGGTCGGCCCCGGCGATCACCAGGGTGTCCAGCGGACCGGTCTCCGCCGGGGCGGCGGTGGCCGCCAGGGCGACGCCGTTGGAGGCGGTGACGGTGCCGCCCCGGGGCGAGACCAGGACGGTCGGGTACGGACGGCCGAGCGTGCCGGCCAGGTGGAAGACCTCCAACGGGCCGCTGACGTCGAGCAGGGTCACCCCGTCGAACACCAGGAAGGCGACCCGGCCGGGCGGGCCCTGCGGCGCCGGGACCCGGGCCGTCGGCCCCTGGGCGGTCATGTCCGAATCCGTGGTGCGGAGGGCTGAAAGGACATAGCCCCAGCCTACGGCACCGCGCGAAGGTGGAGGAGTCCAGCAAGAACCCACGGAGACGGAGAAGTAGAGATGAGCGAGACGATCGCGGGCGTGCGGATCCCGGACAGCGCCCTGGCCGCGGCGGCCACCGAGCTGGTGCGGGACACCGCCTCCCCGCTGCTGTTCGACCACTCCCGCCGGGTGTTCCTGTTCGGGGCGCTGCGCGGCGCCGAACAGGGCCTGGACTTCGACCCCGAGCTGCTCTACGTCGGGGCGATGTTCCACGACCTCGGGCTCACCGAACGGTACGCCCGCGCCGACCGGCGCTTCGAGATCGACGGCGCCGAGGAGGCCCGGCGCTTCCTGCACGCCCACGGCATCACCGGCGAGCCCGCCGACCGGGTGTGGACGGCGATCGCCCTGCACACCACCCCGGAGGTCCCGCTGCACATGGCGCCCGAGATCGCCCTGGTCACCCGCGGGGTGGAGCTGGACGTCCTCGGCCTCGGCTACCACGCCGTCACCGACGAGCAGCGCGCCGCCGTCACCGCCGCCCACCCGCGGCCCGACTTCAAGAACCGGATCCTCGCCGCGTTCACCGAGGGCATCAAGGACCGCCCCGCCACCACCTTCGGCAACGTCAAGGCGGATGTCCTCGAGCACTTCGTCCCCGGCTTCGAGCGGGGCGACTTCGTCGAGGTGATCCGGGGCTCCGCCTGGCCCGAGTGATGCCCGCACCCCGGCGAACGGTGCCGGACCCTCACCCGTCGCGGGTGGTGCGGGCGCGGCCGGCCGGCGTCACCGTGGGCCACGGGGGCCGGACCCCGACGCCCGGTGGCCCGGACGGCTCGTACTGCGGAGGCAGGCGATGGACGACTACCCGCTGCTGGACATCTTCCTCACGACCATGTGGTTCTTCCTGTGGATCCTCTGGTTCATGCTCCTGTTCCGGGTCTTCGGAGACCTCTTCCGGGACGACACGGTCGGCGGCTGGGGCAAGGCCGGCTGGTGCGTGTTCCTGATCCTGCTGCCGTTCCTGGGCGTGTTCGTCTACCTGATCGCCCGGGGCAAGGGCATGGGGATGCGGGAGACGGCCCGGGTGAAGCAGGCGGACGCCGAGTTCCGGGACTACGTCCGGGACGCGGCCGGCGCGGAGGCCAAGAAGCCCAGCACGACCGAGGAGCTCGCCCGGCTGGCGGAGCTGAAGCGCGACGGCGCCATCACCGAGGAGGAGTACCAGCGCGCCAAGACGCTCGTCCTGCAGTGACCCCGCCCGGGGCTCAGGCCGTCACGGTCGGCGGCGCCGGAGGTGCGGGCGGGGCGGGAGGTGCGGGCGGCGCCGGGGGCACCGGCGGCGCGGGGGCCGGCGGGGCGCCGGCCCCGACCGGGTAGGCGGGGGCGAGGAACTCCCGGACGGCGAAGGCCGCCAGCACGACCACGGCGAACCAGAACACCACCATCGCCGTCGGGTGGTCCCAGAAGGCGAAGACCACCGCCGCGACGACCAGGATCGCCACGCCCGTCCACCGCTTGTAGCGGCGGACGAAGCGCTCCGCCGGTCCGCCCCGGAAGCCCGCCGAGTCGGCGGCCGAGCGCAGCGCCGCCACCCCGTGACCGGTCACCGAGCGGACCGTCACCGCGGCCCGCGAGGGGCCGACGAAGAACGCGCCGAGCGCGACGACCAGGGCCAGGAAGCCGACCACCCGCACCGCGGTGCGCAGATACGTGACGATCGCGTCGTAGACGGCCCCGGCCGCCGCCGGGGAGGCGTCCGTGGGCAGGTGGTCGAGGAAGTAGGAGCGGAACACGGTCAGCGCGATGCCCAGCAGCAGCATCGCCGCCGCGATGCCGAGCGCCGCGCCGACCAGCGCGCGGCGCCGGTTGAAGGCCGTGAACACCGCTCCGGCCGCGACCAGCACCGTGACGACCGGCATCCACCAGCCGAGGATCTCCAGGAGTCGGAAGCCGCCCCGGATCTTGGCGAGGTCGGGCGAGGAGAAGACCACGAACTCGGTGTGCACCTCGGGGATCTTCGCGGCGGGCGCGAACCCGGCGTCGACCAGCGCGGTCTTCACCCGGTCCACCATCGGCCCGATGTCGATCACGACCTCGTCGTTCTTCAGCACCACCGCGCCACCGCCCTCACCGGTGAGGGCCTTGACCATGGTGGCGTGCCCGGCCCGGACCGCCTCCCGCCAGACGGTGGCGAAGGCGTCGCTGGTGACCACCCGTTCGGCGGCGGCGTGCACGAGGTTGGTCAGCGCCCCCTCCAGCGGGCCGGTGAGGCCCCCGAGCAGCTGGGCGAGCCGCGGTGGCACGCCCTGGTCGGCGGCGGCCCGGGACAGCTCGTCGACGACGGCCTTGACGTCGATCCGCTCGGTCGTCGCGGTGGTGATGCGGTCGGCGAGGGCGTTCTGCACGTCGGGGTTCTCGGCCAGCGGCGCCATGGTGGCGACGAACCGGCCGGTGTCGGTGATCTCGTCGTGGGCCCAGACCGCGATGACGGCGAGCAGCGACAGCACGGACGCGACCACCACCAGGACGACCGACCCCGTGGTGCGCAGCCGGTGGTGCTGCCGCTTCGCCCCCGCGCCGGCCTCCAGCTCGGCGACCCGGCGGTGCAGCGCGTCCAGTTCGGCGCTCTCCGGGCGGCCCGGCCGGGCGGGTCCGGGCTGCGCGGGTCCGGGCTGCGCGGGTCCGGGCTGCGCGGGTCCGGGCTGCGCGGGTCCGGGCTGCGCGGGTCCGGGCTCGGTCGGTGACATGGGCGCGGCTCCTCGGGCTGGACGACCCGGGCTGCTGAACCGCCCGGGGGGACGGCGGCGCCCGCGGGGGCGATCACCGATGCACCCAGCCAAGGGCCACGCGGGGCGCACGGCGAGCAGGGCTGACCCACCGGGGTGACCGCGGCCGGTCACCGGCCCTGCGATCACCCCGAACAGGTGAGCCGGTGGCCGGGGCCGACGGGTTAGCGTCGTTCGAGGTCGGTGTCCTGACCGGCCCTTCCCCTGACCCCTTCGCCCCGAGGAGCCGACGTGAGCAACGCACCCGACGCGCCCGGCGAACCGAACCACCCGAACGACCCGGGCGAGCTGGTCGAACCGGGCCCCATCGACTACCTGGTCATCGCCTTCCCCGGGAGCCACCTCACCGGCGAGGGGCTGCCGTTGCTGGTGGACCTGGTCGACCGCGACATCATCCGGATCCTCGACCTGACCTTCGTCCGCAAGGACGAGGACGGCACGGTGACCGCCGTCGAACTGGCCGACGTGACCGGTGACGGGCAGCTCGACCTGACCGTCTTCGAGGGCGCCTCCTCCGGCGTGCTCGGCGACACCGACATCACCGAGGCCGGGCAGCTGCTGGAACCCGGCGACTCCGCCGTGGTCCTGCTCTACGAGAACCGGTGGGCGGCCCCGCTGGCCGCCGCGCTGCGGCGGGCCGACGCCCGCATGATCGCCGGCGGGCGCGTCCCGGTCCAGGACCTCGTCGAGGTGCTGGACGCCCTGGAGGAACTCGACACCGCGAGCTGAACCCCCGCGGACCTCGGTCGGCCCCTTCCCCTCCTCCCCCTCACCCCCAGGCAGGAAGCCATGCCCGGACTGCTTCGTGGCGTCGCCCGCACCGCGGTCGTCGCCGGAACGGCCACCGCCGTCTCCAACCGAGTCTCCCGCCGCCAGGCCGGCCGCTGGGCGCAGCAGGAGGCCTACGCCGAACCCGCGCCGCCCGCACCGGCGGCTCCCCCGCCGGCCGCCCCGGCGCCCGCCGCGCCGACCATGGAGGAGAAGCTGGACCAGCTGAAGGACCTCGCGGCGCTCAAGGAGCAGGGCGTCCTCACCGAGGAGGAGTTCGCCGCCCAGAAGGCCCGGATCCTCGGCAGCTGACCATGGCGAACCGCTGGAAGCCCCTGGTCGTCCTCGGGACCGGCCAGTTCCTGATGGTGCTGGACGCCTCGGTGATGAACGTGTCGATCAGCCAGCTGGTCGAGGACTTCGACACCGAGGTCACCGCCATCCAGGCCGTCATCACCCTGTACACCCTGGTGATGGCGGCCTTCATGCTGACCGGCGGGAAGATCGGCGACATGTTCGGGCGGCGCCGGGTCTTCGTGATCGGCCTGGTCGTGTACGGGATCGGCTCGGGGCTGACCGCGGTCGCGCCCACGGTCGGGGTGCTCGCCCTGGGCTGGTCGGTCATCGAGGGCCTGGGGGCCGCCCTGGTGCTGCCCGCGCTGGCCGCGCTGGTGGCCGGCTCGTACAGCGGCCGGGACCGGGCCACCGCCTACGGCGTGATCGGGGGCCTGGCGGGCGCCGGCATCGCGGTCGGGCCGCTGCTCGGCGGCTGGGTCACCACCTACCTGACCTGGCGACTGGTGTTCGCCGGCGAGGTGGTGCTGGTGGTGGCGATGCTGCTGCTGATGCGCTGGGTCCCGGCGCAGCCGCGGCCGACCGACCGCCCCCGGCTCGACGTGCTCGGCGTCGTGCTGTCCGCCAGCGGTCTGGCCGCCATGGTGCTGGCCGTGCTGCAGAGCGGCAGCTGGGGCTGGGTCCAGCCGCGCAACCCGCCGTTCACCGTCCTCGGCTTCGCGCCGACCCTGTTCGTCGTCGCGTTCGGCGCCGGACTGACGTACGCGTTCTGCGTGCACGAGCGCCGGCGCGAGGGCCGGGGCCGCACGCCCCTGGTCTCGCTCGACCTGTTCGGCAACCGGACTCTGCGCTCGGGCCTGACCACCCTGTTCAACCAGAACACCGTCCTGCTGGGCCTGTTCTTCGTCATCCCGCTCTACCTCCAGGTCGTCCAGGGCCTGGACGCCTTCGAGACCGGCCTGCGGCTGCTGCCGGTGTCCGTGACGATGCTCGGCGCGTCGATGTCCGGCACCCTGCTGCTGCGCTTCGCCTCGCCGCGCACCATCTGCCGGGTGGGCCTGCTCGTGCTGCTCGCCGCCACCCTGTGGCTGATCGGCGCGATCGGGCCGGACCTGCACGGCGCCTCGTTCGCCGGGGCGATGGCCCTGCTCGGCGTCGGCATGGGGATGCTCGCCTCCCAACTGGGCAACACGGTGCAGTCCAGCGTGCGGGCGGAGGAGCGCAGCGAGGCCGGCGGGCTGCAGTACACCGCGCAGAACCTCGGCTCCTCGCTGGGGACGGCGCTGATCGGCGCGATCCTCATCGGCGCCCTCGCCACCTCCGTCACCAGCCGGATCGAGGGCGACCCGCGGGTCTCGGCGGCCGTCGCCGAGCAGGCCGGCGTCCGGGTCGAGGCGGGCGTGTCCTTCGTCCCGGCCGACGACGTGGCGGCCGCGCTCGCCGCCCGGCCGGAGGTGCCGCCCGAGGAGGCCGCGGCCGTGGTCGAGCACTACGAGAACGCGCAGATCAACGGCCTCAAGGCCGCCGTGCTCGCCTGCTCCGGCATCACCGCCGGCGCCGTCCTCTTCACCGGCCACCTCCCCGCCACCCGCCCGGCCTCCCGACCGGGAAGCCGCCAGAAGGGCCGCCCGGCCCGCTGACCCACCGCGCGCGGGGACACCCGTTCCGGGCGGTCAGTGGCCGACGGCGACCTTGGCCGCGACGATGATCAGGCCGAGGACCAGGTTGACGGCGCCCTCGGCCACGATCTGGCGCGGTGGTGCGCCGGCCCGCCGGGCGCCCAGGGTGGCCCAGGCCACCTGCTGGAAGACCGCGACGCCGAGGGCGAGCCAGGCGTTCTCGCCGGTCCCGAGCCAGGGACTGAGCAGGACCGCCAGGGCGGGCAGCGCGGCGGCCTCGACGATCGGCCACTCGTGGCGGCCGACCTCGCGCACCTGGCGCCGGGTGACCAGTTCCCCCGCCTCCCGCCGTCCGGCGACGTGGGCGTACACGTGGGCGGCCCAGAAGACCAGCCCGGTGATCACCAGCAGCAGGATGAGCGACAGCCGCGGGTGCGGCTCGTGCAGGCTGGAGGCGGCGATCACGGAGGCCGCCAGCATCGAGCCGTACACGGCGCCGGCGTAGTCCGTCGGCTGCGCGGGCACGGCCGCGCCCGGTTCGGGCGGGCCGGGGACACGGCGGCGGGGTGCCGGTCCGGGGACGGTCACGACGGCCTCCTGGGGACTGCGCTCTGCCGGCTCGCTGAGCCCTTCCCCGCGATCCTCGCCGCTCCGGGGCCGTCCGGCCTCACCCCCGGCAGGTGAGGCGCGGGACCGGGCGGCCGATTCGCCCGGTTGGCACCCCCCGTCGGGGCCGTACTACGGTCGAGGGGGCGCTACCCCGAGCGGCTCACGGCACCGTCGCCGACGGCCGCACCCCGGGCCGCGTCGCGCCCGGCCGTGCCCTCCCGCACGGCGGAACCACCAGGCGGTGACCGAATGCCGCACACCCGCACAGCGCCCGCACCCGTCTCCCCCCTGGTGACGGTGGCCCGGGGCGGCCCCGTCCCGGTGACCGCACCCGAGCCGGTAGCCGCGTCCGAGCCGGAAACCGCACCGGCGCGGCTGCCCAACGGCGACCCGATGCTGGTCACCCGGGTCCGGCCACCGGGCCCGCCGGCCGCCGCCTTCCTGCGCCGCGACCGGCTGCTCGACCGCCTCGACGCCGCCGTGCTGCGGCCGGTCACCCTGGTCAACGGGCCCGCCGGGGCCGGGAAGACCCTGCTGGTGGCCGACTGGCTGGCCCGCGGTCGGCTCCCCGGCCCGGTGGGGTGGCTCACCCTGGAGCCGAGCGACAACCAGCCCGGCACCTTCTGGGCCTACGTCCGCGAGGCCCTGCAGACCGGTGTCGCCGCTCTGCCCGAGGAGGTCGGCGCCCCCGCCCGGGCCGAGCACGTCGAACCGTCCCTGCTGATCCGGCTCGCCGCCTGGATCAACGCCCAGCCCGAACCGCTGGTGCTGGTGCTCGACGAGTGCGAGCACCTCGACAACCTCCGGCTCGCCGAGCAGCTGCACGACCTGGTCCGGCACACCGCCGGCCGGCTGCGGCTCGTCCTCGTCGGCCGCAGCGAGCCGCTGCTGCCGCTGCACCGCTACCGGACGGCGGGCGAACTCGCCGAGGTCCGGGCCGCCGACCTCGCGCTCGACCGGGCCGAGACCGCGGCCGTCCTGGCGCGCCACGGACTGCGCGTCGGCGCGTCCACCGCCCGTGCGGTGCACCGCACGGTGTCCGGCTGGGCGGCCGGCGTACGGCTGCTCGCCCTCGCCGCGCAGGACGCCGACGACCCGGAGGCGTACCTCGGGCGGATCGACGCCGGTCCGGACGCACTGGCGGACTTCCTGCTCGCCGAGGTCCTGCGGACCCAGCCCGCGCCGACCCAGGACCTGCTGCTGCGCTGCAGCTTCCTGGGCCGGGTCCACCCCGACCTCGCCGACGCGCTCACCGGCCGCCGCGACGGGCGGCGGATCCTGGAGCGGCTGCACCAGGAGAACGCGTTCACCGAGGCCCTGCCCGACGGCTGGTACCGGCTGCACCCGATGTTCGCCGGGATCCTGCGGCTGCACCTGCGCGCCGCCGCCCCGGACCGGATCGACGGGCTGCGGGTGCGGGCCGCGCGCTGGCTCGCCGACCACGGCCAGTACCGGGCCGCGCTGGACCACGCGGCGGCGGCCGGCGCCTGGGAGCGGGCGGCACGGCTGCTGGTCGACGAGTTCGCCCTCGGCGAGCTGGTCGCCGGGCGGGACGCGCCCCGGCTGTGCGCCCTGTTCGCCGGGATGCCGCCGACCGAGCACGCGCCGGCCGCCGAACTGGTCCGCGCGGCCGTCCACCTGGCCCACGACGAGGCCGCCACCGCCCTGCGGATCCTGGAGCACGTCGAACCCCGGCTGCCCGCCGACGGCACCGCGTTCCAGCTGGCGGCGGCCTTCGTCCGCACCGGCGCGGCCCGGCTGCTCGGCTCGGCCCCGCTCGCCGACCGGGCCGCCCGCCGGGCCCGCGAGCTGGAGCGGCGGGCGCCGGCCGACCTGGCGGACCGCCACCCCGAGCTGCTCACCCTGATCGCCGCCGACCTCGGCTCCGCGCTGCTCTGGCACGGTCGCCTGGACGAGGCCTGCCGGGCCCTGGACCGCGCGGCGCGGGCCCCCGTCTCGCCGACCACCGCCCGGCTGCGCCACGACGCGCTGTGCCGGCTCGCGCTGATCGACTACCTGCGCGGCCGGCCCGGGCGGGCCGAGCGCCGGGTCCGGGAGGCGGACGAGGAGGCGGACCGCTCCAGCCTGCCGCCCGACAGCCGCACCGGGGTCCGCCACCTGGTGCTGGCCGCCACCGCGCTGGAACGCGACGAGGTGGCCGAGGCCCGCGAGACCCTGCACCGGATGACCACCGGCGGCGCCCCGGAGCACGATCCGGTGGTCACGCTGGGGAGCAGCGTCATCCGGGCCAAGCTGCACCTGGCCCAGGGCCGTCCGGACACCGCGCTGCGGCTGCTGGAGGAGACCCGGCGGCACGCCCTCGCGGACCGCCCCTCCGACTGGAGCCGCGAGCGGCTCGCCGTCACCGCCTGCGCCGCGCACCTGGTGGCCGGTCGGCCGCAGGCGGCGGTGGCGGTCCTGGACGACGTGCCGATTCGGGCGCCGGACTCGGTCGTGATCGCGGCGCGGGCCCGGCTCGCGGCCGGCCGGGACGAGGAGGGCACCCTGACCGAGCTGCGCGCCCTGTGCGACGACCCGGAGGTGGGCAGCGCGACCCGCACCCGGGCGCTGCTGCTGCTGGCCCAGGCCGAGGCCGAGCACGACGGCCCGGTCAGCACCCGGCTGCTGACCCGGGCGCTCGTCACCGCCGAACCGGAGCGGCTCTGCCGGCCGTTCCGCGAGTCGGCCCCGTGGGTGCGCCGCCGGCTGCGCCGGCTGCCCCGGCTGGCGAGCGCGCACAGCTGGCTCCCGGGCGACCTGCGGCCGCAGGGCCCCGGTCCGGATCCGGGCCGGGCCGCGGACGGCGAACCGGCGCCGCCGACCGAGCCGCTCACCGAACGGGAGCGGGAGATCCTGCTGTGCGCCGCCCGGCTGCTGTCGACCCAGGAGATCGCCGACGAGCTGTTCCTGTCGCCGAACACCGTCAAGACGCACCTCAAGAGCGTCAACCGGAAGCTGCTCACCGCCAACCGCCGCGACGCGGTGCGCACCGCCGCCCGGCTGCGGCTGCTGGACGGGCCCTGAGCCGGCCGGTCGGTGCGGGAGGGCTCACCCGGGAGGCCTCACCCGGGCAGGACTCACCCCGGCAGGACTCACCCCGGCAGCCGGTGCAGCTCCGTCACGGTCAGCCCGAGCGCCTGGAAGCGGTTCAGCAGCCCGTACAGGTGCGCGTCGTCGACCACCTCGCCGACCAGCACCGTCTGGTCCGGGACGACCGTGCTCTCCAGCTCGGGGAAGCCCTCCCGGCGGGTCGTCTCCTGCAGTACGCCGGACACCCGGATCTCGTAGCGCATGGGGCCGGCTCCCTTCGCCTCGGCGGTGGCGTCCAGTCTCGTCGCCGTCGCAACGGCGCCGCATCACCCCCGTGAGGTGACCTCCCGGGGCACCGCGCGGAGCAACGCGGGGGGAGGGCGGAGGTGACGGCGACGACGGCCGGGCGGCCACCCGGGCCGGGTGATCCGCCGACCCGGCGGCGGTCCGTACGGTGGCGACGCCGGCAGTCCCTCCGTCCGCCAGGGAGCCCCCGCCATGAGTCCCTACCCTCCGATCGCCGACCACGGCGTCATCGGCGATCTGCAGACCGCCGCCCTCGTCTCCACGGCCGGCGACATCGACTGGTGGTGCACCCCCCGGTTCGACTCCCCCAGCCTCTTCGCCGCCCTGCTGGACCACGCCGGGGGCGGCCGCTGCCGCCTCGCCGTCGACCGGGACGCCGTGCCCGACGTCTCGGTGAAGCAGCTCTACCTCGCCGACACGGCCATCCTGGTCACCCGCTTCCTCTCCCCCGAGGGGGTGGCCGAGGTGGTCGACTTCATGCTGCCCGACACCTCGCCGACCCCGAACGACCGGCACCGGATCGTCCGGGCCGCCCGGGTGGTCCGGGGCCGGGTGCCGTTCGTGCTGGAGTGCCGGCCGCGCTTCGACTACGGCCGCGCCGAACACACCCTCACCGTGCTGGACGACCACGGCGTCCGACTGGGCGGACCCGGCCAGGACCTCTGCGTGCAGACCACCGGGCCGGTCGTGCTGCGCCCGGACGGCGCCGACGTGACCGCCCGGTTCACCCTGGAGGCGGGGCGGACGGCGACCGTCAGCCTCACCACCCTGCCCCCGGACGCCGAGTCGCCCGCGCCACCGACGGACGAGGCGACCCTGGCCGCCTTCGAGGCCTGCCGGTCGTTCTGGTACGGGTGGCTCAGGGCGTCCACCTACCGGGGGCGCTGGCGCCAGATCGTCGACCGCTCGGCGATCACCCTCAAGCTGCTCAGCTACCGCCCGACCGGCGCGCTGATCGCCGCCGCCACCACGGGCCTGCCCGAGCAGATCGGCGGCGAGCGGAACTGGGACTACCGCTACACCTGGATCCGGGACGCCTCGCTGTCCGTGCACACCCTGATCGGCCTCGGCTTCCGGGAGGAGGCGCAGGCCTTCCGGCACTGGGTGCGCGAGCGGATCGAGACCGCCGGGACCGAGCGCGCGGGGCTCCAGATCATGTACCGGGTGGACGGCGAGCCCCTGCTGGGCGAGGAGTCGCTCCCGCACTGGGAGGGCTACCGGGGTTCCGCCCCCGTCCGGGTCGGCAACGCCGCCGCCGACCAGCTCCAGCTGGACATCTACGGCGAGGCCGCGTTCGCCTTCGCGGCCGGCGAGGGCGACATGGGGGCGCTGCGCGGCTGGGACGCGTTCCGGCGGATGGTCGACTGGCTGACCGAGCAGTGGGACCGCCCCGACGAGGGCATCTGGGAGACCCGCGGCGGACGCCAGGACTTCACCTACAGCCGGCTGATGTGCTGGGTGGCCTTCGACCGCGCCGTCCGGCTGGCCCGCACCCACGCCCGCCCCGCGGACCTGGCCCGCTGGACCTCGGAGCGCGACGACATCCTGCGCCAGATCGTGCAGCGCGGCTGGAACCCCGAACGCCGGGCGTTCACCCAGCACTACCGCACCGAGGTGCTCGACGCCTCCCTGCTGCTGATGCCCAAGGTCGGCTTCCTCTCCCCCACCGACCCGGACTGGCTGTCCACCCTGGACGCCATGGACCGCGAACTGGTCTGCGACAGCCTGGTCTACCGCTACGACCCGGCCGCCTCCCCCGACGGGCTGCGCGGCTCCGAGGGCACCTTCAACCTCTGCACCTTCCTCTACGTCGAGGCCACGGCCCGGGCCGGCCGGGTCGAACGGGCCCGGTACGCCTTCGACAAGATGCTCACCTACGCCAACCACGTCGGCCTGTTCGCCGAGGAGATCGGCCCCTCCGGCGAGCAACTGGGCAACTTCCCGCAGGCCTTCACCCACCTCGCGCTGATCGACGCGGCCCTCGCGCTGGACGAGGAGCTGGACCGCCGGGGCGCCGCCTGACGCACCGCCGACCGGCCGACCGGCCGTTCCACGGACCGCGGACGTACGAGCGGGACGTGAGAGTGCCGGCGGACCGTGGGCGGAGCGCGGGCGTTCGAAAGGAGCCCGGAGATGACCACGACGGGCGCCCGTCCGGGCGCGAGCGGACGGCGCGTGCTCGTGCCGCTCGCCCTGGCCCAGTTCATCTGCAGCTTCGCCGGCTCCAGCATGAACGTGATGATCAACGACATCAGCGCGGACCTCGACACCAGCGTCCAGGGCGTCCAGGTCGCCATCACCGTGTTCCTGCTGGTGATGGCCGCGCTGATGATCCCCGGCGGCAAGCTCACCGACCGCTGGGGCCGCAAACGCTGTCTGATGCTGGGTCTCGCCGTCTACGGGGTCGGCGCCCTGCTCAGTGCGGCGGCCCCCGGGCTCGGCGTGCTGATCCTCGGCAACTCCGTGCTGGAGGGCGTCGGCACGGCCCTGCTGATCCCGCCGGTCTACATCCTGACCACGCTGCTGTTCACCGGGACCGCCGCCCGGGCCCGCGCGTTCGGGGCCATCATGGCCCTCGGCGGCATCGGCGCGGCCGCCGGCCCGCTCATCGGCGGCCTGCTGACCACCGCGATCGACTGGCGCGCCAACTTCGGCTTCCAGGTCGTGGTGGTGGCGGTGATCCTCTTCCTCACCCGCACCCTGGAGGACCCGCTCCCGCCCGACCCCGGCCGGTCCTTCGACACCGTCGGCGCGGTGCTGTCCGCGGCCGGCCTGGTCCTGCTGGTCACCGGCATCCTCGCCGCGGACGACGACGTCCGGCTGATGATCGGCCTGCTGGCGGCCGGCGCCGCCGTGCTGGTCGCCTTCTTCCGCTGGATCCGCCGACTGGAACGCACGGGCCGCGAACCGCTGCTGGCCACCGGTCTGTTCCGCGACCGGACGGCCAATCTGGGCCTGGTCACCCAGAACGCCCAGTGGCTGGTGCTGATGGGCGTCTCGTTCACCGTCGGCGCGTACCTCCAGGTGGTCCGCGGTTACAGCGCGATCGCCACCGGCGGGGTCTTCACCGCCGCCACCCTCGGTCTGCTCGCCACCTCACTGGCCGCCGAACGGCTGGCGCAGCGACGCTCCCAGCGCACCCTGATCGTCACCGGCTTCGCGACGACCACCGCCGGCATCGTCGTGCTGCTCCTGCTGGTGCGCGCCGTCGACGGCGTCTGGGCCTTCACCCCCGGGCTGCTGCTGATCGGCCTGGGCCTGGGACTGATGCTCACCCCCTCGGTCAACGTGGTGCAGTCGGCCTTCCCCGACAGCCGGCAGGGCGAGATCTCCGGGCTCTCCCGCAGCGTCTCCAACCTCGGCTCCTCGCTGGGCACCGCCATCGCCGGCACCATCCTGGTCGCCGAACTCACCAACGGCGGGTACGCGGCCGCGATGATCGCGCTGGCCGTGTTCGGGGTCGTCGGTCTCGGCGCGGCCCTGTTCCTGCCGCACGACCGGCCGGCGGGCGCGCACGACCGGCCGACGGGCGCGCCCGACCGCTGAGCCCCGTCGGAGGTCCGGCGTCCCGGTCCCGCCGGTATTGGCACGAGCGGGTTGTGCCACGGCTATTGACGAAAAATCCAACAGTGGCGATTCTCGACCCACCGAGTACGCAGGACATGACAGCCCGCCCGGGCGGCGCTCCGTGCCGCGGGCGGGTGTCGTCCGCGTCGTCCGCCCGCCACCCGGAACTGGGGTGCTCATGACGCGACTCCCCCACCCACGTCGTCCCCACGCACAGCGCTTCCCCGTCCGCCGCAGGATCGCCACCCTGATCGCCACGCTGCTCGCCCTGGTCGCCGCCGCACTCGCCGCACCGGCCCACGGGGCCGCCGGCGCCAACTGGTGGGACCCGGTCGCCCGCCCCGCGCCCGACGCGCAGATCGGCGTCACCGGAGCCCCTTTCACCGGCACCGACGCCCAGGGCAAGGTCCGCGGCTACGTCGACGCCCACGACCACATCATGGCCAACGAGGGCTTCGGCGGCCGCCTCATCTGCGGCAAGGCCTTCTCCGAGGCCGGCATCGAGGACGCCCTCAAGGACTGCCCCGAGCACTACCCCGACGGCTCGCTCGCCATCTTCGACCTGATCACCAAGGGCGGCGACGGCAAGCACGACCCGGTCGGCTGGCCCACCTTCGCCGACTGGCCCGCCCACGACTCGCTGACCCACCAGCAGAACTACTACGCCTGGATCGAGCGCGCCTGGCGCGGCGGCGAGCGGGTGCTCGTCAACGACCTGGTGACCAACGGCGTGATCTGCTCGGTCTACTTCTTCAAGGACCGCAGCTGCGACGAGATGACCGCCATCCGGCTGGAGGCGCAGAAGTCCTACGACCTCCAGGCCTACATCGACAGGATGTACGGCGGGCCGGGCAAGGGCTGGTTCCGGATCGTCACCGACAGCGCCCAGGCCCGCGAGGTGGTCCGCCAGGGCAAGCTGGCCGTGGTGCTCGGCGTCGAGACCTCCGAACCCTTCGGCTGCAAGCAGGTCCTGGACGTCTCCCAGTGCAGCCGCGCGGACATCGACCGCGGCCTCGACGAGCTGTACGGGCTCGGCGTGCGCAGCATGTTCCTCTGCCACAAGTTCGACAACGCGCTGTGCGGCGTGCGGTTCGACGAGGGCGCCCTCGGCGTGGCCATCAACGCCGGCCAGTTCCTGTCGACCGGCACCTTCTGGCAGACCGAGAAGTGCCCCGGCCCGCAGCACGACAACCCGATCGGCCTCGCGCCCACCCCGGCCTCCGTGCAGCAGCAGCTGCCCCAGGGGGTGACGGTCCCCACGTACGCCGGGGACGCCCAGTGCAACACCCGCGGGCTCACGGAACTCGGCGAGTACGCGCTGCGCGGCATGATGCGGCGCGGCATGATGCTGGAACTCGACCACATGAGCGTCAAGGCGGCCGGGCGGGCGCTGGACGTCATGGAGTCCCAGTCCTATCCGGGCGCCGTCTCCTCGCACAGCTGGATGGACCTCGGCTGGACGGAGCGCGTCTACAAGCTCGGCGGTTTCGTCGCCCAGTACATGAACGGCGCGCAGGCGTTCAGCGACGAGGCGAAGCGCACCGACGCGCTGCGCGACAAGTACGGGGTCGGCTACGGCTACGGCACCGACATGAACGGGGTGGGCGGCTGGCCCGGCCCGCGCGGCGCCGACACCGCCAACCCGGTGCGCTACCCGTTCCGCACCGCCGACGGCGGCTCCCTGGTCGACCGGCCCACCACCGGCAGCCGCACCTGGGACATCAACACCGACGGCGCCGCGCACTACGGCCTGGTCCCGGACTGGATCGAGGACATCCGGCAGGTCGGCGGGCAGGACGTGGTGGACGACCTGTTCAAGGGGGCGGAGTCCTACCTCACCACCTGGGGCGCCTCGGAGCGGCACCGGGCCGCGGTGAACCTCACCGGTGGCGCCACCGCCGCCGCGAGCTCCGCCGAGTGGAACCCGTTCGTCAGCTACGCCCCGGACCGGGCGATCGACGGCAGCGCCTCCAGCCGCTGGGCCAGCGACTGGAGCGACGACCAGTGGCTGCAGATCGACCTGCCGGCCACCACCCTGGTCTCCCGGGTCACCCTGGACTGGGAACGCGCCTACGCCAGGGCCTACCGGATCGAGGTGTCCACCGACGGCACCACCTGGCGGACCGTCTGGTCCACCAGCACCGGGGACGGCGGGCTGGACACCGCCCGGTTCGCCGGGGTACCGGCGCGCCATGTGCGCGTCCACGGCGAGCAGCGCGCCACCTCGTGGGGGTACTCGCTGTACGACGTGGGCGTGTACCGGGCCTGACCTGCGGTTCCTCCGCCCGGGGACGGTCGCGCCGGCCGTCCCCGGGCCTCCGGCCGTCCGGCGTGGGCGGCGCGCTCGTGGGAGTCGACGTCGGTGCCGCCGACCGTCACCGAGTGACCACCCCCGTGGACGAGGCGCTGCCGCGCAGCCTCACCCCGGGGGCGTCGGCCTGCGCCTCGGCCGCGTTCGCGGCGGGGCCGGCGGCCCGCAGCGCGGCCTCGACCCGGCGGTTGGTGGTCATGGACGCCGTCACGGCGGTCATGACCAGGAGGAGGGCGGCGGCGACGTAGAGCGGCGTGCGGACGTCGTAGGCGCCGGCCAGCCAGCCGCCGAGGAAGGCCCCGCTGGGCGCGGCGCACATGCCCACCATCCGGGAGGTGGAGGCGACCCGGCCCATCAGGTGGGCCGGGACGATCGCCTGCCGGAGGGAGGGCCCGAGCACCGTCGTGGCGCCCATCCCGGCCCCGCAGACGGCGAGCGCCAGCCCGGCCAGGTACGCGTTCGGGGCGGCGGCCAGACCCAGGATCGCCAGCCCTTCGACCGCGGCCGTGCAGGTCAGCGCGGTGCCGGTGCCGAGCCGCCGGCCGAGCCGGGAGGCGATGCCCGCACCGAGCAGGCCGCCGACGGCCTCCGCCGTGAGGAGCAGGCCGAAACCGAAGCCGCCGATGCCCAGGCGGTCGTGCGCGAAGAGGGCGAGGACGGTCTCCACGGCGAGGAAGGCGATGTTCCCGACCGCGGGGCGGAGCGCGAGCCCGAGCAGCAACCGGTTCCGGAAGACGTACGAGGCCCCGGCCCGCGCCTGCCGGAGCAGCGACTCGTGGGCCTGCGGCACCGGCCGGGGCACCGCGGGCAGCGTGCGGACGAGCAGGGCGGAGAGGAGGAACGACGCCGCGTCGGCGAGCAGCGGAACCGCCCGCCCGAGCGCGAGCAGCGCGCTGCCCGCGGGCGGCCCCGCGAAACCGGACATGGCGGTCTGGGCGCCGCGCAGCCGGGAGTTGGCGCGCTCCAGGAGTGCCGGGTCGCGGCGGAGCAGGTCCGGCAGGTAGGCCGTGGCGGCCGTGTCGAAGAAGAGTCCGCCGAGGCCCAGCAGGAAGGCGACGGCCGCGAGCAGCGGAATGCTCAGGACGTCGAGCACGGCCGCCGCCGCGGGTATCACGAGCAGCGCCGCACGTGCCGCGTCCGCGACCCACATCGTGCGCCGGCGGTCCCAGCGGTCCACCAGCGCACCGCCCAGCACCCCGAAGAGCAGCCAGGGCAGCGTCCCCGCCGCCGTGACCACGGCGAGCGCCATCGGGTCCCGGGTCAACGTCAGGGCGAGCAGCGGCAGCGCGGCGTGCATCACCCCGTCACCGAGCGAGGACACCGTCTGCGCGGTCCACAGCGGTCCGAATCCGTTCGGCAGCCTGTCGTCCCCCCGGGTCACTCGGCGCTCCCCTCGACCTGGTCGCGCTTGGCCGGGTGGAACAGCGCGAAGACCAGGGACGCGTCCGGCAGCGCGGGGTCGGACAGTTCCCGGTACTCGTCCGCCAGCGCCTGCAGCCGCGCCCCCAACTCGGCGAACTGCTCGTCGGTGAGCCGCAGGTGCGCCATCCGCACCTGCCGCAGGCCGTCGGCCCGGGACTCCTCCAGGTCCGCCACCGCGTGCCGCATCAGCATGTTCGGCCCGCCCTCGCCGGGATCCGGCAGCACGAGCGACCGCGCGGCCATCGCGTAGTACCGCTCGGTGACCCCCCGCACCTTCCGGGTCCGCACCACCTTGATCAGGCCGGCCCGCTCCAGCAGTCGCACGTGGTAGCTGGAGCTCCCCTTGGCGAGACCGACCCGCTCGGCGATCTGGGTGATCGTCGCCGGCTCGAAGCGGAGCACGGCCATGATCCGGTGACGGGTGAGGTTGGAGACGGCGCGCAGTTGCTCGTCCGTGGTGACGTGGAACGTCTCGGGAAGATCATCGGTGGGCATGCGAGCAATGGTCAACGTTTCTTGACCATTGCGCAAGGGGTTTGCCGACCCGACCTGCCCGGGTCAAGGTGCTTGCATGTGCGCACTAACAGCCCTCGCCGGTAGTCCGCCGATCGCCTACCCTGGAGGTCAGTCGCGTTCGAAAGGAGGCCGGATCCCGATGACCGCCACGGATCCCGCGCTCACCGCCCTGGCCAGCGGCTGGGGCGCCCTGTCCGTCCTGCACGGCAGGATCGAGACGCACATCGAACGCGCCCTGCAGTCCGGGCACGACCTCAGCGTGCGCGAGTACTCGCTGCTCGACGTGCTCAGCCGGCAGCACGACGGCGAGGGCGGCCACCTGCAGATGAAGCAGGTCGCCGACGCGGTGGTGCTCAGCCAGAGCGCCACCACCCGCCTGGTCACCCGACTGGAGGACCGTGGCCTGCTGGCCCGCTACCTCTGCCCGACGGACCGCCGCGGCATCTACACCAATGTCACCGAGGCGGGACTGGCCCTGCTGGAGCAGGCCCGGCCGACCAACAACGCCGCCCTCCGTGAGGCCCTCGACGCGGCCGCGCGCAACCCCGAACTGACCTCCCTGGTGGAGGCCGTCGAGGCCGTGGACGCCCCCGCGCGCCACGGGTAGCCGTCCGCCCCGGCCCTCCGCACCCCTTCGACCGGTCCCGGCACTGCGCCGGGGCCGGTTTTTGCGCACTCCGCGACAAGATGCAGTCGCTCACATCACGAGAGCAAGGGCAGTAGGCGTTTGCAGATATCGCGCGTCTGCAACTATTGTGAAGACACGCAAGGAGCTCACTCAAGCAACCACAGAAGGGTCGAGCCCAATGCCTCTCGCACTTCTCGCCCTGGCCGTCGGCGCCTTCGGCATCGGCACCACCGAATTCGTGATCATGGGCCTGCTGCCCGAGATCGCCGCCGACTACGGCGTCTCCATCCCCACCGCGGGCCTCCTGGTCACCGGCTACGCCCTCGGCGTGGTCGCCGGCGCGCCGCTGTTGACCGTGCTCGGCACCCGGATCGGCCGCAAGCAGATGCTCATGCTGCTGATGGGCCTGTTCGTGCTCGGCAACCTGCTCTCGGCCGTCGCCCCGAGCTTCGGGGCGATGCTGGCGGGCCGCGTGGTCGCCTCGCTCGCCCACGGCGCGTTCTTCGGCATCGGCGCCGTCGTCGCCGCCGACCTGGTCGCCCCCGACCGCAAGGCGGGCGCCATCGCCACCATGTTCACCGGACTGACCGTCGCCAACGTCGTCGGCGTCCCGCTGGGCACCTCGATCGGCCAGGCCGTCGGCTGGCGCACCACCTTCGCGATCGTCGCCGGCCTCGGCGTCGTCGGCCTGCTCGGCATCGCCAGGCTCGTCCCCGACCTGCCCCGCGCCGAGGGCGCGCACCTGCGCCGGGAGCTGACCGCGTTCCGCAATCCCCAGGTGCTGCTCGCGATGGCGATGACCGTCCTCGGCTTCGGCGGCGTGTTCGCCGCGATCACCTACATCGCCCCGATGATGACCCACGTCGCCGGCTACTCGGAGGGCGCGGTCACCTGGCTGCTGGTGCTGTTCGGCATCGGCATGTTCCTCGGCAACCTGCTCGGCGGCCGCTTCGCCGACCGGCGGCTGATGCCGCTGCTCTACGTCACCCTCGGCGGCCTGGCCGTGGTGCTCGCGGTGTTCACCCTCACCGCGCACCACAAGGCGCTCGCGGCCGTCACCGTGGTGCTCGTCGGGGCGCTCGGCTTCGCCACCGTCCCGCCGCTGCAGAAGCGGGTGCTGGACCAGGCGCACGGCGCGCCCACCCTGGCCTCGGCGGTGAACATCGGCGCCTTCAACCTGGGCAACGCGCTCGCCGCCTGGCTCGGCGGCCTGGTCATCTCCGCCGGTCTCGGCTACACCGCGCCCAACTGGGTGGGCGCCGCGCTCGCCGCCGCGGCCCTCGTCCTCGCGCTGTGGTCGGCCGCCCTGGAGCGCCGCACGGTGAAGGCCGGGGCGCCGACGGCCGTGGGCGGCCCCTCCCCGGTCGCCGTCCCGGTCCACCACTGACCGACCCGCCCCTCCCCCGTTCCCCTCCTCCCGAAAGCACCGGCACCATGACCAGCACCACCGTCACCCCGCTCACCACCACCGACGCCGAGGCCCTGGTCGGCGCCGCCCGCGCCGCCGCCGAGGCGGCCGGGGTCGCGGTCAGCGTCACCGTCCTCGACGCCGGGGGCCACCTGCTCGCCTTCCGCCGCGACGACCGGGCCGTCCTCGTCTCCGGCGAGACCAGCACCCGCAAGGCCTACACCGCGCTCCAGCTGAACGCCCCGACCGCCGACCTGGTCGACCTGGTCAAGCCCGACGGACCGTTCCACTCGCTGCCGACCGCCCTCGACCGGCCGCTGCTGTTCATCGCCGGCGGAGTCCCCGTCCACCGCGACGGCCGGCTGATCGGCGCCCTCGGCATCGGCGGCGGCGCCCCCGCCCAGGACCACGCCTTCGCCACCGCGGCCCTGGCCGAACTCGCCCGCTGAGTCGTCCCGCTGTTCCGCTGTTCCGCTGTTCCGCTGTTCCGCACCGATGGTCCGCCCGTGGCCCCGGTCCGCCGTCCGGCGGGGCGGGGCCACGGGCGTTCCACCGGGAGGGACGACGGCAGGTCAGTAGTCCGGCAGGTCGAAGGCCGTGGCGGCGCGGTAGACCTCCTCCAGCTCGGGACCGTAGACGGTGTCGATCCCGCCGAAGGCCTCCGGGTCGTCCGGGTCCCCGGCCTCCGGGCGCTTCGCGGTCAGTTCGAGGAGCGCCTGGTTGGCGGCCACGTGGTCGCGCAGTCGGCGCTCGTAGGCCGGGTAGGCGGCCCGGTGGTCGCCGTCCGCCCGGTGGAGCTCGCCAGCCAGGACGTACGCCGCCGTCAGCGCCACACTGGTGCCCTGGCCGGTGAGCGGCGAGCAGCAGTACCCGGCGTCGCCGAGCAGCACGACCCGCTCGTGCGACCAGCGGTCCATCTTGATCTGGGCGACCACGTCGTAGTGGAACCGGTCGGTGTCGTCCAGGGCCGCCAGGAACCCCGGGACCTCCCAGCGCAGGCCTTCGGCGCGTTCGGCGACCAGGCGGCGCTGCGCGGCGGGGTCGCGCGGCAGCATGGACTCCACGGGCTCGTCGGAGGTGAAGCCGACGAAGACCCGCAGTTCGGTGTTGTCCCGGACGGTCATCGCCAGACACATCCGGTCCGCCCGGTCGCCCGGGCGGTACACGACCTGCCAGCGGTCCAGCCCCAGGTGGTTGGGGACGCTCCAGCCGGCCACGTAGGTGCCGATGGCGTGCAGGTAGTCCCGCTCCGGGCCGAAGACCAGGCGCCGGGTGCCGGAGTGCAGGCCGTCCGCGCCCACCACGAGGTCGAAGGACCGCTCGTCGCCGGCACGGAAGCGGACCTGGACGCCCTCCTCGTACTGCACCAGCGTGTCGATCGCGTCGTCGAAGCGGTACTCGACGCCGGACCCCGCCGCCCCGGTGAGCAGGACGGCGAGTTCGTCGCGCAGGATCTCCACGTCCGGGCCGTCGACGGGACCGCCGCTGGCCGTCCACTCGGTGGAACGGCGGAGCTCCTTGCCGTCCCCGTCGACCACCGACATCCCGCGCAGACCGGTCCGCCGAGCCCGGACCTCCGCCAACAGGCCCATCCGGTCGACGACTTCGAGGGCGTTGCCGCGGACGTCCACCGCCTGACCGCCGCCGCGCAGCGACGGCGCGCGCTCGACGACGGTGACGCGGAAACCGTACCGGTTCAGCCAGTACGCCAGGGCGGTGCCGGCGATCCCCGCGCCGGAGATCAGGACCGAGGTGGTGCGCGAGCGGAGCGGTCGGGTGCTGTTCGCCATGGTGGGCCTCCCCTGGTTCGTGTGCTGCCACGCACCAGGTTCCCGCCGCCCACCGTCGGCGCGCCGACAGCCCACCGACAGGACACCGGCGGTGCCGTCGGCCCGCCGACAGCTCCCTGACAGCTCGCTCACAGCTCACTGACGACCCGTCAGTAAGACGGTCGGGTCAGCCGAGGTGGCGGGCGAAGAAGCGCAGGGCGCTGTCCAGTTCGAAGGCCGGGACCTCGCCGTGCCGGCCGGGGTTGGCGTGCAGCGTCTTCTCCGCCGAGCCGAACGCGTCGAAGAGTGCCAGGCTCGCCCCGCGCGGCACCCGCTCGTCGTCCCACTGCACCAGGAACTCCACCGGGACGGTGATCCGCCCGGCCTCCTCGGCCGAGGCCAGTGCCCCACCCAGGCCCAGGACCGCCGCGCGCACCCGGGGTTCGGCGGCGACGAACGGCACACCGAGGCCGCAGCCCAGCGAGACCCCGCAGTAGCCCACCGGCCCGGCGCCGACGTGGCCGAGCCGCTGGACGGCGTCCAGGACGGCCCGCCACTCGGGGACGGTCCGCCGGGCCACCAGGGCGTGGAACTCGGCGAGCAGCGGCGCCGGCTCCGCGCCGGCCGCGATCCGCGCCTGGTTGGCGGTCGCGAGGGCGTCGTACTCCGGCTCGAACGGCCGGTCGCCGTGGCCGGGGACGTCCGGGGCGACCACCGCGTATCCGTACTCGGTCACCAGCCGACGGGCCCGGGCCAGGATGCCGGGCTCCTTCTTGTGCTCACCGCCGCCGTGTCCCAGCAGGATCAGCGGGCGGGTGGCGGCGGGGCCGTCCGGCGTCCACAGTGCGCCGGGCACGTCGCCGAGGACGAAGAGCTGCTCGCGGACGCCGTCGGACGAGGTCTCGGAAGTGAAGTGCACAGCGGTTCCAGCCTTTCAGGATGCCTGTGCGGGCAGCCCTCGGGCCATGCGAGGGAGGGGTGCCCGACGTGTCACGGCGTTGATCGGTCCCACCTCCTTGGCAGTGGCGGCGCACGGCGGGGGTGAAGGTATCACGGTGGACCCCGACCGTCGCCCGAGTTAGAGGGTCTCACGGTTGCTCTTGACGCTCACGCCAGAGTGGAGTTATAACTTATAACGAACGAGAGAGCATCTACCGAGAAAAGAGGGATCGATCATGGGTGACGAGCGTCTGCTCCAGGTCGTGCTGCCGGGTGTCGTGGCTCCGGAGGGACTGGAGCTGCAGTACGGGACCGTGCCGGAGGCCGACCGCGGTCGGATCGTGATCGCCGTCGAGGCGACCGGCGTCTCGTTCGCCGAGCAGCAGATGCGCCGCGGCCGGTACTACGACCAGCCGCCGTTCCCCTTCGTGCCCGGCTACGACCTGGTCGGCCGGGTGCTGTCGGTCGGCGAGGGCGTGGACCCGGGGCTGCTCGGACAGCGGGTCGCCGCGCTGGTCAAGGTCGGCGGCTGGGCCAGCCACGTGGTGGTCGACGCCGCCGACGCCGTGCCCGTGCCGGACGGCCTCACCCCGACCGAGGCGGAGACCGTGGTGGTCAACGGCATCACCGCCTGGCAGATGCTGCACCGCCGGGCCCGGGTGCGCGCCGGCCAGACCGTCCTGGTGCACGGCGCGAGCGGCGGCGTGGGCTCCGTCCTCGTCCAGCTCGCCCGGGCGGCGGGCGTCCGGGTGATCGGCACGGCCTCCGCCCGGCACCACGACGCCCTGCGGCAGCTCGGCGTCGAACCGGTCGACTACCGCGCCGACGACGTTCCGGCCCGGGTCCGGGAGCTGGCACCCGGCGGGGTGGACGCGGTGTTCGACCACGTCGGCGGGCGCAGCGTGATCGACTCCTGGCAGCTGCTCGGCCCCGGCGGCACCCTCATCGCCTACGGCAGCGCCTCCACCCGGGACGACACCGGCTCCAAGCAGTGGCCCGTGCTGAAGATCCTCGCCCGCACCTGGTTCTGGAACGCCCTGCCCAACGGCCGGCGGGCCCACTTCTACAACATCTGGGCCGGCCGCGGCTTCGGCAAGGACCGCTTCCGCGCCCGGCTGCGGACCGACCTCTCCGAGGTGTTCGGCGCCGTCCGCCGCGGCGAGGTCACCGCCCGGGTCGCCGCCGAACTCCCCCTCGCCCGCGCCGCCGAGGCCCTCCGCCTCGCCGAGTCGGGCACGGTCGGCGGCAAGATCGTGCTGACGCCCTGACGCCCTGACGCCCGGCACCCCGACCCCCCGCCCCCCCGGCACCCCCGACGGCTCTTCGGCGCGCCGCGTCCCCGGGGGCCGGACCCGTCCTGATTGTCAGTGCCGGGGCCTATGGTGAGGGTGAACGACTTCGGGGTTGCTGTGGCTGCCCCGTCCACGCCGAGCAACAGTTTCTGGGGGGCACCGGATGACCGTCGACGGTTTCGCGCTGCTGGCCGAGGCGCACACCTACCTGCTGACCGTGGTGCGGGGTGTGCCGGAGGGCGCCTGGGGCGCCCCGACGCCGTGCGCCGAGTGGACGGTCCGTCAGGTCCTGCACCACGCGCGGCTGGACCAGCAGGCGCTGATCATGCAGATCACCGGGGACGCCCCGGCGGGCGACCCGTTCGATCCTGCGGACGCGCTGGACGGCGACGCCGGTGACGCCGTGGAGGAGCTGGCGGCGGTGCTCAGGGGCGCCATGAAGGCCTGGGAGTCGGTCCGGGAGGCCGAGAGCGTGCCGACCCCGATGGGGCCGATGCCCGCGCAGGCCGGCACCGCGGTCGCGGCGCTCGACGCCGCCGTGCACGCCTGGGACATCGCCCGGGCCACCGGTCAGGACCAGCCGCTCACGGAGTCCCTGGCGGAGGGGCTGGAGAGCCCGGCGGCCCGGATCGTCGACTTCGTCCGGGACAACTTCGGGAAGTTCGGCCCCGTGGTCGACGTCCCGGCCGACGCCGACCGGGCCGCCAAGCTGCTCGCCTTCACCGGCCGCGACCCGCGGTGGGCGCCGCAGGGCGGGTAGGGCGTGCAGCGGCCCGCAGAGGTGTTCGGGCCGGACGGTTCACGGGAATCCGGGCCCGGGCGGATCCGCGCGGGCCCGGATCCGCACGGATCAGGCGAGGTTCCTCTCCAGGGCGGCCAGGTAGTTGCGCATCGAGTGGTCGCGCACGCCGTCGCTCGCGGGCGCGAAGGCGTCCGCGGTCAGGCCCTTCGCGCGGTCGGCGAGTCCGCCGAGCAGGCCGACCGAGTCGTGCACCTTCCCGCCGGAGTCGATGTACCGCAGCGAGTCGACGTGGGTGTAGGCGGGCTCGGGCGGCAGCTGGGGCACGATGTCGTTGTTGTTGACGAAGCGGTACATCCGGTTCTTGAAGCCCTTGTTGTACGCCGCGGCCAGCAGCCGGTCGCAGGTACGCGGCTGACCGAAGGTGACGACGCCGTCGGCCGTCAGCCGTGGGTCCTCCAGCATGAGCCGGGCGCCCGCCAGCATGGCCAGCGCCCCGCCGAGGCTGTGGCCGGTGAGCCAGACGCTCTGGTCGTCGGTGCGGAGCTCGGCGACGTCCTTGCGCACGTCCGGAAAGACGGACTCCAGGGCCTCGCCGAAGCCGTAGTGCACATAGCCGGTCCGGCCGGGGCCGGGCCAGGGCGGGGTGGAGGCGTCGGAGAGCCAGTCACGGATCTGCTGCGGCTCGGTGCCCCGGAAGGCGATCACGATCATGTGGTCGCCGGCCAGGGTGCAGGCCTGGGTGTCCTGGAGCGGGAAGGGCGGCGTGAAACGGGTCTCGTGGTGCCGCACCTCGGTGAAGCCCCAGTCGCGGGCCTGCCGCTCGATGGTGGCCCGGTCCTTGTAGGCCAGGTCCGCGGCCCGGGCCAGGCAGTACGCGTGGGGCAGGCTGTAGCTCTTCGCACGATGGTCGAACGTGGTGGGGACGGCCACGCCGCAAGCTCCTCAGGTCGGGCCGACGTCCGGAGGGCCGTCGACGCGGTGCAGTTGCTGCACTTCCTGGCGCCCGATCGCCCACGCACGACCCCGCCGCACCGCCGTGTCACCCGAACGACGGCCCGGTGGCGCTCAGCCGCCGGCCGGACGGACCGGGCCGCCGCCGGTCGCGGTGTGTCGGGCCAGGGCCTCCCGGAGGCGGGTCAGGCGGGCGATCTCCGCGTCCAGGGCGGCGAGCCGATGCTCGACGACCGGGGCGAAGGTGTCCGGCCCGAACTCGTCGGCGGCGGCGCAGCTGCGCGGAGGATCCTCGGCGAGCAGGGCCAGCCGGTGCGACCGGCTGGCGAGGTCGTCCACGGTGAGGCCGAGCGCCAGCAGGGCACGGATCACCCGCACCCGGTTCACCGCCTCCGGCCCGTACTCGCGCTGGCCGGAGGCGGTCCGGACGGGCGGCGGGAGCAGACCGCGTTGTTCGTAGAAGCGCAACGCCCGGGGTGTGGTGCCGGCGGCCGCCGCGGCGTCGCCGATCCTCATCCGGTCCGCCGTCCGGCCGGCCGTCATCCGCCCTCCAAGTACTCGCGTCAGTCCCGCAGTTCGACGATCAGGGCGCCGAAGACGTCCCCGTCGATCAGCTGGGACAACGCTCCGGGCGCCCGTTCGATGCCCGTGAGGACGGTCCGGGGGACGGTCAGCTCGCCGGCCCGCAGCCAGCCGGCGAGCCGCTCGTGCCACTCCGGCTCCAGCTCCTGGTAGCGCTGCCCGCCGATGCCGTGGACGGTGACGTCGCGGACGAGCAGGCGGAAGCTGTCCACCACGGCCGGAGCGCTCGCACCGCGCCGGGCCGGGTCCAGCTGCCCGGCCAGCGCGCCGATCAGCGCGAACCGCGCGCCCTGCCGGGCCGCGTCGACGGCTGCCGTCAGCTGCTCGCCGCCGACCATGTCCAGCAGCACGTCGACGCCCTCCGGGGCCGCCTCGGCGAGCTGCTCCGCGAACGGCCGCTCACCGCGGACCAGCACGGCGTCGTAGCCCAGCTCCTCGGTGAGCCGCTTCGCCTTCGCGGCCGAGCCGGTGGTGCCGATCACCCTCGCCGCGCCGAGCAGCCGGGCCAGCTGCCCGGCCACCGTGCCGACGGCTCCCGCCGCACCGGTGACCAGCACGACGTCCCCCGCGCGCACCGCCGCCGCCCGGGTCAGGGCCCCGTAGGCCGCCAGCCCGGGCGACAGCAGGGCGAGCCGGTCGGGGAAGTCGCCCGCCACCCGGGTGAACGCCCCCGCCTCGCCCACCGCGTAGTCCCGCCACCCGAACAGATGGGTGACCAGATCGCCGGGCCGCAGCGACCCGTCGGCCGGCGCGGCCAGGACCTCACCGAACGCCGGCCCGAACACCGGGTCACCCGGCCGGAGTGTCGGCAGGGCGGCACTGTCCAGCTCGCCCCCGATGAGACTGCGCAGCCCGGGGAAGACCACGAACGCCCGGTTGCGGACGAGCACGTCGCCCGGCCCCGGTGCGGTCAGCGGGACTTCGGCCACGGCGAAGTCGTCGGGCGCGGGCAGCCCGTTCGGCGCGGCGACGAGCCGGACCTCACGGGTGGTGGCGGGGAACGCGGTGGTGGCGGACGAGCCGACAGGATTCGAGGACATCGGTGAACTCCAGTGCTCCGAGGTGGCGTTGACGGCGCCGTACGACGCCCGTCGCGCCGCCCGACCCCCGGACGCTAACCCCTGCCCCGCGCGTCAGGGGCAAGCCCCGCACCCACGGCGTGAGTCCTCCGGGGCGGGGACGGCAACACGGGCTCGCCGTGGCCCGTCGCGAGCCGCCGCCGCCCTGGCACCAGCCCTTGCGATTGTGGCGCGCGTGCAACTATTGTTTGGGCAGAGGTTGCAGCTGCAATCACCTGTGGGTCGTCTCCTGGAGTGTGACATGAGCACCACCACCCTGTTCACCCCCTTCACGCTGCGGTCGCTGACCGTCCCCAACCGGGTGTGGATGCCGCCGATGTGCCAGTACAGTGCCGCGCCGGCGGGCGAGGCGGCGGGGGTGCCGACGGACTGGCACTTCACCCACCAGGCGGCCCGGGCGGCCGGTGGGACGGGGCTGATCATCACCGAGTCGACCGCGGTGAGCCCCGAGGGGCGGATCTCGCCGTACGACCTCGGACTGTGGAACGACGCCCAGGTCGAGGGGTTCCGGCGGATCACCGCGTTCCTCGAGGCGCACGGCACCGTCCCGGCGATTCAGCTCGGCCACGCCGGACGGAAGGCGTCGACGGAGCGGACCTGGGTCGAGCGCGGGCGGGCCCTCGGGCCGGACGAGGCGTACGGGTGGCGGCCGGTCGCGCCCAGTGCCGTGCCGTTCGAGTCGGACCGGGTCACGCCGGAGGAGCTCACGGTGGAGCAGATCGGTGTGATCGTCCGACAGTTCGCCGACGCCGCGCGGCGGGCGCTCGACGCCGGGTTCCAGGCCGTCGAGATCCACGGGGCGCACGGCTACCTCGTCCACGAGTTCCTCTCCCCGCACAGCAACCGCCGCACCGACGGCTACGGCGGCTCCTTCGAGGGCCGGAGCCGGTTCGCGCTGGAAGTCGTCGACGCCGTCCGCGCGGTGTGGCCCGAGGAACTGCCGGTCTTCTTCCGGATCTCGGCGACCGACTGGCTCACCGAGAACCCCGAGGACGCCCGCGAGGGCTGGACCTCGGCCGACACCGTCCGCCTCGCCAAGGAGCTCCAGGCCCACGGCGTCGACCTGCTGGACGTCTCCACCGGCGGCCTCGTCCCCGACGCCCGGATCGAGTCCGGGCCCGGCTTCCAGGTGCCGTTCGCCGAGGCCGTCCGCAGGGAGACCGACCTGCCGGTGGCGGCCGTCGGCCTGATCACCGACCCGGTGCAGGCCCAGCGGATCCTCACCGACGGCCGCGCCGACGCCGTGCTGATCGGCCGCGAACTGCTGCGCAACCCGTTCTGGGCCCGCCAGGCCGCCACCGCCCTCGGCGTCGAGATCGCGGGCCCGATGCCCTACCACCGCGCGTAACGGGGGGCGAGACACCGTGGCCGGGGCGGCCGGACGGCCTGCCGTCCCGGCCACCCCGGCTGACATGATGATCCGATGGACGCCCCGACCCCGATCGACCTGGACACCTGGCCGCGCCGCGAGCACTTCGAGCACTACCGACGGCGCGTGCCCTGCACCTACGCGATGACGGTGGAGCTCGACGTCACCGCGTTCGCCGCGGCGCTGCGACGGTCACGGCGCAAGACCTACCTCGCGCAGATCTGGGCCCTCTCCACGGTCGTCAACCGGCACGAGGAGTTCAGGCTGTGCCTGACGGAGTCGGGCGCGCCGGCGGTGCGGCCCGTGGTGCACCCGGCCTTCACGGTCTTCAACCCGGGGCGCGAGACCTTCGCCTGCGTGTGGGCGCCGCACGATGCCGACTTCGGCGCGTTCCACGACGTCGCCGCGCCGCTGCTGGCGGAGCACGCCAGCGCGACCGAGCTGTTCCCGCAGGGGACGCCGCCGGCCGACACCTTCGACGTGTCGAGCCTGCCGTGGACCTCCTTCACCGGGTTCAACCTCAACATCGGCGGCGACTGGGACCACCTGGCACCGATCTTCACCCTCGGCCGGTACGTCGAGCGGGACGGCCGGGTGCTGCTCCCGCTCGCGGTGCAGGTGCACCACGCCGCGGCGGACGGCTTCCACACGGCGCGGCTCGTCGACGAGTTGCGGGCCCTCCTCGCGGACCCGAGCTGGCTGGAGGAGGGCCCGGAGCGCTGAAGCGTCGGGCCCGGTGGGACGGCGGCGGGTGGGACGGCGGGCGGTGCGGCGGTGGCCGGGGTCAGCAGGTGCGCAGGAAGCGGTCGAGGACGCGGGTGCCGAACTCCAGGGCGTCCACCGGGACGCGTTCGTCGACGCCGTGGAAGAGGGCGGTGAAGTCCAGCTCGGGCGGCAGCCGGAGCGGGGCGAAACCGAAGTGGCGGATGCCCAGGCGGTGGAAGGACTTCGCGTCGGTGGCGGCCGGCAGCAGGTACGGCAGGACGCGGGCGCCCGGGTCCTCGGCGCCGACGGCCAGGGCCATCGCGTCGACGATCGCACCGTCGAAGGTGGTCCGGACGGCCGGGAGGCTGTCCCACTCGCGCTCGACGCCCGGGCCGAGGACGTCCGCGAGTTCGGCCTCGAACTCCCGCTCCCGGCCGGGCAGGAAGCGCCCGTCCACGGTGGCGTGGGCCTGGGAGGGCACGACGTTCCCGGCGTGGCCGGCCCGCAGGACGGTGACGTTGGCGGTGTCGCGCAGACCGGCGCCGATCAGCCGGGACAGGTGCCCCAACCGGGCGACGGCCGCCTCCGGATCCCGGTCGTCGAACGGGACGCCGGTCAACTCGGCGACGCCCTCCAGCAGTTCGCGGACCGGGTCGGTGAGGACCAGCGGGAACCGGTGGGACTGCAGCCGGGTGACGGCGGCCGCGAGCCGGCTGACGGCGGTGTCCTCGTGCAGCAGCGAGCCGTGCCCGGCCGTGCCGGTGGTCCGCAGCCGCAGCCACATCGCCCCCTTCTCGGCGGTCTGCACCAGGTAGGCGCGGACGCCGTTGTCGAGGGTGACGGAGAAGCCGCCGACCTCGCCGACCGCCTCGGTCACCCCCTCGAACAGCCCGGGGTGCTCGTCGACCAGCCGGCGGGCGCCCTGGAAGCCGCCGTTCTCCTCGTCCGCGACGAAGGCGAACACCAGGTCGCGGGGCGGTACGACGCCCTCGCGGCGGAACCGCCGGGCGACGGCCAGGGTCATCGCGACCATGCCCTTCATGTCGACCGCGCCGCGCCCCCAGACGTAGCCGTCGCGGACCTCGCCGGAGAAGGGGTGGACGCTCCACTCGGCGGGGTCGGCCGGGACCACGTCGAGGTGGCCGTGCACCAGCAGCGCACCGCGGGACGGGTCCGCGCCGGGCAGCCGGGCGATCACATTGCCGCGCCCGGGGCCGGTCTCGACGTACTCCGGCGCGTACCCGGCCTCGGTGAGCCGGGCGGCCACGTACTCGGCGGCGGCCCGCTCGGTGCCCCGGACGCCCGGGTCGCCGGGGTTGGTGGTGTCGATCGCGAGGAGTTCGGAGGTCAGCGCGACGACCTCGCGCACGGCCGCGGTCGGGTCGGCGGCATCGTCGACGGCGGAGGCGGCAGCGGCGGCAGCGGCGGAGACCGGGACCGAGGCGGCGTCAGAAGTGCTGTCGGAGGCGGTGGTCGGTCGTGCGCGCATGGTGGATCCGTTCCGTTCGACGGTCGTCCGGCCGGGGATCCCCCACGCTACCTCCGCCCACCGACAGCGCGGCGGTGACGCCGGTCACGCCGGTCACGCCGGTCACGCCGGTCACGGCACCGCCCGGATCGGCGTGGGTGCGGACACGGACACGGACACGGACGCGGGAGCGGGGGCCGTCGCGGACACGGGCCCGGGGGCCACGGGAGGACGGACCACCGCGAGTTCGCGGACGGCGGCGGTCAGCACCGCGATGCCGCGCAGATAGTCCGCGATCATGATGTGCTCGTCGTCCGCGTGGTCGAGCCGGCTGTCCCCCGGCCCGTAGGTGGCCATCGGGACGTCCCAGACCTCGGCCAGGGTGTTCATGTCGGAGGTCGCGGTCTTCACCTTCATCTGCGGTCGGGCGTGCTGGGCCCGGATGGCCAGGGTGAGGGCGCGCGCCACGGGGCTGCCGCGCTGCACCCGGCAGGCGGCCACCGCGTTGACCACGGTGAGCGTGCCCTCGGGGTGGCGGGCGGCCATCCGCTCGACCAGGGCACGGGCGTCGAAGCCCGGCGGGGTGCGGATGCTGAACTCGGCCTCGGCTCCGGTCAGATCGCCGACCAGGGAGCAGAGCGTGGCGCCGGGCCGGTCGAAGGAGCCGTGCCCGGCGTCGGGGCCGAGCAGCTCCAGCAGGGTCCGCCAGGCGTCGACGGCGAGTTCGGCGGCCTTGGGCTCCGGGTTGCTGGGGTGGGTGGCGGCGGTCCGCACCCGGTAACGCAGGTCGAGCTTGCCCTTGTAGCCGAGGACGACGGTGGACCAGCCGCTGGGCTCCCCCACCACCACGTAGTCGGGGCGGGGGTGTTCGGCCCGGATCCGCATCGCCCCGCGCGAGCACGGGGTCTCCTCCTCGACGGCACCGACCAGCACGATCCGGCCGGGGAAGTCGGTGAGCGCGGCGGCCGCGCAGGCCATCGCGGCGAGCGGGCCCTTGGCGTCGACGGCGCCCCGCCCGTAGAGCCGGCCGTCCTCGCTGCGCACGGGCACCTCGCCGGGGACGGTGTCGAGGTGCGAGAGCAGCATCACCGTCGGGCCGTCCCCGGTACCGGTCTCGGCGACCACGTTGCCGGCCGGGTCGATGTGCGCGCGCAGGCCCAACTCCTCCAGGGCGTCCACCAGGTAGGCCGCGAGGTCCGCCTCGTGGTACGAGGGGGACGGGATCTCCAGCATCCCGCGCAGCAGGCCGACCGCGGTCGCCTCGCCGAGCGCCCCGCTCCGGGGCCGGGGCCCGGTCCGCGGCCGACGCCCGCCCGGTTCGACGGAGCTCATCCGATCACCTCATCCAGGCAGTGGTTGGTGCGCTCGTCCGCATCGCGGGGTCGTCCGGCGGTCCGGCCCCGGCGGCGCCGCGGTCGACGGCCCCGCCGGTTCGCCGTCGCCTCACGGGTGCAGACCGGGGAAGCCCAGGCCGGTGCGCTCCGGCCAGCCCATCCGCACGTTCAGGGACTGCACGCCGCCCCCGCCGCCGCCCTTCACCAGGTTGTCCAGGGCGCCGATCAGCACGGCGTGCCGGGAGCCGGGGGCGACGGCGAACCCGACGTCGCAGTAGTTGGACCCGGCCAGCAGCTTGGGTTCGGGGTAGCGGTACTGGCCGCGCTTCTGGGCGACGACCCGCACGAACGGCTCCGCGCCGTAGTGCCGCCGGTAGGAGGCGCGCAGCACGCGCTCGTCCACGCCCTCGGCGAGGGTCACCCGGCAGAGCACCTGGACGCCGCGGACGGCCTCGACGCCGGTGGCGGTCATCCGGGTGGCGAGGCCGGTCGCCTGGGCCACCTCGGCCTCGTGCCGGTGCCCGGTGGGGGCGAACACCCGCATCGCGCCGCTCCGTTCGGCGTGCAGGTTCTCCGGGCCGGCCGACACCCCGGAGCCGCTGGAGCCGGTCCTGGCGTCCACCGTGACCTCGCCGGTGAGCAGGCCGTCGGCGGCGGCCGGGTGCAGGGCGAGGATCGCGGCGGTGGCCATGCAGCCGGGCACGGTGATCCGGTCCGCCCCGGCCAGTTCCTTGCGGTAGAGCTCCGGCAGGCCGGGGGTGAAGCCGGCGATCTCCTCCGGCGCGGTGTGCTCGACGCCGTAGTAGGCCGCGTAGACGGCCGGGTCGCGCAGCCGGAAGTCCCCCGACAGGTCGATCAGCAGGTCGGCGAGGGCGGCGAAGCGGCCCAGCTGCCCCATGCTCTCCCGGTGCGGGACGGCCGTGAACAGCACGTCGCAGCGGTCCAGCCGCCCGGGGTCGGTGAAGGTGAGGTCGGTGAGCCCGCGCAGGTTCGGGTGGGCGCCGTCGACCCGGCGGCCGGCCAGGCTGCGCGAGGTGACGGCGACGAGTTCCACCTCCGGGTGGGCGAGCAGGATCCGGACCAGGTCGCCGCCGATGTAGCCGGCGCCGCCGACCACCGCGACCCGGGTCACCGGTCCCCCTCCGCCAGCAGTTCGTCGACGAGCCGGTCGGCGACCGGGACGTCCTCGCCCAGGGCCTCCTGGAGTCCGGAGAACTCCAGTCCGGCGTTGACCTCCAGCACCTGCGGCCTCCCGTCGGCGTCCTCGATCAGGTCCACGCCCGCGATCCGGGCACCGACCGCCGCGGCGGCGGCCAGCGCCAGCGGGCCGATCATCGCGGTGTCGGCGCAGCGCTCGACCCGGGCACCACGGGCCACGTTGGTGCGCCAGTCGGCGGAGTGGCGGTACACGGCGCCGATCACCTCGCCGCCGGCGACGCCCACCCGGATGTCCCGGCCGGGCTTGTCGACCAGTTCCTGGAGGTAGACCACGTGCGACTGCGGGGACGGCAGCGCCGCCACGTACTCCAGCAGGGCCTCCGCCGTCTCCCGGTCCGGCACCCGGGCCACCAGCCGGCCCCAGGAGCCGACCAGCGGCTTGATCACGGCGGGGGTGCCGAGCTCCTCCAGCGCGGCGAGCGCCGCGCCCGGGGTCAGCGCCAGCACGGTGCGCGGGGTGGGCAGCCCGGCCGCCGCCAGGGCGGTGCTGGTGCGCCACTTGTCGCCGCACAGGGCGGTCGCCGCCGCCGAGTTGACCACCCGGTGGCCGGCGGCCTCGAGGAGTTCGGCGCCGTAGACCGCCCGGGTGTGGGAGATCTCCCGGTTGAGCACCGCGGGCCGCGGACCGTCGCCCGCGGGGTGGGCGAAGCCGTGCAGGGTGCGCGCGTCGAGCTGGACGTACGGGACCCCGCGCCGCTCGAGGGCGGCGAGGATCCGCTTCTCGTCGGCCCGCACCCGGGAGGCCAGGACGGCGACCCGGGGCGCGACCGCCCCGGCCGTCACGCGGCGCCCGCCGGGGACGGCCGGCCGGCCCGGCGAGCGGTGTCGGACGTGGTCACAGGGACCTCCAGGCCTCGTGGGCGGCGGCCACCGCGTGGCGGTACGCCTCCTCCAGACGGGTTGCGTGGGCGTCGAGTTCGGGCAGCGCGGCGAGCGGGTCGGGGTGGCCGTGCGCGGCGCACAGCCGCACCCCGGTCCAGGCGTGCGCGACCGCCTCGACCCGGCGGCCGGCCTCCCGCAGCGCGGGGACGTCGTGCTCGGCGCCGAACCGGCGCAGCAGTTCGCCGTGCAGCCCGGCCTGCGCCTGCATGCCCCAGCCGAACGGGTAGGCGTCGCGCAGCGCCTGCCCGTCGCCGGCGGCGGTGCGCTCCCGCAGGTCGGTGAGGAAGCGGCCGAGGCCGGCCAGCCCGGTCCAGTCGCCCTCGGGGCCGTGCGCGGCGGCGCCGGTGAAGCCGCGGACGTTGCCGTCCAGGGCGTGCCCGAGCCCAAGCAGGTCGAGGGCGGGGCGCTCCGGGACGGTGACGGTGAGGTAGCGGCGGTCGATCCGGGAGTCGCTGAAGAAGGCGTCCTGCTCGTCGCCGGGGTTGACGGACTCCCAGGAGTCGCGGAAGTCCGCGGCGGTGATCGTCCCGGCGAAGGCCGGCGGCATCGCGTCCGAGACGGTCACGGTGCCGGCGTCCCGGTCGACCGCGTGGACCACCACGAGGTGGGCGGCGTGCACGTCGTGGTACGCGGGGCGGAACGGCAGGTGGTAGTTGTCCACGGCGGCGATCACCGGCCGGCCGGCGTCGGTGTGGGCGGCGAGTTCGGCGAGCGGGTCCTCGTCGTCGTCCGCCCGGTGCCAGCGCGAGCCGATCCCGGACTCCGGGGCCAGGCTGCGGGCGAGGTCCTCGGGCCAGGCGCCGGCGAAGTAGAACTCCTCGGAGCGGACGTCGCCGGGACGGAAGCGGAACTCCCAGTGCGGGCCGAGGACGTGGAGCGGGTCACGGCCCGCCCGGGCGACGTGCTCGGCGAGCGTCGCCCAGGTGCAGCTGATCACGTCGCGGCACCAGAGGCCGGCGGCGGTCCGCAGGGCCGGGGCGCTCATCGGGCGGCCTCCGCGGACGCCGGCTCGACCGCTCCTGACGGGACCGCCGACTCCAGGGTCAGCGCGAACACGTGCAGCGCGATGTGCCGCGGCAGCCGGATCCCGTGCAGCACCGCGCGGCGGGTGACCGGCACCCGCTGCGCCCACAGACAGGCGGGCACGCCCGGCTGGACGTGCTGCGGGTAGTGCATCACCGGGGTGCGGAAGGCCTCCCGCTCGCCGAACCGGGCCGGTGCGGCCCAGAAGTCGGAGACCCGTACGGCCTCGAAGTCGACCTCGCCGTCGGCGAAGTGCAGGGCCGCCTCGGTCTCCACCCGGCGCTCTCCGGCGGCCAGCAGGTGGATCCAGTCGTAGCGGCCGGCCGGCAGCCGCAGGTACTGCCCGGCGCACCGGACGTTGTCGCCGGCCGGGCCGGCCGCCGGGAGGCGGAACGGGACCTCGTCGACGGTGATCGCGCTGCCCGGCCCGGGGAGGTGCTCGGCCGGGAAGGAGTTGCGCCAAACGTTGAAGGCGCCCTTGGCCGTGCCGTGCGCGGGCGTCACCGCCCGGTTGTTCGCGTGCGTCTCCAGTGGGACCGGCCGGAACCGGGACCCGGCGGTCACCACCGGCTCCCCGCCCGGGCCGGCCGGACGTTCGATGGCCGAGGTTGTCACCCGCGCTCCCTCCGCGCTCGCCGTTGTGCGCCGCCGGTCCGCCGTGCGGCCCGGGGCACCCTGACGGCCAGCACGCTACGGCGCCACCCGCCCCGGCGGCGTCGGCCCGATCGATGACCGGGGCGGGCGGGCCGCGTTGACTCCGCGGCGGGCGGGTCAACGCGGCGGCTACCCGCGGCGGGGCGGGGTAGCGCCGGTGATGACGACGCGCCGGGGCGCGCCGGGGCGGTCCGGGGCGGTCCGGGGGTCCGGCGGTGCGCCGACACCGTCGGCAGAAGCCGCGGCCCGCCCCGTCCGCCGACTACGATCGACCCCACTACCCCGTGCCGCGGGCCGGTCGACCGGTCGCGGGCGGGGCCGGGACGAACCGACAGGGAGCGGCCGTGACCGAGGAGTTCGCGCTGCTGGGAGTGCCGTCCTGTGCGGGCACGCACGGGCCCGGCCAGGAGAAGGCCCCGGCGGCGCTGCGCTCCGCCGGCCTGGTCGAGCGGCTGCGCGCGGCCGGGGTGACGGTGACGGACCGCGGGGACCTGCCGGTGGTGCCGTTCCGGACCGACCCCGACCACCGCGACCGGCAGAACCTGCCGCTGGTGGTGGAGGTGGTGCGCGCCGTGGCCAAGGGCGTCGGCGCCGTGCTCGACGACGGCGCGGTGCCGCTGGTGGTGGGCGGCGACTGCACGATCACGCTGGGCGTGCTCGCCGCGTACATCGCCCGGTGGCCCGGCACCGGCCTGCTGTACTTCGACGGGGACCTCGACCTGTCGGTGCCGGAGACCACCCGCTCCGGGATCCTGGACACCATGGTGCTGTCGCACCTGCTCGGGGAGGGCGCGCCGGAGCTGCGGGAGGCCGGTCCGCGCACTCCGCTGCTGGGGCCCGAGGGGATCGTGGCGTTCGGCTACGAACCGGCGGAACTGGGCGCGGCGGGCCGGGAGCGGCTGGGCCGCTACCGGCTGCGCGCCCTGCCGTGCACGGAGCTCACCGCGCCCGGGGTGGACCCGGTCGCCGAGGCGCGGGCCGCGTGGCGGGCGCTCGCCGCCGACCACGAGCGGTTCGTGCTGCACTTCGACGTGGACGTGATCGACTCGGTGGACCTGCCGTTGGCGAACTTCCCGCACTTCAACGAGGGCCTGCCGGTCGGCGTGGCCTTCGACTGCCTGGCCGAGTTCTGCTCCGCGCCGCAGCTCGCGGGGCTGGTGGTCACCGAGGTCAATCCGGACCGCGATCCGGACGGCACGATGGTGGACGCCCTGGTGGGCGCGCTGGTCCGGGCCCTCGGCCGGCGTGCGGACTGACCGGGGCGCACGGCCGGGCCGGGCAGGCGTGCGGGACGGGCGGGCCGAACGGGCGGGCGGGAGCGGTCCGGCGGCGCCGTCAGGGGGTGAGCGTCAGGGGGTGAGCGTCAGCCGCATCACCGGGCGCTTGGCGGTGCGGCGGGCCACCTCGGCGAAGCCCTCCGCGGCGAGCACCCCGGCCAGCCCGTGGTAGGCGTCGTCGGCGAAGACCGGGCCGAGGCCCTCGTCCACCGGGTAGGCCTCCAGCACCGACGCTCCCCGGGCCCGGGCGTGCGCCGCGGCGGCCCGCACCAGGGCCCGGGAGACGCCGGCGCCGCGGTGGCGGCGGTCGACGAACAGGCAGACCAGCGACCAGACCTCGGCGTCGTCGACCGGCTTGGTCACCGGCGAGCGGTCCAGCCGGGAGTACTCGGCGCGCGGGGCGACAGAGCACCAGCCGGCCGGCTCGCCGCCCCGGTAGGCCACCAGCCCGGGCGCGGCGCCCTCGTCGACCAGGCCCTTGAGGGCCCGCCGGTTGCCCTCGCCCCACTCGGTGCGCCGCTCCTGGGGGGTCTGCCGGAAGAACATGCACCAGCAGCCCTTGACCGATCCGCGCTGGCCGAGCAGGGCCTCGACGTCGGCCCACCGGGCCGGGTCCACCACTTCGACGACCGTCTCCGTCGCTTCCGTCACGCCGCCCTCTCCCCTCGCTCGCGCCGCCGGACACGCTACCGGACGGCGGGGCCGTCGCCGTGGCGGCGGCCCCGCGGCGCGCCCACCCGCGGGGCGGGCGGCGGACGGTCGGGCGGGGGCGCCCTTCAGACGGCGACGGCGGCCAGCGGGAACCGCTGCTCCGGGACGATCGGCCCGCGCTGGAAGCCCAGTTGGGCGGCGTAGAGGTCCTCGGGCACGCCCCGGACGACCACGGTCGGCGCGCTGCCCGCGCCGACCTCCCAGCTGATGCCCGCGGGCTGGCCGACCACCGCGAACCGGTCGGCGGCCACCCGCTCCAGGGCGAAGGCCGGGTCGCCGTCGAGCCGCACCACCAGGCGGTCCGGCTCGGCCACCACCTCGGCGACCGCGCCCCCGACCAGCTCACCGAGGTCCTTGCCCAGGCCGAACAGCGGCATCAGCTGGGCCGGCAGGGTGAACCGGCCGGTGAACGGGGCCAGTTCGGCCTCGGTGGCGGGCAGCGCGGGCCGGTGCGCGGAGATCCCGGTGCCCTGGCCGCGCCACTGTTCGACCAGCTCCGCGGGGAAGAGGCCGAGCACGAAGTCGTTGACCAGCACGTCGATCACCAGGTGGACCCGGGTGACCTCGCTGTCGTTGCGCAGCCAGTGCCGGCGGGCGAAGTCGCCCCACCAGAGTTCACCGGGCTGCCAGCGCATCCGCTCGCCGTCCACGACCATCACCACGTCGGGGTGGGTGCGGATCGGCACGTGCAGCCGGACGGAGCCGAACTGCGGGTTGCACCCGGCGTCGTTGTGCTCGCCGATGTCGGCGCCCGGCGGCAGGGTGAGCAGCCGGACCATCAGCTTCGGGCACTCCAGGCCGTCCAGCAGTTCGGCCAGGTAGGGGGCGTGGTCGAGGGCCGCGGTGGGGCGGAACGGTTCGAGCTGCGGGGCGGCGCCGGTGCCGCCGCCCCGGGCGTAGAGGTCCACGCCGGTCCACTCGCCGTCGTGGTACGGGCCGGGCTGCGGCGCCTGCGGGAGGGCGCGCAGCCGCTCCAGGTCCTCGGCCAGCCGGTCGGGATCGTAGCTGCGGGGCAGTCGGGCTGAGATCACGGGTCGTCAACTCCCTGGTCGGTGGCGAGGGCCGTGCGAGGCTCTCGCCGGTGGCTCCCGGGGGTCCCGGGTGGCTGGGGGGTCCCGGCGGACCCGGGCGCGTCGGGCAGCACCGGTGTCCTGGGCGTACCGGCGCTGCCGGGCACGTCGGGGCCGGTCGCGCGGGCCAGCAGGGCCGCGAGCCGGTGGACGTGCGGCGGCCGCATCATGGTGTAGTGGTCGCCGGGGATCCGGTGGACCTCGGGGCCGCCGGTGGCGTACCGCTGCCAGCCGGTGACGGGGCTGTCGGCCTCCTCGGCGGCGGCCACCAGGGTCAGCGGGCCGTCCCAGGGCCGCAGCCGGTAGCCGCGCACGGCCCGGACGTTGGCCATGAAGACGGCCATCAGCCGGGACAGCTGGCCGGTGGCGGTGTCGGGCGGGAGGATGTCGGCGGCGGCGGCCCTGGCGAGCAGGGCGGCGGTGAGGCCCTCCGGGTCGAGGCCGCGCAGCTCGGCCGGGTCGATCTCCAGGCGGCGGTCGGCGGCGCGGCCGAGCTCCCACGCGAACCAGGCGGCGAGGTCGGCCTCGTCGGCCTGTTCCAGGCCGTTGTCCAGGTTGGGCGGGCCGCCGTCGAGCATGGTGAGCGAGGCGACCTCGCGGCCGGTGGCGCGCAGCCGGTGGGCAAGGGCGAAGGCGACCACGCTGCCGATGCAGAACCCGACCAGGTGGTAGGGCCCCTCGGGCCGGATCGCGACGACGGCCGCCAGGTAGTGCTCGACGGCCTCCTCCAGGCTCTCCAGCGGCTGCTGGCCGCTGTCCAGGCCGTAGGACTGGAGGCCGTGGACGGGCTGGTCGGCGGGCAGGGCGCGGGTGAGGTCGAGGTAGCTGAGCGCGTTGCCGACCGCGGGCGGCAGGCAGAACAGCGGGGGGCGGGTGCCGCCGGCGCGCAGCGCGACGGCCGGGGACCACCCGCCGGCCTCGCCCTCGCGCAGCCGGGCGGCCATCCGTTCGACGGTGGCGCCGCCGGAGAACAGCGAGGCGAGCGGCAGTTCGGTGCCGTGGTCGGCGGCGACCCGCGCGAGCAGGCGCACGGCGCGCAGCGAGGTGCCGCCGAGGTCGAAGAAGTCGTCGGTGACGCCGATCGGGCGCCGGTCCAGGACGTCCTCCCACAGGGCGGTCAGGGCGAGTTCGAGGCCGTCGCGGGCGGCGACCCGGGTGCCCTCGACGGCGGTCGCGGCGGGGTCGGGCAGGGCCGCGCGGTCGACCTTGCCGTTGGGCGAGAGCGGGATCGCGTCCAGCCGGACCACCAGTTCGGGCACCAGGTGTTCGGGCAGGGTGCGGCCGACCGCGGCCCGCAGCCGGGCGGTGTCGAGCCCTTCGCCGTCGCCGACGACGTAGGCGACCAGCCGCTGGTCGCGGGCGGCCGCCACCGCGGCGCGCACGCCGTCGACGGCCCGCAGGGCGGCCTCGACCTCGCCGAGTTCGATCCGGAAGCCGCGCAGCTTGACCTGGTCGTCGCGGCGGCCGAGGAACTCCAGCGCTCCGTCGGGGCGTCGGCGGGCGAGGTCGCCGGTGCGGTACATCCGGCCGCCGTGGAAGGGGTCGGGGACGAAGTGCTCGGCGGTGAGTTCGGGCCGGTCGAGGTAGCCGTCGGCGACCTGGACGCCGCCGATGCAGAGTTCCCCGGCGACGCCGACGGGGACGGGCTCGTCGTGGGCGTCCAGGACGTAGAGCCGGGTGTTGGCGACCGGGCGGCCGATCGGGACGGCCGGGCCGGGCTCGTCGGGACGGCAGGCCCAGTGGCTGACGTCGACGGCGGCCTCGGTGGGGCCGTAGAGGTTGTGCAGGCCGCAGTGCGGGGCGTCGGCGAGGAAGCGGCGGGCCAGGTCGGCGGGCAGCGCCTCGCCGCTGCAGATCACCCGGCGCAGGCTCGGCAGCCCGGTGACGCCCTCGGCCTCCAGGAAGACCTCCAGCATGGACGGCACGAAGTGCGCGGTGGTGATCCCCTCGGCGCGGATCAGCCGGGCCAGGTAGGCCGGGTCCTTGTGGCCGTCGGGGCGGGCCGGGACGAGCCGGGCGCCGGCGGCGAGCGGCCAGAGGAACTCCCAGACCGAGACGTCGAAGCTGTACGGCGTCTTCTGCAGGACGCTGTCGTCGGGGCCCAGCCGGTACTCCTGCTGCATCCACTGGAGGCGGTTGAGGATGGCGCGGTGGCTGGTGACGACGCCCTTGGGCCGGCCGGTGGAGCCGGAGGTGTAGATGACGTAGGCGGTGTCCTCGGGGACGGTGCCGGGGTCGGGGCGGTGGGCGGGCCGGGCGTCGATCGCCGGGGCCTCGTGGTCCAGGTCGACGATCCGGCGGGCGCCCGCGGGGACGCTGTCGCGGGCGGCGGCGTGGGTGAGCACGGCCGCCGCGGCGGCGTCGTCGTGCAGCAGGGCGAGCCGCTCGGCCGGGTAGCCGGGGTCGAGCGGCAGGTAGGCGGCGCCGGCCTTGAGCACCGCGAGCAGCGCGACGACGAGTTCGGCGGAGCGGTGCAGGCAGAGGCCGACCCGGTCGCCGCGGCCGATGCCGAGCCCGCGCAGGTGGTGGGCGAGGCGGTTGGCGCGCTCGTCCAGCTCCCGGTACGTCAGCGCGGTGCCCTCGTACGCGACGGCGACGGCCCCGGGGGCGAGGTCGGCCCGCCGGTGGAACAGCTCGTGGACGGCGGCGGTGGGCGGGTAGGCGGTGTCGGTGGCGTTCCACTCGTACAGGACGCGCCGGCGTTCGGCGGCGGGCAGGACGCGCAGGGTCCCGACGCTGCGGTCGGGGTCCTCGACGGCGGCCTCCAGCAGGGTGCGGAACTGCCCGAGGAAACGTTCCGGCCACTCCTCGTCGAACAGGTCGGTGCGGTACTCGACGAACAGCTCGACGGTGTCGCCGACCGGCTCGGCGGTGATGTTGAGGTCGTACTTGACCTCGGTGCGCAGGGCGGGCAGCGGTTCCAGGACGAGCGGCCCGCCGGCGACCGGGCGCGGGGTGTTGTCGACCGCGAACATCACCTGGAACACCGGGGCCAGACCGGCCGAGCGGTCCGGGCGGACGGCGTCGACGATCTCCTCGAAGGAGAGCGTCTGGTGCTCGTAGGCGTCCAGGGCCCGTTCGCGGACCTCCTTGAGGAGTTCGGCGAAGCTGCGGGCGGGGTCCACCCGCACCCGCAGCGGCAGGGTGTTGACGAAGCAGCCGATCAGCGGCTCGACCTCGGGGTCGAGCCGCCCGGCGACGGGGGTGCCGACCACCAGGTCGGTCTGCCCGGTCCAGCGCGTCAGCAGGGCGTCGAAGGCCGCGAGCAGCACCATGAACAGGGTGACGCCGTGGAGTTCGGCGAGTTCCGCGAGGTCCTCGGCGAGGCCGGCGGGCAGCCGCGCGGTGTGCAGGGCGCCGGGACCGCCGGCGCGGGCGCGCGCGGGGTCGGGGCGCGGGTACGTGGTGGGCAGTTCGAGCAGCGGCGGGGCGCCGTCCAGGACGGTCCGCCAGTGCGCGCGCTCCCGCTCGGCCCGCTCCTCGCCCCGGCCCCCGTCGGCGCGTCCCCCGCCGTCGGGGGCCTCTCCGCGGCGGGACCAGTCGGCGTAGGAGAGCGGCAGCGGCGGCAGCGAGGCGGGCCGACCGGCCGCGAAGTCGGCGTACAGGGTGCCGAGTTCGGTGAGCAGCAGGCCGAGCGACCAGCCGTCCACGACGATGTGGTGCGCGGTGAGGGTGAGGATGTGCTCGTCCGGGCCGAGGCGCAGCAGCTCGGCGGTGAACAGCGGCCCGCCGGCCAGGTCGAAGGTGCGCGCGGCGGCGCGTTCGGCGCTCGCGGTCACCGCGCGGGCGGGGTCCGGGTCGGCGGCGGCGTCGTGGACCGGCAGCGGCACCGCGGCGGGCGGGTGGACCCGCTGGACGGGCTCGCCGTCGACCAGGTGGAAGGTGGTGCGCAGCACCGCGTGCCGTTCGACGACGGCGTCCAGGGTGGCCCGCAGCGCGGTGAGGTCGAGCGCGCCGCGCAACCGGACGGAGAGCGGCACCGTGTAGGCGCCGGTGCCCGGGGAGAGCCGGTCGACGAACCAGAGTCTGCGCTGGGCCGGGGACATCGGGTGGTCAGTGGGCATCGGCGGTCTCCGCACCTGTGTCGAGGAGTTCGGCGAGCCCCGCGACGGTCGGGTTCTCGAACACGGCCTTGAGCGGGAGGTCGACGGCGAAGGCCTCGGCCACCCGGGAGACCAGTTGCATCGCCAGCAGCGAGTGGCCGCCGAGGGCGAAGAAGCTGCTGTGCGCGCCGACCCGGTCCCGCTGGAGCAGTTCGGCCATCAGGGCGGCCAGCCGTTGCTCGGTGGGGGTGCGCGGGGCGGTCCACTCCTCCTCGGCGACCGCCTCCGGCTCGGGCAGGGCCGCCCAGTCGGTCTTGCCGTTGGCGGTGACCGGGATCTGCTCGACGAACAGGAAGGCGGCGGGGACGGCCGCGGCGGCCAGCCGCTTGCCGAGGTAGCCGCGCAGCTGTGCCGGGCTGGGCGCGGGGGCGGTGGCGGGCACGGCGTAGGCGGTGAGCAGGACGTCGCCGCCGGGCACGGTCCGGGCGGTGACGGCGGCCTGGCGGACGCCGGGGTGGCGGGCGAGGACGGCGGCGACCTCGTCGGGTTCGATCCGTACGCCGCGGATCTTCACCTGGCGGTCGCGGCGGCCGAGGATCTCCAGGCCGCCGTCGAGCCGGTGGCGGCCGAGGTCGCCGGTGCGGTAGAGCAGGTCCTCGGGGTCGCCGGTGGCCGGGTTGACCGTCCAGGCGCCCGGGTCGGTGCCGGTGCCGGTGTAGCCGAGGCTGCGGTGGGGCGAGCGGATCACGATCTCGCCGACCTCGCCGACGCCGCAGCCGCCGAGCGCCTCGTCCAGGACGAGCACCTGGGTGCCGGGCAGCGGCCGCCCGATCGGCTGGATGCCGTCGGCCGGCCCGGGCGGCACGGTCCAGGAGCAGACGGCGAGGGTGGTCTCGGTGGGCCCGTACAGGTTGACCACCTCGCTCGCCGGGCAGGCGGCCCGCCAGCGGTCGACGAGGCCGCCGGTGAGCGGCTCGCCGGCGAAGAAGGCCAGCCGCAGGGCGTCCGGTCCGGCGGAGCCGGCCGGTCGTTCGGCGAGCCAGGCGGAAGCGAGGGCGGGCACCGTGTGTACGGCGGTGATCCGCTGCTCGGCGAGCCAGCCGAGCAGCTCACCGGGCATCAGCTCGTCGCCCCGCGCGGGGACGCAGAGGGTGGCACCGGAGACCAGCGGCAGCAGCAGGTCGCGGAGCATCACGTCGAAGGAGAGGCCGGTGAGGAAGGCGGTGCGGTCGCCGGGGCCGAGCCCGAAGGTGTCGCGCTGCCAGGTGAGGAAGTGGCCGAGGCCGCTCTCCCGGCCGAGGACGCCCTTGGGGACGCCGGTGGTGCCGGAGGTGAAGAACAGGTAGCCGGCCGCGCGCCCGTACCGGCGGCCCTCCTCGGCCTTGGGCGCGGGGCCGGCGGGCCGGCCGGTGGCGGCGGCCACCTCGACGACGGTGACGCCGTCGCGCCGCAGCGGGGACTCCTCCTCCTCGGGGCCGGTGACCAGGGCGGCGAGGGCGGCGCCGGACTCGGCGAGCAGGCTCTGCTGTCGCAGCCGGGGCAGCCGGGGGTCGACGGCGGCGAGCACACCGCCACCGGCCAGCACCGCGACCAGGGCGGCGACCAGGGCCGGGCCGCGACGGCCGGACACGGCGACCACGGGCCGCTCGGCGGCGTCCGGGTCCAGGCCGAGCGCGGTGCGGATCTCCTCGGCGCGCTCCCACAGCTCGGCGTACGTCCAGCGGAGTTCGCCGCACTCGACGGCGGGCGCGCCGGGGTCGGCCGCCACCCGGGCGTGCAGCAGCGCCCGGACGGTGGGCCCGGGGGCGGCGCCGAGCGGGGCGGCCGGGTCGGGCAGGCCGGCGTCCGGGAGGGCGAGGGTGTGCCGGCCGACCGGGCGCTCGGGGTCGGCGGCGGCCTGCTCCAGCAGGTGGACCAGTTGGCGGAGCAGGTGCGTCACCCGCTCGGGCCGCAGCCGCGCGCGCTGGAAGACGGCCTCCAGGACGAGTTCCTCGCCGTCCTCGCGGGCGTAGAGGGTGAGCGGGAGCTTGGCCGGCGGGTCCTCCGGGGCGAGGAACTCCAGTGGCAGCCCGCCGAGCCGGTCGGTCAGCTCGACGGTCGTGGTGTGGTTGAACATCACCTGGTAGATCGGGGTGTGGCTGGTGCTGCGCTCGGGCCGCAGCGCCTCGACCAGGTGCTCGAAAGGCAGGTCCTGGTGCTCGTAGGCGTCCAGCGCGGTGCGGTTGACCCGCTCCAGCAGGGTGCGGAAGCCGGGGCCGCCGGCCGCACCGTCGGCCTCGCCGTCGGTGGCGGTGAGGTCGGCGCGCAGGGCCAGCGTGTTGAGGAAGCAGCCGACGGCGTCGGCGAGTTCGGGGCGGGAGCGGCCGGCGGTGGGCACCCCGACCACCACGTCCGTGGTGCCGGTGAGCCGGCCGAGCAGCAGCTGGAACGCGGTCAGCACGACCATGAAGGTGGAGGAGCCGGTGGCGGCGCCCAGGGTGCGCAGCCGGGCCAGGGCGGCGGCCGGGAGCCGGACCGAACGGGTCGCTCCGGCGTGCCGGGCGGCGCCGGGTTCGGGGGCGTCGCGGGGCAGGTCGAGGACGGCGGGCGCGCCGTCCAGCGCGGTCCGCCAGTGGGCAAGGTCCCCGATGTGGGCGCCGTCGGCGAGCCGACCGCGCTGCCAGGCCGCGAAGTCGGCGTACTGGACGGGGGCGGCGGCCGGCCGCGGGGTGCGGCCGGCGCTCAGCTCGGCGTAGTGGTCGCCGAGTTCGCGCAGGACGACGCCGAGCGACCAGCCGTCCACGACGCTGTGGTGGGCGACCAGCAGGAGGACGTGCGCCTCGGGGCTCTCGCGCAGGACGGCGGCGCGCAGCAGCGGGCCGGTGGTGAGGTCGAAGACCCGCCGGGTCTCGGCGCCGATCCAGGCCTCGGCCGGTCCGGTGGCCGCGCCGTCCAGGACGGGCAGCGGCACCGGGGCGGGGGCGGCGACGAGCTGGACGGGTTCGCCGTCGGCCTCGCGGAAGGTGGTGCGCAGGGCGTCGTGCCGGGCGACCACGAGGTCGAGCGCGGCGGACAGCGCGGCGAGGTCGAGGGGGCCGGTGATCCGGGCCGCCAACGGCACGTTGTAGGCCGGGTTGCCGGGGTCGAAGCGGTCGACGAACCAGAGCCGGCGCTGGGCGTACGAGGCGGGGGCCGGGGCGTCCCCGGGGTGGCGGGGGATCCGGTCCGCGGGGCCCTCGGCGGCCTCGTCCTGGAGCTGGTCGAGCAGCCGCTCGCGGTCCTCGGCGGAGAGCTCGGGCAGGTGCTGGGTCATCGGGCAGTGCCTTTCGGGTCCGCGGTGGACTGGCCTCGGGCGGCGTGGGCGGCGAGCATGGCCGTCTCCACCCTGGCGGTGAGCGAGGCGACGGTGGGGTGGTCGAAGACCTCGCGGAGCGGGAGGTCGACGCCGAAGGCCCGGTGGATCTCCCACATGAGCTGCACGGCGGCGATGCTGTTGCCGCCGAGTTCGAAGAAGTTGTCGTGGATGCCGAGCGCGGGCAGGTCCAGCAGGGTCCGCCAGAGCTCGGTGAGGGTGCGTTCGCGCCGGTTGCGCGGGGGGACGTGGGCGCGGGTGGCGCCGAGGTCGGCCGCGGCGGGGGCGGGCAGGGCGCGCCGGTCGGTCTTGCCGCTGGGGCTGAGCGGCAGGGCGTCCAGCAGGACGAGGACGTCGGGCACCATGTGGCCGGGCAGCCGTTCGGCGAGGTGCGCGCGCAGGGCGGCGGCGTCGGGCGCGTCGCCACCGTCGGTGCGGTCGGGGGCGGCGTAGCCGACCAGCCGGGGGTGGCCGGGGGTGTCCTCGCGCAGCAGGACGGCGGCGGCCCGCACGCCGGGGTGGTCGGCGAGCACGGCCTCGATCTCGCCGAGCTCGATCCGGAAGCCGCGCAGTTTGACCTGGTCGTCGGCGCGGCCGAGGAAGTCGAGCCGCCCGTCGGGCAGGTGGCGCACGAGGTCGCCGGTGCGGTAGATCCGGGCGCCCTTGCGGCCGGCGAAGGGGTCGGGCCGGAAGCGCTCCTCGGTGAGGTCGGGCCGGTCGAGGTAGCCCCGGGCCAGGCCCGCGCCGCCGATCCACAGTTCGCCGGGGACGCCGGCCGGCAGCAGCTGCCGGTTGCGGTCCAGCACGTAGGCGCGCATGTTGCCCATCGGCCGTCCGATCGGCGGGGAGCCGGTGTAGCGGCCGGGCTCGCACTCCTCGGCGATGACGGTGACGGTGCCCTCGGTGGGGCCGTAGCCGTTGACGAACCGCCGGCCGGGCACCGACCAGTCGTCGACGAGTCCGCCGGAGAAGGCCTCGCCGCCGACGAAGCAGATCCGCAGCCGCGGGAAGCCCCGGCCGTCGAGCAGCTTCATCACCGCGGGGGGCATGTCCATCACGGTGACGCCCTGCTCGGTCATGAAGCGGGTGAGGTCGCGGACCGAGAGCAGGGTCTCCCGGCGGGCCAGGCAGAGCCGGGCGCCGCTGGTCAGGGCGCCGAAGATCTCGAAGACCGAGACGTCGAAGCTGAGCGAGGCGAACTGCAGCATCCGGTCGTGCGGGCCCAGCCCGAACATCTCGTGGACGTTGGCCATGAAGTTGCAGACCGAGCGGTGCTCGACCAGCACGCCCTTGGGGCGGCCGGTGGAGCCGGAGGTGTAGATGACGTAGGCCGCGCCGTCCGGTCCGGCGACCGGGTCGGGCCGGCCGTCGGGCTGCCGGGCGAGCTCCGGGTCGGTGTCGAGTTCGACCACCGCGGCCGGGGTCGGCGGGACGCGGTCGCGGACGGCGGACCGGGTGAGCACCACCGGCGCCGCGCTGTCGGCGAGCATGAAGGCGAGCCGGTCGGCCGGGTAGTCCGGGTCGAGCGGGACGTAGGCGGCGCCGGCCTTGAGGACGCCGAGCACGGCGATCACGAGGTCCGGCGAGCGGTCGACGCAGACCGCGACCCGGCTGCCGGGGCCGGTGCCGAGGGCGCGCAGCCGGTGGGCCAGGCGGTTGGCGCGGCGGTCGAGTTCGGCGTAGGTCAGGGTGACGTCGGACTCGAAGGCGAGGGCGACGGCCCCGGGGTCGGCGTCCACCCGGCGCTCGAACAGCTGGTGCACGGTGGCGCCGTCCTCGAACGGCCGGGCGGTGTCGTTCCAGGTGTGGACCTGCTCGTGGTACTGGTCCGGGTCGAGCAGCGGCAGCCGGGTGAACGGCCGCTCCGGGTCGGCGAGGGCGGCGTCGAGCAGGGTGGTCAGCGCGGCCAGGGCACGGCGCACGGTCGGCGCGGTGAACAGGTCGGTGCGGTACTCGGCGGTGAGCCGCAGTCCGTCCCGGCAGGGGGTGGCGGAGAGGCCGAGGTCGGCGCGGGCGGTGCCGGCGTCGAGTTCGACGACGGAGGCCTGCGGCCCGCCGAGGTCGAACTCGGCCCGGTGCGCGTCCTCCAGGGTGAACATGACCTGGTAGACGGGGTCCCGGTCGACCGTGCGGCCGGCGCCGGCCAGTTCGACGATGCGTTCGAAGGGCGTCTCCTGGTGGGCGAAGGCGCCGAGCACCACCGCCCGGACCCGGTGGAGCAGCTCGCGGTAGCCCGGGTCGCCGCTCAGGTCGGTGCGCAGCGGCAGGGTGTTGATGAAGCAGCCGATCGGCTGCTCCGCGCCGGGCACGGTGCGTCCGGCGACGGCGGTGCCGAGCACGACGTCCTCGGTGCCGGTGATCCGGGCGAGGTAGGCCTGGCAGAGGGCCACCAGGGCCGTGAACGGGGTGACGCCCTCGGCGCGGCACAGCGTCGTCAGCCGGTCCAGCAGCGCGGGCGGGACGAGGACGCTCTCCCGGGCGCCGCGGTTGGTGAGCCGGGGCGGCCGGGGGTGGTCGGTGGGCAGCCCGAGCTCCTGCGGCGCGCCGGCCAGGACCTGCCGCCAGTAGGCGGCGTGCGCGCCCCCGGAGGCCCGTTCGGCCTCCTCGCGCAGCGCCGGGACGAGGTCGGCCGGGCTCACGGCGGGCGGCGCGGGGGCGGGGGCACCGGTGGTCCCGGACCGGTAGAGGTCGGCGAGGTCCTGGCCGAGCAGGCCGAGCGACCAGCCGTCCAGGACGAGGTGGTGGACGACCAGGACGAGGACGTGGTGGTCGTCGGTGTGGCGGAGCAGCGCGGCGCGGAGCAGCGGGCCGGTGGCGGGGTCGAGCGGCTCGGCGGCGAACCGTGCCGTCCAGGCCCGCCGTTCCTCCTCGGTCCCGGCCTCGTGCAGCGGCAGGTCGAGGGCGGGCAGGCCGTCGGCGGGCGGGGCGTGGACGAGCTGGACGGGTCGGCCGCCGTCGGTAATGAAGGTGGTGCGCAGGGCGTCGTGACGGGCGAGGAGGCGGCGCAGGGCGCGGTGCAGGGCCACCCGGTCCAGGGCGCCGCGCAGCTCGAGGGCGAGCGGGACGTGGTAGGCGGCGCCGGTGTCGTCGAGCCGGCTCAGCAGCCACATCCGGCGCTGGGCCGGGGAGAGCGGCAGCGGCCGGGAACGGTCGGCGGCCGGGCCGTCGGGTCCGGACGGTACGGATGGTGCGACAGGGGCGGGTGGCGCGGCAGGGGCGGGCGGGGCGGCGGCCAGGGCGGCGGCAAGGCCGCGGACGGTGGGGTCGGCGAGCACCGCCGTGAACTTCAGCTCCCGCGCGTGCCGCTCGCGCAGGGCGGCGACGACCCGGGCGGCGGACAGCGACGTGCCGCCGAGCAGGAAGAAGTCGTCGAGCGCGCCGACCCGGTCGGTGCCGAGCACCTCCTGCCAGAGCGCGGCGAGTTCGGTCTCGGCGCCGGGCCGCGGGGCGACGAACTCGCCGGTCGGGGCGGCGCGGGTGACGTCGGGCGCGGGCAGCGCGGCGCGGTCGACCTTGCCGTTGCGGGTGAGCGGCAGCTCCGGCAGGGGCAGGAACAGGGTCGGCACCTGATGGCCGGGCAGCCGCTCGGCCAGCCAGCCGCGCAGTTCGGCCCCGGTCGCGGTCGCGCCGGGGCGGAACACCGGGTGGGCGACCAGCCGCGGCCCGCCGGGCAGGTCCTCGCGCAGGGTGACGGCGGCCGCGGCGACCCGCGGGTGGCCGCACAGGACGGACTCGATCTCGCCGAGTTCGATCCGGAAGCCGCGCAGTTTGACCTGGCCGTCCTCGCGGCCGACGAAGCGCAGGCTGCCGTCGGGCCGACGCACGGCGAGGTCCCCGGTGCGGTAGTACCGGGGACCGCCGGGTTCCAGGGTGATGAAGCGTTCGGCGGTCAGGTCGGGGCGGTTGAGGTAGCCGCGGGCCAGTCCGGCGCCGGTGAGGTGGAGTTCGCCCTGCTCGCCGTCGGGGACGGGCCGGCGCCGGTGGTCGAGGAGCACCGCCGCGATGCCGGGGATCGGCCGGCCGATCGACGGCTCCCCGGCGGTGTCGGCCGGGTCGGCGGGGTCCAGCGGGGGGACCACGCCCGCCGTGGCGACCACCGTGCACTCGGTCGGCCCGTAGTGGTTGACCAGGGTGAACGGCAGGCCCGCCGGCGGGTGCCGGTGCAGCCGGTCGCCGCCGGTCAGCAGGTGGCGCAGCGCGGTGTGCGCGGGCCACGGCTCGTCGAGGACGAGTTCGGCCAGCGGGGTGGGCAGGAAGGCGAGCGTGATGCCCGCGTCGGCCAGCCAGCCGACCAGCTCGGGGGCGGAGCGGTGCCGGTCGGTGGCCAGGTGCAGTTCGGCCCCGGCCGCCAGGGTGGGCCAGATCTCCCAGACCGCGGCGTCGAAGGCCAGGCCGGCCAGCTGGGTGGTGCGGTCCCGCGCGGTGAGGCCGTAGGCGGCGGTGTGCCAGGCGACCAGGTGGGACAGGCCCTCGTGCGGGATCTCGACGCCCTTGGGCAGCCCGGTGGAGCCGGAGGTGTAGACGCAGTAGGCGACGTCGGCCGGTTCGACCGCCACCGGTCGCGGAGCCCGCTCGTCCGCACCGTCGCGCGGCAGGTCGAGCGAGGGGCAGGGCAGCGGCGGCAGGACGGCCCGCACGGCGGGCTCGGTGAGCACCAGCCGGGCGTCGGCGTCCCGGACCAGGAAGGCCAGCCGCTCGGCCGGGTGGCCCGGGTCGACGGGGACGTGGACCGCGCCGGCCTGGAGGACCGCGAGCATCCCCACCACCAGCTCGGGGGACCGGTGCGCGGCCAGCACCACCCGGTCGCCGCGGCCCACCCCCGCCTCCCGCAGCCGGGCCGCCAGCCCGGCCGCCCGGGCCACCAGGCTCCGGTAGGTCAGGCGCCGTTCGCCCTGCACCACGGCGGTCGCGTCCGGGGCGGCGAGCGCCGCCCGTGACACCAACTCCTGTACCGGCACCGTGTTCACCACTGCCGCCTCCCCGTCCTCTTCGGTTCTCAGCCGACCGTCTCGGCGTTCTGCTCGTCCTGCTCGTCGGCCTTGCCGACCCGGTCCACCGGGCCGGTCCCGTCCCCGGTGGCCGCACCGCCCTCGTCCGCCGGACCTCCCTCGTCCGCCGGACCGTCGGGGGCCACCGGACCGTCGGCGGCCGGCGGGAGTTCGCGCATCGCGCGGATCGGCGAGAACACGATCCACAGCGCGGAGGCGAACAGCCCCGCGGCGGCCACGAAGAGGGTGGGCCGCAGGCCGATGCCCTCGCCGAGCCAGCCGCCCAGCAGCGCGCCGACCGGCACCACGCCCCAGGAGACGAACCGGTAGCTGGCGTTCATCCGGCCGAGCAGGGCGTTCGGGGTGATGGTCTGACGCAGGCTCACCACCTGGATGTTGGCCACCATGGTGCCGACCCCGCCGACGAAGAACGACAGCACCAGCAGCGCCAGCAGCAGCGGCCGCGGTCCGTCGGCCAGCGGCACCACGACCGGGGCGGCGCAGCCGACCACCATGGCCAGAGAGACGGTCGACCCGACGCCCAGCCGCTCGGAGATCCGCTTGGCGAGGAGCGAGCCGACCAGCGAGCCGACCGCGCCGCCGCCGAGCACCAGGCCGACCGTGCCGGCCGACATGTCCCGCTCCCGGGTGGCGTACAGCAGGAAGACCGTCTCCAGCACCAGCCAGAACATGTTGTACGTCGCGGCCTCCAGCACGCAGGCCCGCAGCACCCGGTTGCCGAAGGTGAAGCGCAGGCCCTCGGCGATCTCCCGGCGCACCGGCCTGCGGTCCCGGGCGCGCTCGGGCGCCTCCTCCCGGCGGCGGACCAGGCCGAGGCCGGTCGCGGACACCGCGAAGGCGACCGCGCTGATCAGCACCGCGTCCTGGGGCGAGAGCCAGCCCGCGAGCCAGCCGGCCAGGGCCGGTCCGGCGACCTGCGCCACGGAGGCGCTGACCTGGAGCTTGCTGTTGCCCTCCAGCAGGTCCTCGCGGTCCACCAGGGACGGCAGGTAGGCCTGGTAGGAGACCTCGAACAGCACGGTGAACACACCGGCCAGCAGCGCGGCGAAGCTGAGCCAGCCGATGGTCAGCAGGTCGGCCGCGTACAGCAGCGGCACACCGGCCAGCACGAGCGCCCGGCAGACCGTGCTGACCAGCATGACCGGCCGCCGCCGGGAGCGGTCGGCCCAGACGCCGGCGAACAGCGTCAGGACCAGGAAGGGCAGGTACGACAGGGCGTTGAGGACGCCCATCGCGCGCGCGTCCACCTGCAGGGTGACGGCAGCGGTGAGGGGGATCGCGAGCAGCGTGATCTGGCTGCCGAACTGGGCGACGGTGTCCCCGGCCCAGAACACCGTGAAGTCGCGATGGCCCCACAGGGAACGGCGCCCGGTCACTCGCCCCAGTCCTCCTCGACCTCCGGCGCGAGGCCGAGCAGGACCGGGTCGACGGCGAGGACCTCGAGTTCGCTGGCGCAGCCGGCGCAGTCGAGGACCTCACCGAGCCTGGGGTCGGCGGGCAGTGCGAGCCCTTCGTCGCACTCGGGGCAGACGACCATGGTGGCCTCCTGGGGATCGGGCGGGTGGACGGGGACCGGCGGCCGGGGGCCGTCGGCCGCGCCGAACGTACCGGCGCCGGGGGCCGTGCGCGTCCGCACCGCATTGAGTTCCGCGGGCCGCCGCCTCAACGCCGTGCTTAGGCGCGTCCACGCCCGGCGACGGGCGGCGGGTCGGCCGGATGCCGTCGCCGGGCCGTGCCCGCGAGCCGGGACCTGCCCGGCGACACGCCTGACCTGAGCTCAATTCCGTGGCACGGAAAGGAGTTGGCGCCCGTTTCGTCGGCGATCTTGATGGACATGAGTCAACTCGCTGACTAGTTTGACGTGTGCATCCGCCACACCCGCCCACAAGGCACCACTTCCTGCGAGCCGAGGACGGCACCATGCCCCTCCGAGTTTTGGTCTGCAACGATCTACCCATCGTGCGAGACGGCCTGCGCAGCCTCATCGAAGCCGAGCCCGACATGCTGGTCGTCGGCACCACCGACAGCGGGATCGAGGCGATCGTCCTCGCCCGGACCCGGCGGCCCGACGTGGTCCTCTGCGGGCTGGAACTCCACGGGATCAGCGGGGTCGAGCTGATCCGGCGGCTCATGCGCGAACCGGGCGACGCGACACCCCGCATCGTCGCCCTCACCATGGTCGACGACGACGACACCGTCGCCGCCCTGCTCCACCTCGGTGTCAACGGCGTCCTGGTGCGCGACGCCACCGGGCAGGAGCTGGCCGCCAGCATCAGGTCCGCCGCCAAGGGCCAGACCACGCTCGCGCCCGAGCTGACCACCCGTCTGGTCGACTGGTTCCGGCGCAGCAACCGCGGCTTCCCCGAGGAGCTCGCCGCCCCCCGTGAGGAGCTCACCGCCCGGGAGCGGCAGGTCCTGCTGCTGCTCGCCCGCGGGCTCTCCACCGAGGAGGTCGCCGAGCAGCTCTCCATCGGGGTCACCACCGTCCGCACCCATCTGTACCGTCTCAGATGCAAGCTCGCCGTGCGCGACCGTGCCCAGCTCGTCTCCTTCGCCTACCGCGCCGGACTCGTGAAGTCCGCCTGACCCCGGAGAGGCCGGCCCCTAGCCATGACCGAGGATCCTCGCCGCGTCGCCGTGGTGGGCGCGGGCGCGTCCGGCACGCTCACCGCCGCGCAGCTGCTGCGCCGCGCCGCCCGGGCCGGCGTCCCCCTGGACGTCCGGCTGATCGACCGGGCTCCGGCGCCCGGCCGGGGCGCGGCCTACGCCACGACGGCCGACCAGCACCTGCTCAACGTGCCCGCCGGCCGGATGAGCGCCTTCGCGGAGGAGCCGGACGACTTCGTCGACTGGCTGGCCCGCCGGGCCCCCGGGGCGCACTCCGCCGCGGACCACGTCCCGCGCGGGCTCTACGGGGCCTACCTCGGCGACGTCCTGGCGACCGCCGCGGCACGCCCCGGCCCCGGGCGGCTGCACCGGGTGGACGACCGGGTCGTCGCCGCCCGGCGGGACGGCGCCGGTCTGTCGCTGCGGCTCGGCACCGGGCGCCGGCTGCACGCCGACGCCGTGGTGCTCGCCCTCGGCACCTTCCCGCCGGACTCCGCCTGGGCGCCCGCCCGGCTCCGCCGCTCGCCGCGGTTCGTGGCGGACCCGTGGGCGCCCGGGGCGCTCCACGGGCTCCCCGAGCGGCACGACCTGCTGCTCGTCGGCACCGGCCTCACCATGATCGACGTGGCGCTCGCGCTGGCCCGCCCCGGCCGGCGCGTCCACGCCGTCTCCCGGCACGGCCTGGTGCCCCGCCCGCACACCGCGACGGCGCTGCCCGCCGCCGGGCCGCCCGACGTCGACCCGGCGGCCGGGCTGCCCCGGGTGCGCCGCGCCCTGCTCGCCCACGTCTCGGCCTGCCGCCGCACCCACGGTGACTGGCGGGTCGGCATCGACAGCCTGCGCCCCGTCACCGCCGCGCTCTGGCAGGGCCTCTCCCCGACCGACCGCGCCCGGTTCCAGACCGACGACCGGCGCCTGTGGGAGGTCCACCGGCACCGGGCCGCCCCCGCGACGGCCCGGGCCTTCGCCGCCGCCGAGGCCGACGGCCGGATCACCGTCGGGCCGGGCGAGGTCGCCGACGCGACCCCCGTCGAGGACGGCGTCCGGGTCCGGCTGCACGACGGCCGCGTGCTGACGGTCGGCGCCGTGGTCAACTGCACCGGCCCGTCGGCCGACGTCCGCCGGGTGCCCGACCCGCTGGTGGCCGTCCTGCTCGGCGCCGGGCTGGCCGAGGCCGACGACCTCGGCCAGGGCTTCCGCACCGACGCCCGAGGTCGGGTCCGGCCCGCCGACGGTGCCGCGCCCGCCCCGCTGTGGACGCTCGGCGCGCTGCGCCGGGGCAGCCTGCTGGAGAGCACCGCGATCCCCGAAATCCGCGGCCAGGCCCGGGAGGTGGCCGAGGACATCCTCACCGGGGCCCTCACCGCCGCCGACGACCTCGGCGCGGTCGACGACCTCGGCGCCGTCGGCGCCACCGCCGGCGCCGACCGCTGATCCGGGGACTGGCCGAAGTCCGCCCCCGCACCGCCCCCGTGGCGTCCGCGACCGGGACGGTACGGGGGCGGGCCGCTACATTGGACGGAGGGCCGGGGAGGGGGGCGGGCACCGGGTTCGTTCCGGTTCCGCGGCCGTTGGGAGGACCCGTGACTTCGCCCCGTGCAGCGGACCGGCCCCGGGGGCGCCGCGCCGCCCGTCTCGCGATCGGCGCCCTGGCGGCGGCCACCACCGCCGTCGTCGCCCTGCCCGCCGTCCCCGCCCAGGCCGCGCCCGCCAAGGTGGTCTACCTCACCTTCGACGACGGGCCGAGCCCCCGGTACACCCCTCAGGTCCTGTCCGTGCTCTCCCGGTTCGGGGTGCGCGCCACCTTCTTCGAGATTGGCCAGAACGTCGCCGCCAACCCCGCCGTCACCCGCCGGGTGCACGACCAGGGCCACAGCGTGCAGAACCACAGCTGGTCCCACCCCGACCTGCGGTCCCTCTCCAAGTCCGCCTTCGATGCCCAGGTGACGGCCACCGACGCGCGGATCCGCGCCCAGACCGGCACCACGCCGAGGTGCCTGCGCCCGCCCTACGGCGGGGTCAACCCGGCCGTGCGCTCCGGCGCGGCGCGGCTCGGCAAGAGCGTCCAGCTGTGGAGCGTGGACCCGCAGGACTGGGCCCGGCCCGGCCGGGCCGCCATCGAACGCCGGGTCCTCGACCGGGTCACCCCGGGCTCGGTCGTCCTGCTGCACGACGGCGGCGGCGACCGCAGCCAGACGGTGGCCGCCCTGCCCGGCATCCTGAGCACCCTCAAGGCCCGCGGCTACACCTTCGCCCTGCTGCCCTGCCGCTGATCCCGGCCGCTCCGCCCGGGCCCTTCCCCGCGCTCCGCCGCGTCCCACGAGTTCTTACCCGTCTTTGCCGTCGTTCTGCCGGACCGCTGACCGGGGCCCGGCACTGTCGTCCTCACCACCGGAGAACGACAGGACGGAAGGAACACCACCATGACGAGGAACGCGACGGGCCCCAGCACGCTGCTCCGCCGGGGCGCGGCGGTCGCCGGAGCAGCGGCGGTCCTGCTGTCCGTGCTGCCCGCCGCGACGGCCGCCGCCGCGCCCCGGCCGGGCGGCCCGGCCGGGCCCGCCTGGTGCCCCACCGTGGAGGGGCACCGGGTGGACTGCGGCACCGTCACCCGCCCGCTGGTGAGCGGCAAGCCGTGGCTCGGCAGCGTCCCGGTCGCGTACGCCGTGGTCCGCCACCGCGACGCGGGCCCGGCACGGGGCACCGTCGCGATCAACCCCGGCGGACCCGGCGAGACGGCGGTCGACCGGGCCGAGGTGTTCGCCGCCGGCCTCCGGGGCGTCCTCGCCGACCACGACGTGCTGCTCGTCGACCCGCGCGGCACCGGCCGCTCCGGCCGCATCCCCTGCGGGGTCACCGACGCCGAGTACCGCTTCGCCGACCGCGCGGGACAGCGCGACGCCGTCGCCCGCTGCGCCGCCGCCCTCGGCCCCCGCGCCGAGGGGTACACCAGCGCCGCCACCGCCGACGACCTCGACGCCGTCCGGGCCCGGATCGGCGCGGCGACCCTCGTGCCGTACGGGCTCTCCTACGGCACCTACCTGATGCCCGTGTACGCCGCCCGCCACCCCGAGCGGGTCGACGCGATGGTGCTCTCCGGCGCGTACCCGCTCGCCGTCGACCCGCTGGCCCGCCCCAGCGCCGAGGCCGTCTCGCTGGCCCTGCAGCGGGTCTGCGAGCGCAGCGCCGCCTGTGACGGGGACACCGCCGTCGAGGACCTCCGCACGGTGGCCGGGAAGCTGCGCGAGCGGCCGTTCACCCTGCGGATCGACGCCGCCGGCGCGACCCGCACCCTGCGCTTCACCGAGGACAAGCTCGCCAACCTGCTGTACGAGGCCGCCAGCCGCGGCGCCGGCGAGAGCCCCGCCGAAGCCTCCCTGCTCGGCGACCTGCCGGCCGCCCTGCACGGCGCCGCCCGCGGTGACGACCGCGCGCTGCGCGATCTGGTGAAGGCCGACTACCGCGCGGCCACCCGGGAGGACCAGGCCTCCTTCCTGGCCGTGGTGTGCAACGACTACCCGCGCGCCTGGTCGGTCGACTCCTCGCTGCCCGCCCGCTGGCGCTCCTACCGGGCCGCGCTGTCCCAGGCCGACCCGGCCCGGTTCGGGGCGTTCAGCGTGCAGGGCTTCACCGAGGGCCAGACGGACGGCGGCGACGCCTGCATCCGGTGGCCGCGCTCCGGCACCGCCCGTCCGCAGCCGGTGGACGGGAAGCAGCCGGACGTGCCGGTGCTGCTGCTCGCCGGCGACCTGGACTCCAACACCTCGGAGAGCGCCACCCGGGAGGCCGCCGGCCAGTTCCGGCGCGGCACCGTCGTCACCGTGCCCAACGTCGGGCACGTGGCGGAGCTGGAGTCCACGCACTGCGCGCTCGGGATCGTCGACTCCTTCGTCCGCACCGGGCAGCCGGGCGACACCTCCTGCGTGACCGCCGTCCCGCCGATCGCCGTCGCCCCGGTGCGCCACTGAACCGAGTGCGCCACTGAACCCGGTGCGCCACCGAACCCGTTCCCCGCCCGGACCGCCCCGCCCGGGGCCACCCCGGGCGGGGAACGCCGTCCGTACCCCGACCTTCCCCCACGACCAGCGAGAATGACGCCATGACAGATGCCACCACCCCCGGCCGCACCGTGCTCGTCGTCGAGGACGACCCCGGTGTCCGCACCACCCTCGACCAGCTGCTGCGCTTCGAGGGCTACCGGGTCCTGACCGCCGTCGACGGCCAGGAGGCCCTGGACCTCCTGGAGCGCCACCGCCCCGACCTCGCCGTGGTGGACGTCGTCATGCCCCGGCTGGACGGCCTGGCCCTCTGCCGGATGCTGCGCCGCCGCGGCGACCGGCTGCCGGTCCTGGTGCTCACCGCCCGCCACCAGCTCGGCGACCGGGTGGCCGGGCTGGACGCCGGGGCCGACGACTACCTCGCCAAGCCCTTCGCCACCGAGGAGTTGCTGGCCCGGATACGCGCCCTGCTGCGGCGCGCCACCCCGCCCGCCGAACCGGGCCTGCTGGCCTGCCAGGACCTCGCGCTGGACACCTCCGCGCGCCGCGCCCACCGCGGCGAACGGCTGCTCGACCTCACCAAGACCGAGTTCGACCTGCTGGAGCTGCTCCTGCGCAACCAGGGCGCGGTGCTCACCCGCCCGCAGATCTACGAGCGGATCTGGGGCTACGACTTCGACACCGACTCGCGCTCGCTCGACGTCTACATCGGATACCTGCGCCGCAAGAGCGAGGAGGGCGGCGAACCCCGGCTGATCCACACCGTCCGCAACGTCGGCTACCTCGTGCGGGCCGCGTAGTGCTGCGCACCAGGATCACCCTCGTGGTGGTGGCCGCCACCCTGCTGGCCATCGCCGTCTCCGTGGTCAGCTCCTACCGCGGCGTCACCGGGCTGGTCTCCGACCAGTTCGACCGCGCGCTGGTCGACCGCGCGGACGCCGTCGCGGCCGTCCTCGACGCCGGGCGGGTCCCGGCCGAGCGGCCCGACACCACCGAACAGCTGCTCCTGCCGGACGGCACGGTCCGGCCGCTCTCGCCCGGCCGCCCCGCCCTGCCGGTCCCCCCGGGCGCCCTCGCCGTGGCGCGCGCCGGGGAGGGCGCGGTGACGGACGAGATCACCGTCGGCGACCGCACGTACGGCGTGCTCGCCCGCGGCCGCGGCGAGGGCCACGGCGCGCTGGTGGTGAGCCAGGACTACGCGGGCGCCGAACACGTCGACCGCGGCTTCCTCCAACGGATCACCTGGACCACGGCGGCCTCGGCCGCCGCCTGCGCCGCGCTCAGCTGGCTGCTGATCGGCCGGATCCTGCGCCCGATGCGGCGGCTGGCCGGGGCCGCCGAGCGGATCAGCTCGACCCAGGACCTCGGTACCGCGCTCCCGCCCGCCGGGCCCGACGAGGTCGGCCGACTGACCCGCGCGTTCGAGGTCATGCTCGACGCGCTGCGCCGCTCCCGGGAGGCGCAGCAGCGCCTGGTCCAGAACGCCAGCCACGAACTGCGCACCCCGCTCACCTCGGTGCGCGGCAGCGCGGAGCTGCTCCAGCGGGCCCGCGGCCGGCTGGCGCCGGAGGACGAGGAGAAGATCCTCACCACCCTGGTCACGGAGAGCGTCGCGCTGGACGAGCTGGTGCGCGAGCTGGTCGAACTCGCCACCGACCGGCAGGCGGACGAGGATCCGGTGCCGCTCGACCTGGCGGCGGCGGCCGAGGACTGCGCCGACCGGTTCCGGCGGCGCACCGGACGCGTCATCGCCGTCGTCACCGTCGCCGCCGCGACGGCCGACCGGGCAGCGGACCGGGCGGCCGACGGGGAAGCGGCCGGGGCGGCGGACGAGGAAGCGGCCGGGGCGGTCACGGTGCTCGCCCGGCCGCGCGCGCTGCACCGCTGCATCGACAACCTGCTCGCCAACGCCGTCAAGTTCAGCCCCGCGGACACGCCGGTGACCGTCGTCGTGGAGGCGCAGCCGTCGGGCCCGGCCGGGGTCGGCGGACGCGCCACCGGGGCGGCGGCCCCGGCCGGCCGGCTGTCGGTGCGCGACCGGGGGCCGGGGATCGGACCGGACGAGCGGGAGGCCGTCTTCGACCGCTTCTACCGGGGGGCCGGCACCCAGTCGACACCGGGTTCCGGCCTGGGGCTCGCCATCGTCCACGACCTCGTCACGACCGACCGGGGCACCGTCTTCGCGGGCACCGGCCCGGAGGGCGGTGCGGAGGTCGGTTTCACCCTGCCCCGCGCCGTCCCCGCCGCGCGCCGCCCGGGGCCCTGACCGGACGGCGCCCCTGACCGGACGGCGCCCCTGACCGGACGGCACATCGGCCCGGCCGTCAGCCCCCGGCGGCGATGGAGCAGTTCTCGTCGGGGGCCTTGCCGAGGGGCCAGGCCGTGCCGTCCAGGACGGCGCTGCGGGAGTCCGGGTCGAGGTGGACGATCGGGACGGCCTTGTTGTGCGGGTTGCCCTTGCTGTCGAGGCAGATCCAGCCGCTCGCGCCCTCCACCCGGTTGTCGGCGTGCAGGCGGCGCCAGCTCAGGGCGACCTCCTTCAGCGAGGGCATCGTCACGGCTCCCCCGGTCTCCAGCCGGATCCCCGCGACGGCGGTGGACACCGCGTCGTAGGTGACGATCACCCGCCCGTCGCGGAGGTCGGCGGGCCCGATCCTGTCCGGCTGCCTGGTGGCCTCGGCCGTGAGCATGCCGGCGAGTTCGGCGGAGGCGTCCTTCGAACCGCCGGCGCTCGCGGGGCTCTGCGGGCCCCAGGTGTCCGGGTGGGCGAGCGCGGTGTAGCGCACGGTGGTCCCGCCGTTCTCCTTGAGGGACGGCCACTCCCTCTCGAACTTCTGGTCGACCATCAGCGTGGAGGCGTGCGAACCGGTGATCACGGTGAACGGCCGGACGCACTTGCGGTCGGCCAGCGCGACCAGGAACAGCCGCAGCTGCACCGGGCGCCCGGCGAAGAAGAGGGTCCGCGCGGGGGAGTTGCAGATGCCCGGCACCATCCGGTCGAACTCCCCGCCGAGGTTGCCCTCCTCGTTGAAGTCCGCCGGCGACTCGAAGGACTCCGGCGCGTGCGGCGCGCCCTTGGTGAGCTTGGCGAAGGCCTCCCGCAGGGTGGCGATGTAGTTGTCGTCCTTGCGGGTGTCCTCGATCACCAGGCTCTCGGCGGGCTTGATGTCCGCCCCGTAGTGCGTGAGGGCGTCGGCCTGGTCGGTGTTGCTGGGGGCGACCCGGGCCAGACCGGGGAAGGCCTCGGGTGCGCCGTCGGTGTTGGCGATGTCGTCCGCGGTCATCGGGCCCGCCACGACCGGTATGTGCAGCGTCCCGGTCAGATGGCCGACGGCGGCCTTCGTGGCGCTGATGCTGATGTTGATGCCGGTGACCGCCCGCAGGTTCTCCTTGCCGGCGGCGAGCCGGGCCAGCTGGTTCGAGACCCGCAGCCACTGCCCGTAGCCCCGGCCCGGGTTGGCGAGCACCAGCCGGACCGGCGGCTGGTGACCGCTCTGGCCGTTGGCCCGGTGCTGGGCCAGGTAGGCGCCCTGGACCTGCTCGACCATCTCGCGCCGCTCGGCCTGCGCGTCCGAGACCAGCGGGATCATCAGGGCGACGGTGACCGGGTTCTTCCCGGCCACGCTGTCGTTCTCCTCCTTGATGCGCGCGCTCACCGGTCCCAGGTCGTCGGTGAAGACGTACGAGCCGTCGGTGACGCCGACGCACTCCTTCCCCACCTCGGTCACGCCCTCGGCGCAGCTGTCGTCCGTCCAGACGCGGTAGCCGAAGTAGCCCACGGTGCCCAGGAGGGCGAGCACCACCAGGAGTGCCAGCGCACGGGTCAGGGGCCCTCGGGGCAGGGACAGTTTCACGGTCGGGCGTCTCCTCGGGTCGGAAGGTGGGGAGCCTGGTGCCAGCGGTGCAGGAGATCCGGCCAGGTCTCCTGCGCCCGGTAGAACACCGCCTGGTCGGCCGCCCCGGCGGGCGCGGCGAGGGTGAGCAGTTGCAGGCGGATGCTGTCGATCAGCGCCCCGGCCGGCACCGCGAGCGGGTGCGTCTGCGCCCACAGGCCGCGCACCAGCAGGTCGATCGCCTGGTGGACGGCACGGTCGCCGTTCCCGCACGCCGAGCACTCCTCGTTCGCCCCGGGCGCCGCCGGCAGGGGCCTCGGCGGGTGCGGCGCGGAGCAGACCAGGTTGACCGAGGCGAGCCAGTCGGCGGCGTTCTGCCGGGCCAGCCGCTGGTGGAGGGTGCGGACCACGGCTCCGGTGTCGAGCAGCGCGAGGGCGTGGTGCAGGGCCCGGTCGGGCAGCCCGGTCTCGTCCGGCGCGTAGTGCCTGTGCAGCCGCCCGTGGAGATTGCGCCAGGTCTGCATGTCGGCCTCCCTGGCGAGCCGGACGGCCAGGTGGTGGCCGAGCAGCGTCCTGAGGACCGGGTCCTCGACGAACGGCGCGTCGAGGTCCCGGCCGGGCCGGCCGGCCGAGTGGTGGCCGAGCAGGGCCCGCAGGACCGGGTCCTCCGCCACGAGCTGCGCGTCGAGGTCCCGGCCGGCCGGGGCGCGCCAGTGGTTGCGCTCGAGCAGCCGCTTGGCCTCCTGGACGTCCAGCGGGGTGCGGCCGGTCGGCGGGTACTTCTCGCTGAGCAGGTCGGCGGCCTCGTCGTCGAGGGCCGGGCAGAAGTACACCAGGCGGTTCCGGTCGCGGTCGTCGGGGATCAGGACACGGAGCAGCTGCTCGTGGACGGCCGTGTCGCGCGCGTCGTGGGCCGGGAGGTCGAGCACGAAGCGCGGGTCCGCCTGGTCGCCCTGGCGCAGTGCCTCCAGCCCGGCCTCCACCAGGGCGTGGACGATCCCGGCCCGGCCGCCGCCGAGCCGGTGGATCACCCGGGCGGTGCCGGCCGGCGGCAGGTGCTCCGCGCCGAACATCCGGTTGACCTCTCCCAGGTCGAGCCGGGACAGCGGCAGCCGCAGGATCCAGCCGGCCGCCGTCGCCGGCGGACCGGGCCGCCAGAACGGCCCCGCGGCGCGGCGCGTCGACGGCGCGATGCTCTCGGGGGCTCCGGCGGGCGACTCCTCGGCGAGGACCGTCGTGATCACTCCGGGCCTGGTCCCGGCCGGTTCCTCGTGCCAGACCCGGGCCAGTGTCCGCAGCACCGACCTGCCCGACGGGGTGTGGGCGTTGTCGAGCAGCAGCAGGGGGCGCGGCAGTCGGTTCAACCGGCTCGCCAAGGAGTAGCGGGCGTCGATGTCGGCCAGGAGGGCCGCCATCAGATGGCCCTCGGCGGTCTCCCGGTCGTCCGCGTCGCTGCGGAAGAGTCGGGCCAGGTCGGTCAGTCGGAGGAACCCGTCGTCCCGACCCCCCTCGCCGCCCCGGCCGTCCTGGCCGATGACGGACCGTGCGGCCCACCAGCGCAGCCCGCTCCGGTGGGCGCGGGAGCCGAGCAGATCGGGGGTGACGACCTGGACGAGCCGTGCGACCAGCGCGTTCACCCCGATCCCCGGCCCCGCCACGGCGCCCTGCCCCGGCGCGGCCTCGTTGATCCAGCGGGCCACCCGGTCCAGACGGGCCGGGGCCTGGGGCAGGCTGGACCGGAGCAGGCTCTCCAGGCGCCGGGCGGCCACGTCGAGTTCACCGGCGCCCGGGGACTGCCAGCCGGTGACCGCGAGCAGGCCCTGGACGAGCCGGGGGAAGGCGATGCTCCCGCCGAACTCCTCGGGCCGGCGGCTCAGCTCGTGGTACAGGTGGAACAGCAGGTCCGAGACCTGCGAGGCGTTGCGCCGGGCGGGGTTCTCGTCGTCGGCGGCCAGCGCTGCTCCCGGCCGGCCGAAGTCGGCGCGGCCGAGGTCCGCGAACGCCAGGGGCAGGTGCGCCGCGTAGCGCGTGTCCAGGGCCTTCAGCAGGGCGGTCCGGCCGCTGAGCCGCCCGCCCGAGCAGGCGATCAGCAACGGGGTGCCGTCGGGCACGGGCAATCGCCTGGTCCTGGTGGCCGGCGCCTCGCCGGTCACTTTCAGTCCGACGAGCGACGGTACGACCGTCTCGAAAACCGCTGCACGCCCGTGCAGAACCACCGCGACCCCCCAGCCGTCCGGCGAGGCCGTACCTCACCGTGCGCATGGAGGATAGGCGACCGCACGCCTCCGGTGCAGGGGTACCCCGCACAACACGCCGCCGAATTCGCGGAGAACCGAATGATCGTCAACTCACGGTGCGTCCACGTCGTTTCGCGGCGGGCGGCCCGGCCGGGGCGCTGCGGCCGACCTGGGTGACGGGTGCGACGGGGCCGGTGGGCGCGCAAGGACCCCGCCCCGGGGCGGGGCGGGGTCCGTTCGGTGACCTCCGGTCGGGGGTGCGCGGTCAGGTCAGCGGTGCGCGGTGACGAGGGCCTCGATGTCGGGGACGACGGCCGCCGGGGTCGGCAGGGCGTCGTTCTCGGCGCGCAGCCGGGCGGCGCCCTCGCGCAGCGCGGGATCGGCGACGAGCCGGGTGAGCAGCGCCCGGTCGACGTCCGCGGAGGCGGACTGCAGCGCCGCCCCGGTGGCGGCCAGGGCGTCGGCCACCGCGAAGTTGTCGGCGCCCTGGGGCAGCAGCAGTTGCGGCACCCCGGCCTGCAGTCCGGTGAGCGTGCTGCCGGAGCCCCCGTGGTGGACCACCGCGTCGCACACCCGCAGGAGTTCCGCGAGCGGCACCCAGGGCAGCGGGCGGACGTTGTCCGGCAGGGTGCCCAGGTGGCCGAGGTCCGCGTCGTCGACGGCGAGCAGGAACTCGGCGTCGACCGCGCCGGCGGACTCGATCAGCGGGGTGATGGCGCCCACGCCGTCGGTCCCGGTGAGCACCGTGCCGAGGGTCACGGCGACCCTGGGCCGGTGGCCGCGGCGCAGCAGCTCGGCGGGGACCACCCCGCCGCCGTTGTAGGGGAGGTAGCGCATCCGCAGGCCGCCCGGGTCGCCGCCGAGCGAGGCCGGGACGATGTTCAACGGGGTGGTCGCCGCGGGCGCGGCCACGCCGTGCTTCTCGTAGACGTCGGCGAAGTGGCCGGCCAGTCGGGCGGCCATGTCGAGGCCGGAGCTGACGCCGAAGTTCTGCAGTGCGGCGGGGATGCCGAGCCGGGCCGCGACCAGCTGGGCGGAGGCCAGGCAGGAGTCGTGGACGAGGAGGTCGGTGCCCCACCCCTCGGCCACGGCCAGCAGGTCCTCCACGGTGGAGCGCGAGGCGAGGGCGAAGGCCGCCGCGGCCATCTCGATGATCTCTTCCTGGGTCATGTCCGGCTGGGCGTAGCTCGCCCGGGCGCCGGCGACCTCCTCGAAGGCCTCCCGGACGGGGCGCCCGTCGCCGATCTCGACGATCGGGAACCCGGCCTGGCGGAGCTGGTCGAACGGCCGCGGACTGGCGAACAGCACCTCGTGCCCGGCGGCCCGCAGGGCCTGGGCGGTGGGCACCATCGGGAACAGGTGGCTCGGCGCGGCCGGGCCGGTGAAGAGTATGCGCACAGTGATCTCCTGATCGTTCTCGGGTCGGTCGTTCCCGGATCGCGTGCGAGCGGTCCGGCCCCCGACTCAGGACAACTGACGGACAGTCAGATGTCATTCCACGAAGCATCGACCGGCCGGCCACTCCGGTGTCCGGCCGGCGGGCAACGGGCTGCGGGAGCGACGGGCGGGGTCAGAGGGGCGGGGCCGCAGGGGCGGCGCGCCGCTATCTGCCGCGGCGCGGCACGGCGGCGTCCGGCGGTCCGGCGAAGAAGGTGCTCGGCACGGTACGTCCTCCCACGGCGTGTCGCGTCCCGCGCGCGGTCGCGCGCCGGGAGGAACGCACCGGACACCCTGGGAGGGAATTGACTGGCCGTCGGCCCCGGCCGACGGACGCCCGGACTACCGACCGGGCCGTGCTTTCGTGCGTTCCGGCATCGATGCTACGTCGAACGGACCGTCTGCGCACGGTTTTTCGGCGAGCACCGGATCAAGGCGCCCGACGGGACCGGAACCCGGGCGGATCACCGAGCCCGATCACCGGGCCCGATCGGCCACCCGGTCGACCAGGCGATCAGCCCCCCGGTCGGCGGAGCACGGCGGCGGCGATCTCCAGGAAGTCCGCGACCGGGCCCGGGCCGTGGCTCTCCGGCGCCACCAGGCACGTCCCGACCGGCGGGTGGTCGGTGACGGGCAGGTAGACCAGGTCGGTCCGGGCGTACGACCGGGTGATGCTGAGCGGGACCAGCGCGACGGCCTGGCCGGAGGCGACCAGCTCGAACTTCTCGTCCAGCGAGGCCGTCCGCCGCGCCCGACCGTCGAGGACCGGCTCGCCGTCGAGGTCGGCCAGGGTGAGCGCGGAGCGGCCCGCCAGCGGATGGTTCACCGGCAGGCACGCGACCTTGGTCTCGTGCCCGACCGGCACGATGCGCATCCCCGTCCCGTCGAACGGGTGCCGCAGGAACCCGACGTGCGCCCGGCCCTCCCGCAGCGGCGCGTCCCGTTCCGCCCACGGCAGCGGAAGGACGTCGACCGTGACCTCGGGGTGGCGCGCCGTGAAGGCCCGGATCGCCTCCGCCACGTGCAGGCCGGCCGAGAAGCCGACGACGAGCCGCTGCCCGGGGCGGCCGGCCTCCCGCACCCTGCGCACCGCGCCCACCACCGTCGCGGTGATCGCGCGCGCCTCCTCGTACAGCTGCTGCCCGGCGAGGGTCAGCTCGACGCTGCGGGTCGTCCGGATGAGCAGCGGACAGCCCAGTTCCTGTTCGAACGCGCGGATCTGACGGCTGAGCACGGGTTGGGCGATGAACAGCGCCTCGGCCGCCCGCCCGAAGTGCCGGTGCTCGGCCACCGCGACGAAGTACCGGAGCTTTCGCAGGTCCAGATCCATGCCCGCACGGTATCAATGCGACCGAAAGGGTATTGGACGCCCGGTTCGGGGAGCTCGGAGACTCTTCCCGTGATCGCGTCCGGCACTCCGGTGCGGGCGCCCCGGGACGCCGTCCCGCTCCCCCGACCCATGAACAGGACCCACCCCCATGCGTGACACCCGCAGGACCGCCCTCGTCGTCGGCGCCTCCCGGACCCTCGGTCTCGGGATCGCCGCCGAGTACCTCCGCCGCGACTGGGACGTCATCGGCACCGTGCGCGGCAGCCGGCCCACCGCCCTGCACGACCTGCTCGCCACGGCCGACGGCCGGCTGACCGTCGAGTCGCTGGAGATGACCGATCCGGCCGGGATCGCGGCGCTCCGCGACCGACTGGCCGGCCGCACCCTCGACCTGCTCTTCGTCAACGCCGCGATCACCCGCGGCGACCTGCCGATCGGCGAGGTCCCGACGGAGATGTTCACCGAGGTCATGGTCACCAACGCGCTGAGCCCGCTGCGCGTCGTGGAGACCCTCCGTCCGCTGGTCGCGCAGACCGGCACCATCGGCGTGATGTCCTCCGACCAGGGCAGCATCGCCCGGAACACCAGGGGCGGGCAGGACCTCTACCGGGCCAGCAAGTCCGCGCTCAACCAGCTGATGCGCTGCCAGGCGGCCCGGCACGCCGAGGACGGCCGGACCCTGCTGCTGATGGACCCGGGCTGGGTGCGCACCGAACTCGGCGGGCCGGAGGCCGAGCTGAGCGTCGAGGAGAGCGCGCCCGGCGTGGTCGCGACCATGGAGCGCCACCGCGGCGCGGGCGGCCTCCACTTCGTCGACCACCAGGGTCAGAACGTGCCCTGGTAGCCGCGGCCCGGCACGAACCGCGCCGGGCGGCGGCCACGACGACCGGCTGCCGGGTCACCGGCCTGAGCATCGACGACCGGAACCAGGGCCACGACCGGGAGGTGCTGCGGCGCACCCCCGGACGGGCGACCCGCCACCGCGCCCGGTCCTCTATCCTCTACGTCAGGTGTCGGGCAGGGGGCCCGGGTTGTCCTTGGGGGTGTGTGGTGGTCACCGGTCGTGTGGTGCGGTACGACAGTGTGCGGGGTTACGGGTTCATCGCGCCCGACCACGGCGGGGAGGACGTCTTCCTGCACGTGAACGACATGCTGATGCCCGAGTCGATGGTGCACTCGGGCCTGGTCGTCGAGTTCGAGATGGAGGAGGGCGACCGCGGGCTGAAGGCCTCCTCGGTCCGGCTGCCCAAGGGCGCGCTCGCCCGACCGGCCGGGCCGGCCGTCCCCGCCGCGCGGATCGCGGTCGAGGGCGACGACGTGGAGTGCGACGTCCTCACCTCCGCCGAGCTCCTCCTGGAGGTGACCGAACTGCTGCTGGAGCACGTGCCGTCGCTCACCGGCGAGCAGGTGCTCAAGGTGCGCAACGCGATGCTGCAGTGCGCCAAGGGCCACGGCTGGACCGAGGGCTGAGCGGCACCCCCGCACGCGGGGGCCGTCGGCCGGCCCCGGGGTGCGGGGCCGGCCGACGGCCGGAGGTGCCGGAGGTGCCGGGCGCGCCGGGCGGCGCGGGTCCGGCGGCGGATCGTCGAAGGGATCAGAAGAGCACGTCGGTGCAGGAGTAGAACGCGTTCGACGTGTCGGCGACGTCCCAGACCGCGACGACCACGTGGTGCCCGGTACGACCGGTGGGCAGGGTCGCGGTGTGCGTGGTCCGCGCGGCGGGCTGGCGGCCGTTGTACGGGACCGTCAGGAACGGCGTGAGGTCCAGGCTCGCCCGGGTGATCTTCTGGCTCGGGTCGTAGCCGGCCCTGGTCAGGAAGTACCGGAAGTTCGTGGTCGAGTGCCGGGCCTCGATCTCCCAGGTGAAGGTCTGCTGACCGCCGGCCGTCACCTTGGTGGTCGGCCAGGTCCCGTTGCGCGGGTTGTCGAGCGGAGCCCAACGGGCGTCCGCCCCGGCGCAGATGGTGCCGTCGGCGGGACCGCGGGTCGGGAAGCCCTTCGGGCCCTCGACGCTCTGCGGCTCCCACTGGATGTCGCCGCAGTTCTTGACGACACCCGAACCGCACAGCGCCGAGCGGCTCGGCGGCAGGTTGATGAATCCGTGCGAACTGGCCGGGACGGCCGTCGCGAGCGGGACGGCGACGGCGGCCAGGGCCGCGCCGACGGCGAGACGTTTGCGCATGGTACTCCTCCGTGGGGGTGGATGGAGAGTGTGCCCGGCCCAGGACGCGCACGTGGGGGTGCGCCGGCCAGGGGATCTTGGCATGCCTGCGCCAGGTGGATGCCCATACCGTAGGCAGCTCGACGTCGACCGTCAATGGTCTGGACCACCCATCCCGCGGCCGATCAACTCGCGCCTGCCACAACCCCGTTGCCGCCGATCAGACCGTGCACCGCGAGCCAGTCGGCGATCGCCCGGCCGATCTCCCCCGGCCGGTCCTCCGGGGCGTGGTGGCCGGCCGGACCGCAGTGCTCGACGGTCAGCGCGGCGATGTGCTCCCGCGCCCAGGCGATCATGGCCTCCCCCACGAGCAGGGTCGGCGAGGAGTCGAAGGTCAACAGCAGCTTGGGCACCTCCGGGGTGCCGGCCAGCCATCCGCCGTACGCGGCGACCCGGGCGACGACCTCGGCCGGGTCGCCGTCGACCGGCGTCATCCGCGACCAGGCCAGCATCGGGCGCCGGCTGCGCGGCGTCGGGAACGGGGCCCGGTAGGGCCGGACGTCCTCCTCGCCCAGCGGGTCGAGCACCGCACCCTTGAAGGCGGTCTCGATGAAGACGTTCTGCTCCAGCACGAGCTCCTCGCCGACCCCGGGCGTGCGGAAGGCCTCGGTGCGGGCCCGGGCCGCCGGCGGCAGCTCCTCACCGACCAGCGGCTTGAGGAAGGTCTCCAGCAGGACCACCCCGGCCACGCTGTCGGGGCGCCGGGCCGCCCGGTCCAGGGCCAGGACGCCGCCCCAGTCGTGGCCGACCAGGATCGCGCGGTCGAGGCCGAGCACCTCGAACCACGCGTCCAGGTAACGGGCCTGGTCGTCGAAGGTGTAGTCGATCTCCGGCTTGCCGGAGGCCCCCATCCCGATCAGGTCGGGGGCGAGCACCCGGGCCCGGCCGGCCAGGTACGGAACGACGTTGCGCCACAGGTGGGAGGAGGTCGGATTGCCGTGCAGGAGGACCACCGGCAGTCCGGCGGCGTCGGACGCGTCGGCGCCGGGCGCGGTGTCGACATAGGCGATGTGGGAGTCGATGACGGGGGTGGTGAACATCGGGACGGGTCCTCTCGTCGCACGGGAGCCGGGGCGGGCCATGGGACACCGGACACCCGGGGCCTCCGCCGGATCCGTTAGTCGCACTAACGGTTTCAATGGCACGACGGTATACCGTTAGGGCCACTAACACAACGGCTAGACTGCGGGGCGTGAAGAACCACGACGAGCCGGCCACCGGCTCCCCCGACGCCATGGCCGACCGGGCCGCGTCACCCCGGGTCCGCGGCCTGCCCAGCCGGCTCCTGGCCGTCAACGCCCTGCACGCCGACCGCCTGGTGAACGAGGGCCTCGCCGCGGAGGGCGCCCGCAAGTGGCACTTCGCGGCCCTCACCGCACTCGCCGAGGGCGGCCCCGCCAGCCAGTCCGAGCTCAGCCGGCGCACCGGCATCTACCGGAGCGACATGGTCGCGGTCGTCAACGAACTCGCCGAACGCGGCCTGGTCGAGCGCACCCCCGACCCGGCCGACCGGCGCCGCAACGTCATCACGGTGACCACCGGGGGACGCGCCCACCTCCGCCGGCTCGACGACATCGTCGACACCGCCCAGGAGACCCTGCTGGCCCCGCTCGGCCCCGCCGACCGCGCCCGCCTCACCGAGCTGCTGACCCGCCTCCTGGACCACCACGAACAGGGCACCGCCGCACCGCACGACGGACCGCACGAAGGGCCGCACGACCGGACCGGGTGAGCGGGCCGCCCCACCCGGCGCCCCACCCGGCGCCTCCGTTCCCCCGGCCCGCCCGTCAGCGGCGGATCGTCGGGGTGGACTCGCCGTAGGCCCGGAGCCGGTGGTGGGCGTGCAGCCAGCGCAGGTCGGTGCCGCAGGCCCGCAGGGCCGTACCGAGCGCGTGGCGCAGCGCCGCGTCCACGGCCGCGCGGGCCTCGGCGGCCCGGGACGCCTCCGGCCGCGCACTGTCGGCGAGGTCGGCGAGCCGGCGGGACGGGTTCCACCCGAGGTCCACCGCGCCGCCCGGGCCCTCCGCGCGTCGGTCGCCGGTCGGCGCGCAGGGCGCCAGGGTGAGGCCGGTGGCCCCGAGGTGGGCGGCGAGCGGCAGGCCCGCGAGGGCGGCGCTGCGCCGGACCGTGTCGACCACGACCCCGGGGAGGCCGAGGTCGGTCGGGGTCCGCCCGGCCGGCCGCGCGGCGAGAACCCCGGGCGGGACGTGCAGGCCGCCGTCCTGGTGGGCCGGGAGGCCGACCCGCAGCTCCCGGGCGGAGCCGACCGCGGTGGTCTCCAGCCCGAACGCCGGCAGGAACTCGGCGAGCGCGTTCACCATGGCCGTCCCGACCGCCTGCCGGGCGGGCCCGGCGGGCCGGCCCGGTTCGGCCGTCGCGGCGGCGCCGGTCAGCCGGGGGGACGGCAGCCAGTCGAGGGCGGCCAGGCCCGTGCACCGGTCCGCGTCGTCGACGGGCCGCGCGGGGCGGATCCGCACACCGGGCCCCTCGTCCCCGAAGGCGACCGGCAGACCGGAGAGCAGCACCGCGTCGGTGAGGCGGTCGGCCAGGGCGGGATCGACCCGCCCCCGCGGTGGCCCGGGCGGCGGAGGAGTCAACGGACGGGCCCTTCTGTCGGTTCGTTCGACGCGTTGTCGAACTCCCGTTCCCCGCCACCTGCTGCGCCAAACTCCCTGCCCACCAGGCACCTTGACCCCGGCGGGCCGGGCCCGGTCCGCGCGGGGGAGGGAGGGCGGACCGCCGGTACCGGCCCGACTGCCCCGGGGTGCGGGCGCAGCAATAGGTAGTGCCCCCTATTGATCCCCCTACGGTTCGGGGAGTCCGCTGGAGACCGGCCCGGCGCCGCCCTCCCCCACCCGGCGCCCCCGCCCCCACCCGTCACAGTGAGCGAAGCCAGGTGAACGGCATGCACGACCTCCAGGAACCGGGACGTCCGGCGGTGCGGCGGTCCGCGATGTACCTGCGGTGCCGCCCGTACGACGCCCGGGAGGCCGACTACGTGCGGTCCGCCATGGAGCACCTGGCCGACCGCCTCGCCCTGCCGCTCCCGGACGTGTACAGCGACCACGGGCTCAGCACCCGCGGTCCGCTGCCGGCGCTGGAGAACCTGCTGGTGGCGGCCGAGCAGCGCTGGGTGCACGTCGTACTGGTACCCGGGCCGTTCGTGTTCGGGCTCGACGACCGCGCGGCGGCGGCGACCGTCCGCCGGTTCGCCCGGGCGGGCTGCGAGGTGATCGAGGCGCCGGGCCGGGTGGTCCGGCCCACCGGGGTGCCCCGCGAGGCGCCCGCCGCCGGCCGGCTCCCGGCCGCCGACCTCGGCACGTGGCGACCGCGGCGCCCCGCGCCGGACGACGGCCCGGCGGCGGCGTACCAGGCGGTCTGAGCGCCGCCGCGTGCCCGCACCCGTCCCCCTGTCGCCCAGCCCGCGCACGGGGCGGCACCCGTGGTCCCGCACCGGGCCACCCGGCCGACGCCGAGCGGTTCGGCGCGGGCATCATAGGGGCATGCCCGCTCAGACTGGACCCGCCCGAAGCCGGGGCACCGGACGCGGCCCGGCGCGGCGCCGATGAACCCGCCGTCGTCGACCGCGCCGCCGGGGGGACCGACGGCGCCCCCCTTCGTCGGACGGGTCCGTGAACTCGCCCGGCTGACCGAGGCCCTCTCCCGGCCCCCGGCCGTGCTGCTCGTCGAGGGCGAGGCCGGCAGCGGCAAGTCCCGGCTGGTCGCCGAGGCCGTCCGGGCCCTGGACGGGCCGGACCCGACGGCCGCGGCCCGTCCGGTCCTCCTCGGTCGCTGTCACCCGCTGCGCGAACCGGAGCCGTTCGGCCCGGTGGTGGACGCCCTGCGGGACGCCGCCGCCCTGCTCCCCCCGCCCGCCGACCTGCCGCCCAGCACCGGGGCGCTGCGCCTGATGCTGCCCGACCTCGCCGCCCAGCTGCCGGCCGCGCCGCCGGACGGCGGCGCGCTGCTGCCCGCGCACCGGCTGCTCGCGCAGGGCGTGCGGGCGCTGCTCGCGGCTCTCGACGACCCGGTCCTGGTGGTCGAGGACCTCCAGTGGGCCGACGACGCGACCCTCGACCTGCTGCTCCGGCTGGCCCGCGATCTGCCGCCCCGGCTCGCCCTGGTGGTGACCTACCGCCCGGAGGAGCTGCCGCCCGGTGCCCCGGCACCCGGGGCCGCCCTCCGGCCCTCGCCCGGCCGGGCCGGGGGCCGGACGGCGGGCGGCGGGCCGGTACGGCTGGATCCGCTGGACGAGCCGGCGGTCGCGGAGCTGGCGCGGGCGGTGCTCGGAGCTTCCGCGACGCCCGAGCTCGTACACGTCCTGCACGAACGGAGCCGGGGCCTGCCGCTGGCCGTCGAGGAGGATCTGCGGGTCCTGGCCGAAGGCGCCCCCGCCGCCCCCGACCGGTCCGCGCACCGGCGACCGGCCCACCACCGCTCCGCGCAGGACCGGTCGGCCCACGCCCGTCCGGCCTCCGGCGACCCGGCGGCCGAACTCGCCGCCGCCGGGATCCCGCGCGGCCTGCGCGACGCGGTGACCGAGCGCCTCGCCCGGCTGGGCGAGCGCGCCGCCGCGGTCGTGGCGGCGGCCGCCGTGCTCGGTGCGCCCGCCGACGAGGACCTGCTGACCGCCGTCGCCGGGCTGGACACCGAGGCCGGGGCGGACGGTCTGACCGAGGCGCTGCACGCCGCCGTCCTGCGGGAGACCTCCCCCGACCGGTACGACTTCCGCCGCCCCGCGGACCGCCGGGTCGCCCACGACCGCGTTGCCGGGCCGCGCCGCCGGGTCCTGCACCGCCGGGCCGTGGCCGCGCTGGAGACCAGGGAGCCGCGGCCGCTCGCCCGGATCGCCGAGCACACCCTGGCCATGGGTGACCGCCCGGCCTGGCAGGACCTCGCCCAGGCCGCCGCCGACCAGGCGGTCGCGCTGGGCGACCCGGGCGGCGCCCGCCGGATGCTGCGCAGTCTGCTCGACGAACCCGACCTCGACCCGCGCCGGCGCGGCCGGGCCGCCCTGGCGCTGGCCCGGCTCGCGGCCGACGACGTCGACCCGGCGGCCAGCGTGCAGGTGCTGAGCGGCATGGTCGCCGATCCCCGGCTGCCGGTCGCCGACCGCGGGGAGATCCGGCTCGCGCTCGGCTTCCTGATGGCGGTGCACAGTGGCAACCGGGCCGGCTTCGACCGGATCCGGGAGTCCCTGGAGGAGCTGGAGGAGCGCCCCGTGCGGGCGGCCCGGGCCATGGTGGCGATCGCCATGGACGAGCGCGACGGCGCCGGCCGCCGGTCCGGGGAGTGGCTGGCGCGGGCGGAGGGGCTGCTGGCCGCGCATCCGGACGAGGACGTGGCCGCCGCGGTGCGGGCCACCTCGCTGACCTTCCAGGCCCGGGACGGCGATCCGGCGGTCTGGGACCGGTTGGACGAGCTGCCGCGCGACTCCGAGCGCCCCGAGGTGATGCGGCAGACCACCCGGGCGCTGTACAACGCCGGCGAGATCGCGATCGAGCTGGGCAACGACCGCCGGGCCGCGCACCTGCTCGCGGAGAGCCGGCGGCTGGCGCGGCTGACGGCGATCCCGTACCTGGAGTGCTACAGCCGGCTCGCGCTGATCCGGCTCGACATGCTGGCCGGGCGCTGGGACGGGGTGGAGCCGCGGTTCGCCCGGCTGGGCGCGGAGTTCGACGACCTGGCGATGGCGGGCGCCGAGCGCTCGCTGCTGTTCGGGCGGCTGGCGGCGGGTCGGGGCCGGCTGGCGCTGGCCCGGGAGGAGTTCGAGATCGCCGCCCGGTTCGGCCAGCGCGAGTCGCAGGTGACCGTCGCGCTGCGGGCGGCCGCCGGGCTCGGCGGCCTCCAGCTGCTGGAGGGCGACACCGCCGGCGCCGCCGGGACGGTCGGCCCGGCGCTGGCCACGGCGCGGCAGGCCGACGCCTGGGCGCGCACCGCCGAGCTGCTGCCGGTCGCCGTCGAGGCGCTGCTGGCGACGGACGGCGCGGCGCAGGCCCGGGCGGTCACCGAGGAGGCGGCGGACGCCCTCACCGACCGGGACGCCCCGGCCGTGTCGGCGGCCCTGGACCTCGCCCGGGGACTGCTGCTGGACGCGGACGGCGACCCGGCCGCGGCGACGGCGTTCGCCCGGGCCCGGGACCGCTGGCAGGACATCGGCCGGCCGTACGAGGCGGCGCGGGCCGACGAGCGGGTGGCCGCCGCGCTGGCCGCGCACGACCGGGCCCGGGCGGCGGAGCGGATGGCCGCGGCGGAGCGGGTCTACCTGGAGCTGGGCGCCACCACCGACACGGCCCGCTGCCGGAAGCTGCGCCGCGACCTCGACCTCGGCGGGATCGGCTCGCCGGGGCGGCGGGGCTACGGCAAGCGGCTGTCGCCGCGCGAGCGGCAGGTGGCGGAGCTGCTGGCCCAGGGGACGGGCAACCAGGACATCGCCCAGGCGCTCTTCCTGTCGCCGCGCACGGTGGAGCACCACGTGGCGAACGTGCTGCACAAGCTGAGCACCAGCCGGGCCGGAACGGCGCAGGCGCTGGCCCGGGCGGACGCGGAGGACGCGGCGGGCTCGATGGGCTCGACGGGCTCGACGGGTGAGGACGACGGGGCGGCGGGCTGAGGCGACCCCGGCGCGCCCGCGTCACGCCGCCGACCCGGGGCGCGAGGGCGCGAGGCCTGCGAGGGCGGCCGGCCGGTGCCCCCAGCGTTCCCGGGGGCCGATAGGTAGTCACCCGCATTGATCCGGCCGGTCCCGGCCGGTTCCCTGGTGGTCGTTGGCGAGTGAGCGGGGCAGCCGCTCCCCGACCAGGAGGGATCCCAGGAGATGAGTGCACGTCACCACGCGCCGAGCGCGTCCGCAGTACCGGCGACGGACGGCCCCGTGCCGGCCGGGGGCACGGTCCGGCTCTCCCCGTCCCCCCGCAAGGCCGGGCAGCATCCGGCCGCCCTGGTCCGGCTGGCCCGGCTGAGCCGGACCGGTCCCGGAGCCCACTGGGCGCACTGAGCACCGGCCGGGCCCGTGTGGGCGGTGCCCCGGCCGGGAAGCGGGGGGCGAGCGGTCGGGCGGCCGGGAACGGCTGACCGCTGCCGGAAGAAGAGAGCAGGGCCCTGCCTGGCCGACCAGGCAGGGCCCTGTGCCGTGCGGACGGACCTGCGGGGTCAGCAGGAGGCCGGCACGACGACGGTGGCGGTGGCCGGCGGCCAGCCCCACTGGGTGGTTTCGAGGGTGGCCTCGGCGGTCGAGCCGCACGGCAGGGTGCCGGAGATCCGGCCCACCGGGGTGGCGGACCAGCTGACGTTGACGGTGGGCGTGGCGGCGCCCAGCTCGGCACCGCCGACGATCCTGGCGGTCAGCCGGAAGGGCACGAGCCGCGGCGTCCAGCTGACGCTGGTCGGCGTGGTCCGGCCGTGGAAGGTCACCTGGTCGCCGCTGACGATGGCGCAGATCTCGTTGACCACCACACCCCGGTAGCCGGTGACGCAGGTGCCGGGGACGCTCGGGGACGCGGCCGCGTCGGCGGCGAACGCGGTGCCCTGGACAGCACCGGCCAGGGTCAGGGCGGCGCTGGTGGCGAGGATGGCGAGGGGCCGATTCATCGGGTGATTCCCGTTCATGGGTAGGGACGGCAGAGTGAAGCCATGTGACATTTCACGCTTCACACCTCACATAGTGCCATCGATTCAAGCGGAAGAACTACGTCCAGCCTTCTTTTTGAAGCTGCATGCTGATTTCGGCCTTCATATGGCCGATTTGCATCGGTCCGTTCACCCATAGGGCCCATCCGCTACCACCGCGCGGCCGGCCCCGGAGGCCGCTCCCCCGACCGGCCGCGCGGTGCGCCCCGCTCAGTCGGCCGAGCGGGGCTCCATCCGCAGGCCGAAGGCCGCCGTGCCGGGATCCAGGGCGGTCACCCCGCCGTCGACCGTGAGGACCGCGCCGTTCACGTAGGCCGCGGCCGGAGAGAGCAGCCAGGCGATCGCGGCGGCCACCTCCTCCGGCTCGCCCGGCCGGCCCGCCGGGCTCAGCGCGGTCACCTCCCGGTAGGCCTCGTCGACACCGCCGGCCAGCCCCTCCTCCTCGGCGAAGCGGACCATCCGGCGGTCCGCCATCTCGGTGCGCACCCAGCTGGGGCAGACGGTGTTGGCCCGCAGGCCGCGCCGGCCGTAGTCGACGGCGAGCGAGCGGCAGAGCTGGAGCAGCGCGGCCTTCGAGGTGGCGTAGGCGGCGCTGCCGGCGCCGTTGAGCAGCGCGGAGACCGAGGCGACCGCGACCACGGCGCCGCGCGCGGCCAGCAGGTGCGGCAACGCCTCCCGCAGCAGCAGGAACGGGCCGGTGAGGTTGGTCCGCATCACCAGCTCCCAGTCCTCCAGGGTCACGTCCCCCACCGAACCGCCCCGCCCCACCCCGGCGTTGAGCACCAGCCCGTCGAGCCGGCCGTACGCGGCGACCGCGGCCGCGACGAGCTCGCGGACGCCGTCCGGGTCCGTGGCGTCGGAGACGTGCGCCAGCGCGCCGGTCTCCCGGGCGACGCGCTCCAACGGTTCGGGCCGCCGGCCCGACACCACCACGTGGTGGCCCTCGGCGCGCAGCAGCCGGGCGGTGGCCGCACCGATGCCGGTCCCTCCGCCGGTGACGATGACAACGCGCTGGTCCGACATTCCTGTGACCTCCGGGGTTGGTGTGGCACGAACCCTCGATCCTAGGCAGACGGACCGTCAGCTCGGTCCGCCAGGGCCGGGCTTCCGGTCCGACCTTCCGGTCCGACCTTCGGGACCGACCGGCTCCTGGTGCGGCACGGCCGTTGTCGGAGGCGGGCCGTAGATTCGGCACGACCGAGCACCAGTCGAGCGACCCGCGGACAGGACACCGAGCCCGATGAACCCCGTGACCCCGATCCCCCCGACCGCCGCGCACGGCACCGCGCTCACCGAGCGCGTCATCGCCTCCGTCGAGGCCGACCCGCACCGGCCGATCCTGGCCTACAGCCCGTGGGCCGGACCGTGGCTGACCGGCGAGCCCGAGCCGCTGCCGGCCGACCTGCTGGCCGACGCGGTCTTCCCCAGCGGGCGGCCGCTGCCGCCGAGCCTGCGGCGCTGGCTGGCCTTCGACGCCGGACTGCTGCGCCGGTTCGGCTGGCTGGACGGCGACGGCCGGTTCACCCCCCGGTCGCTCGGCGAACTCGCGCACGACGAACTCGGCGAGCTCTGGGGATCCTGCTTCGACCCCGTCTCGGACCGCTTCGACGAGTGCTTCCTGCTGCCGGGCGGCTCCGACTCGCGCCGGGTCCTGGCGACCGGGGTGGGCGACGCGCACGGCGAGTACCCGGTGTACGCGCTCGACGTCGACGACCTGCCGTGCATCGAGCTGATGTACCCGGGCCTGGACGTCTACCTGGCCGACACCTGCGGGCTGTTGACCATCGAGGGCGACGGCTACTCCTCCCTCGCCGAGGACGCCGTCTACGGCCGCCGGATGCTCACCCACGCCCACCAGGTGTTCGGCGGCGGGTTCGCCGAGGAGTGCCTGCCGGACCTCTGAGCGGAGCGCCGCTCCCGCCCGTCCGGTCGCCCGTCCGGTCGCCCGTCCGGTCGCCCGTCCGGTCGCCTGTCCGCCCGTTCGTCCGCCTACTCGCCGACGACCCCGTCGATCGCCTCGCGCAGCAGGTCGGCGTGGCCGTTGTGCCGTGCGTACTCCTCGATCATGTGGGTGAGGACGTACCGCAGCGACACGGCCTCGCCGCGGAAGTCGACGGCGTCGTCCAGCGACTCGAAGGAGGCGGCGACGGCACGGGCGCGGGCGCACTCCTCGTGCCAGAGCTCGAACGCCTCCTCGACCCCGGCGTCCTCGACGTGGAACTCGGCGAAGGTGCCGTCGACCCGGCCCGGCCAGGGCGGCCGGACGTCCTCGGCCTTCAGGACGAGGCGGAACCAGCTCCGCTCCACCGAGGCCGCGTGCCGCACCAGGCCCAGCAGCGTGAGCCCCGAGGACGGGACCGCCCGCCGCCTCAGCTGCTCGGCGGTCAGGCCCTCGCACTTCATGGCGAGGGTCGCCCGCTGGTAGTCGAGGAAGGAAAGCAGCGACGTACGGTCGTCGGCCACCTTGGCGGGGTGTGTGCGCTGGTCGTCGGTCATCGGGCGATCATGACCGGGCCGCCTTCCCGCAGGCCACCCCGTCCGCACTGTGGACGGCGCGGCACCGCCGGGAGGTCGACGCGCCGACCGCGGAACCTGGACCGGCGGCATGGCCCGCCGCATCAACGAGTTCGTCGTCGACGCCACCGACCGGGACCAGGAGGCCGAGTTGGAGCGGCTGCTCGCCCTCGGCGCCCGGCCCGCCGACGTCGGCCGGACCGGCGCCGAGAGCCGGCACGTGCCGGCCGATCCCGAGGGCAAGGAGTTCTGCCTCCTGCGCACCCGGCTCCGCCCGGTCCGACCGCTGCCGGACCCGCCTTCGCCGGCGGCTTCGTGACAGACTGGCCCGCCATGGGTGAGAGCGACGCGGGCGAGGCCGCGCGGGGGCTGCCGCTGCTCGTGGTGGACGGGGCCAATGTCGTGGGCTCGGTGCCCGACGGCTGGTGGCGGGACCGGCGCGGCGCGGCCGAGCGGCTGCGGGACGCCCTCGCGCCGCTCGCCGTGCGCGGGTTGCCGGGCGGCGAGCGGGCCGATCTGCCGGAGTGGGCGCGGACCGGGCCGCTGGAGGTGCTCCTCGTCGTCGAGGGCGCCGCCCGCGGCGTCACGGCGACGCCGGACGTCCGGGTCGAGGCCGCGAGCGGCAGCGGGGACGACCTGATCGTGGACCTCGTCGCGGCGGCCCTGACCACCCGCCCCGGCCGGAACTGCCTGGTCGTCACCGCGGACCGCGAGCTGCGCGCCCGGGTCACCGCCCTCGGCGCCACCGTGACCGGGCCCCGCGCGGTCCGGCCCTCCTGACCTCGACGCCCGCCCCCGGCTCCACCCCCGCGCCGGGTGGAACGTGCACGCCCGCGCCGCCCCGTCACCCGGCGGCGAACTGTTCGACGGCGTCATCCTTTCGGCGGACGGACGCCGGGGCGGCGTGACGGCGTCCACGGCCACCGCCCGGCCCACCGGGACCGGGCCACCCCCCGCCGCGCCCCTCCAGAGCCCCTCCACAGCCCGGGAACGACCGGGCGCGGCGCCGTCCTTAGCACGAAGTCGCCCGTGCTCGTGGCAAGTTCACCCGGAGACCGCTCGCATTGGCGAACCGGGGGCGAGCGCCGGTTCGGGGCGTGCGGGGCGCGGTAAACCTGGTGCCATCACCGGCCCGCCCACGGGTCCGGGGGTCCGGCCGCACCGCTCCCGCCGGTGCGCGAAGCGCATGGCCACGGCGGGTCGCGGAGGACCGGACCGACCGCGGCACCACCCGGCCGCACAGCGAGCGACCACGACCGGTGGCCGGCACGGCCCCCGGCGTCGGAGAGGAGAGACAGCGGCAGCGGCAGCGGACCGCACGACCCGGTCCGGCCACCGGCACGCGCCCACCGTCCCCGGGCGCCGCACGGCGGCGGCCCGGAGGATCGCGCACCACCCGCGCGACCACCCGCGCACCCCGCACCGCACCGCTCCGAACCCGCAGACCCACGGGCCGCTCGCCCGTCCCTGTTCCCCCACTCTTCCGATCGTTTGAGGATGTTGAATGCCTGGTGCTGGTTCGTCACCCGGACGCCGGCGCTCCGCCCCCGTGCTCGTCTGGCTCCTGCCCACCCTCGTGACGGCCGCCGTGGCCGCCGTCGCCGTCGCCACGGCCCCCGCCGACTCCCGTGTCCAGGTCGCCGTCTGCGCGGCCGTGGGCACCCTGGCCGTGGTCCTGGTCGCCGCCGAGGCCGCGCGCCGCGGCCGGGCGACGGAGGACCTGCGGGCGCGGGCCGTCCAGCGCGAGGGCGAGCTGATCCGCCGGCTGACCCGGCAGGAGACCGAGTACATCCGGCTGGCCAAGTCCGTGCTGCCCGCCGCCATGACCCGGCTCACCCACGGCGAGGGCCTGGAGGACGTGGTCAACGCGTACACCCTCCAGGACGTCACGGTCGGCGCCGAGTTCCGGACCGCCCAGCAGACCCTGCTGCGGGCCGTCCTGGAGACCGTCGAGAACGAGGAGGCGCTGCGCGAGTCCTCCCGGCGCTCCTTCGTCAACATCGCCCGCCGCGTGCAGGCGATCGTCCACCGGCAGGCCGCCGAACTGCGCTCCATGGAGCACCGGCACGGCAACGACCCGGCCGTCTTCGACGACCTGCTGCTGGTCGACCACGGCAACGCCCTGATCGGCCGCCTCGCCGACAGCATCGCGGTGCTCGGCGGCGCGCGCCCGGGCCGTCAGTGGAACCGGGCCGTGCCGTTGTACAGCGTGCTGCGCGGCGGCATGTCGCGCATCCTCGACTTCCAGCGGGTCGAACTGCACCCGGTCTCCGAGGTGGCCGTGGTCGGCCCGGCGGTCGAGCCGCTCATCCACGCGGTGGCCGAGCTCCTGGACAACGCCACCCGCTACTCCCCGCCGCACACCAGCGTGCACCTGACCGCCGTCGAGGTGCAGACCGGCATCGCGATCGAGATCGAGGACGGCGGCCTGAGCCTCAGTGAGGAGGGCCGGGCCCGCGCCGAGCGGATGCTCCTGGAGGCCCAGGCCGGCATCGACCTCAACGAGCTCGGCGAGACCCCCCGGCTCGGCCTCGCGGTCGTCGGCCGGCTCTCCCGGGCGTACGGCTTCCAGGTCTCGCTGCGGCCCTCGGCCTACGGCGGGGTTCGGGCGGTGCTGGTCGTGCCGCAGGAGCTGATCACCACCGCGCCCGCGACCGGGCGCGCGCACGGCATCGGCGTCACCGGTTCGTCCGGGCCGGAGCCGGTGGACGACCGTCGCTCGCACACCTCGCCGCCGCCGCGCCGGCCGCTCTCCGGGTCGCTGCCCGGGCCGCTCAGCGGTGGGGAGGACGTCCCGGTGGTGACCGAGCGGACGGCGACCGGGCTGCCCCGGCGGCGTCGGCACGCCGCGCCGACCGGCCGGATCGGCGGCGCCCCGACGACGACCCGGACGACCACCACCCGCACCGTCGGCACGACCGGCCGGACCGGGACGACCGGAGCCGCCGGGACGACCGGCCGGGGCGCCGGCGGCGGCGCCCCGGGCAGCACGGGCGCCGGCGGCCGGGCCGACGGGCGCGACGGCTACGGCAGCGGCACGGCCGGCCGGGCCGACCCGGCCCAGGGCCGGACCGCCGGACCGCCCGGCCGCCCCGGCGGTGCCCCCGCCGACCCGGAGCGGGCGGTGCAGCCGGGCCTCTGGCTGGCCGCCTTCACCGAGGGGATCAACGGCGCGGGCACCGCCGACCAGGACAACGGAGACTCGACCGGGACGACGGGGAGGGACCAGCGGTGATTCAGCCACGGACCAACATGGACTGGCTGCTCAAGCAGTTGGCGGACGAGGTCCCGCACGTCCGGAACGTCATCGTGCTCTCCGCGGACGGCCTGCGGATGGCCCAGCACGGCACCGAGACCGACACCGCCGACCGGCTCGCCGCCGCCTGCGCGGGCCTGCAGAGCCTGGCGGCGGCCGTCGGCCACGAGTTCCCGCACGGGGACGGCCGGATGCGGCTGGTGGTGATCGAGATGGGCGGCGGCTTCTTCTACCTCATGGCGGCCGGCGCCCGGGCCTTCCTCGCGGTGCTGGCCGACGAGGGCGTGGACGCCGGGCTGATGGGCCAGCGGATGCGGGACCTCGTCGCCCGGATCGGCGAGCACCTCAGCACGCCTCCCCGAAGGGGCGAGCCCGTCGCATGAGCACAGCCGGCCGGGACTGGGGCGAGGACGCCCCGGAACGCTTCTACGTGATCACGCGCGGCCACACCCAACCGGCCGGACGGGCCGCGTTGGACCTGGTCACCCTGATCGTCTCCCGTGCGGAGCCCACCCCCTCGATGCCGCCCGAGCACGCGGCGATCCTGCGCCTGTGCGGATCGCCGCTCTCGGTGGCCGAGATCTCCGCCTATCTGCGGCTGCCGGTCAGCGCGGTCACCGTGCTGCTGGCCGACCTCGTGGCCGAGGAACGGGTCGAGGCGCGCGCCGCCGTCCCGGCCGCGCTCCTCCCCGACCGTGCCCTGTTGGAGGCGGTGATGCATGGACTTCAGCGGCTCTGACACGGTGCTCGGACCGGCGCACGAGGACCTCCTGCCGGACTCGGCCACCGCGGCCGTCAAGGTGGTCGTGGTGGGCGGCTTCGGCGTGGGCAAGACGACCCTGGTCGGGGCGGTGAGCGAGATCCGTCCGCTGACCACCGAGGAGACGATGACCCAGGCCGGGGCCGGCGTCGACGACCTGGCCGGGATCGAGCGGAAGTCCGAGACGACGGTCGCGATGGACTTCGGCCGGATCAGCATCAGCGACGAACTGGTGCTGTACCTGTTCGGCACCCCCGGGCAGGAGCGGTTCTGGTTCCTCTGGAACGGCCTGTTCGAGGGCGCCCTGGGCGCGGTCGTCCTGGTCGACACCCGTCGGCTGGAGGTCAGCTTCGACGTGATCGGACGACTGGAGGACCGCGGCGTCCCGTTCGTCGTCGCCGCCAACGTCTTCCCCGGCTCGCCCGCTCACCCGGACGAGGAGCTGCGGGCGGCCCTGGACCTGCCGCCGGAGGTCCCGATCGTCGCCTGCGACGCCCGGATCCGCGAGTCCGGACGGGACGTGCTGCTCGCGCTCATGCACTACCTCTACGACCTCGCGGAGACACCCCCGGCGCGCTGACGGCCGCGCCCCCACCGCCCTCCCGGGCCGCCCACCACCTCCTGGAGACACCGTGACCACCCCGTTCCGCGACGACGCCACCCTCGCCCCGCCGGCCGGCTGCCCCGCCCACCGGGCCGGCGCCCCGGGCGCGCCGGACGACACCGACCTCGACGGCACCGGCCCCGACAGCACCGACCCGGAGGGCCACGAGCCCGGCCTCGACGAGCTGCCCGTCGCGGAACTGCGCCGGCTCTACGGTCCCGAGGCCGAGGCGGACCCGGCCGGCCTGTACGAGAAGCTGCGCGCCGAGTACGGGGAGGTCGCGCCGGTCCTGCTGCACGGCGACCTGCCGGCCTGGCTGGTCCTCGGGCACTCCGCCAACCTCACGGTGATGCGCACGCCCTCGCGGTTCTCCCGGGACTCCCGCCGCTGGACGGCGTTCCGGGAGGGCCGGGTCGGCGCCGACTCGCCGCTGATGCCGGTCATCGCCTGGCAGCCGCTCTGCGTCTTCGCCGACGGCGCCGAGCACCGGCGGCTGCGCGGCGCCGTCACCGACGGCCTGAACGGCACCGACCGGCGCGGCGTCCGCCGCTTCGTCACCCGCTACACCGCCGAGCTGGTCGCGGAGTTCGGGCCGACCGGCCGGGCCGAACTGGTGAGCCGGTTCGCCGAGCACCTGCCGATGCTGGTGATGACCCAGCTGGTCGGCATGCCCGAGGAGTACGGCCCGAGGCTGGTCGAGGCGGCGCGGGACCTCATGAAGGGCACCGAGACCGCCATCGCCAGCAACGAGCACGTGGTGGCCGCGCTGCGCCGGCTGGTGGAGCGCAAGCGGACCGATCCCGGCGCCGACCTCTGCACCCGGCTGATGCGGCACGAGGCGGGGCTGACGGACGAGGAGGTGCTGGAGCACCTGCGGGTGGTGCTGCTGGCGGCGAACGAGACGACCGTCAACCTGATCGCCGACACCTTGAAGATGATCCTCACCGACGAGCGGTTCCGGGCCCACCTGTCGGGCGGTCACATGACCGTGCCGGACGGGCTCGACCAGGTCCTCTGGGACGCCCCGCCGATGTCGCTGGTCGCCGGCCGCTGGGCCACCGGGGACACCGTGCTCGGCGGCCGGCGGATCCGGGCCGGCGACATGCTGCTGCTCGGCCTGGCCGCCGGCAACGTCGACCCGGTGGTCCGGCCCGACCTGGCGAAGCCGCTGCACGGCAACCGCTCCCACCTGTCCTTCGGCAGCGGCCCGCACGAGTGCCCGGGCCAGGACATCGGGCGGGCGATCGCGGAGACCGGCATCGACTGCCTGCTCACCCTGCTGCCGGACCTGCGGCTCGCCGTCCCCGAGTCGGAGCTGACCTGGACCTCGGCCTGGCTGTCACGGCACCTGGTCGAGCTGCCGGTGGAGTTCACCCCGCGCGAGCCCGAGCCCGTGGCGGAGGCCGCCGCGGTGGTGGCAGCTCCGCCGCTGCCCGCGCCCACGGCCCCGGTGACCCCCGTCCCCGGGCCGACACCCGTCGGGCCCTCCCCCGACCTCGTCCCCCGCGCCCGCCGCGGCTGGTGGGCCCGGCTCACGGGGTGGTTCCGCCGCTGACGGGTTCCCGGGGGTCGACCGAGGCCCGCCCGGTTCCGCGCGGGCGCGTCCCCGGCGGAACCGGGCGGGCGCCGATAGAGTCGGCCCGAACCGGGCGCGGCCCCGTCGCCGCGCCGGAAGTCCCGACCGTCGGAGGGTGTCCCGTGTCCCTGGTCCGCGTCCACAACTTCTCGGTCTCGCTCGACGGCTACGGCACCGGCGAGGGGCAGAGCCTGGAGGCGCCGTTCGGTCACGCGGGCGAGCGGCTGCACCGCTGGTTCTTCGGCACCCGGACGTTCCGCGCCATGCACGGCGGCGACGACGCCGAGGGCGGGGAGACCGGTGTCGACGACGCGATGGCCCGCTCCTGGGGCGACGGGATCGGAGCGGAGATCATGGGGCGCAACAAGTTCGGCCCGCAGCGCGGCCCGTGGCAGGACCACGAGTGGAACGGCTGGTGGGGCCCGGACCCGGTGTTCCACACCCCGGTCTTCGTGCTCACCCACCACCCCAGGCCCACCGTGGAGATGGCGGGCGGCACCACCTTCCACTTCGTCGACGGCACCCCGCAGGAGGTGCTCGCCCGGGCCAAGGAGGCCGCCGGTGGCCTGGACGTCCGGATCGGCGGCGGCCCGAGCACGGTCCGCGCGTTCCTCGCCGCGGACCTGATCGACCATCTGCACGTGGTCGTGGTCCCGATCCTGCTCGGCCGCGGCGAGCGGCTGTGGGACGGTCTCGAGGGCCTGGAGGAGCGGTTCCGCATCGAGGCCGTCAGCAGCCCCAGCGGGGTCACCCATCTCACCTTCACCCGGCCCTGAACCGGCGGCCGATCCCTTCGGCCCGGCCCCACCCCCCGGCAACCACGCCGCCCCGGCGGGGAGTTGCCCGCCGTTCGGTCCGTGTCCGACCCGTGCCCGGGTGACGGCGTGAACTCCTTCGACGATCACGCCGTCCGATGGTCGGCGGCCCCGCGCCGGGCCTGTCGGCGGGCCCCGGCATACTGGCGCCGTGCCGATAGCCGATGAACCCCGCCCGAACCCGTCCGACGAGCCCGAGCCCGGCCGCGACCCGTTCGACGATCTCGTCCTGGACGAGCGCTTCGTCCGGTCCGCCACCGTCAAGGAACCGACGGCGCGCACCCGGATGCTGACGGCCCGGTGGCGGGACCAGCCGCCGGTGGACCCGGGTGGTCGCCGCTGGTCGCCCGCCGGGGGCAGTAAGGCACCGGGTGCGAAGCCACGCCGGTCTCGCCGGCCGCGGCCGCGCCGGCAGGTCGTCCTGGTGATCGTCGCGGTCAGCGCCCTGGTGCTGCTCGCGCTCGGGCCGGGCGAGGGGCTCCGCTGGTCGAACCGCTCCGCCGACCGCCCGGCCGCCGCCGGGGAGCCGGGCCCGCCCCGGCCCGCGGTGGACGCCTCGCTGCCGGGCGGGGGCGTGTTCGTCGGCAGCAAGTGCGGGGCCCGCGGCTTCCACCACTTCGACCTGCCCGGCGGGCAGCCCGGCGGGCAGCCCGGCACCGGCGCCGAGGGGCCGCAACTCGTCCTCGGATCCTACGGATTCGCGCGCTCGGGCGCGGACGACCCGGGCCGCTTCGAGATCGACCTGCTGCTGGCCGCGGGCCGCCGGCAGCAGCCGCTGGACCTCGCCGCGCCACTCGGACCGCAGGGCGTGGCGGTGGAGATCGAGGGCCCGGACGGCCTGGTGGCCGGGGCCTACGGCCTGCCGGTCACGGTGGACGCCAAGGTGCCGCGCACCCCGGACGGCGGCGTCCGGGTCGAGCCGGCCCTCGGCGCGGCGGCCCGGGTGACCCTCCCGGCCGGGGCCCTCTGCCCGGGCGTCGACGGCGCCGCCGTCCAGCGTCTGCTCCAGCCACCGACGGACGCCCACAACACCCTGACCGGGCAGCCGCGGTACACGCTCACCGTCTCCCTCGCCGACCCGGCCGTGGGCAAGGCCCGCCGGACCGCCGGATCGGCGACCCCCGGCGACGTCCTGAGCGCCGACAACCGCCTCCCCACCGACCTGACGCCCACCCGCCCGCAGTCCGCCCGCCCGGTCTGAGCCGGGGCCCGGCGGCTCCAGGGCTCGGCGTCGGCCGGGCGCGAGCGGGTGTCCGGCCGACCGGTGTGCCGTCGCCGGGTCGGCCGACCCCGGTTCAGGGCTCCCGGTCCCCCTCCACGACGAGGACGACCTCGAGTCGGCGCGGTCCGTGCACGCCCTCGACCCGGTCGAGCTCGATGTCGCTGGTCGCCGACGGCCCGGAGATCCAGGTCTGCGGCCGGGTGGGGTCCAGGAGCGGCAGCGCCCGCGGCAGGGAGGCCTGCACCTGGTCGGCACGGACCACGCAGAGGTGGTGGTCCGGGACCAGGGTGAGGATCCGCCGGCCCTGCGCCGGCCCGGCGTCGAGCACGATCGTCCCGGTCTCGGCGACGGCCAGCGCGCACCCGGTCAGCGTGCTGTCGGCGGCGGCGAGTCGCTCCGCGGTCAGGGCTCCGGCGCCGGTCGGGTCAGCGGTGTCGGTCAGCAGCTCGACGTCCCGGACGTCCGTGAGCCAGCCCGCGGGCAGGTCGCCGGGGACGGCCAGGGTGCGGGTGGCGTGCTCGCGCAGCAGCCGGGCGAGCAGGCCGGGGAGCTCGGACGGGGCGCACCGGTGGACGATCGCCCGGTAGTCCGCGAGGTTCTCGGCGAGGACGGCGAGCAGGGTGGCCCGGTCCTCGGGCAGGTGGGCCGCGAGGTACCCGGGCCGGGGGGCGGAGGGCTCCGGCGGCGTGTCCGGCCGGTCGGCGAGCGCGCCGCGGATCCGCGCGAGGACGCGCTCGCGGGAGTTCTCGGCCGGTGTGATCAAGGGGTGTTCTCCTCTGCGCGGTTCGCCTTCCACCAGTCGCGGAAGGTCTGTTCGGGTGCCTCGGGGAGGTCGCGGGTGTCGCTCCAGGCCTTGGCGGGCCCCGGCAGCGGGAGGCGGCGCGGATGGAACCGGCGGGTCCTGGTGACCGCCCGGGTGGCGGCCGAGTACGCGGCCGGGTGGTCCAGCAGCCAGGTCGCGGCCTTCACCGCGGCCCGCTCGGTGCGGTGGCCGCCCTGCCCGGCGACCTGCTCGCGCAGGTGGACCAGCACCTCGGGGATGTCGATGGCCACCGGGCAGACCTCGTAGCAGGCGCCGCAGAGCGAGGAGGCGTACGGCAGCGAGGCGTCCAGTTCGGTGGCGGTGCCGCGCAGCTGGGGTGTGAGGATGGCGCCGATCGGTCCCGGGTAGGGAGAGCCGTAGGCGTGGCCGCCGGCCCGTTCGTAGACCGGGCAGACGTTGAGGCAGGCGGAGCAGCGGATGCACCGCAGGGCCTGCCGGCCGATCTCGTCGGCGAGGGTGTCGGTGCGGCCGTTGTCGAGCAGGACGAGGTGGAAGTCGCGGGGGCCGTCGCCCGGGGTGGTGCCCGTCCAGATCGAGGTGTACGGGTTCATCCGCTCGGCGGTGGAGGAGCGCGGCAGGAGCTGGAGGAAGACTTCGAGGTCCTGCCAGGTGGGCACGACCTTCTCGATGCCGACCACGGAGATCAGGGTCTCCGGCAGGGTCAGGCACATCCGTCCGTTCCCCTCGGACTCGACGACGACCAGGCCGCCGGTCTCGGCGACGACGAAGTTGGCACCGGAGACGGCCACCTTGGCCCGGAGGAACTTCTCCCGCAGGTGCAGCCGGGCCGCCTCGGCGAGGTCGGCCGGCCGGTCGGAGAGGCCTTCGGGGGCGGGTCGGCCCCACCGGCCCATGGCCTCGCGGAAGATGTCGCGGATCTCGCCGCGGTTGCGGTGGATCGCGGGGACCAGGATGTGCGAGGGCAGGTCGTCGCCGAGCTGGACGATCAGTTCGGCGAGGTCGGTCTCGTACGCCGTGATGCCCTCGGCGGCCAGTGCCTCGTTGAGGCCGATCTCCTGGGTGGCCATCGACTTGACCTTGACCACCTCCCGCTCGCCGGTGGCCCGGACCAGGTCGGCGACGATCCGGTTCGCCTCGGCGGCGTCGGCGGCCCAGTGCACGGTGCCGCCGGCGGCCGTCACCGCCGCTTCGGCCTGGAGCAGGTAGTGGTCGAGGTGGCGCAGCGTGCGGTCCTTGATCTCCTTGCCGGCTTGGCGCAGGAGCTCCCAGTCGGGGAGTTCGGCGACGGCGGTGGCCCGCTTGCCGCGGATGGTGCGGGTGGCGTGGGTGAGGTTGGCGCGCAGCCGGGCGTCCTGGGTGGAGACGGCGGCGGCCGCGGGGAAGGCGGGCATGCCGAGGTAGGTGCCGGTCATGCGGTGGCTCCGTTCTGCGGGGCGGCGGGCCGGGCGTTCGGGGCCGGGTCAGCGGTCGCGGGCGGTACCGGCTCGGCGGTCGCGGTGGGTGCCGGCCCGGCGGCCGCGGGGGGTACCGGCTCGGTCGCGGCCAGGATCTCGGCGAGGTGGACGACCCGCAGCGGGGCGTCCGAGCGGCGCAGGGTCCCGCCGATGTGCATCAGGCAGGAGTTGTCGGCGCCGCAGAGCACCTCGGCGCCGGTGGCCAGGGCGTTGCGCACCTTGTCGGCGCCCATCGCGGCGGAGACGGCGGCGTTCTTGACCGCGAAGGTGCCGCCGAAGCCGCAGCACTCCTCGGCGCCGGGCAGTTCGACCAGGGTGAGGCCCTTCACCGCGTCCAGCAGGCGCCGGGGCCGGTCGCCGAGGCCGAGCACCCGCAGGCCGTGGCAGGAGGGGTGGTAGGTGACGGTGTGCGGGTAGGAGGCGCCGACGTCGGTCACCCCGAGGACGTCGACCAGGAACTCGGTGAGCTCGTGGACCCGCGGCACCAGCGCGTCCGCCGCGGCGGCCAGCCGCTCGCCGCGCCCCTCGGCCCGGGCCCGGGCGCCGATCCGCGGGTAGGTGTCGCGGATCATCGCGGCGCACGAGCCGGAGGGGGTGACGATGTGGTCGTAGCCGGCGAAGGCCTCGGCGGTGCGGTGCACCAGGGGCTCGGTCGCGGCCCGGTAGCCGGTGTTGTACTGCGGCTGGCCGCAGCAGGTCTGCGCGACGGGGAAGTCGACCTCGACCCCGAGCCGTTCGAGCAGGGTCACCACGGCCCGCCCGGTCCCGGGGTACAGGGCGTCGTTGATGCAGGTGACGAAGAGCGCGACGCGCATCGCGACCCCTTTCGCTTTGGTCGGACCACAGGTTGGCTGGATCGATGCGGAGACCCGGAGGCGCCCGGACGGCGACGTCCGGGCGGCCGTCGACCCGGCCCACCCGGCCCTGGAGCGGATGCGGGCCGAGGGCACGGTCGACGCGACCGGGGTGGGCACGGACCACGCCGGGCACTCGCCGTCCGACCGCGACCCGGTGCCGCCGGCCCAGGACGGCGGCGCGTCAGCCGAGGGCGGACCCGGCGGCGCCCAGAGTGTCCCGCAGCCAGTGCTCGACCCCGGCCACGTGCACGGTGGCCCAGGCATGGGCGACGTCGGGGCTGCGGTGGGCGATGGCCTCGTAGATGGCGCGGTGCTGCTGACGGGTCCGCTCGACCGCGCCCTCCTCGGTGAGTCCGCGCCAGATGCGCGCCCGCGCGGTGGGACCGGAGATCCCGTCGATGAGCGAGCAGAGCACCGTGTTGCCCGAGCCGGCCGCGATCCCGCGGTGGAACCGGAGGTCGTTGTCGATCAGCTCGTCCAGCGTCGCGTCGTCCCGCAGGCTCTCCAGGACCGCGCCCAGCGCGGCGATGTCCTCGTCGGACATCGCCCGGGCCGCCATGGCCGCGGCGGCGGGCTCCAGGATCCGGCGGACCTCCAGGAACTCCAGCACGGTGTCGTCCTGGTGGAAGTCCACGGCGAAGCCGAGCACGTCGAGCAGCAGGTCGGGTTCGAGGCTGGTGACGTAGGTGCCGTCGCCCTGCCGCACGTCGAGGACCCGGATCAGCGAGAGCGCCTTCACCGCCTCCCGCAGGGAGTTGCGCGAGAGACCGAGCCGCTCGGCCAGGTCGGCCTCCTTGGGCAACCGGGACCCGGGCCGCAGCTCACCGCTGACGATCATGGCCTTGATCTTGCCGATCGCCTCGTCGGTGACTGGCACAGCGTTCCCTCCCCGATCCCGATGCTCCCCCGCAGCATAGTCCCGCCGACGACCGCTCCGCCGTGGCCCGGATCCGCGTGGGGGCGGGACGGACGGTGGACCGTTTCCTGCCCCGGCCGATCCGCGTCCGCGGGTTCGGCTCCCGGCGGCCCCACGGCACGGGCTCGGCCCCGACCGGCCGAGCCGGCCGTGCTTCCGTGCTTCCGTGCTTCCGTGCGCCGGGTTTACCACCCCCGGTGGTGGTGCCATATCCGAGGCTGAAGCCGGATCCGGTGACGGTCCATCAGGTCCGGCCGATCGAGGAGGGGACACCGCCATGACAGACATCCAGCGGACGGCACTGCGGTACACCGCGGACATCACCGTGGAGGACATCGACGGGCTGGCCGGGTTCATCGAGCGGCGGATCGTTCTGCTGCGGGAGGCGGGCGAGGGGCCCGGCGGGCCGGAGGAACTGATCGGGGAGGCGCTGTCCCACACGGTCTCGGCCCTGACCGGGAGCGCCCGGGAGGTGCTCGGCACGCTCGCCGTCCGGGCGGCGGAGGCGGTCACGGCGGCGGGCGGCGACGGCGGTGGCACCGACCGGGACGGGCCGGAACTCCTCCCCTTCGACGAGGAGTCGGAGGAGCTGATGGCCCGGCTCAGCCGGCTGTGGCGGTATCTGCTGACGGCCGCCGAGGCGTGGAGCCACCTGCCCGAGTACGACGTGGTGCGCTGGCGGCTGGACGGGCAGCTGGACGCGGAGCACGAGGCGCGGGCCCGGTGGCTCGGGGCCGGGGAGGGCTGGTAGCGGCACGCGGAGGGCCGGCCCCCGGCCGCCCGGGGTGGGCGGGGGCCGGCCTCGCGAGCCGTGCGGTCAGTTCCAGGGGTTGGCGTTCTGGTCGTTGATGTGCGTCCAGAAGCGCACGCCCTGCGGCAGGCTGCCGGAGGCCCAGAAGGTCCAGCCGCCGGTCTGGGCGTAGGTGGGGCCGTAGTGGCCGTCGTGGAACTCGGCCTGGCGCCAGGTGCGCCCGAAGGTCGAGCGGCAGACCTCGTTGGCCGCCGCGGCGCTGGTCAGCTCGGAGCCCTTGACCGGGCGGCTGAGCGCCACGCTGCCCAGGGCCCAGCCGTTGTAGAAGCCGAGGCTGATGCCGCCCGGTGCGGGCCGGCCGTCCTGGCTGAGGCAGAGGACCGGGAGCGAGGCCCACGGCGCGGTGTCGCCCTGGTAGGCGTTGCTGGCGGTGCCGCCCGGGCCGCCGACCTGGACGGTGCCGCCCGGCCCGTAGGCGAGGACCTCCCAGGTCATGCCGTAGTGGGTGGCGTCGGAGGTGGTGGCCTGGGCCGCCGGGGCGACGGCCAGCGGGGCGAGCGCGGCCACGGCGGCGGCGGTCGCGACGGCGGCGAGGCGCTTGATGCGGGTCATGGGTCTGTTCCTCCAGGGAACTCCGGGGAAAGAGTGAGCACGGCGCCGGTCCGGCTGCGGGCCGGCACGTCTCGACCCTCTCAATCGCGCACACGATTCTGGCATGATCTGGTCATCGGATCGTCACCAAACGCGACGGTCCGACTGCGGCGCGCAGGACCCTGGGGAGGGGGAGCGCATTGGAGTTCGCGATTCTGGGACCGCTGGAGGTCCGCACCCGCACGGGGAACCGGGTCCGACTGGGGGGCGCCCGACAGGAGCGGCTCCTGGCCGCCCTGCTGCTGAACGGGGGCGGCGCCGTCCCGGTGGCCCGGCTGGTGGACGCCGTCTGGGAGGACCGGCCGCCGGCCACCGCCGACCGTCAGGTCCGCAACCTCGCGGGGCTGTTGCGCCGCGGCTTCCGCAAGGCGGACCCGACCGGCCCGCCCGTCCTGCTCACCGACGGGCGCGGCTACCGCATCCCGCTCGACGACCACGGACTGGACGCCCGCGTCTTCGCCGACACGGTGGCGCGCTCCCGCCGGACGGCCGCCGCCGGCCAGCGGGCGGCGGCCGCGGTGAGTCTGCGGCAGGCCCTCTCGCTCTGGCGCGGGCCCGTGCTCGACGGCCTGGACGGGCAGTTGATCGACGCGGGCGCCGTACCGCTGGACGAACTGCGGCTCACCGCCTGGGAGGACTGCCTCGATCTGGAGGCGGCACTCGGCTGGCACCGAGCCGGCATCCCCGAACTGACCGGCCTGGTCGCCGACCACCCGCTGCGGGAACGGTTCGTCGCACAGCTGATGCGGGCGCTGCACGCCTCCGGCCGGACGGCCGACGCCCTCACCGTGCACCGGCGGTTCACCGACCGGCTCGCGGAGGAGCTGGGGCTCGACCCGAGCCCGGAACTCCGGCGGCTGCACCTGGAGTTGCTCACCACCGGGGCGGGCGGCCCGAACGGGAACGCCTGCGACACCGGCACCGAGCCGGACCGGGGCGAACCGCCCGCGGCCCCGGGCACCACGGCTCCCGAAGCCGTTCCCGAGCCCGCCCCCGACGCCGACCGGGGGCCCCAAACCGGCCACCGCCCGGCCGTGCCCGTTCCGGCCCAGCTGCCGCCCTCGCTCGCCACGTTCACCGGTCGCCGCGCGGAACTCGCCGCCCTCGACGCCTTCGCCGCGGCGGCGGCCACCGCCGGTCTCCCGGCTCCGCCGCCCCGCCCGGATCCCGCGCACGACCCCCGCCCCGACGCCGTGGCCGGCGCCGGCGGAGCGCCGGACGGACAGCCGTGCCGGCCGCCCGCCGCCCGGATCTGCGTGGTCTCCGGCAGCGCCGGGACCGGCAAGAGCACCCTGGTCGTCCAGTGGGCGCACCGGGTCCGCGGCGGCTTCCCCGGCGGCCAGCTCCACGCCGACCTGCACGGCTTCTCCGCCGAGCCCCCGCTGGCACCGCACGCCGTGCTGGCCCGGTTCCTGCGCGCCCTCGGCGTGCCCGGTGAACGGGTGCCCACCGTCCCCGAGGAGGCCGCCGCGCTCTACCGGTCGATGCTCGCGGACCAGCGGGTGCTGGTGGTCCTGGACAACGCGCGCAGCGCCGAACAGGTCCGCCCGCTGCTCCCCGGCGCACCGGAGTGCCTGACCGTGGTCACCAGCCGCTCCGGCCTGCCCGGGCTCACCGCCCGGGACGGCGCCCGCCCGCTGTCCCTGGACCTCATGCCGGCGCCGGACGCCGTCGCCCTGCTCGACCGCGTCATCGGCTCCCGGCGGGCCCGCTCCGAACCCGCCGCCGTCGCCGAACTGGCCGCCGTCTGCGGCCGGTTGCCGCTCGCCCTCGCCATCGCCGCCGGCCGGCTCGCCGAGCGCCCCGGCCGCACCGTCGCCGACCACGTCGCAGAGCTGCGCGACACCGGGAACCGGCTCACCGCACTGGCGATCGACGACGACGCCGGCTCGGCCGTCCGCGCGACCCTCGACCTCTCCTACCGCGCCCTGCCCGCCACCGCCCGGACCCTGTTCCGGCTGCTCTCCCTCGCGCCCGGCTCCGGACTGACGGCCTCGGCCGCCGCCGCGCTCTGCGGCGAACGCGCCGCCGTCGTCCGCCCCGTCCTGGAGCAGCTGACCACCGCCCACCTGCTCACCCACGAGGGCGGCGACCGGTACCGGCTGCACGACCTGCTGCGCCTGTACGCCGCCGAACGCGCGGCCGCCGAGACCGGCCGGGCGGTGCGCACCGCCGCCCGGGAACGGCTCGGCACCTGGTACCTGCACCACGCGGACGCCGCCGCCCGGCTGCTCACCCCGCACCGCCGACGGGTGCCGCTCGAGCCGCCCGGCGCCTGGTACGAGCCGCCCGCCTTCACCACCGCCGCCGGGGCGCAGCGGTGGTGCGAGAGCGAGCACACCCGGCTGCTGAGCACGGTCCGCGCGGCCGCCGAGCACGGTCCGGACGGTCTGGCCTGGCAGTTGCCGGTGGCCATGTGGAGCTACTACTTCACCAGCCCGCACCTGGACGAGCGGGAGGAGGCGGCCCGGCTGGCGGTGGCGGCGGCCGTCCGGGCGGGCGACCGGTCCGGCGAGGGCCGGGCCCGCAACGACCTGGCGACGGCGCTCGCCGCGCTCGGCCGCCACGGCGAGGTGCTGGCCGAACTCCGGCTCGCCCGGGCCCTGTTCGCGTCGATCGACGACCGCGCGGGTGAGGCGCAGGTGTTCGGCAACCTCGGCGACCACTGCCTCAGCACGGGCGCCTACGGGCAGGCCCGGCTGCATTTCCAGGGGGCGCTGACGCGGTTCCGGGCGCAACCGGAGGAGTACCGGGACGACTGGGCGATCCGGGTGTGCGAGACCAACATCGGGGTGACCGCCATGCTGTCCGGCCGCGCCCGGGAGGCGGGCGAGTACCTGCACCGGGCCCTGGACCGGCACCGGTCCACCGGCGATCCGGTCCTGGAGAGCATCACCCTCTACCACCTGGGCGACCACCACCGCCGGTCGGACCGCCCCGAGCAGGCGGTGGAGCGGCTGCGGCAGGCCCTGGCGGTGCTCGACGGCACGACCCGGAACCCCCGGCTGCGCGCCGAGGTCCTGGCCGCGCTGGCCCGGCTGGGCGAGGCCGTCGGCCCCGGCGCGGAGGCGCCGGTGGCCGGGCGGCCGTGACGCCCCGCGGGCCGTGCCGTGCGCCGGGGGCCGTGGGCCGTGGGGGGCCGGTCGCGACGTGCGGGCCGGTCGCGGTGTCGCCCGGGCGGGTGGTCGTGGGCCCGGGGCGGCACGGCGGGTGGCGGGGTGAGGGGTGGTGCGTGGTCGGATGGTCCGTCGGCGGGCGGGCGTCGACGGCGGCGGGGAGGCGGGGCGGTGCGGCGGTTGAGGGTGCTGGCGGCGGTGGCGGCGGCCGCGGTGCTCGCCACGGCGGCGGTGGCGCCCGGCGAGCCGCCCGACGCGGGCGGGACGACGGCCGGGCGGCAGGTGGACCGGGGTGACGGCCGTGAAGACCGTGACGGCGGTGACGGGGGCGACGGGCTCGGTGGGCCCGGCGGCGGGGTGACCGGCTTCGGCTCCCTGGGCGTCCTGGGCGCTCTCGGGAGCCTCGGCGACCCGGGTGCCCTCGGCGGTCTCGGCGCTCCGGGCTGGTCGGGCGGTCCCGGTGCGGGCCGGCTGCGGACGCTGGCCGGAGTGCTGCGGCAGGACCGGCCCGGCAGTGGCTGGTACCTGGTCGGCGGGGCGCACCTGACGCTCGGCCTGGAGGTGGCGTACGCCGACCACCAGCAGATCGTGCTGCGGTTCCCGCCCGCCCGCCGGGTGGTGTCCGTGCTCTGCGGCCCCGACGAGACGTACGCGCCGCTCGGCTACTCCTGCGGCGCCTCGGTGTCGCTGGACGAGGTCCGGGTCCGTCTCGGCCGGGGCGGGCGGCTCGCCGACCCGACGGTCACGGCCGCCGGCCGGTACGCGAACTTCTGGCTGCTGGGGCTCGTCGAGCAGCGGTGAACACCCCGGTCCACCCGCCGCGGCGCGCGGGCGGCCTTGACGAAATGGTCCATGAAAAGGTCTTCTGTACAACGGAGTTGAGTGCCGACGGGCCCGCCGGGCAGCTGGGGTGACAGCTTCGGGCGGTACCCCCGGGTGACATCTCCCCCGGCCCCGGACGCGGCTCCTACGGTTTCCCGCAACCCCCACACCGTGACCGCGGGAGACCCCCATGCTCCGACGACCCGCCAGGGCGGCGTGCGCCGTCCTGGCCACCGCCGCCCTCGCCCTGACCGCCCTCCAGGGCACCGCCGGCGCCGCCGCCCCGGCCCTCGGCCCCACCCCGGCCGGCGCGGCCCGCCCGGCCGCCGAGGCCGCCGCCTCCGCGCCCGGGACGCTGGGCGTGAGCGCCACCGCACCCGAACTGCTCGACGCGCTGCGCCGCGACCTCGGCCTGACGGCCGGCCAGGCGAAGGCGCGGCTCGCCAACGAGGCCCGGGCCGGCGCCCTGGCCGGCGCGCTCGCCCAGGACCTCGGCGCCGGCTGGGCCGGTTCCTGGGTGGAGGGCGCCGACGCGGCCGGGCTGGCCGTCGCCACCACCCGGCCCGCCGACGCCGCGGCGATCCGTGCGGCGGGCGGGCGCCCGGTGCTCGTCGCGCGGACGCTCGCGGACCTGGACGGGGCGCTGGCCGCGCTCGACCGGGCCGCCGGACGGGACGCCACCGGCCGGGCCGACGCCCTCGCCGCGCCGGTGCGCTTCGTCGACGTGCCCGCCAACACCGTGGTGGTGCAGGCGACCGACCCGGCCGCCGCCGAGCGGCTGGTGGCGGCCGCCGGGGTGGAGCGGTCGGCGGTGCGGGTGGAGACGGTCGCCGGTGCGCCGCGTCCGCTGTACGACATCCGCGGCGGCGACGCCTACTACATCGGTGGCAGCACCCGCTGCTCGGTCGGCTTCGCGATCACCCGGGGGACGACCCACGGCTTCGCCACCGCCGGCCACTGCGGGCGGGCCGGCGCGAGCACGACCGGCGCCAACCGGGCCGCCCAGGGCAGCTTCCAGGCCTCGGTCTTCCCGGGCAACGACATGGCCTGGGTCGCCGCCAACAGCAGCTGGACGGCGACCCCGTCCGTGGCCGGCGCGGCCGGCAAGGTGACCGGTTCGGTGCTCCAGCAGGTCGGCTCCTCGGTCTGCCGCTCCGGCTCCACCACCGGCTGGCACTGCGGGACGATCCAGCAGCACAACACCAGCGTCACCTACGCCGAGGGCACCGTCTCGGGGGTGACCAGGACGAGCGTCTGCGCCGAACCCGGCGACTCGGGCGGGTCGTTCATCTCGGGCACCCAGGCGCAGGGCGTGACCTCCGGCGGCACCGGCAACTGCTCGCAGGGCGGCACCACGTACTTCCAGCCGGTCAACCCGATCCTGCAGGGCTACGGGCTGACGCTGACGACCGACGCACAGGGCCCCGGCCCCGGCCCCGGCCCGGGTCCCGGCAACCCGGGCGGCACGTGGGCGGTCGGCACCGTCTACCGGGCCGGCGACACCGTCACCTACGGCAGCGCCTCCTACCGGTGCCTCCAGGGCCACCAGGCGCAGCCCGGCTGGGAGCCGCCGAACACGCCCGCGCTCTGGCAGGCGGTCTGACCCGTGGCCGTCCGCCCCTCCACTCGAAGGCCAGGCTCGGGGAAGCGTGACGACGCGACGGCGGGCCGTCGGTGTGAGACCTTGGACGGGGGTCGAACCCAAGGAGGCCCGATGTCCTCGAAGCGCCGCCGCAAGAAGAAGGCCCGCCGCAAGGGCGCCAACCACGGCAAGCGGCCGCAGTGCTGAAGCCGCGCTGACCCGGTGCCGAACCGCGCCCCGCCCCGGACACCTGTCCGGGGCGGGGCGGCGGTCGTCCGTCCGGGCCCCTCCCCCGGTCACGCCTGCGCGGGCTCCGCAGCTTCCGCCTACCTCTCGGACTCCCCGGGCTGCGGCGCGTAGTAGAGGCTCGCCATGGCGGCGCGGACCGTCCAGCCGAGGGCGGTGTAGAGCGCCCGCCCTTCCGGCGTGGCGACCAGGATCCCGGTGGTCGCCCCACCGCGGTGCCCGGCGTCCTGCAGGGCCCGCATCACCACCGAGCCCAGGCCCCGGCGGCGGTGCTCGGGGGCGGTCTCGATCTGGTCGGCGACAGCACTGGCCCCGGCGAGCCCGAGCTGGCCGCGCGCGGCGAAGTGACCGTCCTCGGTGCGGACCAGCACCCGGACGACACCGCCGCGCTCCCAGGAGGTGAGGGTGTACCCGGCCGGGACGGTCGGACGCTCAGCGGCGAGCGGCACGGTCATCAGGTACCCGGGGACGTCGAACTGCCAGCCCGGGCCGAGCCAGGGGCGAACGGTCTCGTCGTCGGCGAAGAGCTTGAGCCAGGTGCCGGGTGCGGTGGTGGCGGCGACCAGCTTGCGCACCTCGGGCTCGGTCGGCGCGGGCAGGACGTGCCGTGCCACCTGCTTGGCCTGACCGACGTCGATCGTCCAGCCCCAGGGCTCGTCCACCGGGTCGGCCGCGCCGCGCGAGACGATCCAGCCCCCGATCCACTCCCGCACCAGCTCGTTGACGGTGAACTCGCCCATCCTTGACCCCCGGTAATAGTCACTTTCGGATTTCGTATCTTACTGGATCAGGCCGACGGGAGAACCCCCGGGCCCGCCGGATCAGGCCGGGGCATGACCGTCCACCTGGCACGCGGCCCGACCACGCGCGCCTGACCCGGCCCGCGTTGCGCGGACGCCGAACGGGGCGGAGCATCCTGCACATGGCGACTGACGAGGAACTCATCCGGACCCTGATCGAGGACTGGGCCGCGGCCGTCCACCGGGGGGACCTGGCGGGCGTGCTCGCCGACCACGCGACGGACATCGTGATGTTCGACGTGCCCCCGCCCTACGAGGGCGTCCGGGGCATCGACGCCTACCGGGAGACCTGGCCACCGTTCTTCGAGTGGCAGTCGCGCGGCGCGGCGTTCGCCGTCGAGTCCCTGGACGTCACGGCCGGTACCGACGTCGCCTTCGCGTACGCCCTACTGCGCTGCGGCACCCCGCAGGACCTCGCCGAACGCCCGGCACAACGCCTGCGACTCACCCTCGGCCTGCAGAAGCGGGACGGCCGCTGGGCGGTCGCACACGAACACCACTCCTTCCCCGAGGCCCCCGAGGTCACCGAGGTCACCGAGGTCACCGCTGCGGAGTAACACCCCGCCGCGTTCCCGCCCTCTCCCGACTCGTGTCCTCCCGCACCGCCGGCCCACGAGTCCGACCGCCGGAATCCCGGCCGCGTAGAATGGGAATCGCCTCCGGCGTCGTTCGATCGACCGCTGTTCGCCCCATCGACAGGAGGTCCGATGATCGCCATGCTCGTGACTTTCGCACCGAGCGACCAGTTCGATCGCTCAACCGTCGAAAAGATCGCCGACGAACTCCGTGGACCGTTCGAAGGCATGGCCGGCCTTCGCTTCAAGAGCTTCATGCTCGACGAGAGCAGCGGTCAGGCGAAGAACTTCTACGTGTGGGACGACGAGGCAAAGGCCCGTTCCTTCTTCACGGAGGAGATCGTCGCCAAGGTGACGGGGATCTACGGCGTCCCGCCCGAGGTCGAATACCTGGACGTCGTGGGGTTCGTGGACAACTCCGGCACCTGATCCTCGCAGGGGGTTCGCGCCCGGGCGGCCCGCCGCTCGTCACCGGGCGGCGGGCCGGTGCGGGGGAGGTCGACTTCGAACCAGACGACCTTGCCGGGGCCGTGGTGGTACCAGCCCCAGCGGCGGGACAGTTCGGCCAGGAGGAAGAGGCCCAGGCCGCCGATGTCGGTCGGGCGCCGGTTGTGGTGGATCCGGGGTGGGCGGGGGCTGCGGTCCGTGACCTCGACGCGGAGGAGACCCCGGCCCCGGACCAGGAGCAGGGCGCGGGGTCCGCCCGCGTGGCGGACGGCGTTGGCGACGAGTTCGGAGACCAGCAGGACGACGTCCTCGACGAGCGTGCGGTCCTTCGTGTCGGCGAGCGACTCCGCGGTGAAGGCCCGGGCCTCGGCGATGACGCCGGGCCGGGCCGCGAGGGGGAGCCGGCGGGACCGCACGGCGTGGTCGACGCCCGGGGCGGACCGAGTGGCACTGGGCATCGGCATGCGGTGGCTCCTCCTCGGTCCGGGTCGGGCGGGTCGGTCGGGTGGTGGAGGCGGTCGGGGGTGCGGGGTCAGCGGTCCGGTTCCTGGTGCGCCCGGCTCCGCGGCGAGGCCTCGCGCGGTGTCCCGGCCGGGGACGCGTCCCCGGCCACGGGCCCGTCGGGGACCGGGGTCCGGGCGGCCGGCTCGTCGGAGATCCGGTCGTCGGCGACCCGTCGCTCCATGATCCGCTCGTCGGAGCGCGCGTCCGCGTAGCGCTCGTCCGGGTACCGCTCGTCCCGGTACTGCTCGTCGGGGTGGCGCTCGTCCGGGTCCCGCTCGTGGGGGTAGTGGGCGTCCGAGGGCCGGTCGTCCCGGTAGGGCTCGTCCGCGCGGTCCCGCCGACCCTTCCGGGTCGGGCCGGCCGCCCGGACGGCGCGGGCCGTCCGGGCGCGGCGGAGCGAGCGGAGGGTCAGGCCGAGGCCGAGGCAGAACAGCAGGGCGAGGGCCAGCCCGGCGAGGAAGATCTCCAGGCTGTCGAGCGTCACCAGGTCGTTGCCCAGAACGGTCACCTGGTACTCCGGCCCGCCGGACAGGTTGTCGGCGATCAGCAGGGCGGTGAAGGCCCCGGTCGCGGCGACCAGAAGGAGTCCGAACAACAGCATGGTGGTGTCCCTTCGGTCCGTACCCCCTCGGTGTCCGATCCCCTCCAGCGCGTCGCGCCTACCCGGCCGGGCCCGGGCCTAACACGCAGCGGTCCCACCGCTGCCCGGTCGGCGGCGGTGGGCCCGGGGGCGCCGGAGGTCAGGCGCCGGCCAGCCACTCCTCCAGGGTCGGGCCGGCGAGCGTCGTGCCGGGACCGGCCACGAAGGCGCCGCCCTCGAGCAGCTCGCGGTCGGGGGTGGCGGGGTCGCTCACCTCGACGACGGTGACCTGCTCGCCGCGGGCGGCGTAGACGAGTTCGGCGGCCTTGGCGAGGTTCTCCTCGCGCGGGCCGGCGATCTCGGGGTACGGGGGCCGTGCGCCCGGCGCGGGTGCGGGGGCCTCGGCGAGGTCGACGAGCGCCTCGGCCACCGCCGCGCCCGCGACGAGCTGGGTGCGCATCAGCGGCACGTGGACGGTGTCGCCCCGGCGTCCCCAGCTCACCAGGGGCTCGACGAACTCGTGGAACTGGGCGGCGCGCAGGATCTGCACCGGCAGCGGTCCGGCGGCCAGGGCCTTCTCGTGCGCGACCTTGGCGCGGTAGTAGCCGCCGGTCGACGCGTCGATGCCGAGGATGGACACCGAGACGATCCGCTCCACGCCGGCCTTCGAGCCCGCCTCGTGCAGATTGGCGGCGGCCGCGGTGAAGAACGCGGTCGCCTCCTGCTCGTCCGCCGAGGGGGTGCCCGAGGCGTCGATGACGATGTCGGTCCCGGCCAGCGCCGCCGCGAGTCCCTCGCCGGTGACGACGTCGACGCCCGCCGAGCGCGAGAGCGTCACGACCTCGTGGCCGCGCTCCTCCAGGACGCGGACGACGTGGCCGCCCAGTCGTCCGGTCGCGCCGACCACCGCGACGGTCCTGCGGTTCGCCATGGTTGTTCTCCTTCGTGGTGCGTGCATCGTGGGGGGCGGCCGGTTCCCGCGCCCGTGACGGGCGGCGGCCCGGCGGTCCCCGCCGGTCGAATCTAGGCCGGCGCGGTGCCCCGCGGTGTACGGACCGCGCAAGATCACTCGGCAATTCGTGCAGTCACGCCGGGCGGTCCCGAGGTCTCCGGCTCCTCGGACGGCGAGGCCGGCGAGGACGGTGAGACCGGCCCGGCCGGCTCCGGCTGCTCGATGCGGACGGCGACCAGACAGGTGTCGTCGTCGGTGTCGGCCGGGCTGAGCTCCAGCAACAGGTCCAGGTAGCGCTCCAGGTCGGGACCGGGCGGGCCGGCGGCCCGGATCAGGTGGTCGACGGACTCCTCGACCGGCCGGTCACGCCGTTCGACCAGGCCGTCGGTGTAGAGCAGCAGCACGTCGCCCGGGTCGAGGCGGGCGGTGAACTCCTCGTACTCGACGTCCGCCAGGGCGCCCAGCAGCACCCCGTGCGGCAGCGGCAGCACCTCGGCTCCGCCCGGGCGGAGCCGGATCGGCGGGAGGTGCCCGGCCCGGGCCCAGCGCAGCGAGCCGTCGTCGGGGCCGAGCAGCACGCAGACGGCGGTGGCGGTCACCTGCCCGGGTTCGCGCAGCGCCACGGTGTTGGCCCACTCCAGCAGCCGGCCCGGGCTCGCGCCGGTGACGGCCAAACCGCGCAGGGCGTGCCGGAGCGCGACCATGCCGGTGGCCGCCCCGACGCCGTGCCCGGCCACGTCGCCGACGGCGAGCAGCACCTGACGGTCCGGCAGCACCAGCACGTCGTACCAGTCGCCGCCGACCCGGTCGCGTTTGGCGGCGGGCCGGTAGCGGACGGCGGCGCGCAGTCCGGGGGCGCCGAGCGGTGGCGGCGCGGCGGGCAGGATCGCCTGCTGGAGGCGGAGCGCCAGCCGCTCCCGCTCGGCCGCCTCCTGCTCGCTGTCGGCCAGCCGGGCCCGGGTGGCGCCGAGCGCGACCTCGGTCCAGTGCTGGGACGACACGTCGTGGTAGGCGCCGCGGATCGCGCCGAGCCGGCCGTCCTCGTCCAGGACCGGTTCGGCCACCACCCGGGTGTAGCGCTGCGTGCCGTCCGGGCGGACCAGCCGGAAGACCGCGGAGGCGGTGCGCAGCCGGTGCTGGACGGTGTCGACGAGCCGGCGGACGGCGGGCTCGTCGTCCGGGTGGACGTGCCGGACGAGCCGGGCGAGCGGCACGGCGGCGCCCCGCGGCAGGCCGAACAGCTCGGTCAGGCCCTCGTTCCAGAGGATCCGGCCGCTCCCGGCCTGCTCCTCGAAGCCGGCCACCCGGGCCAGCCGCTGGGCCTGGCGCAGCAGGTCGGCCTGGTCGGACTCGCCCGCCCGGTCGGTGTCCCGCCGCCAGCTGAGCAGGAGTCGCGGGCCGAGCGGGGTGACGGCGATCCGCAGGACGGTGGGCAGGGCGATCCCGCCGCCCTGGAAGACCAGGCGCAGGCCGTCGTCGGTGCGGGGCTCGCCGGTCTCGTGGGCCCTCAGCAGCGGTTCGAGCAGGCCGGTGGCGCAGGCCATCGGGTAGGTCTCCAGGAGCGAGGTGCCCTCCAGGCCGCTGCGGGGGCGGCCGAGCGGGTCCCGGAACAGCCGATTGGTGCGCAGGACGGTGAAGTCCACGACCCGGTCGTCCCGCAGGACGGGTTCGAGCAGCAGGGCGGGGTCGAGCAGGCCGTCGAGCAGTTCGGCCTGGTGGTCGGGCGGGGCGACGGGCTCCGGGTGGCCGAGGAGGGTGGCGCAGAGGTCGGCGAGGGCGCGGAGCTGCCGGCGCTGGCGCGGGGCGAGGGCGGGTGCGGCGCCGGGCCAGAGGACTTCGAGGGCGCCGAGGCGGCGGCCGCCCGCGAGCAGCGGGAGCACGGCCCGGGGCGTGCCGGCGCCCCCGGCGACCGGACCGGCCGGCGACGGTCGGGCCGCGGGCCCGGGTCGGTCGGGCCAGTGGTCCTCGCCGGTGGCGACGGCCTGCTGGGCGGGGGTGTCGACGCCCGGCGGCACCCGGCTCCAGGCCTCGGCCTCGTCGGCGGGCAGGCCGGCCTGGGCGGCGAGGGCGAGGCTGCCGCGGGGCAGGCGCTGCCAGACCAGGACGGCGTGGGCGCCGAGGGGGGCGGCGCCCTGCCGGAGGACGGCTTCGACGGCGCCCACGAGGTCGGGCACGGCGGCGAGCGCCCGGGCGGGGGCGGGCGGCTCGGGCGGGACCGCCGGCTCGGGCGGGGCGACGGCCGGCTCGGGGTCCTCGGCCGGTCCGGGCGGCTCGTGCGACGGGCCCACCGGGGACGGCCCCGCGCGGGACTGCTGCGCCGAGCGGCCGACGATGTCGGCGGCCAGGGTGGCGACCGGCACCCCGGCCTCCTGGGCGAGCCGGGCCAGCCGGGCGGCGGCCTCCGCGGGCGGCACCGTCAGCCGCTCGACGAGCATGCCGGTCGCGAGGTCGACGAGCGCCCGGGTGCCCTCCTCGGCGCGCATCCGTTCCACCGTGTGCTGGAGCCGCCGGACGGCCCCGGCGAGCTGCCGCGCGACGGCGCCCTGGGCCGAGCCCTCGGCCGGGCCCTCGACGCCCTCGGCGGGTCCGGCCGCCGGGTCGGCGTCCGCGGTCCGCCCGGACGGCGGCGGCGCGGGCGGACCGGTGCCGGACTGTGGCACATCCGGTACATCAGGCACATCGAACATACCGGGCGGACCGGGAGCATCAGGAGGACCGGCGGACCGCGGGTGATCGTGGGTCATGACACGTCCAGCCAGTGCCGCATCCGCTCCAGCAGCAGGCCGGTGTCCACCGGCTTGGTGACGTGGTCGTCGGCGCCGGCGGCGAGGCTCTTGGCGCGGTCGCCGGCCATGGCCTTGGCGGTGACGGCGACGATCGGGATCCGGGCGACCCGTTCGTCGGCCCGGATGGCGGCGATGGTGGCGTAGCCGTCGAGGCCGGGCATCATCACGTCCATCAGCACCAGGTCGGTCTCGGGGTGGCCGCGCAACAGGTCGAGGCCGGCCCGGCCGTCGGCGGCGTGCAGGACGGTCAGCCCGTGCTGTTCCAGGGCGGCGGCGAGGGCGAAGACGTTGCGGATGTCGTCGTCGACGATGAGCACGGTGCGTCCGGCGAGCGGTTCGTCGGCCGGGGCGGGGCTCTCCACGGGGTCGGGCTCCGAGGGGCGGCGTCCGCCGAACAGGTCGATCAGCCGTTCGCGCAACTCGTCCAGGCCCGAGGGGAGTTCCAGCCCGACCACGGCCGCGGCGGTGATCCCGGCCGGGTCGCCCCCGCCCCGGTGGCCGAGGACGGGCGTGCCCTCGGGGAGCGCGGTGAGCAGCAGCGGGGCGAGTTCGCCGGTGTGGGCGAGGTCGACGACGGCGCACCGGTACGGGCCCTCGGCGATGGCGACGCGCAGGTCCGCTTCGTTGCCGGCGCTGCGGATCGCCACCGGGGGGTCGTCGCCGTGCGCCTCGGCGGCGGTCCGGGCGAGCAGGGTGAGCAGGGCGGGCGGCTCGGCCTCGACCACCAGGACGCGCGCCTCGGCGGCGGGCAGGGCGGCCGGCCGGTCCCGGAGGGCGAGCGGCAGGTAGAAGCTGAAGCGGCTGCCCCGGCCCGCGGTGGAGCGGACGGTGAGGGCGCCGCCGAGCAGGCGGGCGAGTTCGCGGCTGATGGACAGACCGAGCCCGGTGCCGCCGAAACGGCGGGCGGTGGTGCCGTCCGCCTGCTGGAAGGCACCGAAGATGGTGTCGAGGTGGGCGGGGTCGATGCCGATGCCGGTGTCCTCGACGTGGAAGGCCACCGCGGCCTCCACCTGGCCGAGTTCGGCCGGGAGTCCGTCGGCCTCCACGCATTCGATGCGCAGCTCGACCCGGCCCGCGTCGGTGAACTTGATCGCGTTGGAGAGCAGGTTGCGCAGCACCTGCCGCAACCGGGCCTGGTCGGTGACGAGTTCGCCGGGGACGCGGCGGTCGACGCCGATCCGGAAGGCGAGGTCCTTCTGGTCGGCCAGCGGTTTGAAGGCGGACTCGACGTACGTCAACAGCTCCTGCACGGAGAAGGGTTCGGGGCTGAGCTCCATCTTCCCGGCCTCGACCTTGGACAGGTCGAGGATGTCGTTGATCAGCTGGAGCAGGTCGGAGCCGGCCGAGTGGATGACGCCCGCGTACTCGACCTGTTTGGGCGTGAGGTTGCCGGCCGCGTTCTGGGCGAGCAGTTGGGCGAGGATGAGCAGGCTGTTGAGCGGAGTGCGCAGTTCGTGGCTCATATTGGCCAGGAACTCCGACTTGTACATCGAGGAGAGGCTCAACTGCCGTGCCCGCTCCTCCAGTTCCTGCCGGGCCTGTTCGATCTCGAGGTTCTTGGCCTCGATGTCGCGGTTGCGTTCGGCGAGCAGTGCGGCCTGTTCGGCGAGTTCGGCGTTGGAGCGCCGCAGCTCCTCCTGGCCCTCCTGCAACTCCTTGGACTGGGCCTGGAGTTCGGCGGTGAGCCGCTGGGACTCGCCGAGCAGTTCGTCGGTGCGGCCGTTGGCGAGCAGGGTGCCGATGTTGACGCCGCAGGCCTCCGCGAACTGCTCCAGGAAGTCGAGGTGGACGGCGCTGAAGGCGTGGATCGAGGCGAACTCCATGACCCCGAGCAGCCATTCCTCCAGGGCGATGGGCAGGATCACCAGCGACCGGGCGTGGGTGGTGCCGGCGCCGGAGCCGATCGTCGCGTAGTCGGGCGGCAGGTCGTCCACGGTGACGGTGCGCCGGGTGCGGGCGGCCTGGCCGACCAGCGAGTCGCCGAGCGGCACCCGCTCCGGGCCGCCGCCCGCCGGGCCGCCCTCGCCGCCGCTGCCGTCGGAGCCCTGCCCGCCCGAGCCCTGCCCGTCGGAGCCCTGCCCGCCCGGGCGCGGTCCGACCGCACGGCCGTAGGCGCTGATCCGGGCCAGGACCGTCCCCTCGGCGCCCTCCTCCGCCAGGTAGAACGCGCCGTACTGGGCGCCGACCAGCGGCGTCAGGCCGTCGGTGATGAGTTCGGCGACGGAGTGGATGTCGCGCTGTCCCTGCAGGGTGCCGGTGAACCGGGCCAGGTTGGTCTTCAGCCAGTCCTGCTCCTGGTTGGCGCGGGTGGTCTCGCGCAGGGACTCCACCATGAAGTTGACGTTGTCCTTGAGGTCGGCGACCTCGCCGGAGGCGTCGACGGTGATGGAGCGGGT